>NZ_JAZDQE010000004.1:0-502536 GCF_037963805.1 Cohnella sp. 56 | reverse complement strand
AGAGCAAAGCAGCCAATCTAGGCGAACGGTTGGCCCAACACAAGGGGCCCATTCTTCGTTTTCTTCGCAATGCCATCGTTCCATTCGATAACAACCAGGCCGAGCGTGATATCCGCATGAACAAGGTAAAACAAAAAGTGTCCGGTGCCTTCCGCACAAATGAAGGCGGCGATATTTTCGCAACCATCCGTAGTTTCATTTCTACTCTTCTCAAGCAGAACCTTCCGCTTCACGCCTCTCTCGCAGCTGCCATGCGCGGCCATTTCTCTTTTTGAACACCTAAGTAGTAACTGTGCGACATCGTTATGTGCCGGAAACCCGGCGCGCGGCCTGGAATAACGATGTGCGACATCGTTATGTGCCGGAAAATCGCCTGCAGCACCATAAAATCAAGCAAGCACGGCATCCTGGTACGCCCGATACGGGGGCAGACAGGGATGCCGTGCTTTATTATTGTGCGCGGCCCTGGTTATCCCGTCACTCATAGAGCCGTCTGAACTTGTCCGGCGGCATCCCGGTCTTGCGCCTGAACGTCGCCACGAAGTGGCTGGCGTCCCGGAACCCGGCGAGCGCGGCGATTCGGGCGACGGTCACCTGCGGCGTGCCGATCAGCATCTCCTTGGCTTTGCGCATCCGCAGATCGATGAGGTAATGATACGGCGATTGCCCGAACGCACGCCGGAACAGCTCGTTCATCGAACTGGCCGGCATGCCGAGCACCTCGCGCATCTCGGCCAGGCCCGCGTCCGGGTCGGCGTAGCGCTGCTCCATCCACTCGATCAGCGGCTTCAGCTTCGCCGAGGCGCGATCGACGGAGTCCTGGCGGCCCGATGTGCCGTGGCGCTTGAGCATGAGCAGGAACCGGTAAGCGTCCGCCGACGCATCCAGACCGAACAGATCATCATCCGCTTCGATGCGGTCCAGCATCGCATGGAGGTAGCCCTCCAGCGGGGAGTCGGGCGTCCAGCGAATCGGGGCTGGCTCGATCAGTCCGAGCGCGAGCAGCATGGCGCCTGCAGCCGGTCCGCCGAATGTGAGATAGGCGGTCTCCCATAGCTCGGAGACAGGCTCATAGGCATGCGGCACTTCCGGCGCGACGAGAATGCCTGTGCCCGCGGGCAGGGCGAAGCTGTGCCCTCCGACGGTGAAGACGCCCTCCCCGCTCACGGTCTGCAGCCAATGGTACCATGGGTAGCCATCCGCTCTGCCGATCCGCCGATCCTCGCGCACGATGCCGATCGTCTCGACGGACAGGGGCAGCATGCCTGCTTGCCCGTACGGGATCGCGAATCTTCTGTAAGCCTGCATCCGAACCTTTCTCCTTCGTTGTTTTCTTATATATGTCCGGGAAAAGATTATATTCAGCAGGAAGTGATCGCGAGTTAGAATAAACATATTATTATATTCTAAAGGATGTGCCGCGAGATGATCAATGACAAGCTGCCTAAGATCTGGTACGGAGGCGACTACAATCCCGAGCAATGGGACGCGGATATATGGGCCGAAGACGATCGCATGTTCAAGCTGGCCGGCATCGATATCGCCACCATTAACGTCTTCTCCTGGGCGCTGATTCAGCCCGACGAGCATACTTACGACTTTACGTCGCTTGATGAGACGATCGAGCGCCTCTACCGCAACGGCGTGTATGTATGTCTGGCGACAGGCACAGGCGCGCATCCCGCTTGGATGGCCCGCCGGTACCCGGAAGTGCTGCGCACCGACTATCACGGCCGCAAGCGCAAGTTCGGCGGCAGGCACAATTCCAATCCGAACAGCGACGTATACCGGCGCTTCGCGAAGACGCTGGCCGGCAAGCTTGCCGAACGCTACAAGGACTATCCTGCCGTACTCATATGGCATATTTCCAACGAATACGGCGGATACGACTACAGCGAGCAGTCCGAAGCGGCGTTCCGGGTATGGCTGCAGGCGCGGTACGGCACGCTTGAGGCGCTCAACAAGGCGTGGAATACGCGATTCTGGGGCCATACGTTTTACGACTGGGAGGAGATCGTGCTGCCGAATGCGCTGAGCGAGGAGTGGGACGGCAATCGCACGAATTTTCAGGGCATCTCGCTCGACTTCCGCCGCTTCATGTCGGACAGCCTGCTCGAATGCTACAAGCTCGAGTACGACGAGATCAAGAAGCATACGCCGCATATCCCGATTACGACGAACCTGATGGGCTTGTACCCGGAGCTGGATTATTTTAAATGGGCTCCGCATCTCGATGTGATCTCCTGGGACAACTATCCGTCGTTCGATACGCCGGTCAGCCTGACGGCGATGACGCACGATCTGATGCGCGGCCTGCGTCAGGGACAGCCGTTCATGCTGATGGAGCAGACGCCGAGCCAGCAGAACTGGCAGCCGATCAACTCGCTCAAGCGTCCTGGCGTCATGCGGCTGTGGAGCTACCAGGCGGTCGCCCGCGGCGCGGATACGGTCATGTTCTTCCAGCTTCGCCGCTCGGTGGGGGCATGCGAGAAGTATCACGGCGCCGTGATCGAGCATGTCGGCCATGAGCATACCCGCGTCTTCCGCGAATGCGCGGCGCTGGGCGCAGAGCTCGGCAGGCTCGGCGACCGGCTGCTCGATGCCCGAAGCGGGGCCCGCGTCGCCATCTTGTTCGATTGGGAAAACCGCTGGGCGCTCGATCTGTCGAGCGGTCCGACCGTCCGTCTCAAGTATGTCGACGAGGTTCACAAGTATTACGATGCGCTGTTCAAGCAGCATATTCCGGTCGACATGATCGGCGTGGAGGACGAACTCGGCCAATACGAGATCGTGATCGCACCGGTGCTGTACATGGTCAAGCCGGGCTTTGCCGAGCGGGCGGCTGCGTTCGCGGCGGCGGGCGGCACCTTCGTCACCACGTTCTTCAGCGGCATCGTGAACGAGAGCGATATCGTGACGCTCGGCGGCTACCCGGGCGAGCTGCGCAAGCTGCTCGGCGTGTGGGCGGAGGAGATCGATGCGCTGTTCCCCGAGCAGAAAAATTCGATCGTCGTCAAGGACAAGGGTCAGGGGAGGCTGTCCGGCAGCTACGATTGCGGCATCCTGTGCGACCTGCTGCACACCGAGAGCGCCCACGTGGTCGCCGAGTACGGCTCTGACTTCTATGCCGGCATGCCGTGCGTCACAGTCAACCGGTTCGGCGAGGGCGAAGCCTGGTATGTTGCCTCCAGCCCAGAGCCGGCTTTCCTCGAGGATCTGCTCGGCCAGCTCTGCGAAGACAGAGGGATTCTGCCGCTCGTCAGCGCGCCTGCAGACGTCGAAGCGACCGTGCGCGTCAAAGGGGAGGAGCGCTTCTTGTTCCTGCTCAATCACGGTTCGGAGGAAGCTTCGGTCAGGTTCGATACGGGCGGCATTGACTTGCTGTCCGGAGAAGAAGCTGCGGGGCAGGTCCGGATACCTTCGAAAGGCGTGGCGATCATCGCGCAGCGGTCATAACTTCTCCCTGAGCATGAATAGCATGTGAGCGGCACGGGCATTCTAATGTCCGACAGGAGGTGGAAGATATGGCGGATCGTGAACAGGTCGTTGCCGTACGCAAAAACGGCGATGGCGACATCGTGGAGCTGAAGCTGTCTTCGGGCCAGGTGGTCGGTTACAAGGAAGCGCAGCAGATGGCCAAAAACGATCAGATCGATAACGTCAACGTGTTCCGGGGCCGCGACGGCGACGAGCATCTTCGCTCCAATCCGGACGGGCGGGAAGACAACAACCTCGACAACTTGCCTCTATTCTGACAGCAGCGCGCATTAGACGCCGCTTGACCGGCTAACGGTCGGGCGGCGTTTTGCGTATGCCTGCACGTCACCACATGTACATACAACTTTTGTCCGATTTTAAGCTGGCACACGAAAATTACGTTGAATTCTTTTGAGTTTCAAGCTAATATTAGCGTAAAGGTACGTACAAGTTGCATCGCTTATCATTCGCTTCATATTCCGTTCATTCCAGGGAGGCCGTCACATGCTTCAAACGAAGCCCTACACCTTTTGGTTCATTACCGGCAGCCAGCATCTCTACGGACCCGAGACGATCGAGGAAGTCGCCGCGCATTCCCGCGAGATTGCGGCGGAGCTGACGGGACGGGTGTCGTACCCGGTGCTGTTCAAGCCGGTCGTCACGACATCCGATGAGATCCGCCGCGTGCTGAACGAGGCGAATGCGGACGAGCACTGCGCAGGCGTCATCACGTGGATGCATACCTTTTCCCCGGCCAAGATGTGGATCGCGGGCCTGACCGAGCTGCGCAAGCCGCTGCTGCATCTGCACACGCAGTACAACCGCGACATTCCATGGGATACGATCGACATGGACTTCATGAATACGAACCAAGCCGCGCATGGCGACCGCGAGTACGGCTTCATCGGCGCCCGGCTCGGCATCGCCCGCAAGATCGTGGTCGGCCATTGGTCGGACGGCGCCGTGCAGGCGCGCATCGAATCCTGGCAGCGGACCGCTGTCGCCTGGTGCGAGAGCAAGACGCTTAAGGTCATCCGGTTCGGCGACAATATGCGGCAGGTCGCGGTGACCGAAGGGGACAAGGTCGAAGCGCAGATCAAGTTCGGCTGGTCGGTCAATACGCATGGCGTAGGCGACCTTGTGCAATACGTTGAGGCGGTCACGGACGCCGAGGTCGACACGCTGCTCGGGGAGTACGAGGAGCGGTACGAGATTGCCGAAGCAGGCAAGAGCGAAGGCGCCGTACGCCGGGCGATCGCCTACCAGGCGCGTCTGGAGATCGCGCTCAAGCGTATGCTGGACGAAGGCGGCTTCACCGCGTTTACGACGACGTTCGAGGACTTGCACGGACTGGAGCAGCTGCCCGGCCTCGCCGTCCAGCGTCTGATGGAGCAAGGCTACGGCTTCGCCGGCGAAGGCGATTGGAAGACCGCTGCGCTCACGCGGCTGATGAAAATTATCGCGGACGGCAAAGACACCTCGTTTATGGAAGATTACACGTACCACTTCGAGCCGGGCAACGAGCTGGTGCTGGGCGCCCATATGCTGGAGGTATGCCCGACCCTTGCGGCCGCGAAGCCGCGCATCGAGGTCCACCCGCTCGGCATCGGGGGCAAGGCGGACCCGGCCCGTCTCGTCTTCGACGGCAAGGGCGGCAAGGCGCTCAATGCCTCCATCATCGATCTGGGCAACCGCTTCCGGCTGATCGTGAACGAGGTCCAGGGCGTATCCGTCGACCGCGAGATGCCGAAGCTTCCTGTGGCCCGCGTGCTGTGGAAGCCCGAGCCGTCGCTCGCAGAAGGCGCCGAAGCCTGGATTAGGGCTGGCGGCGCGCATCACACGGTCTACTCGTTCGTCGTGACGACCGAACAGCTGCTCGACTTCGCCGAGCTGGCCGGCATCGAGGCCGTCGTCATCGACGCTTCGACCCGTATGCGCCAGCTTGCCAACGACCTGCGCTTCGGCCAGATCGCGTGGAATAAATAAGCGCACCTCGTTCCTTTTCATGCTTCCTGCTTGCTAAGCCGCCTAAGCCGCCTTGCGCAAAGGCGGCTTTTTGACATCCTGGAAAGCATATGACCGCTTGTCATGGAGCGGATATTTCAGGAGCAGCAGGGCTTGGAAATCAGCCATATTTCACATAACGGACACCGATTCGACACTTTTTCGACGCGTGATTGCGTCTTAATGTCACAAATTGGACAAGAGGAAGCGGGACGGCGGAGTCGAATTTTGTCTATTAGATAGTCTGATTGGATAATCGAAAAGCGGAGGACTAGACAATGGAAAAGAAACTGGGCATCGTCGCTAAAATGGTTATCGGCATCACCCTGGTGTCCGGCATCACCTATGCCACGAGCGCTCTCGTGCTGTTGAAGCTGAAAACCTGGTTTGATTTTATGCCCTCTTGGGTTTTCGTACTTTTGACGCTGGCGCTGGGCGTTTTCTGGACGGGGCTGTTCGGATTTTTTGCCGCCAGATGGCTGCTGAAGCCGCTGCTGTCTCTGACCGGCGCGGCCAAGGAGGCGGAGCGCGGCAACCTCGGCGTCCGTGTCCACATATCGCCGACCGGCGACGAGCTCTCACAGCTCGGCGAAGCGTTCCAGTGCATGCTCAGCCGGCTCAAGGCGATCACCGGCGGCATCACGGACAACTCGGCGCAGACGGATCAGCATATCGGCGAGCTGCAGACCGCGATCTCCGAGGCGGCGCAGCGGATCGAAGAGATGTCCCGGCATGCCGAGGAGATCACGGCGGGCACGGAGCGTCAATTCGCGTCGGCGGAGTCGATGCAGGAGTCGGTGGAGCGGCTCGCGATCGCGGCCAGGCTGGCCGACGAACAGGCAGCCGCCGCGCGTGACAAGGCGGAGCATATGAACAACACCGTCGCGCACAGCGAGGCGGTATTCGGCTCCATGGTATCGGGCATGGAGCAGCTGGCCGAGCAGAACCGTACCGCGCTCGAGATCGTGAAGCGTCTGAGCGACAATGCGGACAAGATCGGCTCGATCTCGAACGTCGTCGGCGATATCGCGGAGCAGACGAACCTGCTCGCGCTCAACGCTTCGATCGAGGCGGCCAGAGCCGGCGAAGAAGGCAGAGGCTTCGTCGTCGTCGCCCAGGCGGTGAAGACGCTGGCGGGACAGAGCGGCAGCGCGGTCAAGGATATCCGGCAGCTCATCGCGCAGATTCAATCCGAGGTCGCCGCCTGCGTCCAGCATATCCAGCGCCAGGCCGGCGTGGCCGAGCGCGAATCGGAGCAGGGCAAAGCTTCGGCCGAGGCGTTCGGCGTCGTGGCGAAGGAAGCCGCCGAGGTCGGCGGGCTCGTGGAGCAGATCGCCCAGCGCATGTCCGAGCAGGCGGACCAGGTCGGCAGGGCGCTCAGCGAGGCGCGCCGCGTCGCCGACGTGGCCAGCGCCATCCGCGAGGGGGCCGAGCAAGTATCGTCGGCATCGCAGGAGCAGACGGCCGTCATGCAGGAGATCGCGGCTTCCTCGGAGTCGCTGCGCGCCAAGTCGCTGACGCTCAAGTCGCAGGCGTCCTTTTTTAATGCATAGCCCGATTTTGAACAACCTCACGCATCGGTTCTATCGGACTGACGCGGGAGGTTATTTTGTTTGCGGCAATTTCCGTTAAAATGTAAAAATCCCGGGTGAAATAAAAAGAGAGTTCCACTATAATAGACGTAAAGCAATAGTCTTATGTGAGGAAAAGTAACAGAATTTTGACGCGTTTTGGCGATTGCGCCGCGCCGTCTGTAGGGGGAGTGGGCATGACAGCCGATACGGCATCGCTATCGATGCACGATTTGTATTTGTACAACCATGGCGAATTGTTCCGCGCCTATCGGACATTCGGCGCGCATGAGACGGAGCGGGACGGTACGCGGGGGACGCGGTTCGCCGTATGGGCGCCGCGCGCGAGAGAGGTTCGCGTCGCAGGCGACTTCAACGGCTGGAGCGGAGGCGGACATCCGCTGCGGGCTGCGGGCACGACGGGCGTGTGGGAGGCCTTCGTGCCCGGCATCGGCGAAGGAGAGGCCTACAAGTACGAGCTAGTCGATGCCGCCGGGAACATGTTCCTCAAGTCCGATCCGTTCGCGTTCCGTTCGGAGTTAAGGCCGGGAACCGCTTCCATCGTAGCGAATCTGGATAAATATAATTGGGAAGACGATGCATGGCGGGAGGGGAGACGACGAAGCAAGCCCTACGAGAAGCCGATGCTCATCTACGAGGTCCACCTGGGCTCGTGGCGGATCGACGGTCCTGAGCAGTTCCGGTCGTATGAAAGGCTTGCAAACGAGCTCGTCGATTATGTCGCGGATAACGGGTATACACATATTGAGATTCTGCCGCTCACGGAGCATCCGTTCGATCGATCCTGGGGTTATCAGACAACCGGGTACTACGCCGCGACCAGCCGCTACGGACATCCGGACGGCCTCAAGAAGCTCGTGGACCGCTGTCATCAGCGCGGGATCGGCGTGATCCTCGACTGGGTGCCGGGCCACTTTTGCAAGGACGATCACGGACTGAGACGATTCGACGGGCAGCCGCTCTACGAGCCGCAGGATTGGCGCTTGGCGGAGAAGCCGCTGTGGGGCACGCTGGCGTTCGACTTCGGCAAGCCCGAGGTGCAGAGCTTCCTCATCTCGAACGCGCTGTTCTGGATGGACGTGTATCACATCGACGGCATCCGGGTAGACGCGGTGGCGAGCATGATCGATCTCAACTTCGACAAGCCGCCGGAGATGCACACGAGAAACAAGCGCGGCGGCACGGACAATCTGGACGCGCTGGCCTGGATCCGCAAGCTGAACGAGGTCGTGTTCCGTTATTATCCCGACGCGCTCGTCATTGCGGAGGATTCGTCGGCCTGGCCCGGCGTCACCTCGCCCGTCTATCTGGGCGGGCTGGGCTTCAATTACAAGTGGAACATGGGCTGGATGAACGACATGTTGAAGTACATGGAGACGAATCCGCCGAACCGGCCGCAGCTGCACAATCTCGCGACGTTTTCGATGATGTATGCTTACGCCGAGAATTATGTGCTCCCGCTGTCCCATGACGAAGTCGTGCACGGCAAGCATTCGCTGCTGAACAAGATGCCGGGCAGCTACGAGCAGAAGTTCGCGAACCTCCGGCTGTTCTACGGCTACTGGATGACCCATCCGGGCAAAAAGCTGCTGTTCATGGGCGGAGAATTCGGCCAGTTCGACGAATGGAAGGATATGGGCGAGCTCGACTGGCCGGTGCTCCGCTACCCGCTGCACGATTCGATGAGGCGGTTCACCCGCGATCTGGGCTCGCTGTACAGGTCCGAGGCCGCCCTGTGGGAGCTGGACCACTCGCCCGAAGGCTTCAAATGGATCGATGCGGATAATGCCGCCCAGAGCGTGCTTACTTATATCCGGTTTGGCAAGAAAAAGAAATCACATCTCGTCGCCGTGTGCAATTTCTCGGAGACGGCGTATCCGGTATTCCGAATGGGCGTGCCGGACGGCGCAGTCTACCGGCTGGCGCTGAGCAGCGACACCGCCGATTACGGCGGCTCGGGTGCGAAGATGCCCCGCCGTTACCAAGCCGAGCGATCGCCCCGGCACGGCCAGCCTTTCAGCATGGAGATCGTTCTGCCTCCGCTGACGTTCCTGCTCTTCGAGCCGGATCCGTCCGTAGAGGTCTAACGCGCAGCACAATTCCAGGAGAGCGGGGAGAGCACGATGGCTAAGAGCGAATGTATTGCCATGCTGCTTGCCGGCGGCGAAGGCCGCCGGCTCGGCGTATTGACCAAGGATCTTGCCAAGCCCGCCGTGCATTTCGGGGGCAAGTACAGAATCATCGACTTTACGCTCAGCAACTGCGTGAATTCAGGGATCGATACCGTGGGCGTCCTGACGCAATATCAGCCGCTCGTGCTTAATCAATATCTCGGCATCGGCAGCCCGTGGGGGCTCGACCGCAGAAGCGGGGGCGTGCATATTCTCCCGCCGTACGTCCGTTCCAAGGGCGGCACATGGTACAAAGGCACCGCCAACGCCATCTATCAGAACATGGGATTCATCGAAGGCTACGATCCCGAGTACGTCCTTATCATATCCGGCGATCATATTTACAAGATGGATTACGATGAGCTGCTCGAGTCTCACAAGCGCAACCGGGCGGACGCTACGATCGCCGTCATCACCGTGCCTTGGGCGGAGGCGAGCCGCTTCGGCATTCTCAGCGTCGACGAGCAGGACCGCGTCGTCGAATTCGCGGAGAAGCCGAAGCAGCCCAACAGCAATCTCGCCTCGATGGGCGTCTACATTTTCAACTGGAAGGTGCTCAAGGAAGCGCTCGTCCGCGACGAAGCGACGCCCGGCTCCTCCAACGACTTCGGCAAGGACATCATCCCGACGCTGCTCAAGGACGGCGCGCGCCTGTTCACGCACCGGTTCGACGGCTACTGGAAGGATGTCGGCACGATCGACTCGCTCTGGGAGGCCAATATGGACCTGCTCGACGAGCAGCCCGCGCTGAACCTCAACGACCGCGAGTGGCGCATCTACTCGGTCAATCCGAACCGCCCGGCGCATTATTTGTCGCCCGAATCGACCGTGCAGAGCTCGCTCATCAACGAGGGCTGCGTCGTCCGCGGCACCGTCAACCGCTCGGTGCTGTTCCAATGCGTCACCGTCGGCGAAGGCAGCTTCATCGAGGATTCGGTCATCATGCCGAATGCGACCATCGGCCGGGGTGCGCGTATCATCCGCGCCATCGTCGGGGACGGGGCCATCGTCGGCGACGGCTGCGTCATCGGCAGCGTCGATTCCGAGGACATTGCCGTCGTCGGCAGCGGCGACCATATCGAAGCAGAGACCGAACGCGAGGAGGTAGAGACCGTATGAAGCTGCCGCTGATGGGCGTCATCAACCTGATTCACGAGACGGAGGACATGGGCCCGCTCACGAGCGGGCGGTGCCTCGCGACGGTGCCGTTCGGCGCCCGCTACCGTCTGATCGACTTCGTGCTCTCCTCGATGGTGAACTCCGGCATCCACAAGGTCGCCGTGTTCGCCCATACCAAGTACCGCTCGCTGATGGACCATCTCGGCTCGGGCAGCAACTGGGACCTGCACAGCAAGCAGAGCGGCCTGTTCGTGCTGCCGCCGTCGATGGAGGATCAATCCGACTTCGGCAAGGGCGATCTCTATCAGTTCTACCGTCACCGCGACTACTTCGCGCGCAGTCCGGTGGAGTACGTCGTCATCGCGCGCAGCCACATGGTATGCAATATCGACTTTGCCAAGGTGCTCGAGCAGCACCAGGCCCGCGGCTCGGACATCACGGTCGTATGCAAGGACTGGCCGGATGCGCACACCGGGCTGACGCGCAAGGCAAAGCTGGATGCGGACGGCCGGATCACGGATATGCAGGACCACTTCGGCAGGCTCGCGAGCGACGTCGTGTCGATGGAGATGTACGTGCTGCGCAAGGAGCTGCTGCTCGACCTGGTCGACACCTCGCTCGCCCAGGGCAAGGATCATTTCGTCAGACATGCGGTCATGCCCCGGCTGGGCGAGCTGAAGGTCGACGCCTACATGCACGAAGGCGTGCTCGGGGTCGTGAACAATATCCCGTCCTACTACAAGCACAGCATGGAGCTGCTTGATCCGAAGGTGTGGAACGAGCTGTTTTTTGAGCCGGGTCCGATCTTCACCAAGGTCAAGGACGAACCGCCTACGCGCTACCGCGCGGGCTCGTCCGTCACGGGCTCGCTCGTGGCGAACGGCTGTGACATCGAGGGCCGTGTCGAGGGGAGCATATTGTTCCGGGGCGTCAAGGTGCACAAGGATGCGGTCGTGCGCAACTCGATCATCATGCAGAACGGGGTCATCGGCGAACGCGGCCTGCTGTCCAACTGCATTCTCGACAAGGAAGTGGAGATTCAGAGCGACCGGCAGCTGATGGGCGCGTCCGATCTGCCTTATATCGCGCTCAAGCGCAAAGTCATCTAGCGTCGGCTGCTTGTCCAAGCGATAGATATCGATAATAAAGATAGAAATCAAGCGGTTGGAGGTTGTTGCATGAATGTCTGGTTCGTGGCGTCGGAGGGCGTGCCTCTCGTGAAGACGGGAGGCCTCGCCGACGTCATCGGAGCTCTGCCCAAGGCGCTTGCCGGACGCGGCATCGACGTCACCGTCGTGCTGCCGAAGTACGGCAGCATTTCCGGCGCCTATCTGGAGAATGCGGTGTTCAAAGGCTATTACTATATTACGATGGGCTGGCGCAGAGAATATTGCGGACTGCTCGAGGTCGTGGCGGACGGGGTCCGCTTCCTGCTCATCGACAATGAATTTTACTTCAGACGCGAATCTCCGTACGGCTACGGCGACGATGCGGAGCGCTTCGCGTTTTTCAGCTTCGCGGCCGTCGAGGCGATGCTGCGGGAGCCGCAGTTGCCCGATGTCGTGCACTGCCACGACTGGCAGACGGGACTCGTGCCATTTCTGTTGCGAACCCGGTATGCCTACGATGCCGCCATACAGCGCGTGAAGACGGTATTTACAATCCACAACCTGCAGTATCAGGGCGTGTTCTCGCGGGCGGTGCTGCAGGACCTGCTCTCCGTCGGCGACGACGCCTTCACGGGCGACAGTCTCGAATTCTACGGCGCGGCCAACTGCTTGAAGGCGGGGCTTCGCTTCGCGGACAAGCTGACGACGGTCAGTCCCACCTACGCGCTCGAGATTCAGACGGTCGAATACGGCGAAAAGCTTGACGGCGTGCTGCGTCAGCGCGCGGGCGACCTCGTCGGCATCCTGAACGGGATCGACACGGTGTCCTACGATCCGATGAAGGACCCGGCGCTGCAGGTGCGCTACCGCGACTCCCTCGCCAAAAAGCGGCTGAACAAGCCGGCGCTGCAGCGCGAGCTCGGTCTCGCCGAAGACGCCGGCGTCCCCCTCATCGGCGTCGTCTCCCGCATGGTCGGACAAAAGGGCTTCGATCTGATTCTGGACAGCCTGGAGGGGCTGATGCGCGAGGGCGTCCAGCTCGCCGTGCTCGGCTCCGGCGATCCGCATTACGAGCATCTGCTCGGTGAAGCCATCCACCGCTATCCCGGACAGGTGGCCGTATGGTTCGGCTTCAACGAAGGACTCGCGAGGCGCATCTACGCCGCTTCGGATATGTTCCTGATGCCCTCCCGCTTCGAACCGTGCGGACTTAGCCAGCTCATCTCGCTTCGCTACCGGACGGTGCCGATCGTGCGGGAGACAGGCGGTCTCAAGGACACGGTCGAGCCGTTCAACGAATTCACGGGCGAAGGGACGGGCTTCACCTTCGGTCCTGCGAGCGCGCACGATATGATGTACACGGTGCGCAGGGCTTTGCGTTTCTACCGGGAAGAGCCCGAGGTCTGGAAGCGCATCGTGAACAACGGCGCGAAGCGGGACTATGGCTGGGGTAGCTCGGCCAAGCAGTACGAACTACTATATAGAGAGCTCGTTAAATAGAGGACGGTCCGCAGCAGGACGGTCCAATAGGAGAGGGGAATGCTGGCATGGCCCGACATCTCGTGATCGGCAACGGCAAGATGCTCATCAATCTCGACGATCATTGTTTCATCCGCGATCTTTATTTCCCGTTCGTAGGCCAGCTCAACCATATCGGCGGCCAGCAGTGCCGGTTCGGCATCTGGTGCAACGGCTCCTTTGTCTGGCTCGACGATCCTTCCTGGCGCATCGAGCTCGGTTATATTGAAAATTCGCTCGTCACGAACGTGATCGCCAGACATGACGGACTCGGACTCGAGCTGTACGTCAACGACGGGATACATCAGCGGGAGAGCATCTATATGAAGCGGGTCGTCGTTCGCAATCTGACGGGGGAGTCGAAGGACGTACGCGTGTTCTTCCACCAGGATCTGATGATCGACGGCAACGAGGTCGGCGACACGGCGGCATACTACCCCATGAACCGCACCGTGTTCCACTACAAGCGGTCCTCCTACTTTATGTTCAACGGCCGCTCCCAGGCGGGGGGCGGCATCTACCAGTTCACCACCGGCATCAAGCGGTTCCATTCGGCCGAAGGCACCTGGCGCGACGCCGAGGACGGCGAGCTCATGGGCAATGCGATCGCGCAGGGCTCTGTCGACAGCACGATCAGCTTCAGGCTGGAGCTGCCCGGCAATGCCGAGAGCTCGCTGTATTACTGGATGTCCGTCGGCAGCGATCTGGAGGAGGTCAAGCGGCTCGACCAGTACGTGCTGGAGAGCCATCCCGAGAAGCTGCTCAGCCGCATCGTCATCTACTGGAATCATTGGCTGACGAAGGTCGGGACGCAATACCACTTCGGCGACCTGTCGCCGGAGGTGGTGCGGCTGTTCAAGCACAGCCTGCTCATCGTGCGGACGCAGATCGACGAGCGGGGCGCGATTCTGGCGGCCAACGACACCGACATCCTCCAGTACAACCGCGACCACTACAGCTATATGTGGCCGCGCGACGGGGCGCTGATCGCGGACGCCATGTCGCTGGCCGGCTATCACGGCACGATCGCGCCGTTTTTTCACTTCTGCAACGACGCGCTCGCGCCCGAAGGGTACCTGTACCACAAGTACAACCCGGACGGCACCGTCGGCTCGAGCTGGCATCCGTACGTCGTGCACGGCCTGCCCCGGCTGCCGATTCAGGAGGACGAGACGGCGCTCGTGCTGTTCGCACTCTGGAAGGATTACGAGCGTCACGGCGAGATCGAGCTGCCCCAATCGTTGTATCCGACGCTCGTGCGCAAGGCGGCCTCCTTCCTGTGCGACTATATCGAGCCTTCGCTTGGCCTGCCGCTGCCCAGCTACGATCTGTGGGAGGAGCGCTACGGCATCTGGACGTACACGGCATCGTCCGTCTACGGCGGCCTGATGGGCGCCGCATACTTCGCGGACCTGTTCGGCGACTACGAGCGCAGCGACCGCTATCGCAACGTTGCGGAGCGGATCAAGCTCGGGATGCTGACGCATCTGTGGGATGAGGAATCCGGCCGCTTCGCGCGCGGACTCGCCCTGCGGGACGGCAAGTGGGAGAAGGACATGACGATCGAGAGCAGCGTGTTCGGGCTGTTCGAGTTCGGCGTGCTGCCTGCGAGCGACGACCGTGTCGTCCGGACGATGCAGGCGATTCAGCAGGGGCTGTCGATCAAGACGGACGTAGGCGGCATCGCCAGATACACCAACGATTATTATTTCCAGCAATCTGACGATCTCGAGCGCATCCCCGGCAATCCGTGGATTATCTGTACGCTGTGGGTCGCGTACTTCCAGATCGAGACGGCGACCAGTCTGGCCGATCTCGAAGCGCCCCGCACGACGCTCGAGAAAATCGTGAACGCTACGCTCGAGGGCGGCAACATGCCGGAGCAGATTCATCCGACGCAGGGCACGCCGCTCTCGGTGGCGCCGCTGACCTGGTCCCATGCGACGTACGTCAAGACCGTATGCCTGTACGTGCGCAAGCACGAGGAGCTTGCCGCCAGAGCCTAGAGCGATCGCGGCCTCGCGGCAGGCAGCATAGGGCAGGCCCGTTGGACGTGATAGGCAGCCATCCCGAGACCTTTGTCGGCGGGGTGGCTGTTTGTTTGCGGCGCTCATCCGCAACTTTTTCCCCCGAATCGGTGTAGTAATAGTGATTGGATTTGGAAGGAGTTGTTCGCCTATGACCAGGAGCCGCGCGCAGCCGAAGTCCGAACCGTTGTTTACGCCGATATTTCTAGTCCTATGCTTCACCTCCTTTTTGTGCTTGATGATGCTCGTCGTGAGATCCGCCCAGATCGGCGACGACCGGTACCGGTTCCTGCTCTGGAATCTGTTCTTGGCCTGGCTCCCGCTCATCGTATCGATGGCCGCGTCCGGGGCCGACCGGCTGCTGTCGGGACTGCCGTCCGCCAGAGGCCTGGTGCTGGCGGTGCTCGGCGTCGGCTGGCTGCTCCTGTACCCCAACGCGCCTTATCTGACGACGGATTTTATTCATTTGATCATGAATCCGGTCTACAGTTGGAGACAGTCGACAGGTTCGCTGCTCGTATGGTACGATCTCGTCGTATTTTTTTTGTTTGCCTGGTGCGGCCTGCTGCTTGGCTATGAATCGATGCGTCAGTTCCATCGTCTGGTCGGCAGCCATCTGGGCGCTGCGGCGGGCTGGCTGTTTATCGTTGCGGTTTCCTTTCTCGGCGGCTTCGGCGTCTATCTAGGCCGCGTGATCCGCCTTAACAGCTGGGATGTCATCTTCAGTCCGTTCCGGCTGCTGGACAGCGTGCTCGGCGGCATCAATGCGAACGGCTTCATATTTACGATGCTGTTCGGGGTGCTGATCCTGATCGTGTATTTGTCGTTATATTGCCTTCGATTCATGGGAGGATTCCGCCCGCACGACATTGTCGGGAACGGTCCGCCGAGTTATCATAATAGTTAAGGCAGATGCTGGGAGGCGGAATTCATGAGTTTTTTCAAAAAGTTGACGGAAACAGTGAGCAAGGGCGTCTCCTCTGCCACGGAGAAGGCGCAGCAGACGGTTGAGATCACGAAGCTTCACTCGCAAATATCCGGCAAGCGCAAAGAGATCGACCGCAAGTATGCCGAGATCGGCGAAGCCGTGTACAAGGCCTATTTGAGCGGCGATCTGTCCGCGGCGGAGGTAGACGTCATTCCCGCGTGCCAGCAGGTCGCGGACCGCGAACGGGACATCGATGCGCTCGAGGATCGGATTCGCGAGCTGCGCAACGAAAAGGAATGCGAGTGCGGACAGCGCGTGCCGTTCCAGACGCGGTTCTGCCCGGCCTGCGGCAAGCCGTTCCCGGAGCAGGCTCCCCCGCCTGCGGTTGACGAGGGCGAATTGTCCGTGCTGCAGGAGACGCCGACCGACGCGGAGCGTGCGATCGAAGTGTTCCCCGGCGAGGAAGAGGACGTGCGTGCATGGGAGCAACCGGACATCGATGGGGACGACGCGAGCGTGAGGCAGGCTCAGCCTGAGAGCAAGCCGGAGGAGCCTGTCGTACACATCTGCACGGCCTGCCAGGCCGAGATGCCGGAGGAGGCGCGGTTCTGCCAGGATTGCGGCAACCCGATGTACCCTTAACCGGCGACGGCGTAGCGGGATTGAAAAGCAAATGGCGAAGGCTGCATAAGCGCGAGATAGGCGCGCTCATTGCAGCCTTTTTGCTGTGCCGTTTTATGTAACTTCATTCGATTTACGTGATGGAATGTGACGTAAATTATGAGGAATCATAAAAATATTGCGCCTTTTCTATAATATTTGAAGACATTCGCTTGTTTATGTTATAAAATATAACATAACAATTGATGATTATAGCGCTGATAAGCTGCGCATGGCGAGGAGGGGTACTGTGACCGCAATGTCCCGCAAGGATACCCAGTCCGAGAGCAGGTCTGCACGTATAAGCTTTCCGATCATAGAGCCTAAGGAAGAATTGTCTCTCCTCGGGGACGAGCGGATGTATCCGGACAGTGCCGAAGCCGTGGCGCGCGCCGACGAGCACCGAATGCTGACCGAGATCAAGTCCTCCGTAGACCGCGTATCGCGGCTGCTGCTGGGCGGCGCCGAATTGCGCCAAGTATTGGATGCGATGGAGCAGGCGCTAGGCAATCCGGTCGCCGTCGTCGGTGCCGGCGGCAGAGCCTGGCGGTCTGCCGGCGCAGGGGAGGCGGAGACCGCGCTGGCCGCCGAAGCCGCCGCGTCGCTCGCAGGGCGGGACGACCTCGGCGCGGACGGCGGTTCCTTCGCCGCGATCGGTGCCAAGGAACGGGCGTATATGTGGCGGATGCCGGGAGATCCCGACAGGCCGTATGCGGTCGTGCTGTTCGAACGGTACCGGCCGATCCTGCCGGTCGATGCATTGAGCCTGGGACGGATGTCCGCATTCGTCGGACTGGAGCTGGCCAATATCGAAGCCGTGCGCGAGGTTGAGGACAAATATCTCGAGCTGTTCCTGCAGGATTGGCTGTCGGGCAAGCTTGTGTCCGAGCGGGATTGGAAGCTGCGTGCGGCGGCGTGCGGCTGCGAGCTGTCCATGACCCGGCCGCGCTATGCGGTCGTCGCGAGCTTCGGGGAGAGCGGGCCGGATGCGGGACGGCTCGCGGAGCTCTCCCGGGCGCTGCTCGCGGCACGGCCGAAGCTCGGAGGCGAGCTGCTGGCCGTGCAGCATGAGCGGTCGCTCGTGCTGATCGTGCCGGATGCGGAGGACGCGGACGGCGAGAGCGCGGATGCCGCCCGGACGGCGGCGCTTCGCGGGCTGCTCGGCAAGCTGCGGCCGCTGCTCGGACAGCCGCAGATGCGGCTGTTCGCAGGCAGGCCAGCCGCCGAAGCCGAGCGGCTGCCGGACAGCCTGTCCCAGGCACAGCGGGCGCAGCGGGTGGCGGAGGTGAGCGGCATGTCCGACGGCGTCGTCACCTACGACAAGCTCGGCGTATATGCGCTGCTCTATCTGATTCCCGGCGGGGAGGAGCGGGAGCGGTTTTTGCACAGATATATGGTCCCGCTCGAACGTGCCGACCGCAAGGGAGGCGGGCGGCTGACCGAGACGCTTGAGATGTTTTTCCGGTGCAACGGCAATATCAAGCTGACTTCGGAAAAGCTGTATGCGCATTACAACACGATCGTGTACCGGCTGGACAAAGTGCAGTCGATTCTGGGCGTATCGCTCGACGACCCCGAGGACCGGCTGCAGCTGCAGCTGTCCATCAAACTGCGTCAGCTGCTGGCCGATCGCAGATGAGCGGCGGCGCGCGAATGCGTTCGACCGGACAAAAGCCCCCGGCTCGCTGGCGACAGCGAACCGGAGGCTTTTTCTAACGGTCTGGCGGTACCGCGCCGATCAGTCGATTAGACCCAGCCGGCTCTGAGGATGATGACGAGCAGTACGAACAGCACCAGCGCGAACGCTGCGCCGCCCATGCCGCCGCCGTATCCGCAACCTGCGCCTGCTACTCCGTATCCCATAGTAACAACCTCCCGTTATGAGTTATGTGATGAGCGATCACACAGTCATCATATGCGGATGGCGGGAGGCCGCTTGTGCGTTCGCCCTTCTTTGGCAATCGAGTTTCACTCGAAGTCGACGTCCACGAGCGGCTTGACGCCCGGAATCGCGTTGCGGATGTTGACGATCCGCGTCTCGGCGGTCTCCGGGCCGCCGCAGCCGATCCGCGCATGGGATGCGGCCGTGAGGCCTGTGATAGTCAGCTCTCCGATCTCGATCGGGGCTCCTTCGGAATAGAAGTAAGCCTGCGGACCGGCCGGCTGCGGCGCGACGGGAAGCGGGCGGGCGAAGAGGCTGTAAAAGGAGAAGCGGAATTCGTTGTTGCCGAAGCTGGCGATGCTCCGCTGGACGGCCAATACGCGCGTGAAAAGCTTGGCGCCGTCGCGGTTGTCGCCGAATTGCAGGACGGATCCATTCGACACGGTGTTGACGTACATGCGGCCGACGACGGATGGGCGGCAGCTCATTCCGTATCCTCGTCGCCGGCAAGCTCGGGCAGCGGCGCCAGCGGACCGACGATAACCGACTCGGGCGGCGTATCGAAGTAGGAGTAGAGCGTCATGCTCTGCGTGTCGCCGATCAGCAGAGAGCTCGAACTCGAGACGCCCAGAATACGGATGGAGCCGATCTGGACCGGATTGTTGTAGACGTTCATCTGCTCGAGGACGGCCATGTCAACGCCCCTTTTGGCCGCCGGATTCCGCGGCTCGCCTGTTCACATAGTTTTCGAAGGCGGTGCGAATGTCTTTTTTGACTTTATTCATGATGCCTTGCCTCCAGGCGTTCAGTTCGTCCTCGCCGCCGTTCGCGGGCAGCGGCACGGTGCGGGCGTAATGCTGAATTCTGGCGCCGAGCTGCGCCGTCACGTCGCCCAATACCGCCCGCAGCTCGGCAGGCTGCAGCGACATCCCGTTCTGCGAGGCGATCGCCGACAGATCCGCGGGCGCGTTCGTGTTCATGAAGTCGTTGCCCTGCTGCATGAGCCCGGGGATGAACGGTTCGGCGCCTTCGGAGCCGACGGCCGGCGTCTGCCATGTTCCCGGCACGGGCACGTCGAACGAATCGACGCCGGATTGGGCGTTCGGGCTGAGGCCGATGTTGAGCGTGCCGTCAAGCCGGCTGACCTTGAGCTGGTCGAAGTGATATTCCACATGCACGGGAGGCTTGCGCTGCAGGTCCTCGACACGCGTCTGCATTTGTGCGACCTGGGCCTGCGTCTGCTCTTGTTGCTGCGTCAATGCCGTGATCTGCTGCCGCAGGGCGGCGATCTGCGCCTCGGCCGCCTGAACCTGCGCCGCCAGCGCCGTCAATCGGCTCGTGCAATCGTCGCCCGCCTGTCCGTACGGGTAATGCCACACAGCGTTCAATGGGACTCCTCCTTCCGGGGGGCGGCACCTGGCGGGCGGGAGCCCCGCCGCGGCGGCCGCGTCAAGTAGTCGGATTTGGCAGAGGGACGAACGACAGCGGCGATACGGCATTCGTGATCGCGCCTTCGGTCAGCTCGGCGGCGGGTTCCGTGAAGCCGCCTGTATTGTAGAGCTGGGACAGCGACTGGATGCTCCCGGCGCTGCCGATCTGCAGGACCGAAGAGTTGGATACGGCATCTACACGCAGCTGTCCGATCGTAATTTGCTGATAGATCGTCCAAGCCATCAGAGTATCCCCGAGTTGCCGCCGACCTGTGTTTCTCCCGAGTTATCTATGAGATCCGGATCGTTGGTATTCGTTGAACTGATCGAATTCGTGCGCGGCAGATCGCCTGTGACGAACGAGCCTGCGCCCGCGAACGTCTTGGTCGAGCTGGAGGGAGATACTTGCAGGCAGTCTCCGAACTGGACGACTCCGCTGGAGCCGACGCTCAATATTTTGACGGCGCCTACGATGCTGGGCATAGCGCAACGACTCCTTCAGCGATTTGTCATACCGTATCCTATGAAGGCAGGCGCCCAGAGGTTCCGCAGCCGCCTACTTCGGCGCGCACTCCGCAGACCGGCCCGGCATACGATGCTGTAGACCAACAGCCGGGGCTTTGTTGCGAGAGGGGCGTTGCTATGTCTTTTTTTGACGAAGGCCCGCTGCCGAATTGGAGCGCGATACGCAATCTGATCGGCAAAGACTTGCCGTGGGACCTGATCAAGCAGTGGAATCACAAAGACGATTCGTGGCTGAACGAATATATAAGCAAGCTCGCAGTCGGAACGGGGGGCGGGGGCGGCGCCGGCGAAGGCAAAGCCGAGCGTCCGGGCGCGACGGTGTCCGCGATTCCGCAGATGGAGGCGCGCAAAGAGCCGAAGCGGGTAGTGGCTACGATCAAGCCGCCGCCGGGCATGAACAGGCGCGACATCCGGCTGCATGCGACGGCCGATTGCCTTCGCGTATCGGGACTGCCGGGCGCCGCCACGGCGTCGCTCAAGCTGCCTTGCCTCGTCGTCCCGAGATCGGGCAGGGTGACATGGAAAAACGGAAAGTGGGTTGTCGTCTTCCGCAGAAGGCCGTCGAGACAGGGGGAAGTCGAGCTGTTTGTCGGTGAATGATGTTCAATCCCGTCCGGATTCGCTATAATGCTTTACAGCGGCATTCGCGGGCGGCAGCCCGTGCGGATGCGTCAGAGGATGGGGAGGAAAGCGTTTTGGAGCTGGTGGACGTATCGGAGGTTTCCGCGGGTCTGTTCGTGGTCGGCGTTATTTTTATTTTGTTGGTCGGGGGGTTGCTCAGCATGAGCATACTCCGTTTTTTTCAAGGGAAAAAAGGACAAGGCTGGGGTTATATGGCCGGTTCGGTCGTCTCTCTGATCGCCTTCATCTTCGTGGTGACGCGTTGGTTCGACTGACGCCTGCGGCGATTTGACTTGGATAAGGCGATTGCGGCAAGATAAGGACAGACGACACGGCAAGCGAAGGGGGGCGGATCGGAATGCAACGGATGCTGGTTGCCGCGCTGCGGCTGCCGATCGTCTTCTACAGACGGTTCATCTCGCCGCTGAAGCCGCCGACCTGCCGCTTCGCGCCGACCTGCTCGGCCTATGCGCTGGAGGCGATCGAGGTGCACGGCCCCCTCAAGGGCGCGGGACTGGCCGCGGTGCGGATTTGCAAGTGCCATCCGTTTCACCCCGGCGGGTTCGACCCGGTGCCCCCGCCGGGACGCAAGCGCGCGCAGGGACGTCCGTCCGCTTGACATGGCCCGGACGCTGCGTTATATTTTGGCCAATACAATCGTATACCGATCCGATGAAGCGATGAGTACGAAGACGAGGATCTATCCCAGAGAGCCGGGCACAGCTGCGAGCCGGCATAGATCGCCTTCGGAAGATGGTCATGGAGGATTTGCATTCGAGCGCCGCTGCAGCCGCAGCGCAGCGACGAGGATGCGACGCGCGCTCCGGCGTTAACGGAGAACGGCCGATCCGACGGATCGGTGCGAATGAGCCTTCGTCCGCTTGCCGCGGCCGGGGGGAATTTGGGTGGTACCACGTGAGCGCAGACTCTCGTCCCATGGCGGACGGGAGTCTTTTTGCGCTTCCGTACCACTCTGCGCCATATCGATTACGGGAGCTGACGAGCATGAGCGAAGCTGGCAAAACCTTTTATATCACAACCCCGATCTACTATCCGAGCGACAAGCTGCACATCGGGCACGCCTACACGACCGTCGCGGGCGACGCGATATCCCGGTACAAGCGGCTGCGCGGGTACGAGGTGCGCTACCTGACGGGGACGGACGAGCACGGCCAGAAGATTGAGCGCAAGGCGCAGGATGCGGGCAAGACACCCCAGCAATTCGTCGACGATATCGTCGTGGGCATCAAGGAGCTGTGGAAGAAGCTCGAGATCACCAACGACGACTTCATCCGCACGACAGAGCCGAGGCACGCCAAGGTCGTCGAGGAGATTTTCGAGCGGCTGCTGGCCAAGGGCGACATTTATAAAGGCGAGTACGAGGGCTGGTACAGCATTCCGGACGAGACGTTCTACACGGAGACGCAGCTGGTCGATGTCGTCAAGGATGGCGAAGGGAACATTGTGAGCGGGAAAAGCCCGGACAGCGGGCATCCGGTGGAGCTGGTCAAGGAAGAATCCTACTTTTTCAAAATGAGCAACTATGTGGACCGGCTGCTCGCCCACTACGAGGCGCATCCGGACTTCATCCAGCCGGAGTCGCGCAAGACCGAGATGATCAACAACTTCATCAAGCCGGGGCTTGAGGATCTGGCGGTGTCCCGCACGACGTACAACTGGGGCATACCGGTGCGGTCCGATCCGAAGCATGTCATCTACGTGTGGATCGACGCATTGTGCAACTATATTACGGCGCTCGGCTACGGGACGGACGATCCGTCGCTGTTCGACAAGTTCTGGCCTGCCGACGTGCATCTGATGAGCAAGGAGATCGTGCGCTTCCATACGATCTACTGGCCGATCATGCTGATGGCGCTGGACCTGCCGCTGCCCAAGAAGGTGTTCGCGCACGGCTGGCTGCTCATGAAGGACGGCAAGATGTCCAAGTCCAAGGGCAATGTCGTGGACCCGGTCAAGCTCATCGACCGGTACGGGCTCGATCCCGTCCGCTACTATCTGCTGCGGGAGGTGCCGTTCGGCTCCGACGGCACGTTCACGCCGGAGAACTTCGCGGAGCGGCTGAACTACGATCTGGCCAACGATCTGGGCAACCTGCTGAGCCGCACGGTCGCGATGATCGGCAAGTACTTCGAGGGCGTCGTGCCCGAGGCTGCAGGCAGCACCGCCTTCGACGCCGAGCTGGAGGCCGTGGCGGCAGCGGCCGTGCGCAAGGCGGAGGAAGCGATCGAGGCGATGGAGTTCTCCGTCGCGCTGACGGCGATCTGGACGCTCGTCAGCCGCACGAACAAGTACATCGACGAGACGCAGCCGTGGGTGCTGGCCAAGGACGAGGCGGGCCGCGCCGCGCTCGCATCGGTCATGGCGCATCTCGCGGAGAGCCTGCGGATCGTCTCGATCCTGCTGCAGCCGTTCATGACGCATGCGCCTGCGCGGATCTGGGCCCAGCTCGGCATCGGCGAAGGCGAGGCGACCGCATGGGACAGCCTCGGCGCGTGGAGCGGTCTGGCCGCCGGGGCGCGTGTCGACAAGGGAGAGGCACTCTTCCCGCGGCTGGACCTGGAGAGCGAAGTCGCGTGGATCGTGGACATGATGGGCGGCGGTGCCAAGCCGGCCGCCCAGGGAGAGGCGGACGCGCCTGCCGCGGCGAGCAGCGCCCCTGCCGCCGACGCTGCCGCGCAGACGGCGAAGGCGGACGCCAAGGACGAGATCGGCATCGACGACTTCGCCAGGATCGAGCTTCGCGTCGCACAGGTGACGGCGTGCGAGCCGATCCCGAAGGCCGACAAGCTGCTCAAGCTGCAGCTCGATCTGGGCGGCGAGTCGCGCCAGGTCGTCTCCGGCATCGCCCAATATTACAAGCCCGAGGAGCTGGTCGGCGCCAAGGTGATCTGCGTCGCCAACCTGAAGCCGGTCAAGCTGCGGGGAGAGTGGTCGCACGGCATGATATTGGCGGCCTCCGAAGGCGGCCAGCTGAAGCTCGCGACCGTGCCGGACGGCATGCCAAGCGGCGCGGTCGTCAAATAACGGCCTCCAGAATAAGGCTTCAAAAGAGATTTTCTATTTTGAAAAAACCTGCGAATTTTATAATTCGCGGGTTTTTTATTTCAAATACACTTCATTTTCTGTATGATAGAACTAATATAGCTAAGCAACAAGGAGGAGCAAGTCGTGCACAGCGTCCCGGAGCGAAGGAAAAAAGTATCCATTCGGACCAAGATTCTGTTTGGCAATATTATTGTGATGATATTCTTGGGCCTCGCCATCGTCGCATTGACCATACGAATTGCGTCCATGCAAAAAGAAGTGCAATTCATCAGCACACATGATATCCAGGTTCATGAGTCCGTCGATCAAATTCAGAAGGATCTGCTCGATATGGAGACGGGCATGAGAGGCTTCGTGATCAGCGGAAGCGCAGAATACCTGGCACCTTACGATACAGGCAAGGCCCGCTGGCAGACGGACGTCAATGCTTTGGCCGCACTTGTCATCGACAATCCTGCGCAGCTGCGCAACCTGGACAGCATCAATTCCAATATTCAGGATTGGACGGAGACCGGGGCGGAGAATGCGATCGATTACAAGCGAAGCGGGGATACGGCCAGTCTCGACCGCTTTTTCGAGCAGAAAATCGGAAAGACGAAAACGGATGCGATCAGACAGCAGCTTCAGAGCTTCAAAGACACCGAAATGAGCCTGACCAACCAACGGGTGGAGGATCTCAGGGAAAGAAACGCCTCGCTGATCTTTTTCCTCTATCTGCTCTGGTTGTTCGTGGCGATCATCGCCATCGCCATGGCCTGGTTCGTGTCGGGCTCCGTCATCAAGACGATTCGGATGGTCAGCTCGACGATTCGCCAGATCGCGTTCCAGGACGGGAAGCTTGACCGGCGGATCGAGATCAACACCCGGGACGAGATGATGGAGCTGGGGGATTCGACCAATGCGCTGCTGGATTCGATCGAGCGCCAGAACCTCCGCAAGGATCAGGTCGCCGAGATCGCCACACTGCTCCAGGAGCAGAACGATATCGATTCGGTCGGCCGCACTTTCATGAATCACATGGTTCAGGTTTTCGATATTCCGTACGGGATTTTGTACGTGAGGGATAAGTCGAATCATTTGGTCAAGAACGCCTCTTTTGCGGATTCCGCGGAGAACTTCGGGCGCAAAGAATTCCAGATCGGCGAAGGCTTGATCGGGCAATGCGCGTCCGAAGCCCGTACGATGGTTGTCAATCAGATTCCGGAAGGGTACGTCTATATCCAGTCCGGCATCGGCCAATCCTCGCCGAAGCAGCTCATCCTGCTGCCGGTATGCTTTGAACGCACCGTGGTGGGCGTATTGGAGATCGGGTCGTTCAGTCTGCTCAAGAGAAGCGATATCGAGCTGCTCGAGCAGCTGGCTTCCATGCTCGGCGTCTCCATCCAGTCGGTGAACAGCCGTATGGAGATGGAGCAGCTGTATTCCGAAGCCCAGGCGGCGAACGAGGAGCTGCAGGTTCAATCGGAGGAGCTCAACGCCCAGTCGCTCGAGCTGCTCACGATGAACGACGAGCTCAAGCGCAGCTCCAACTTCAAGAGCGAATTCCTCGCGAACATGTCGCATGAGCTGCGGACGCCGCTCAACAGCATGCTCATTCTGTCGCAGATGCTGGCCGAGAACCGGCATGGCCGCCTGAACGACGACGATATCAGCTATGTCAATACGATTCACGGCGCCGGCAACGACCTGCTTAACTTGATCAACGATATTCTCGATCTGTCCAAGGTCGAGGCAGGCAAGCTGGACATCGAGATGGGCAACGTCATTCTCGCCGATCTGCAGCTCACGATTCAGAGCAGCTTCCAGGAGATCGCGGCCAACAAAAATCTGGGCTTCTCGGTCCATATCGCCCCCGAGACGCCGGCCTGGCTGGAGACGGACGGCTTCCGGCTGCAGCAGATTCTCAAAAATCTGCTGTCCAACGCCTTCAAGTTCACCGAGGCAGGCAGGGTCGATCTGCGAATCAGCGTGCAATCGACCAACGCCTGGGGAGAGCAGGAGATTACGTTTACAGTCGCGGATACGGGCAGAGGCATCGCCAGAGACAAGCTTGGCCTCATTTTCGAAGCCTTCACGCAGGCCGACAGCGGCACCGCCCGCAAGTTCGGAGGCACGGGCCTGGGGCTCACGATCTCCTCGTCGCTCGCCAACATGCTCGGCGGCAGAATCGAGGTGCAGAGCGAAGACGGCAAGGGCAGCGAGTTCACGCTCTACCTGCCGGCGCAGCGCTCGCTCAGCCATCTCGACGAGACGATCGCTGCCAAGCAGCTGGCCACCGGCAACTCGCTGTCGGCGGCGGATCCGGTATCCGTTGCCGCGAGCGAGATGCCGCTCAGCACGGCGAAGCTCAAGGGACGTCATGTGCTGCTCGTCGATGACGACGCCCGCAATCTGTTTGCGCTGTCCCATGTGCTCGAATCGCTCGAGATGTCGTTTACGATTGCGCACGACGGTCTCGAATGTATGGATCGCCTGCGCAGCGGCGACACTTACGACTGTATCCTGATGGATATTATGATGCCGGATATGGATGGGTTCCAGGCAATCCGCGAGATCCGGCATACGCTGCAGCTGAGCACGCCGATCATTGCAGTGACGGCCAAGGCGATGAAGGAAGACCGGGACAAATGTCTGGAGGCCGGCGCGAACGCTTATATCAGCAAGCCGGTTCAGGTCCAGCAGCTCATATCGATCATGGTTGCCCAGATGAAAGTCGAAGCATAATGCGGTGGGGCCGGTTAGCCGGCCCCCTTTTCTTGCGAGGTGAAAGTGATGAGTCAGCTGAATATCGGAATTGCTTTTGCCGGCGGATTGGCCTCTTTTATTTCCCCGTGCTGCTTGCCCTTGTATCCCTCATACTTATCCTACATAACCGGTATTTCCGTCAGCAGGCTGAAGACCGAGACGAGCAAAGATATTCGCGCAAAAACGATGGCCCATACTTTCTTTTTCATATTGGGCTTTTCTGCCGTCTTCTTTACGCTTAGTTATACGGCCAACACTTTTGCGTATACGTTCCGGGAATATCAGGAGCTTATCCGGCAAATATCGGCTGTTCTGATTGTCCTCATGGGCTTGTTCCTGCTCGGCATTTTCCAGCCCCAGCTGCTGCTCAAGGAGCGCAAGATGAACGTCGGCTGGCGACCGGCCGGGTATGTCGGCTCGTTTATATTCGGCATCGGCTTCTCGGCCGGCTGGTCGCCGTGCGTCGGACCGATTCTGACCGCGATTTTGGCGCTCGCGGCGAGCGAGCCGGGCACTTGGGCGGGCATGACGGCCGCCTATTCGCTGGGCTTTGGCGTGCCGTTTTTCGTGCTCGCATTTTTCATCGGTTCAGCCCGCTGGATATTGAAGTATTCCAGCATGCTCATGAAGGTCGGAGGCGCGCTGATGATTGTGATGGGCATCCTGCTGTTCACCGACCGGATGACCGAGATCACGATCTGGCTTAACCGGATTACGCCGGATTGGCTGCTTTTCTAGCGTCGCAGTCCGTTCGCCTCGTTCGCCTCAGGTGAAGTATTCGATTCGCGCTTCGGGAAAAGCTTCGAAGATCCGCTCCGACAAAAACATGCGCAGCGCCTCGGCCTGCTCGTCCGGGTATACGTACTTGTTTTGACCCCAGCGGCCCCATTTCTTTTTGCGCTTTTCCTCGTCCATCTCGAGCTTCGTTTTCGGATACCGTTTCTCGATGATGGTTTTGGCCGTTTTTGTGAACCGGTGCTGGATCAGCTCGAACGTCAGGTCGCGGCCGGCTTCCGGCGGCAGTTCGGCGGCGAGCCTCGTCAGCAGCTCGGCATAGCCGTCCTGCCAACCGTCGAACCAGATGATCGGCGCAATGATGAAGCCGAGGGGGTATCCGGCTACGGCGATCTTGCCGGCCGCCTCGATGCGCTCCGCGAATCTGGAGGTGGAGGGCTCGAAGTTGCGGATGACATAATCTGCATTGACGCTGAACCGGATCCGCGTATGGCCGCCATGGGCGATACCGAGCAGCGAATCGACGTGATGGAACTTCGTCACGAACCGCAGCCGGCCGAGCGGCTGCCTCGCCATGAAGGCGATCGTCTCGGCGAGCGAGCCGGTGATATGCTCAAGTCCGAGCGGATCGGACGTACAGGCCGCCTCGAAGCGCGTGATCTCGGGACTTCGCGCCTCAATATAGCCTTGGGCAGCAGCGAGAATGTCGTCGACGTTGACATACACTCTAATATAAGGCTTGGCTCCCAGCGTCGTTTGCAGGTAGCAATAGTGGCAATGCCCCATGCAGCCGGTCGCCAGCGGGATGGCGTACTCTGCGGAGGGCTTCGACGTATCGAACTTCAGCGTCTTGCGAAGTCCGACGACAAGCGTGCGCTTGGCGATCTTGTACTGCTCCGTCTCGCTATTGCCGGGCAGGTCGGTGATCCGGTTGTGCGAGGTCGTCATGCGATGGGGAATGCCCTCGCGTATCGCCCATGCTTCGATCCGCCGGCCCATCGGATAGTTCAATGCATCCGGTTCGAAGTAGACAAGCTCTGGAACGAACAGTTTGGTCGCGCGGTCTTGCCGCGGTCTCTCCGTCAGGTTCGGGCTCATGATGCGACGCCTCCTTTCAGATGATATTATGCTTCGCCGCCGCTTGCCGGACTCCGCTAACTTATGGATATCGCGCTCCTGCCGGACGAACCTTGGCTTGCCCTCGTCCAGCGTGCGTTGTATGATACTAAGGTGTTATTAACCGTCGGGAAAGGGGACAGTTCGGTGCCGACGCCCAGTATGGAAGATTATCTCGAACGCATCTACCGACTGATCGACGAGAAGGGATACGCCCGCGTATCCGACATCGCCGAAGGTCTGGAGGTGCACCCCTCGTCCGTGACCAAGATGATTCAGAAGCTGGACAAGGATCAATATTTGATTTATGAAAAGTACCGGGGACTGATCCTCACGAGCAAAGGCAAAAAAATCGGCAAACGGCTCGTGGACCGCCATCGTCTGCTGGAATCGTTCCTGAGCGTCATCGGCGTACAGCATGAAAATATTTATCGGGATGTCGAAGGCATCGAGCATCATCTGAGCTGGGACTCGATTACTTGCATCGAGACGCTGGTCGAATATTTCAATCGGGACGATACGCGCCGGCAGGAGCTGCTGCGCATTCGCGACGAGTTGGATACGGAATTATAAGGTGAGCAGGGGACGCGCGCAGCGTTCCCTTTTGTTTGCCGGTGCACGATCGTCGCAGCCGTCTGTGCCGCTGTAGTGCCGCGACATCGTCATGCACAAGCGGTCCGCCGCATAAGCTTGCAATATTCGGGCTTCATGCGGACGGAGGCATGCGTATGACGCAGCTTAAAATGATCAATGCCGTGTTCGAGGGCGGCGGCGTAAAGGGGATCTCATTAGCAGGTGCGGTGAGGGCCGCGGAGCTGCACGGCTACGGCTTTCACCAGGTGGCGGGAACCTCGGCGGGCAGCATCGTGGCGGCGTTGATCGCCGCAGGATACAATGCGTCGGAGATGAAGATGATCATCGACGACACGCCGTTTTCCGCATTCCTGAAGCGTGCGCCCATATTTAATTTGAAGCTGATAGGTCCCGCCGTGCGGCTTCTCATGTTCAAGGGACTGTACAGCGGCGATGCGCTCGAGGCGTGGGCCGAGCGGCTGCTCGCAGCCAAAGGCATCAGGACGTTCCAGGATTTGCCGCCGGGTCGGCTGCGCATCATCGCTTCGGATATAACGAACGGCAAGCTGCTCGTGCTGCCGGACGACATCGCCGACTACGGGATGGACCCGTCCGCTCTGGGCGTGGCCCAGGCTATCCGAATGAGCGTCAGCATCCCTTATTTTTTCGATCCCGTCATCATCCGCAGCTCGGCGGTCTACCATCCGCTCAAGCGCATCCGACACGCCAGGCGCAAGCTGGGAGTGCGCAGCTCGTACGTTGTGGACGGCGGGCTGTTGAGCAATTTTCCGCTCTGGCTGTTCGAGGAACCCGAAGCTTCGCCGCCCGCGCTCCCTGTCGTCGGCTTCCAGATGGTCGGCAGGCCGAATCCTACAGGGCATCGGATCGACGGCCCGTTTACGATGTTCTATGCCATGTTCGAGACGATGCTGAGTGCCCACGACGAACGGTATATCGAGAAAAACAATCGTGTGCGGACGATTAAAATACCGACCTTGGGCGTAAAAACGACAGATTTTCACTTGTCGGAGGAGCAGAGCGAAGGGCTGTATCGTTCCGGCTTGGAATCGGGCAACGAATTTTTCGACCGGTTCGACTATCGTACGGGAATCGAGCTTCCCGAACGCAAGTCTCCTGGGGCCGCCGGGACGCCCATCGTTCGTCTGGGCTCCGCCAAGCCGCCGAGGCGTCCGGAGTGAAGCCGCTGGAATGACGCTACTGCCGAATGACAACAAAAAAGACTGAGGGAGCAAATCGCAAATCCCTCAGTCTTTTTAAATCAAGCAGCGCTTCAATGATAGGTTGGCGGCTCGTCGTCGCGTCCTTTGCTGCCTTCGATCACGCGAAAAGGGGAGGCGCTTCTGCGCTGCTTGGCGGATGCGGCTTCTTTGGCCTGCTGACGTTTTTTGCTTTGTGCCGCTGCACGGCTGTAGGAAGAGCCAGGAGAGCCGCCCTTCGCCCAGCGGTTGGGCGGAAACTTGTACAAGAGCCACACGATCGCGATGAGGACGACGGGCACGATCAGCGTCCGACCGCCGTTCACGATCGTTGAAGCGATGCCGATGACGATCAGAACGACCAATATGAAAAACCACGTTGGCATTCGGTTGCGATAGCGCATAACGTCCCTCCCTCGTTCTGTTGATATTAGACCGGACGAAGCTCGCGGTCGAGCTCGCGCATCCGGTTAAAAGAAGCGATGGAGACGGCGACCTGGTCGTCGGTCGGCTCCTTGGTCGTGAGCAGCTGCAGCCACAGTCCCGGATAGCCGAGCACGCGGAGCCCGGGAATGTCGCGAGCGGCATTCGTCCACCGGAGCACCTCGTAGGAGATGCCGATGACGACGGGCAGCAAGGCGATGCGGATCCAGATGCGCTCCCAGATCGTGTCCCAATGGAAGATCGGGAACGAATACAGGACGACGCCTACGATGACGGTAAAAACAAGGAAGCTGCTCCCGCAGCGGTAATGCAGACGCGTGAAGCGCTGTACGTTTTCGACGGTAAGGTCGACGCCCGCTTCGTAGGCGCTGATGACCTTGTGCTCGGCGCCGTGGTACTGGAACAGCCGCTTGATCAATGGCGTCTTGGATATGAACCATAAATAAAAGAGCAGCAGCGCGATCTTGATGACGCCCTCCAGAAGGTTATGCAGGATCATGCTGTTAAATACGCCCTCGAACAGCACGCCTTCGAGGAAGGCAGGCACCGTCGTAAAGACGAGCTTTCCGAATACGAATGAGAGTGCGCCGACGACTGCAACGCCGAGCACCATCGACAGGCTCCATTTCTCCTTCGGCTTGTCGGCGCCGCCCTGATCCGTTTCGTCCTCCGCATAAGTCTCAGCCGAAAAGTTCAAATGCTGGGAGCCCTTGGCGGACGATTCGACGATACCGACGATGCCGCGAACGAAAGGAATGCGTTTCAATATGGACAAAAGGCGGTTTTGCTGCTGCTTGCGGGGAACCTCGAAAAAAGCGATCTCTTGATTTTTGCGTCGTACCGCGGTCACATGAACGTTGCGTCCCGCGAACATCACGCCTTCAATTACAGCCTGTCCTCCGTAAATGGAGGTCGGTTGTTCTGCCAAACCATTCACCATCTCTCGCTCGATCTCTTGAAGCATGACACGCTTCACGTATGGTTCTTATTTTACAAGATCGGGACGGCTATTGCCACAGTTAACGCAGCCCGGCGATTAGCGAGCCTGGCGGAGGCCCATACTAATGTCCGTACAATCTAAGGTTGCCGGAAGGGGGCGCGCGAATTGGACGCGGTTAAGCAACGAGACGAGCGCAGGCGGCAGGGCAAGACGAGGCATCCCGCTGTATACTGCCTTTTGATCGGCTTCTTTGCCGGTGTTATCGGAGGAGCGGTCAGGTGGCTGTGGATCGCGCTCAACTTTACAAAAGTTCCGCAAGCTTTTTTGGCGGATCCGTTCGTGAAAAGAGGCCAACTGGATACGATTTTTTGGCACTGCATGGGCTATGTGCTGTTTATCCTCATGTCGATCGTCGCGGCATACGTATACTGGGCGCTGCTCGGCAGGCTTGGCGGACCGTGGCCAGGCCTGCTGTTCGGGGCATTGTGGTGGGGACTGCTATTTTTCTGGATCGGACCGCTCACGGGCGCGGTACCGCCGCTGCGCGAGATCGGGCTGTCGAGTATCGTTACGGAATGCGCCTTGTACCTGATATGGGGCCTGTTCATCGGATTCTCGTACGCCTTCGAATATCACGACGAGCAGGCGCGCGAGCCCAAGCAGGCCGGCGGGGGAGGCGGCGACGGGGAGCCCCAGCCCGCATGACGATACTCCAGGCTGCCCGAAGCGGTTCTGTAGCCTCTGTATCGCCCGATGTGATACAATGACTGATGGATTTGCAGCCTGAAAAATGAGGAAGGTGTGCCGGACATGTCCAGTATTCTTGTACTGAACGGCCCGAACCTGAATATGCTCGGCATCAGGGAACCGGGCGTATACGGCAGCCAGACGCTGTCCGATATCGAGACGCAGCTGCGGGAAGCGGGGGCCAGGGCGGGCGCATCGCTTTCTTTCTATCAGTCGAATTACGAGGGAGCCCTTCTCGACGAGATTCATGCCGCCTACGGGCGCCATGACGGCATTCTGATCAACCCCGGCGCATACACGCATACGAGCATCGCGCTGCGCGACGGGATCGCGTCGGTCGGACTGCCGACGGTGGAGGTTCATCTGTCCAACATACATAAGCGCGAATCGTTCAGGCATACTTCGATGCTGGCGCCCGTGTGCATCGGACAGATCGCCGGATTCGGCGCCTACGGGTACGAGCTCGGACTGCTGGCGCTGCTTCGTCATTTACAGTCTTCGGGGCGATAGCCGGCGAAGGCCGCCCTGCAATTGGCGCACAGCATTAGATGGAGAAAAACGAGGTGGACGGTTTATGAGCGAAGCTAGAATCGCGCGACTTCGAGCGGAGCTGTCAGGCTTGCAGGATTCGGCGATGCTGATTACGAGCGATCACAACCGGCGATATTTGACCGGGTTCACCGGCTCCGCGGGCGTCGTGCTCGTGACGGCGTCGGAAGCCGTCCTGTTCACGGACTTCCGCTATACGGAGCAGGCGGGAGCGCAATCCGACGGCGTCGAGGTCGTAGAGCATCCGACGACGGGCTACTATGAACCGGTCGCGGAGCGGCTGCGGCGGGCGGGTATCGAGCGGCTGTTGTTCGAAGACGGGGCCGTCACATACGCCTCGTATTCGACGCTCGCCGAGCGGCTGGCTCCCGTCCGACTGGCGCCGGCGGGCAAAGTCCTGGAGAAGCTGCGCGCCGTCAAGGAGCCTTCGGAGATCGCGATCATCGAGGCAGCGGCGGATATCGCCGATCGTACGTTTGCTCACATCCTGGACTTCATCAGACCGGGCGCCAAGGAATCGGACATCGCGCTCGAGATGGAGTTCTATATGAGGAAGCTCGGGGCGTCCGGCACGTCCTTCGATACGATCGTCGCATCCGGCGAGCGTTCGGCCATGCCGCATGGCGTTGCGAGCGACCGGATCATCGGGACGGGCGAGTTCGTCACGCTGGACTTTGGCGCGTACTACAGAGGCTACTGCTCGGATCTGACGCGGACGGTGTTCGTCGGTACGCCGACCGACCGTCACAGAGAGATTTACGGCATCGTCCTCGAGGCGCAGCTGCACGCGCTGGCGCATCTCAAGCCGGGGATGAACGGCCGCGAAGGCGACGCCTTGACGAGAGATATCATCACGCGGTATGGTTATGGAGATCAATACGGCCATAGCACCGGCCACGGCATCGGGCTTTATATTCACGAGGAGCCGCGGCTCAGCTTTTCGGCGCCGGATTCGATTTTACTCCCGGGCCATGTCGTCACGGTCGAGCCGGGCATCTACATCCCGGGCTTCGGCGGCGTACGGATCGAGGACGACGTCGTTTTGACGGATGACGGGATTAAAATACTTACGCGCTCCCCCAAGGAACTGATCGTTCTGGGGTAAGGAGCCACGTTCCTACAGGAGGGAATTCTAGCAGTGATTTCCGTTAACGATTTTAAGACAGGCCTTACCATTGAAGTGGACAACGATCTGTGCACCGTCATCGACTTCCAGCACGTCAAGCCGGGCAAGGGCGCCGCGTTCGTCCGCTCCAAGCTCAAGAACCTGCGCAACGGCAACGTCATCGAGAAGACGTTCCGCGCCGGCGAGAACGTCGTTCGCGCCCATATCGAGAACCGCGCCGTCCAGTACCTGTACAACTCCGGCAGCGAGTACACGTTCATGGACAACGAGACGTACGACCAGTTCAACCTGGACAAGAAGCAGCTCGAATGGGAGATCAACTTCCTCAAGGAAAACATGACGGTCAACATCACGAGCTATCAGGGCGAGATTCTCGGCATCAACCTGCCGAACAACGTCGACCTCAAGGTCGTCGAGACCGAGCCGGGCATCAAGGGCAACACCGCGACGGGCGCGACCAAGAACGCCAAGCTCGAGACCGGTCACAACGTGCAGGTGCCGCTGTTCATCAACGAAGGCGACGTGCTGCTCATCAATACGACCGAAGGCAAGTACATCTCGCGCGCTTAGTACGATCCCGATCCTTCGCGGACGCCTTGGGGCATCCGCGGAGGATTTTTTTTTTCGTTTCTGGGCCGATAGCCTTGTGCTATAATATATTGCTGTATGCACAGTGTAGATGAGGAGTGGAATCGCGTTGTCCTTAATCGTGATGAAATTCGGCGGCAGTTCCGTCGGGACCACGGAGCGGATGCAGCGCGTGGCGCAGCGGATTATCGACAAAAAGCTGCAGGGCCATCGCGTCGTCGTCGTCGTGTCCGCCATGGGCGATACGACCGACGATCTAATTGACAAGTCCAAGGAATTGACCGACAATCCCCCGGCCAGGGAAATGGATATGCTGCTGACGACCGGCGAGCAAATATCGGTCGCGCTGCTCGCAATGACGATTCACAAGCTGGGCCATGACGCCAAGTCGTTCACGGGCTGGCAGGCCGGCATTGTGACGGAAGCGGTGCACGGCAAGGCGCGCATCTCGGAGATCACGCCGACCCGTCTGCTGGCCGCGCTGGACGGCGGAGCGATCGCGATCGTCGCCGGCTTCCAGGGCATGACGGACGAGGGCGAGATTACGACGCTCGGCAGAGGCGGATCGGACACGACGGCAGTCGCGCTCGCGGCCGCCATCAAGGCGGACGTATGCGAGATTTATACCGACGTGGACGGCATTTATTCGACAGATCCCCGCGTCGTCCAGAACGCGCGCAAGCTGGACGTCATCTCGTACGACGAGATGCTGGAGCTTGCCCATCTCGGAGCGGCGGTGCTGCACCCTCGCGCAGTCGAATACGCGAAGCACTACAACGTTCATCTCGTGGTGCGTTCGAGCTTTACCCAGAATGAAGGAACGCTCGTAAGGGAGGAAGCGGCAATGGAACAAGGCGTCGTCGTCAGCGGCATCGCTTTTGATAAAAATGTAGCCCGCATCAGCATCGTAGGCGTGGCGGATATCCCCGGCGTGCTGGCGAAGATCTTCGGAGCGCTGGCGAGCGAGTCGATCGATGTCGACATTATCGTCCAGAGCGGCATATCGAGCGGCAAGGCCGACTTCTCGTTCACCGTCTCGCTGGCCGACCGCGCCCGCGCGCTCGCCGTGATCGAGCGGATCCGCAGCGAGGTGCCTTTCGACGAAGCTGCCTATGAGGAGAATCTCGTCAAAGTATCAATCGTCGGCGCAGGTATGGTATCGAATCCCGGCGTAGCCGCCAAGATGTTCGACGTCATCTCGAAGGCGAGCGTCAGCATCAAGATGGTCAGCACGTCCGAGATCAAGTGCTCCTGCGTGATCGCAGCAGAGCCGCTGAACGACGTCGTGCGCGCGCTGCATACCGCGTACGGGCTCGATACGGCGGATGCCGTGTTCGTCGGCGGTCCGCAGGATCGCAGATAACAACTCGAGCAGGACGAAGCTGCCGGATGCTTCCGGCAGCTTTTTTTGCGTCGCAGCCCCGGCTATGTTGTCTTCGCTTCGCGCCGATCTCGCCTCCGATCTTGTCGAGCGCCGAACCCAGGGAGGCTGCACCCCCGGCGGCGTTCGCCGTATTTGAAGGAAGGAACATGAGCGAGCAGGCCGTAAGGGTTTTGGGAGCATAAGACGGATATACGCACACTGCGATGAGACAGGTAAGTTTAACATTGGACGCGTCCGGTTTTTCGGGCGGGTCTTTTATATGGGGACGACTTAAAAGCCTGCATCCGTGCAGGCTTTTTGCAATCCCGACAAGCCCAAAACGAAAAGCCTGCAAATCAGCAGCTTTTCAGCCGCGAAGTCCGGAGTATCGAAGGAAAAGAGGCAAAAGCCTGCAGCTGCGCATTTTTTATCGTTCAAAACATGCGATAGCTGGAAAAAGGATGTAAATCCGCAGGTATTCGTCTACGCTGCCCCGACCACGCTGTTTGTACGAATGGAGCCATCCTTCGTAATAACGGCATAACGGCCACAATGACCGCTATCTACCCCCGCCACATGAATTCCGCTTTAAATCTCTCAATATTTATTCTTCTATGCAAGTTGTCCCCTCGCCTCGCATAACGTAAACCACGCACCTTATCCGCGACAATCGAAAGGAGGCGATGACGGCTTGGATAAATCCGTATTCAGTATGGCGCTGCTCCGGATTCTGTCCGGCAGCATCGAACTGACCGCCGCGCTCGTCATGCTGAAGCTCAACGATGTGACCAAGGCGCTCAGCGTCAATGCCATGCTGGCATTGGTCGGCCCGCTCATCCTCATATCGACGACGACGATCGGTCTCGTCGGCCTGTCGGACAAGCTCTCGCCCGTCAAGCTGCTGTGGGTGGCGGCGGGCGTTGCCTGCCTGCTCGTCGGCATTCTTAAAAAGTAGCCGGCCGCTAACGCAAATCTATTAAAAAGAGGAAAGACATGCTGTCATAAATGAGAGGCGGCCGCGCATATGATTGGAAGAGCAAAGGACAACTTGTCGGAGAGGGGGAGACCGCTTGCCGCTGTCATTGCTCGAACTGTTCCCTGCGAGTCTCCGGGACAGGCTGGAGAGACTGCCGGAGACGCTGCTGCTATCGCTGGAAGAGATCCGGGTCAGAGAAGAAAGGCCGCTTGAGATCGGCTACGGGGGCGGGGCGTCGTTCGTCGGGCCGGATGGCAGCATCTGTACGGACAGCGCGTCGGCATACCGCCCGAGCCGCGAAGATTGCAGGGCGCTGCTGGAGCGCGTGACCAACCATTCGCTGTATGCGGTGGAGGAGGAGCTGCGGCGCGGATATGTGACGGTTCCGGGAGGACATCGGATCGGATTGGCCGGACGAACGGTGCTGGAGGGCGGACATGTCCGTCATCTGCGCGACGTCTCCAGCTTCAATATCCGGATCGCCAGAGCGAGGAAGGGCTGTGCCGCCACACTGCTGCCGGAGCTGCTGGACCCCGTTGCCCGCACGGTCAGGCATACGTTGATCGTCTCGGCGCCGCAGCAGGGCAAGACGACGCTGCTGCGGGATCTGGCCCGTTCGATCAGCGCAGGAGAATGGCATCATCCTCAAGCGTCGAGATGGGGCGGTCGCAAGGTCGGCATCGTGGACGAGCGGTCCGAGATCGCCGCATGCGATCGGGGCATCCCCGCCTTTGACCTGGGGCCGCGTACGGACGTGCTGGACGCATGTCCGAAGGCCGAGGGGCTCATGATGCTCGTCCGCTCGATGTCGCCCGAGGTCGTCGTGGCGGACGAGATCGGGCGGCCTGAGGACGCGTACGCCCTCAGAGAGGCGCTCCATGCGGGCGTTCGCGTCGTCGCGACGGCGCATGCGATCGATCTGCGGGACGTGTTCGCGCGTCCGGTGCTGGCCGAGCTCGCCGCAGACGGCATGTTCGGCGCCTACGTGCTGCTGTCGCGCTCGGGCGGCATCGTCAGGCACCGCGTCGTCGGCGCCGAAGAAGCCGAGGCCGAGGCGCGCAAATCCGCCGGCTGCAGGTCCGTGCCCGTCATCCGGTCGCCGAACGAAGGCGGAGCGCGCCATGCTTAAGCTCGTCGGCGCCGCCCTCATCCTGTTCGCGGGCACGATGATCGGGTTCGTGCAGGCCGCCAGGTTCGCCCAGCGGCCGCGCCAGATCAGGCAGCTGATCCACGCGCTGCAGCGGCTGGAGACCGAGATCGGCTATGGACAGACGCCGCTGCCCGACGCGCTGGCCCGCATCGCATCCGCCCTGACAGCGCCGGTATCGTCTCTGTTCGCCGAGACATCCGCACGGCTCGCATCGGGGTCCGGGGAGACCGTGCGGGACTGCTGGGAGCGGGCCGTTCGGGCCGGCTGGCCGGCCACATCGATGCGGGAGCCGGAGCGGGACACGCTGCTTCGCCTCGGGGAGACGCTGGGCGGCAGCGGGGCAAGCGATCAGCTGAAGCATCTGAAGCTGGCCGCGCACCAGCTGCAGGCCGAGGAGCAGGCGGCGCGGGAAGACCAACGGCGATACGAAAAGCTGTGCCGAAGCCTGGGAGTGCTCACGGCCGCCCTGGTCGTCATTCTCATGATGTAGTAGGGGGCCGTATTCATGAACATCGATGTGAGCACGATTTTCCAGATTGCGGGCATCGGGATCATCGTCGCGATGATTCATACGATGCTCAAGCAGATGGGCAAGGAGGATATGGCGCACTGGGTGACGGTGATCGGCTTCGTCGTCGTGCTCTTCATGGTCATCCGCATGCTCAACGAGCTGTTTCAGGAGATCAAGACGATCTTCCTGTTCCAGTAGGGGGCAGCCATGGATATTTTGCAGATCGTCGGCGTCGGTCTCCTGACGGCTATCCTGATTCTCGTTATCCGCGAGCAGAAGCCGATGTTCGCTTTTCTGCTGGCCGCCTTTTTCGGCATCGCGATATTCCTCGCCCTGATCGGCAAGATTGGCGGCGTCATCGAGATGATCGAGGAGCTCGCGGATCATTCCGGCATCCAGTCGGTCTATCTGAAGACGATGCTCAAGATCGTGGGCATCGCCTACATCGCCGAGTTCGGCGCGCAGATCGTGCGCGACGCAGGGCTTGACAGCATCGCCTCGAAGATCGAGTTCGCCGGCAAGATGCTGATCCTCGTCATGGCGGTGCCGATCATCAGCGTCATCATCGAGACGGTGCTCGGCCTGCTGCCGACGGGAGGAGGCGCTTGACGATGCGAACGTTAGCCCCGCGCGGCGGCGGGGGAAGCTGGCTGCCGCTGCTCCTGCTGCTGGCGAGCGCATGGCTGCTGACGCTGTGGCCGGGCCAGACGTTTGCATCGGGAACCGGAATCAGCGCCGAGGCGGCAGCACAGTCGAAGGCCGCAGCTGCCACCCCGGCGCCGGACACCGACGGGTCATACGGCACGGACCCCCGCGCGCTGACCGGCGAGCTGGCGGAGACACAGACGGACGATCTGCGGCTGGAGCAGATCGAACAGTTCTGGAACAAGCTGAAGAACGAATACGGCGGATATTTTCCGGATGGAAAAGCCCCCGGCTTGCGGGAGCTGATGTTCCCGAAGGACGGTCAAGGCTGGAGCGTCAAGGATGTGCTGCTCGGTCTGGCGCGGTTTTTCCTGCATGAGGTGCTGTACAGCGGCAAGCTGATCGTCACCATCGTACTGCTGGCCCTATTCACGATGCTGCTCGAGACGATGCAGAGCGCCTTCGAGCGCCAGGCCGTCAGCCAGGTCGCCTACGCCGTCGCCTATATGGTGCTGCTCATCATCGCGGTGAACAGCTTTCGCACGGGAGCCGGCTACGCGGCAGAGGCGATCTCGAGCATGGTGCAGTTCATGCTGGCGATGGTGCCGCTGCTGCTGACGCTGCTCGCGAGCACCGGAGGCGTGGCGACGGTCGCCGTGCTGCATCCGCTCATCGTGTTCATGATCCACTCGATCGGCACGATCATCCATGTCGCCGTGTTCCCGTTGCTGTTTTTCTCGGCGGTGCTGCACCTGGCCAGCACGATCTCCGAGCGGTTCAAGGTGACGCAGCTTGCGAATCTGCTCCGCACGGTCGCGATCGGCCTGCTCGGCGCGATGCTGACGTTGTTCCTGGGCGTGCTGTCGATCCAGGGCGCCACGGGGGCGGTCGCGGACGGCGTCGCGCTCCGCACCGCCAAGTTCGTCACAGGCAACTTCGTGCCCGTCGTCGGACGGATGTTCTCGGATGCCGCGGACACCGTGCTCTCGGCGAGCCTGCTGGTCAAAAATGCGGTCGGCATCGCCGGCGTCGTCATTCTCGTATTCCTGTGCGCCTTCCCGGCGGTCAAAATACTGACGATCGCGCTGATCTACAGATTGTCCGCCGCCGTCCTGCAGCCGCTCGGCGATACGCCGATCGTGCAGTGTCTCCAGCTCATCGGCAAGACGCTGATCTATGTGTTCGCGGCGCTCGCATCCGTAGGCCTGATGTTTTTCCTGGCCGTGACGATCGTGCTCACCGCAGGCAATGCATCCATACTGATGAGATGAGCCGGCGGCGGCTCAAGGGAGGCGAGGAACGGTGATGGAGGCGCTGGGCGGCTGGCTCCGCCAGGTCGTAGCGGCCGTCCTGCTGGCGGCGCTCATCGATCTGCTGCTGCCGAACCGCACGATGCAGCGGTACGTCCGGCTCGTCGCCGGTCTGTTCATCCTGCTGACGCTCGCTTCGCCGCTGCTCTCCTGGGTCAAGGGCGATATGAGCGCCAAGGTCGCGGCGGGCATTCAATGGGCGGAGCGCGAGCCGTACGGGGAATCGGGCGAGGGCGAGCTGGCGCAGATCATGGCAGAGGCAAAACGCATCGGCGGCACCAGGAACGATCAGGCGGCGAAGCTGGCCGTCGCGGAGCTGGAGTCTCAGATCAAGGCGGCGGTCGAGCGGGAGGCCGGCGTCGCAGTCGATGACGTGACGGTCGATGCCGTCGTCATGAAGGATGGGACGATGGATGTAGACGGCGTCACCGTCCGCCTGGGCGGGGCGGCGTCCACCGAATCCGCATCCGACGGCCGCGCGCCGATCGCCGAGGTGGAGCCGGTCGCCCCGGTGCAGGTCGATATCGCCATCGATGCGGCCGGGGGCAGTCCGGGCGGCGACATGCCGGCTGCCGCCAGTCCCGCCGAGGATGACATGCCGGCGGACGCGGGGCAGACGCAGCAGATATCGGCGCTGATCGCCGGCAGATTCGGCATCGGCACGGACAGAATCGAGGTTAAGAGCGCGAGTGCGGCGCCGAGCGGAGGAAGGGGCTGAGGGTGTGGCCAAGTGGCTGGAAAAGCTGGAGACGTACATCGGAGGCGGACCCGGCGGTCCGAAGCGGATCAAGACGTTTCGCTGGCTCATATTGATCGGGCTGGTCGGCGCAGCGCTCCTGCTGGCCGCTTCCTATCTCAATATGAAGCCGGTGACGCCGCCGGGCGCCGCCGATGTCGTCCCTCCCGGCGACGGGGACAAGCCGGCTCAGCAGGAGACCTTCCTCGGCACCGGAGAGAGCCATGACGATCCGTTCGCGGATATCGAGAACCAGCTCGATCAGCGGCTCAAGGAGATGCTGGAGAAAATCGCTGGCGTCGGCACGGCGGAGGTGATGGTGACCGTGGATTCGACGGAGGAAACGGTCGTCCAGCAAAACGAGAGCCGCTCGCAGCAGATTACCGACGAGACGGACAAAAACGGCGCGAGGCGCCATATTACCGACATCACGCAGGACGGGCAGGTCGTGCTGTACGAAGTGTCCGGCGGCAAGTCGCCGATCATCGTCAAAAAAATCAAGCCTCGCTTAAGAGGCGTCCTGATCGTCGCGAAGGGGGCGGAGAACGCGACCGTGCGCCGGATGATCGCCGAGGCGGTCGCGGCGGGCATGGACGTGCCGATCCATCGCATATCGGTCGTGCCGCGCACCGCCGAATGATTGCAAGAGCAGCAAGCCAATAACCATTAAAAGCAGGAGGCCAAAAAAATGAATAACAAAAGACAAACGATCTGGCTCGTATCGATGCTCTCGCTCATGGTTATTCTCTCGGCATATTACTTGTTCACCGAAGATGTATCCAAGCCCGATCAGACAGCTCAGGAGCAGCGCCTCACGACGGACGCGACCGGCGTGACCGGAGGCGCTCAGGGCGACGACGGCGTCCAGATCACGGCAGTAGAAGGCACTGGCGGCATCTCGGACGGGACCGGCGCCAAGGATCAGGCGGCCTCCGGCGCGGGCGGCGCTTCGCCCAGCCCGCAGGCGAGCCCTTCGCCGAGTGCGGCGGGCGGCAAGGACAAGGAGACGGCGGCATCGCCGGATGCCGGCAAGCAGTCGGATTCCTCCGTACTGCCCGAGGATAAGGAAGTGCTCAAAGGCATGAGCAATCTGAGCGGACGCGAGTACTTCGACGACATTCAGCTGAAGCGCGAGCAGGCGGCTTCCAAGGCGTACGAAGATTTGAACAAGGTCATCGGCGACAGCTCGAAGACGCAGGAAGAAGCCGCCGCAGCCGTAGAGGAACAAGGCCGGATCACCGCTACCGAAGAGCGGATCACCAGCCTGCAGGACAAATTGCAGCTCGATTACGAAAACGCGGTCGTCAACTCGGTCGACAACAACAAATACGAAATTATCGTACAGGCGGATAAGCTGGATTCCAAGCAGGCGGTCAAGATCGTCAAGCTCGCCACCAAGGAGCTGGGCGTCGCGCCCGACGCCGTAGCCGTCCAGTACGTGCCTTGAATCGCATAAGCGCCGGGAGTCCCGGCAAGGAGCCGGCCGACAGCCGGCTCTTTCCATTTCTTTCGATTATGTTATAATGAGTCCGTTATGGGTACGTACAAGCTTTGCTTTTTCATACGTATAAGGTAACGGGCCGATTCAAGCGGCTTTGTATGAACGGCGGCTTGCGGTTATTGCCCTTTGGACGAGGGCGGCGAAGCCGCTTGGATTTCATACGGCAAATGTGACAGCCAAGGAGTGTAGGGCGAATATGTTCAAACTTAGCGAAATTAAAGAATTGATCAAACTTGTGGATCAAACCTCCGTACACGAGCTCGAGATCGAAAACGAAGGCGCCAGGCTGGCGATCCGCAAACCCGGCCGCACGGAAGTCGTCAACGTGCAGACCGCAGCTATCCCGCATACATACTTGCCGGCGCAGACGCCGGCTCCGGCATCCGCGCCGGTCGCGACCGCCGAGCAGCCTTCCGCCGGACAGCAGCCCGCCGGCAAAGACTTGTCGGGCCTGCACCAGATCGTGTCGCCGATGGTCGGCACGTTCTACCGCGCGCCGTCGCCGGACGCGCCGTCGTTCGTGAACGAGGGCGACAAAGTCCACGACAAGACGGTCGTCTGCATCCTCGAGGCGATGAAGCTGATGAACCCTCTCGAAGCCGAAGTGAAGGGCGAGATCGTCGAAGTGCTGGCGCAGAACGGCCAGCTCGTCGAATTCGGCCAGCCGCTGTTCCTCGTCAAGCCGGAATAATGCGCCGCTTTTTCCAGCCAGCCGGTCCAAGCTCCCGGCCTGCCGGAACTACGAAGGGAGACTGCTAACTTGAACATCCACAAGATATTGGTGGCCAACCGGGGCGAGATCGCCGTGCGCATCATCCGCGCCTGCCGCGAGCTGGGCATCTCCACGGTAGCCGTCTATTCCGAAGGCGACCGTGAAGCGCTCCATGTGAAGCTCGCCGACGAGGCCTATTGCATCGGACCTGTCGCTTCCAAGGACAGCTACCTGAATTTGACCAATATTATGAGCGTCGCCACGCTGACCGAGTGCGACGCGATTCATCCGGGATACGGATTTCTCTCCGAGAACGCCGACTTCGCCGATATTTGCGAGACCTGCAATATCGTCTTCATCGGCCCGTCCGCCGAAGCGATCAGCAAGATGGGCGACAAGTCCGTCGCCAAGCAGACGATGAAGCAGGCCGACGTCCCGGTCATTCCAGGCTCCGAAGGCCTCGTCGAGGATATCGACGAAGCCGTGCGCGTAGCGCGGGAGATCGGCTACCCGGTCATCATCAAGGCGACGGCCGGCGGCGGCGGCCGGGGCATCCGGCTTGCCGACGACGAGGAGATGCTCGTCCGCGAGATCACAACCGCGCAGCAGGAAGCCCAAAAAGCATTCGGCAACGCCGGCGTATATTTGGAAAAATTTCTGACGGGCATGAAGCATGTCGAGATTCAGATTATGGCCGACAAGCACGGCAACGTCTGCCATCTGGGCGAACGCGACTGCTCCGTGCAGCGCCGCCGCCAGAAGCTGGTCGAGGAAGCGCCTTGCCCGGTCATGTCGCCGGAGCTGCGCGAGCGGATGGGCCAAGCGGCCGTGCGCGCGGCCCAAGCGGTCAACTATTCGGGCGCGGGTACGATCGAGTTTCTGCTCGGGCCCGACGGCAACTTCTACTTCATGGAGATGAATACCCGCATTCAGGTCGAGCATCCGGTTACCGAGCTCATCACCGGCGTGGACCTGATCAAGGAGATGATCTCCGTCGCCGAAGGCCGTCCGCTCAGCTTCAAGCAGGAGGAGGTCCGCTTCGACGGCTGGAGCATCGAATGCCGGATTAATGCCGAAGATCCGGATCGCGGGTTCATGCCTTCGCCGGGCCGCATCGGATTTTATCTGCCGCCGGGCGGTCCGGGCGTACGCGTCGACAGCGGTGCGTATCCGGGCTACATGATCTCGCCGCACTACGATTCGATGATCGCGAAGCTGATCGTATGGGGCCCGACGCGCGAGGAAGCGATCGCCCGCGCGCGCAGGGCGCTCGGCGAATTCATGATCGAAGGCGTCAAGACGACGATTCCGTTTCACCTGAAGCTGCTGAGCCATCCGATATTCAACAAGGGCACCTTCGACATCAAGTTCCTCGAAGAGCATGACATCGACGCCCCGTACGGCCAAGAAGCGTAGCAGCGCTTTTTATCCGACGGTCCGGAGGTTTGTCATAATTATCGGCCTTTGCTATAGTATTAATATTGAGGGCCTGACCGACGACAACACGTGAGGAGGTAGACCAAGGAATGGAAGCATTGGTGACCGACTACGAGCGGACCGATATGGGTACGATCCAGATCGCGCCTGAAGTCATCGAGATCATCGCGGGGCTGGCGACTGTCGAAGTCGAAGGCGTGGCCGGCATGAGCGGCGGCATCTCTTCGGGCATCGCGGAGCTGCTCGGCCGCAAGAATCTGTCCAAGGGCGTCAAGGTGGAAGTCGGCCAGAGAGAAGCCGCCATCGACGTATCGATCATCGTCGAGTACGGCAGGCGAATCACGGAGATCGCTTCTGAGGTTCAGCAGGGCGTCAAGCGGTCGATCGAGACGATGACGGGACTTACCGTCATCGAGGTTAACGTTCATGTCCACGATGTGCTGTTCAAGCCAGCGGACAAGATCGAAGAAGACGATGCGCATCTGCGGGTGAGATGACGCCGGCAACGCGCGGTCGTCTCGCTTGGAATTGCGGGTGACGGCGCCTGGATGGCCCGACCTTACGAGGTAGGGCTCATCGGGCGCTTTTTCGACCATATAGGCAGTGCATCGCTCAGATAGGTTCACGACGGGAGGAGTCGCTTACGTGTTCAAAGTATGGGACAGGCTGCTGCTATTCATTTTTTCCGCGGCGATTATCGTCGCGGCTGCATTTGCCATCGCCGTCGCGGCAGGCGCGTTTACGCTCGAGTGGCTGACCGAGGTGCTCGTACAGGCCAGAGGCGACTACCGTCCGCTGCAGATCAGTGTGATCGTGGTCGCGGCCGTCGTCATCATCATCGGCCTGCGATTCCTCGTGCTGTCGGTCGGACGCATGAACAGCACGGCACCTACGATCAATCAACGGACCGAGCACGGCGACATTCAGATTTCCATCGAGACCGTCGAGAATCTGGCGCTCAAGGCGGCATCCCGCTCCAAAGGGGTCAAGGATCTGCGTGCCCGCGTGCGTGTGGCGGAGGCGGGTCTTCACATTACCGTACGCGCCTTCGTCGACGGCGAGGGCTCGATTCCGACGCTGTCGGAGGACATGCAGCGCACGGTATCCCAGCAGATCGAAGAGACGACGGGCATCCCCGTATCGGACGTGACCGTGTACATCGCCAATGTGACCCAGGCGCCGACGACATTCAAAAGCCGCGTGGAATAGGAGGCAATGCCATCCATGTGGAAGATATGGTGGGAGACTTACGGGGGCCGGACGCTCGGCGTCGCCGCCGGCATGTTGTGCGGCCTTATTTATTTGATCGTAGGTTTTTGGGATATGCTGTTCTGCGCGCTGCTCGTCGCGATCGGATTCGCGGTCGGCAAGCATCGCGACGAACGGCGGGGCCCGCTCGTCCATTGGGGCAGGCTGACGGAATGGCTGTCCGACCGGTGGCCGGGCGGTCGTAGTTAAGACTTAAATCGGGAGGATTCATGAAGCGCAGATTGGCGAGAGAGATTGCGGTACAGAGCCTGTACCAGATGGAGATGAACGGCGTGTCGGTGCAAGAAGCCGTCGATGCCGTTATGGAAGAAGCAAAGGGCGATAATGAGATGGAGACCGAGGTAGCGGAGCTGGCGGCCGTAGACGCATTTACGCGCGAGCTGGTGCTCGGCGTGAAGACGAACCAGGAGGCGCTGGACGGCCAGCTGGCCGGCTATCTGACGGGTTGGCAGGTCGACCGGCTGTCGCGGGTGGACCGGCAGATTTTGCGGCTCGCCGCTTATGAGATGAACCACCGCAAGGATGTGCCCGCCAAGGTCGCCGTCAACGAAGCGATCGAGCTGGCCAAGCACTTCGGGACGGATGAATCGGGCAAATTCGTCAACGGCGTGCTCGGACGGCTTATTCGCGAGCGCGGCGGGGACAAGGACAAGAAGAGCGAGACGGCGGCCGCTGGCACGGATGCCCCGGCGAAAGGAGAAGATCAGGCATGAACGCGCAAATCATCGACGGAAAGCGTATTGCAGGCGAGATCCGCGGCGAGATCCGGCGGGAGACCGAATCGCTCGCGGAGCGCAGGGTGAAGCCCGGCCTCGCGGTCGTGCTCGTCGGCGAAGATCCGGCGTCGCAGGTGTACGTGAGGAACAAGGCGAAGGCTTGCGAGGAGCTTGGCTTCTACTCCGAGGTGCACCGGCTTGAGGCGGAGACGACGCAGGACGAGCTGCTCGCGCTCATCGCGCGTCTGAACGGACAAGCCGATATCAACGGCATTCTCGTGCAGCTGCCGCTGCCCAAGCATATCGCAGAGAAGGCCGTCATCGACGCGATCTCGGTAGACAAGGACGTCGACGGCTTCCATCCGATCAGCGTCGGCAATCTGCTCATCGGAGACGATGCGCTGCAGCCTTGTACGCCGTCCGGCGTCATCGAGCTGTTGAAGCGGACGGGCAACGAGCCGTCCGGCAAGCATGCGGTCGTCATCGGCCGCAGCAATATCGTCGGCAAGCCGGTGTCCATGCTGCTGCTGCGGGAGCACGCGACGGTGACGATCTGCCACTCCCGCACGCCGGATCTGGCGGCGGTCGTCCGCGGCGCGGACATCGTGGTGGCCGCAGTCGGCGTGCCGAAGCTCGTGAAGGCCGATTGGGTCAAGCCGGGCGCCGTCGTCATCGACGTCGGCGTCAACCGGCTGCCCGACGGCAAGCTGTGCGGCGACGTCGATTATGAGGGCGTCTCGCAGGTAGCAAGCTGGATCACGCCAGTGCCTGGCGGCGTCGGTCCGATGACGATCACAATGCTGATGCTGAACACGCTGAAGGCGGCGAAGCGCGCGCACGGCATCATCTAGGACGGAGGCGGCTACAGATGGAGCAACCCGCCCGCGTCCTCTCCGTACGGGACGTCAACCGTTATATCAAGATGAAGCTAGAGGGCGATCCCAAGCTCCAGGACATCTGGCTGCGCGGAGAGATCTCGAACTTCACCCATCATTCGAGCGGCCACATGTACTTCACGCTGAAGGACGAGAGCGGCCGGCTCAAGAGCATCATGTTCGCCTCCCACAATCAGCGCCTTCCCTTCCGTCCGAAGGACGGCATGAAGGTGATCGCGCGCGGAGGCGTATCCGTCTACGAACGCGACGGGCAGTATCAATTTTACGTGACGGCCATGCAGCCCGACGGGCTCGGCAGTCTGTTCCTGGCGTACGAGCAGCTCAAAAAAAAGCTGCAAAACGAAGGGCTGTTCGACGACAGCGCCAAACGGCCCATCCCGAAATATCCGAAAGCGATCGGCATTATCACTTCCCCGACGGGCGCTGCCGTCCGGGACATTATCATCACGCTGCAGCGCAGGCATCCATCGGTGCCGATCCTGCTCTATCCCGTATCCGTCCAGGGCACGGGCGCTGCGCCCTCCATCGTTCGCGCGATCGAGGCGATGAATCGCCTGGCCGAGACGGATGTGCTGATCGTCGGCAGAGGCGGCGGCTCGCTCGAGGAGCTCTGGGCGTTCAACGAAGAAGCGGTCGCGCGCGCGATCCGCGCATCGCTGATCCCGGTCATCTCCGCTGTCGGCCACGAGACGGACTATACGATCGCGGACTTCGTCGCGGATCTGAGGGCCGCGACGCCTACGGCGGCGGCCGAGCTGGCCGTACCGCACATCGCGGAGCTGCAGGAGCGGCTCGGCCATCTCGAGCAGCGCATGGCGCGTTCGCTCGGCGCACAGCTCGGACGGGCGCGCGAGCGCTATCGCCATGCCGTCAGATCGCCGTACTTCACGCAGCCGCGGCGCTCGCTGCTGTCCTCGGCCGAGCGTCTCGACAGGCTGCGCGACAGGCTCGGCTACCGGACATCCGCGCTGGCGGACCGCAGCCGGGAACGGCTCGCGCGGCTGGCGGGCAGGCTGGCCGGGGCCAGCCCGACCGAGCAGGCCGTGCATGCGAGGCGGCGTCTCGACGCGGCCGACAAGGCGCTCACGGCGGCGATGCGCGGCATCGTGCGCGACGGACGGAGCGCCTTCGGCTCCGCGATCCGGCAGCTCGACGCGCTGAGCCCGCTCAAGGTCATGGCGCGCGGCTACAGCCTGGCCTACGACCAACAGGAGAAAAAGCTGCTGCGCTCCGTCCGCGAGGCGAAGCCGGGCCAGCGGATCGTCGTCAGGCTGGCCGACGGCAAGCTGGACTGCGACGTGGCGGCCGTGCAAGGGGAGGCGAAAATCAATGACGAATGAAGCGGAAAACGCGTTGTCCTTCGAGCAGGCCATGGAGCGGCTGGAAGGCATCGTGTCGAAGCTGGAGAGCGGCGACGTGCCGCTCGAGGCTGCGATCGAGCTGTATCAGGAAGGCATGGCGCTCTCAAAGCTGTGCGGTCAGAAGCTGGAACAGGTGGAACGCCGGATCGAGATGCTGATGGAAGACGGCGACGGCTTGCAGCGCAAGCCCTTCGCGCCGGGCCAAGGCGAGGCCGGCGGCAAAGGAGAGTAACGAATTGCAGACGGAAGACATAGCGGTCTATCTGGAGTCCCGCAGAGCGCTGATCGAGCAGGCGCTTGCGCAGGCGATCCCGGCGGACTGGAGCGTGAACAATAGGCTGAAGGAATCCGCCATGTATTCGCTGTCGGCCGGCGGCAAGCGGCTTCGTCCGATTCTCGTGCTGGCTGCCGCGGAGGCGGTCTCCGGGGAAGCAGCGGCAGCTGGTCTCGCGATGCCGTTCGCGGTCGCCGTCGAGATGGTGCATACGTATTCGCTCATCCACGACGATCTGCCCGCGATGGACAATGACGATTACCGGCGCGGCATGCCGACGAACCACAAAGTGTTCGGCGAGGCGACGGCGATACTGGCGGGCGACGGGCTGCTGACCCATGCCTTCTATGTCGCGACGCAGGCCGAAGCGCTCGGCGTGCCGGCGCATCGCACGCTTGCGGCCGTGCGCGACCTGGCCAGGCTCGCCGGCTTGCCCGGGATGGTGGGCGGTCAAGCGGACGATATGGAGGGCGAGCAGGGCATCACGTCCATCGAGCAGCTCGAGCATATTCATCTGCACAAGACTAGCGATCTGATCGCCTGTTCCTTGCGCATCGGCGGTCATGCGGCGGGGGCGTCCGACGCGCAGCTTGAAGCGCTTCAATGCTTCGGGACGAACGTCGGACTCGCTTTTCAGATTCAGGACGATATTCTCGACATCACCGGCGACCAGGACAAGCTCGGCAAGCCCGTCGGCAGCGACGAGCGGCAGGGCAAGGTTACGTACCCTTATCTGATCGGTCTGGACGAGAGCCGGCGCCGCGTCGCGAGTCTGACGGAGGCTGCGATCGGAGCTGTGCGCGCCGCAGGTCTGGCCGATTGCCGGCGACTGGAGCAGATTGCCCAGTATTTGGTGTATCGGGACAATTGAATACGGACCCAAGCAAGCATTTCCGCCAAGGCAATCGCCTTACGAACGGCGCGGGAATGCTTTTTTTCTTTCCGGTCTCCTTTCCGAGCTTTGAACGGTTTAAAGGATCGGCTTGCGGGGTAAGGGGGTAGCAGCGTCATTTGTACCTTTACATAGCTGTATGCGCCGTTCTGCGCGGCGGTCGTCCTTGTCGATAAATATGCAAATGGATGGGTTTAGGGGATCGGGAGAGTTTTTAGGCCGCCATTATGCTATAATACGGTTAGTTAAAAATCGGCGATTCGATAAGAGACGACTATATTCAACGAAGCCATTGTTCCGGAAAGCGGGGAATCCCTATTGCTGCTCGACAGCATTCATAGTCCAACCGACCTGAAGCGGCTGCCCATGTCAGAGCTTCCTCAGTTGGCTCAAGAGATCAGACAGTTCCTAATCGAGAAGCTGTCCGTCACGGGCGGCCATCTGGCTCCCAATCTGGGCATCGTGGAGCTCACGCTGGCGATGCACTATTTGTACGACAGCCCGACCGACAAGTTCATATTCGACGTAGGGCATCAGGCTTATGTTCACAAAATGCTGACGGGCCGGATGGACCGGTTCGACACGCTCCGTCAGAAGGACGGTCTGTGCGGGTTCGTCAAGCGCGCGGAGAGCGAGCATGATGTATGGGAAGCCGGACACAGCAGCACCTCGCTGTCCGGCGCGATGGGCATGGCGCTCGCCCGCGATCTCCAGGGGCGCAGCAACAAGGTCGTCGCGGTCATCGGCGACGGCGCGCTGACCGGCGGGATGGCGCTTGAGGCGCTGAACCACATCGGCCACGAGAAGCGCAAGCTGACCGTCGTGCTCAATGACAACGAGATGTCGATTGCGCCCAACGTCGGCGCGCTTCACAACTATCTGGGCAAAGTCCGCAGCGACAAGACCTACCGCAAGGCGAAGGACGAATTCGAATGGCTGCTGCGCAAAGTTCCCGCGATCGGGGGCAAGCTGGCGCGCACGGCCGAACGCTTGAAGGACAGCCTCAAGTATCTGGTCGTGCCGGGCATGCTGTTCGAGGAGTTCGGACTCAAGTACTTTGGTCCGGTCGACGGGCACGATACGGATAAGCTGATCGAGGCGTTCCGCCAGGCCGACAACTGCGAAGGTCCCGTGCTCGTTCATGTGATCACCGTCAAGGGCAAGGGCTACTCGCCCGCCGAAGCCGATTCGCACAAATGGCACGGCATCACCGGCTCCTACAAGATCGAGTCCGGCCAGGTGCTCAAGCCGGTCGGTCCGCCGATGTATACCGAGGTGTTCGGCAATACGCTTATCGAGCTTGCGGAGAAGGACGAGCGGATCGTCGCGATCACGCCCGCCATGCCGGGCGGCTCGGGACTGCTCGGGTTCGCGCAGCGGTTCCCCGGCAGGATGTTCGACGTCGGCATCGCCGAGCAGCACGCGGCCACGATGTCGGCCGCACTCGCGATGGAAGGCATGAAGCCGGTATACGCGGTATATTCGACCTTCCTGCAGCGCGCATACGATCAGGTCGTGCACGATATTTGCCGCCACAATGCCAACGTCATCTTCGCGATCGACCGCGCGGGCTTCGTCGGCGGGGACGGCGAGACGCATCAGGGCGTATACGATATCGCCTACATGCGCCATATTCCGAATATGGTCATGATGATGCCCAAGGACGAGAACGAGCTTCGCCGCATGATGGCGACGGCGGTCGCCTACGACGACGGCCCTATCGCGATCCGTTACCCGCGCGAGCAGGGCAGGGGTGTCGCGCTTGACGCCGATCCGCAGCCGATCCCGATCGGATCGTGGGAGACGGTGCGTGAGGGCGATTATGCCGCGATCCTCGCGATCGGCCCGATGTTGCAGGTCGCCGAGGAGGCGGCCGAGCTGCTGAAGCGCGAAGGCCTTAGCGTGCGCGTCGTCAACGCCCGCTTCGTGAAGCCGCTGGACGAGGCGATGCTCGCGCAGCTGGCCCAGGATCGCATCCCGATGCTCGTGCTCGAGGAGGCGGCGGTGAGCGGCGGTCTCGGCGGTGCGATTCTGGAGCATTATGCACAGCATGATCTGCGCCCGATCGTCAGGCTGGCCGGCATCCCGGATGTGTTCATCGAGCATGCGACGATCAAGGAGCAGCGCGCAGAGGTCGGTCTGACCGCCGAAGAAGCCGCTCAGCATATCCGGTCGTTCGCGCTGCTCAAGCGTCAGCGGCAGACGGCGAATTGACGAATATGACGACCATCGCCAAGGAACGTCTGGATGTGCTGCTCGTGGAGCAGGGCTACTACGACAGCAGAGAAAAAGCCAAAGCCGCGATCATGGCGGGCCTGGTCCTGGTCGGCACGGAGCAGGTGGACAAAGCGGGAACCAAAATTCCCAGAGATGCCGTCCTCACCGTCAAGGGGGCTGTGCATCCGTATGTCAGCCGGGGCGGCCTGAAGCTGGAGAAGGCGATCCGCGAATTCGGCATCGATCTGCAGGATGTCGTCATGCTGGATATCGGCGCCTCGACGGGCGGGTTCACGGATTGTGCGCTGCAGCACGGCGCGGCGTACGTCTACGCGATCGACGTCGGCTACAACCAGCTCGACTGGAGCTTGCGTCAGGAGCCGAGAGTGCAGGTGATGGAGAGGTGCAACTTCCGGCATATGACGCCGGAACAGCTGACCGGCCCCGCGCCTGTGTTCGCCTCCATCGACGTATCGTTCATCTCGCTCAAGCTGATCTTGCCGGCGCTGCGGCCGCTGCTTGAGCCCGGCGGGCGCACGGTGGCGCTCATCAAGCCGCAGTTCGAGGCGGGACGCGAGCAAGTGGGCAAGTCCGGCGTCGTACGCGATCCGCTCGTGCATCTGAGCGTGCTGCGCGAAGTGCTGTCCGCCGCCGCCGCGCTGGGCTTCGAGCTGCAAGGCCTCACCTATTCCCCGATTACGGGAGGCGAGGGGAATATCGAATTCCTCGCCCATTGGCGCCTTCCGGAGCGCCTTGAGGATGCGCCGGCAGCGCCGGCCTATCCGGACGGCATGCTCCGGCAGGTCGTCGAAGAGGCGGCCGACAAGTTCAAGCATCGCGCCTGAAGCGGCAGCGATCCCTATAACCGCGTCTGCCGAAGCACGGCCGGCCGGGAGGCACGGGCGTGCCTCCCGCACCGGTTTTTTTGCATGCTCCGATAGAGGAATCCCGCCCCCGCGCCGCGAAATGAGTCAAGACGCAAAAGGAGGCGGGAGGATGGAGCGGTTCGGCGACGGGCTTATATTCGCGGTAGCTGTGGCGGCGATAATGTGGTGGCTGTGGCGCAGATTCAGGCACTGGCTCCACGAGCCTCCGAGCGCCCGGCTGCGCAAGCTTGCCCGCGACAACGCGCCGGAGGCGGACGACGAGACGGCGGGGTTGCTTCGCGAGCACGGGTTCGAGGTGCTGTCCGGCAAGCATCGCATACCGCTCGGCGTGTCGGTCGACGATGGCGCCTTTGAGGCGACGCGGTTGTACTTCGATTATGTGGCCGCCCTGGACGAGCGATATTACCTCGTGAAGCTGGCGCGACCCAGACAGCCGCTGGACTGGACGGCGAGCGGTCTGCGCGAGCGATTGCTCGTCTATGCGCTGCTTTTTCCCGAGTGCGAAGGCGTCATTGTGGCGGATATGCGGGACCGTACGCTGAGGACGGTACGATTCAAAATAGGGGAGGGCGAAGAATGAAGGGACAGCGACAGAGAAAAATACGCGAGCTGATCGGCTCGCGCGAGATCGAGACTCAGGAAGAGCTGGTCGAAGCCCTCCGGGAACAAAGCTTCAACGTCACGCAGGCGACCGTGTCGCGGGACATCAAGGAGCTGCAGCTGATCAAGGTGCCTCTCGAGGACGGCAGATACAAATATGCGATGCCGCAGGACCAGAGGTTTAATCCGTCGCTCAAGCTGAAGCGGGCGATGCTCGACCATTTTGTCCACGCGGAGGCGGCGGAGAATCTGGTCGTCGTCAAATGCCTGCCCGGCACGGCGGGCACGATCGCGGCGCTGCTCGACGGCATGGATTGGCCCGAGGTTGTCGGCACGATCGGCGGCGACGATACGACGCTGCTGATCTGCCGCACCAAGCCGCAGGGCGAAGCCATCGTCGCCCGCATACTCGATATCATTCGATAGGCCGCGGCCGTCCGCGGCTTGAAGGAGGAGCGCCATATGCTGCAAGAACTGTCCATTCGCCACCTGGCGGTCATCGATCATATTCGTATTTCCTTTAAAAGAGGCTTCGAGGTGCTGACCGGGGAGACCGGGGCGGGCAAGTCCATCATCATCGATGCGCTCAGTCTGATCGCCGGCGGCAGGGGAGCCGCGGACATGATCCGCCACGGCTGCGACAAAGCGGAGATCGAGGCGGTATTCGATATGGTCCCCGACCATCCCGTATGGAGCGTCCTCGACCGCCACGGCATTCATGCGGATACGCAGGAGGCGCTGATCGTACGCCGCGAGCTCCAGATGCAGGGCAAGTCTTCGGCCAGAGTGAACGGTCAGCACGTGACGCTGACGATGCTGCGCGAGATCGGCGAGACGCTCGTCAACATCCACGGACAGCACGAGCCTCAGTCCCTGCTCCGCACGGAACGTCATCTCGAGTGGCTCGATTCGTTCGCGGGCGAAGCCGTCGGCCCGCTCAAAGCCGAGTACCAGAACCGGTACCGCGAATTCGCCGCTGTCAGCCGCGAGCGCCGCGAGCTGGACGAGCTGACGCGGCAGCAGATGCAGATGCTCGACCTGTACCGGTACCAGCTCGAGGAGATCGCCGAGGCGAGGCTGAAGCCGGGCGAAGACGAACAGCTGGCCGAGGAACGGCGCAAGCTGAGCCATGCCGAGAAGCTGGCCGAATCGGCTACGGAAGCGTATGACCTGCTGTACGGGAACAAAGGGCTGAGCGTTCTGTCCAAGGCGATCGCGAAGCTGGAGGATATCGTAAAGGTCGATCCGACCACGCTCGGTCCGCTGGTCGAGCAGCTGCAATCGGCTTATTATGCCGCCGAGGATGTCGCCTACCAGCTGCGCGACTACAAGGAAGGCATCGAATTCAATCCCGAGCGGCTGGCCGAGATCGAGACGCGGATGGACCTGCTGTTCGGACTCAGGCGCAAGTACGGCGAGAGCGTACAGGACATTTTACAGTATTATGCCCGAATTCAAGAAGATACGCAGCGGCTGGAGAACCGGGACGAGCTGCTCAAGGAATTGAACGAGCGCGAGCTTCGTCTCGAGCGGGAGCTGCGCGAGCTGGCCGCGCAGCTCGGCGCGATCCGGAGGGATACGGCCGTGCTGCTGGCCGCAGAGATCGAGGCCGAGCTCAAGGGGCTCCAGATGGAGCGTGCGATCTTCGAGGTGCGGCTGATGAGCACGGATACGCTGACGCCGACCGGCACCGATACGGCCGAGTTCCTGCTGTCCACCAATCCCGGAGAGCCGCCCAAGCCGCTGGCCCGCATCGCTTCCGGCGGCGAGATGTCCCGCGTCATGCTGGCGCTCAAGGCGATTTTCGCACGGATCGACCGGATACCCGTCCTCGTCTTCGACGAGGTCGACACGGGCGTCAGCGGGCGCGCTGCGCAATCGGTCGCCGACAAGCTGTCGCGGCTCGCCTCGCACTGCCAGGTGTTCTGCATCACCCATCTGCCGCAGGTGGCCTGCATGGCGGACGATCAATACGAGATCCGCAAGCGTGTCACCGAGGACGGGCGAACTGCGACGAGCATTCGCGCATTGGATGCGGAGGCGCGCGTCGAAGAGCTGGCCCGGATGCTGGGCGGGGTGGAAGTAACTGATCGGACACGCCATCACGCACAAGAAATGCTAACGCTGGCGGCCGCCCAAAAAGCGCGTCAGGACGCGTAATTCCTTTGATTCAAGGAAGGTTTTTGGGGACATAAAAGGACAGGGCCGAGGTTAACTTATAGTTACGTCGCCGGGCGGCAGCGCAGCGTTCGCCGGCGTAGACTGTAAGGGAGTGTGAGAACTTGAACGGACAGTCCGATCGGCGTCGCGTCTTTGTTTTATTCCTAGCGCTTATTCTAGGCCTTGCCGTCTGTTCCGCACCGATGCGGCATTACGCCGCATTCCCGAACCAGCTTCGGTTGTTCGAGGGACAAGACAAGCATCTTCACTATGCCATGCCAGTGCATGCGCACGGTACGCTCGACTCGACGGTAGCGGAGGTCAACGGATCGGCGAGCCCGAACGTACAGATCGACCTGAATCATCCGGTGTCCATCCATTCCAAGCGAAGCGGACAGACAGAGCTCAAGCTCAAGCTGTTCGGCCGGATCCCGTTCAAGACGGTTAAGCTTCAAGTCGTGCCCGATCTCAAAGTCATTCCGGGCGGTCAGACGATCGGCGTCAAGGTCAAATCGGCGGGAATCATGGTCGTCGGACACCATCTGGTGCAGACCGGACTCGATTCGCGGGTCTCTCCCGGCGAAGAAGCCAAGCTCAAGCTCGGCGATCTGATCGTCTCCATCAACGGACAATCGATCAACGACGTGAAGAAGGTCGCGCCGCTGGCCAAGCAGGCGGGCGTATCCGGTGAGCCGCTGAAGCTGGTCGTACAGCGTGGCAAGACCAAGTTCGATACGACGCTCTCGCCCGTCTACGACAACGAAGACAAAGCCTGGCGTATCGGTCTGTACATTCGCGATTCGGCGGCAGGCGTCGGCACATTGACCTTTTATGCGCCCGATCAAGGCGTATACGGCGCGCTCGGTCACGTCATCACCGACATGGACACGCAGACGCCGATCACGATCGGCAGCGGGCAGATTTTGCAATCCAACGTCACATCGATCTCCAAAAGCGAAAACGGCGATCCCGGCGAGAAGCGGGCGGAATTCGTACCGGGCAGCAAAACGCTCGGCAATGTGGAACGCAACACGTCTTTCGGCATTTTCGGCCAGATGAACGAGCTGCCCGGCCACGCTTATGAAGCGAATCCCGTACCGGTCGCTTTTGCGGAGGAAGTGAAGGAAGGACCGGCGGAAATCTGGACCGTTGTCGGCGGACAAAAGGTGGAACGCTTCAAGATCGAGATCGTGCATGTATCCCGTCAGGATTCGCCCGCTACCAAAGGAATGGTCATCAAGGTGACCGATCCGGAGTTGATCAAGCGGACAGGCGGCATCGTTCAAGGCATGAGCGGCAGTCCGATTTTGCAGAACGGCAAGCTCGTAGGCGCAGTAACCCATGTATTCGTCAACGATCCGACATCCGGTTATGGCTGTTATATCGAGTGGATGCTGCAAGACGCGGGAATCATGCTTAAGCCTACACCCTACAAGTCCAAGGCGGTTTAACGCCTTGGACTTTATTGCGACATCTTTTTGTCGAAAAAAACAGAAATTCATCGTCATATGACGCAAATTCTTTATTATATGTCATATCGATAAAAAAATAAAGAAAAAAATTATGCGAAGAAGGAATTGCCAACGCTTTGTCGAATTCGGATAATGAGGGAAACGGTGAGCGTTTCTAACATTATCTTAAGCTTGTGAGGGAGGATACAACATTGCCGCGGATTGAAGTATTTCTTGCAGACGATAACAGAGAATTCACCAACCTGCTGTCCGAGTATATCGAGGAACAGGAGGACATGACCGTCATCGGCGTGGCGTACAACGGAGAAGAGGTCATTCGCCAGCTGGAAGAAACCCGGAACGTTCCGGATGTGTTGATCCTGGATATCATTATGCCGCATCTTGACGGTCTCGGCGTACTCGAGAAGCTGCGGGACCTCAACCTGTCTCCGATGCCCAAGATTATCATGCTCACCGCCTTCGGCCAAGAGAACATCACGCAGCGGGCGGTACAGCTTGGGGCCTCCTATTATATTTTGAAGCCGTTCGATATGGACGTGCTCGCCAACCGGATTCGTCAGCTGGCGGGAACGCCGTCTCCGGTCTCCGTCTCCTCGTCGGGCTCATCGGTATTCACGAGCGGCGGTCGCTCGAACATCGTCCCGATCGGCAAGCCCAAGAACCTCGACGCCAACATCACCAGCATCATCCACGAGATCGGCGTGCCGGCCCATATCAAGGGCTATCAGTACCTGCGCGAGGCGATCACAATGGTTTACAACAATATCGAGATCCTGGGTGCGATCACGAAGACGCTGTACCCGGCCATCGCCGAGAAATTCAAGACGACGCCGTCCCGCGTAGAGCGCGCCATCCGCCATGCGATCGAAGTCGCCTGGACGCGCGGCAACATCGACAGCATCAGCCATCTGTTCGGCTATACGATCAACATCGCCAAGTCCAAGCCGACGAACTCGGAATTCATCGCCATGGTGGCGGACAAGCTGCGCATCGAGCACAAGGTATCATAATCTTCACGTGGGAGTAAGGACGGAGGGGATTTACGTAAGAAGTTTACGTTGAATTTATCGGCAGCTTTACGAAGAAGACGCTTTCGGGCGTCTTTTTTATTTAGATATGCGCGATAACCAGCTGCAGGATCTGCATTTAGGGGGGGGTTATCTAAAAAAAACGGGGGCAGGCTGCCCGAAGCCATGCAATCATGGCATCGGGACAGCCTGCTCCGGCTTAATTCTGAATTAAATCCGACTGTACAAGCAGCCGTCGAACCATCACCGCTGTCTCGGCGCGTGTAGCGTGCGCTTGAGGCTCCAGCCTGCTGCCGGTACGGCCGGTTACAATGCCCGCGAGCAGCGTATCGGCCGCGCCATCCCTGGCCCATGCGGCAACCGTATTCGCATCGGCGAACGGGCTGAACGCTGCGCTCGCTTTACGCCCCTGCAGCTTGTTATTCAGACCGCTAACGCTCATCGCTCTGGCGATCATCGTCATGGCCTGCTCCCACGTAATCTCGTCATTCGGGCGGAAGGTGCCGTCCCCGAAGCCGTCGATCAGGCGATAGGATACCGCCGTTCGAATCGCGCTTGCGTACCATGCGTCGGCTGCAACATCGCCGAAGGGGTTGGCTCCTTCGCCCAGCTTCAGCCCCAACGCGCGTACGATGACTGCCGCATACTCTGCGCGCGTGATGTTCGCGTCGGGCTTAAACGCCTTTTCGCTCACGCCTTGAATAATGAGTCGCGAACCCATATCGTTTACCGCGTCTTTGGCCCAGTGCCGCTCCACGTCCGCGAACGTCACCGGATTCCATACAACCGAGTAGACGCTGTTCGTCAGACTGTTAATCTTCGCATAGTATTTGCCGTCCATGAATTCAACCTTAGTCGGCACATGGCGCGTTGTGCCGTCCGGCTCAATCGCGAGTCCCGTTGTGACCTTGCTCGGATCAATGCCGTCGGGCAGTGCAATTGTTCTTTCGACATATGCAGTATAGCGCGGAATCTCATAAGACTTGCCCTGATGAATCACCTTCACTGCGAAGTCCAAAGGCGGAACGATGAGCTTAAAGCCGCCTGCTTGTGCAGCGTCCTCAACCAGCTTTGCGTTGTCCGCTCCACCGCTCGTTATTTCGATTTGCAGCCCCATGTTTTGCAGGTCGGAATCGATTTTTAATTGAGCGGCCAGCTTGGCCGAATCCAACTCTTTGGACGGCAGCTTGTAGGAGGCTGTCGCCGTCTTCATCTCCAGCGTTGCACCGTACTGCGTTAATATTCCGATGTTATCGCTGGTCAATTGGGCGACAACAACGTCCGATTGTTTGTTGATGACCAATGTTACGAGCGCATTCGGTCCTTCCGCAGCCAGCTTCCCGGAAAGTTTCTGCTGATCCAGTGTCAGTGTAGATACGGTTCGATTATTAATCTTCGTTGTGGTCAAGTTACCTGTCTTTTCCGCTTTGCCGTTGATGTACACCTCGACGCTTTCGGACTCCACAGCAGTTGAGGGCGTGGGCATCGGTGTCGGCGTGGCTGTAAATGTAGGCTCAGGTGTAGGCGTTGATGTGGACGTAGGCGTAGGTGTGGGCGTAGCTGTAGATGTAGGCTCGGGTGTAGGCGTTGATGTGGATGTAGGCGTGGGCGTAGGCGTAGCTCCTGCCTCGCGCAATACGCTCACGGCGTAATATTTCACAGTCGCCGCATCCTCCGCCGTTACCGCCACATAAACGGTCGTCCTGTGGCCGGCCGCCAGTTGAATCGTCCCGGAAGCCGTCACTTCCTCGGTAAATTCGTTGTCCTTATACAGCTTGAAGGTAGCGCCTGCCGCCGGGACGACATCCGTACGACTTAATTCGGATTTGCTGTCGGGCACGGTTAACTTCCATGTGATGGCCTCTCCGGCAGCTGATCCATTGCCGCCTCCGACCGCATCGTCCGTCTGGCCGGCGAGACTGGCCAATCCTGCGTCGGCGCTGGCCGGCGCTGCGCGATTGACCGTTACCGCATAGTGCTTCACGGTCGTCGCGTCCGCAGCTGTAACGGCCACATAGATGGTTGTCGCTCCGTCTTCGGTCAATGAGATCGCGGAGCTGCCAGTTACCTCATGCACCCAGGCGCTATCCGTGTACAGCCGGAAGCTGGCGTCCGCAGCCGCAACGATCGAGTCACGACTAATGGCGGTGGTGCCGTTGGGCACATTGACGGACCATGCCACGGCATCGCCCGGCGTACCGCCGCTGCCGCCTGCGGGAGCATTGTCCGTCTGGCCTGCCAGGCTGAAGAGACCGGCATCGTGACTGAGCGGAGCAGCCCTGAAAATGGCCACCGCATAATATTTTACGATCGTCGTATCTTGGGCCGTTACCGCCACATAGACATACGTGGTTCCGTTCGAGGTCAGCGGGATGGAATCGTTGCCCGTCACTTCATTCGTAAATCCGTTGTCCGTATACAATTTGAATGTGGCATTCGCGCTCGGAATGATCTCGGACAGTCCGACAGCGGACTGACTGTCGGGCACGTTGATCTTCAAGGTTACCGCTGTTCCTGCCGCAGCGCCGTTGCCGCCTCCGGGCGCGTTGTCTGTCAGGCCGGCTACGCTCGTCAAGCCTGCATCCTGGCTGAGCGCAGGAGCGCGGGTCACGCTGACTGCGTAATATTTTGTGGTAAAGGCATCCTCGGCCGTCACCTTCACATAAATGGTCGTAGTGCCGGTCTCGGCCAATGGAATCGAGCCGCTCCCCGTTACTTCGGTTGAAAAGGAGCTGTTCGTATACAGCTTGGCTGTGGCGGCCGCAGCCGCAACAACATCTCCCCGCCCGATGGCGGTCTTGCTATGCGGAAGGCTAACCGCCCATGTCACCGCATTGCCCGCTGTACTGCCGTCGCCGCCTCCCGGCGCGCTGGCGGAGGCTCCGGCGACGCTAGTTAGCCCGGCATTTTCTGAGAGAAGGGTCATTCGGGTTAATTTATGCTGATTGTTATCCACGAAATAAATCGTTCCGTTGCTGTCGACCTTCAGGCCATGAACATAGCTGTCTCCTGCGCTAATATCATAAACATATCCGTTGCTGTCCAGCTTCCGGATCTCCCTGTTGAGGGAATCGGGGACGTACACATTCCCTCGGCCATCCACCGCAATTCCCTGCGGGAAATAAATAGATAAATCAGATGCCGGGTAGTTTGCGGGAAGCCGGGGATTTTTGCCTTTGAGCGTCGTTATAACGCCGTTTGTATCCACCTTGCGGGCGTTCTGATTGCCGGCATCCACAATGTACAGCGTACCGTTGGTGTCCACCGCGAGATGATAGGGCTGATTGATTCTGGCGCTAGTCGCCGCTCCATTGTCTCCCGAGCTGCCCACAGTTCCTGTTCCGACAATTGTGCTGATGATGCCCTCAGCATTGACTTGGCGAATCCGCGCATTGACTGAATCTGCAATCAACAAATTCCCGTTAAGATCAAGCGCCAAGCCGTAAGGCTCGTTCAATCGGGCCGAGAGAGCAGAGATGCCGTCGCCGTTATACCCGCCTTGTCCCGTCCCGGCAACAGTAGTAATGATCCCGTTGGGGCTCACCTTCCGCACGCGATGATTGGATTTATCGGCAATATACATATTCCCGCTGCCGTCCAGCATGACATCTGTCGGCTCATTCAATTTGGCTGAAGTGGCCGCCCCGCCGTCTCCGGCATACCCTGCGCTCCCCGTGCCTGCGACCGTGGTGATGATGCCGTTGGCGTCAATCTTGCGGATTCGGTTGTTCAGCGTGTCGGCTATGTATATGACCCCGCTGTTCATATCCCGCCAGATCCCGGACGGGCCGTTCAACCGGGCTGCCGTCGCCGGTCCGCCGTCGCCGCTATAGCCTGCAACGCCTGTCCCCCCGAGTACAGTCGATCCGTAAGTCACGGCGCCTGCCCGCTCGGCTTTGAATGTGATGCCGGATACGATCAGCAGCATGACTGCCACCCAGCACAACGCTTTTTTTGCAAACGATTGTCGAATCATCTGGTCAGCTCCTTGTTGGTCCATTTAATAATAGGATAATAGTACCACTCGCCGTTGAACGAATTCTGAACCTTGCGGGCCCACGCGGAAGGGCGAAACTCGCGGTAAAACAAGCCTGTCCGGTGATTCCGAATGCTGTACTGTCGCGAGCGAGGTGTGTCCGGAACTGTATAAAGGATGGTTTGTGCAACGTTTGCACAAAAAATCTCGAAAAATTTATTTGTATAGCGCTTACAAAAGCCGTTGACAGCCTTTTTTACGGGATGATATGCTATTTCCACGAGCAACAGGGCAAACGTTTGCACAAGTTTAAAGCATTCTTTGCACGACATGTTGTTTGCTTGCGCATTCATTATTCGGTTCATTATTCGGGAGGATTGGTTCTGATGAAGTCGATTGCTTGGCACCGCATTCGCAGAGGAATCGCGACGCTTACCGCTTCATTGCTGGCTCTGCAGCTGCTGGCAGGCGTCTGGGCGGCACAGCATGCAAGCGCTGCCACACAGCCGGACATGTTCGTCGACCAGCCGGGCGGCGACAGTCAGTGGGTGGTCGCGGGCTCGTTCACCGGCTGGGACAACACGCCTGCTACGTCGTCCGGCAAAATGAAGCATCTGGTCGACGGGTTTTATGCTTACTCGGTCGTGCTGACCGCAGGGGATTATGAGTTCAAGCTGACCAAAAACGGCACCTGGGACGGCTTCAACAATGACGGCAACAATTTCTCGATGACGTTGCAGGAGGAGGAGAAGGTCAACTTCTACGTCAACGAGGAGCTCGGGGCGGCCCGCATCTCGGTATCGGGCGTTGAAGGGCTGCCGCAGTACGTCCCGTCGCTGGACGAGAGCAAATGGCCGCGGCTCGTGGGCAATCTGCAGCAGAAGCTCGGCGAAGCCGCCGACTGGTCGCCCTCGACGTCCGCGCTGCGCTTTGTGGACTACAATTTTAACGGCAGTGTCTTCAAGTATCAGGCAAGCATCCCCGAGGGCAGCTACGAGGCGAAGGTGGCCTTCGGCTCGGATTGGAGCGAGAGCTACGGCGACGGCGGCGGCAATCTGGCGCTCTCGGCCGAGGCGGATTCGTATACGGTGTTCACGATCGACTATGCCAATGCGGACAAGCGGCTCGGCGCCAAAACCGTGCTGCTGAACGGCGGCTTCGACGGGAAGATCGACAAGTCGGGCGTCAAGTTCGACAGCCGCTCGCTGACGTTCAAGAAGCCGTTCGGCGCGATCAAGGAAGGGAGCGAGGCGCTGACGCTTCGCGTCGCCGCCGCCAAGGACGATGTGCAGCTCGCGCGGGTGGAGCTGACGAACGGCGAGGGCCAGGCGACGACGTACGATATGCACAAGACGACGTCCGTGGCGGGCAGCGACTACTTTGAGACGACGATCCCGAGCTCGGTCTTCACGCCGATCGGGGTGTGGGGCTACAAGTTCATCCTGATCGACGGCTCTACGAAGGTGGAGCTGGGCGACGATAAAAACGGCAATATCGGCCGCGGCGGTACAGGCGTCGTATCGGAGGAGGGTGCGGTTCCGTTCGACCTGACCGTATACAGCGCCGACTATCATACGCCGGACTGGATGAAAAACGCGGTCGTCTATCAGATTTTCCCGGATCGCTTTTTCGACGGCGATAAAACGAACAACCGCGCGAAGCTGGCGGACGGCTACCGGGGCAACCGCTCCGAGTCCGACGACACGAGCGTGATCGAGCCGTACAAGCTGCAATACTTCGACGGGGGCGTGACGGGCGAGCCGGCGCCGGGTCAAGTGGCGGGCAGCTGGAACGATGTGCCGGAAAATCCGGACCGGGTGAAGCCGGAGAACCAGCCGTACTATCCGAATGCCAAGTCCGACGGCATCTGGACAAACGAGTTCTACGGCGGCGACCTGCAGGGCGTGCAGCAGAAGCTCGGCTACCTGAAGTCGATCGGCGTGAACACGATCTACTTCAATCCCGTAGCCTGGGCGGCATCCAATCACAAATACGATGCGACGGACTACAAGCATCTCGATCCGATGTTCGGCGAGCCGGTGTACAATACGCCGGGCGATCCTGCGTCGGGACTGAACTACGAGGCGACGCGGGTTGCGTCGGACAAGGTGTTTATCGACTTCGCCAAGGCGGCGAAGGCCGAGGGCATACGCATCATCGCCGACGGCGTATTCAACCATGTCGGCGACGACTCCGTCTATTTCGACCGCTATGAGAAGTATCCGGAGATCGGCGCCTACGAATATTGGGCCAAGGTGTACGACATTCAAAACGCGACGCCGGGCAAGACGCTGGCCCAAGCGGAGAGCGAGGCACAGTCGTTTTACACGAACCGGGTGAACCCGAAGACGGGCACGAACTACAAGTATCCGGACGACTTCGGCTATACGACCTGGTTTACGGTTGAAAATGAAAAGGTGCCGGACCGCGACAGCACGAACACGCATTACAAGTACGACGCCTGGTGGGGCTACGACTCGCTGCCGGCGATGGACGCCAAGACGCCGCAGGCGGGCGATGCGGACGCGATCGGCGGACCGAACGAAGCGCATGAGTGGAACAATGTCGGCTACCGCGAGGAGGTCATCGGCCACGATCTGTCCGGCCGCTCCGACGAGGACGCCGCGGCGGCCATGCAGAGCACCGTCTCCCAGCGCTGGGAATGGATGGGCTCGAGCGGCTGGCGGCTCGACGTTGCGCCGGACGTATCCGCAGGGACGTGGAAAAAGTTCCGCGAGGCCGTCAAGTCGACGGCGGGCCGCAAGGACGCGAACGGAGCTGCGATCGACGATCCGATCATTCTCGGCGAGGAATGGAATGTTGCGACGCCGTATCTGCTCGGCGACCAGTTCGACTCGGTCATGAACTACCGCTTCCGCGGCGCGCTGCAGACGTTTATGATCGGCGGCGACGCGAAGGCGTTTAACGAGACGCTCGAATCGATCCGCGAAGACTATCCGAAGGAAGCCTGGCAGGTCATGCTGAACCTGGTGGACTCGCACGATACGACCCGCTCGATCACCAAGCTCGATTTTCCGAACTATGAGGAAGAGCATCTGGTCATCGCCCCCGAGGCGTCGAGCAAGGCGCTGAAGCAGCAGGCGCTGGTCGCGCTGTTCCAGCTCGGCTATCCGGGTGCGCCGACGATCTACTACGGCGACGAGGTCGGCGTGACGGGTACGAAGGACCCCGATTCGCGGCGCACGTTCCCGTGGGAACGGGTCAAGGAGACGGGAGCCGGCTACACGGGAGTCGGACAGTATGCAGAGCTGTTCAAGATGTATCAGGACGCGGCGGCCGTCCGTCACGATAACGCGGTGTTCAGCACCGGCGAGCTGAAGATGGCGTACGCGCAAGGCGATGTCATCGCCTATGCGCGCAAAACGGCGGACAAGGGCGGCCTGGTCGCGATCAATCGCGCGGCGACTGTACAGGAGATCGAAGCCGATGTGACCGGCTTTTTGCCGGACGGTCTGAAGCTCGTCGATCGGCTCGGCAGCGAGATCGAGGCGACGGTCCAAGGCGGCAAGCTGAAGCTCACGCTGCCCGCATTGTCGGGCGTCATGATGGTATCCGCAGGTCAGCTCGGCACGATCGGCGAGGTGCAGGGACTTGCGGCCGCTGGCGGCAACGGCAAGGTTGAGCTGTCGTGGCAGGCCGTGAACGGGGCGGCAGGCTATCGCGTGTACCGTGCGCTTATCGAAGGCGGCGCGCCGACGCTGATCGGCACCGTCGGGGCGGATACGCTGACTTACCGCGATACGGCGGGAATCGTGAATTCGACCAAGTATTACTATGCCGTCACCGCTTACAGCGGCCAGTCCGAGAGTCTGCTCGGCGGCATGGTGTCCGCGACGCCTGCGTATCCCATTCAGTCAGTCTCGCTGCCGTCGTCCGTGACCGGTGTCGTCTACGCCGGCGTCGGCCTGAAGGTCGGGGATATTACGGTATCGGTATCCGTACCCGGATTGACGGACGATGCGGTCTATGCGGGCCGGGCGGCGCCGAACCTGCCGGGCAAGCTGTACTTTTACCTGGAACAATCGGGACCGGAAAGCGCGGCGAGCGTGACGCTGAAGTATAAGGAGGACGCGGGCGGGGCCAAGGTGTACCGCGCGACCTTCGAGCCGACCGCGCCTGGCGTATACCGCTACTATGCCGCTTTTTCGAGCGACAACGAACAAACCTGGACGTCTTCCGCCGACAACTCGGTAAACGTCCTGCAATCCGATACCGACCTGGAGCCGCCGGCCGCGCCGGCGCTCGGAACGCTGCTGGAGGAGTCGGGCCGCGCCAGTCTCTCCTGGACGGCTGACGACGCGGATATTGCGGGCTTCGAGATCTACCGGCAGTCGGTGACAGAGGCCGTCTATCGCAAGATTGCAGTCGCGGGCAAGGATGCGCGGCAGTATACCGACTACACGGTGAACAACGATACGACCTACACGTACAAGGTCGCGGCTTTCGACGCAGCCTACAACCGCGCCTGGTCCGAACCGCAGACGGTGACGCCGAAGCTCGTGATGATCGAGGTTACGCTGCGGCTGCATCTGCCGGATTATACGCCGACGACCGACGATATTACGATTGCGGGCGACTTTAATGGATGGAATGTATCGTCGACGAAGCTGACCGTGCCGAGCGGGGCTACGGACCGCAGCCTGGTGGAATATCAATTCAAAATGATGGCGGGCAAGTCGATCCAGTACAAGTATGCGCGGGGCGAATGGAGCAAGGAAGCGTTCACGAGCCACAGCCATCAGCCCAACGATACGACCGACCCGGGCAACTGGGCGTACAGCTCGACCGATACGAACATGCAGCTGCGAATCGCCAATCAGGGCGGCAACAAGATGATCGTCGACGATTATGTGCTGCGCTGGGTCGATATGCCGATGGCGATCTACCAGCCGCGCAAATCGTACGGGGACGATATCGTGTATACGACCGAGGAGGACGGCTTTACGTTGCGGGCGGCCGTGCCTTACGGCGTAGCGTTCACGATTAACGGACAGCCGATTCCGGAGGGCGCGATGGATGCCTACGGCAACGTCCTGGTGGAGCGTATCCCGCTCGCTCAGGGGGCGAACGAATTCGCGCTGCACATCGAGCCGACGGAGGCGACGCTGAATCTGCCGTTCTATACGGATAAAGGCAGAGCATCCCAGGCAACCAAGACGATTAAGCTGAAAATTACGCGGACGGGCGGGGGCGGCACATCATCTCCCGAGCCGTCGGGATCGCCGTCGCCGGGACCGTCGGAGTCGCCGTCTCCTAAGCCGTCGGAATCGCCTACCCCGACGCCTACTCCGACAGCTACCCCGACGCCGACGCCGGAATTCATCGTGCCGAACGCGACGCCAACACCCGCTCCCGCAGAGCTTAAGCTCACGGCGGACCGGCTTGTGCCGGATGCCGCAGGTGTCGCGAAGATCGAGCTGCCGAGCGGCACGACGCGGGTGCTGCTGCCCGCCGATGCCGGCAGTCTGCTGAAGGACGGCAAGCTCATGCTCGTCAAGCAAGGCTTTGCGCTGACACTGCCGGCGGCGCTGCTGTCGGCAGCGGTAGACAAGGGCGACGCTGTCGCCGGGATCGCGATCGGCTTCGCGCCGCTGGATGCATCGGCAGCGACTGGGCTGACAGCCAAGGCCCAGGGCGGCGGCCGCAGCGTCAAGGCGGCCGGCGACATATACGAGCTGTCGCTGGCCGTCATCGGCGAGGATGGCCGAAGTCGCCTCGTGGGCGCATCGGCTCAGCCGGCCGAGCTGGTGCTGCGCGTCGGCGCGGGAGCCGACCGCGAGACGACGAATCTCTACGAGGTGAACGCCGACGGCAAGCTGTCGTACGTCCGCGGAACGTGGACGGCGGACGGCAGTCTACGGGCGGCCGTGTCGCACTTCGGCAAGTACGCGGCGCTGCAGGTTGACGCGTCGTTCGCAGATGTGCCGGCCGGACATTGGGCGGCGCAGGCGGTGACGTCGCTTGCGGCGAAGCTGATCGTGAACGGCAAGGGCGAGGGCGGCTACGCGCCCGCCGCCGCCGTCACGCGCGCCGAATTCGCCGCGATGCTGAGCCGCGCGCTTGGCCTGAAGGCGCCGGACGGCGGGGCGACGTTCGCCGATGTCGGGACTGGCGCCTGGTATGCCGCCGATGTAGCCGCCGCCGTCGAGGCGGGGCTGGTGAACGGACGCGGCAGCGATCGCTTCGCGCCGAACGAGCGCGTGACCCGCGAGGAGATGGCCGTGATGCTCATGCGCGCCTATGATTATGCCGGCGGCGCGGCAAGCGAGGTGCCGGGAGGCGCGGGCGCCGCGTTTGGCGATGCGGACGCGTTCAGCGGCTGGGCGACCGCTTCGATCGCCCGCGCAGCCGAGGCCGGTCTCCTGAGCGGAAGGGATAGCGGCAAGTTCGACGCCAAGGCCGGATTGACCCGCGCGGAGAGCGCGCAGGCGCTGTACCGGCTGCTCGGGCGGCTGTAAGCGGCTTGCACTAAACAAGCAAACAAGCAGGGGCTTCCCGCCGGTCATGAAAATGACTGGGGGAAGCCCCCTGTTTTGCTGGGGGCGGTGCAAAGTTGTCTGGTTAAAAACCGGATCGCGCCAAGGCCATGGCAGCTGCAAATATACAGCTAATTTCTCGAGACTGCGACATATTCGGAACGATAGCTGCAAATATGCAGTTAATTTCTCGAGACTGCGACATATTCGAAACGATAGCTGCAAATATGCAGTTAATTTCTCGGAAAGTGGCTTATATCCGGCGCAGGATCAAAATTAACTGTATAAATGCAGCTATCGCAGCCAAGCGTCGTGGCTCGGGAGAAAATAACTGCACACTTGCAGTTATCTAATATACGCCAGCATATACGTCATCGTCTATACGCCAGCGTCCTGTGACGCCCCGCCCTCCTCACATAACGCCCGCTCACACCCACTCCGCCTGCCGACTCGTTTACATTGCAGTTGCTGACTTCATCGTCCGGCCGCGGGCTTGGGGAGTAGTTTGATTTCACCGCCATGGTGGCGTCCAAACCTGCGACAGGCCGGGCATTTTTATGGTCGACACGCCTGGGTATCGATGGTAAGATAGGCCTGTTGTGTCCAAAAGGTGAACGACAAGCTGGGGAATCGGAGGTAAAGCGAATGAGCGACGCAATCAAAAGGCGCATAGCCGATCTGGAGAAGTACATGCCCGCGCCGACAGCGGAGCCGGACATCGCCGATTTTTGGGACAAGACGCTTCGCAGCGCCAAGGACAAGCCGCTGAACGCGACCCGCGTACTGACGGAGACGCCGCTGCGCGATATGCTGGCTTACCAGGTCGAATACGAAGGCTACGATCGCACGCGGATTCACGGCTGGTACATTTTGCCGAAGCGCAGGACGGCAGGCGAGCAGCTTCCTTGCACCGTCATCTTTCACGGCTATACCGGCAGCAGAGGCTATCCCGAGGATTATGCGCAATACGCGATGATGGGAATGGCGGTATTTGCCGTCGACGTCCGGGGACAGGGCGGAGACACGGGCAATCTGCTCGAACAGCGGCACGGTATGACGCGCGGCTGGATGACGCAAGGCATTTTGGACAAGGACGAATGCTATTATAAAGCGATTACGATGGATGCGGTCAAGGCGCTCGAATGGGCAGCCGCGCAGGAGGAGACGGACGCCGGGAGGATATGCGTGCAGGGCGGCAGCCAGGGGGGCGGCCTGGCGCTGATCGCGGCTGCGCTGTCGGACGTGCCGTCAATCGCGGTCGCACACATCCCCAATATGTGCCATATGGACTTCGGCATCCTGAATTCCTCGAGCTCGCTGACCGAGGCGGCCGATTTTCTCAACCGGTTCCCGGAGCGATTGGACGACGTGCTGCGCACACTCAGTTACTTTGACATCATGAATCTGGCCGGGCGGATTCGCATTCCGCTGCTCGTATCGGTCGGACTGAAGGACCCCGTGACGATGCCGGAGACGATCTATGCGGCGTACAACCGGATCGAATCGGACAAGCGCATCGAGGTGTACCCGTTCCTGGGACATGCGGTCGGCGGCGACCAGAATCGCAAGGCGCTCGAATTTATGCAATCGCGGTTCAATTTTTAGCTTAGCTTAAGGTATCTCGTCCACAATTTGATATAGTGGATGAATAGCTGCACATTATTCAAGGGGGAATTATAGCAATGAGCGATTTGGAAAAGGAAAGAAATATCGCGGCCGGCGGCGGAGACGAGACAGCGTCCGAGGCCGCTGCCGAGCGCGAGGAGCTGAACGCTGCAGGCGAGCCGACCGATCCGGTTGAACGGATCGAGCCGACCGAGCCGGCGTTCGGCGATATTGCGCCTGAGGCGCTCGAGGAGACGCCTGCTGCGGCAGCTGCGGGCACCGGCCCCAAGGCTTCCGTCATCGTGCCTTGGATCGTCGCAGCGCTCGCCGTAGTGGCGCTGGTTGTCGTGTTGGTTCGTCAGAACGACGGGGGCGGCAGCCTGAAGGGTGCCGTCGGCACGCTCAACGGCAAGGATATTTCGAAGACCGAATTTTACGATGTCATGTACGAGCAGGTCGGCAAAGCGCAAGCGGGATCGATGCTCGACAATTATATGACGCTCAAGCTCATCTCGAGCGAAGCGGACAAGGCAGGTTTTAAAGAAGCCAACGCGAATGCAGCGATCGATCAAGAAGTCGCCAAGATCAAGCAGCAATACAACTTCGCGACCGACGCCGACTTCGAAGCGGCGCTGTCCTCGAGCGGCATGACGCTGGACACTTACAAGAAGAACCAGATTCTGCCGCAGGTCGAGATGCGCGCGATCTTCGACAAGAAGCTCTCGCCCAAAGAAGAAGATCTGAAGGCATATTACGACAAAAACAAAGCAAGCTTCGATACGCCCGAGCAGGTTCGCGCCTCGCATATTTTGCTGGCGACGAAGGACGAGGCCGAAGCCGTGCTCAAGCAGCTCAAGGGCGGCGCGGACTTCGCGACCGTCGCGAAGGAAAAATCGACCGATACCGGCTCACAGGCGAACGGCGGAGATTTGGGCTTCTTCGGCAAAGGCGTGATGAACGAGCAGTTCGAGACCGCTGCGTTCAAGCTCAAAAAAGACGAGATGAGCGGAGTCGTCGAGTCGCCCAACGGCTTCCACATCATATTGGTTACCGATCGCAAGGAAGCAGTCGCTTCTACGTATGACAGCGTCAAGGACAAGGTGAGATCTGCCTACCTCGACGAGAAGGTGAACGAAGGCGCCTCCGAATGGATCGAGACCGCCAAAAAGGATGCTGGCTACGAGAACCTGCTGCTGAAGGAGGACGAGCCTGCCGCCTCCGCCGGGGCTTCGCCTGCCGCCTCGCCGGCAGCCAAATCATAAGCCTCGCAGCTTGCGTTCGAAGCCGCCGCTTCTCCTGCCGGGAGAAGGGCGGTTTTTTCGTCTATAGCGGCATTTGCGACAAAAAGATTGAATTCAAGAATGAGATTCATTATCATTGAAGGAAGGGCAGATTGAAACGGAAGAAGGACGTTCGATGAACGAAGCGCAGCTGAAGGACATATGCCGCGAGCGATATTGGATCGATACGGCTGAGCACAACGAAGCGGTATTCTCGATCCCGTGCGCCGAGCTTGCGGCCCCTGCGGGCATGAGGCGGCTGCTGGAGGCTTACGGAACGCATATCCGGGCGCTGGACGTGCAGGTACCGGCCGCTTATTTTTGCGGGAGCCTGGCACCGCTCGGCGTCGCGCTGCAGACCGCCGTTTCGGCCGCAAACCGGAGTTTCGACTTTTCCCCGGAGCATATAACGGTCGTCATTCGTTATCTTGATGGCAAATATCCGATTGTAGCCTTCAGACTGCTGCGCTGGCAAACCGACGTAGCGCCCGCATCGCCCGCGGATCGCAAGCTTTGGCTGGAGAGCGTCTATACCTCTTTTTACGGCCGGCTCATACGGCCGCTGATCGAAGCCGCCGCGGCGGCGTCAGCTTCACCGGTCGGCAGTCTGTGGGGACAGCTGCCGTCCAAGTACAACTATTATATGAACGTGTGGAAATCCGGCTTGAAGGCGGGCGAGACGGAGATCGGGCAGCGGATCGACGCGGATTATGATGCCCTGCTCCGATTGCCGCCTGCCGTCTTCGGCAGGACCAGACACCCGCTGTCTGTCAGGATCAAGGAGATCGCTTCCCTGACGGAGCCCGGCGGGACGACGGCGATGAAGAGCGCTTGCTGCCTGTACTATCGCACCGAAGGCGGTCAATATTGCTATGCCTGCCCGAAGCTCAGTGAGGAGGAGCGGGCGTCCAGAAGAGCGGCGTACGAGGCTGCGCAGCGCGTCGAGGCGTAGCGGCAAGCTTATGGCTGTCGGCGGAGCGCTTCGTCGACTCGGTCGCTAGGCGTGACCCGACCCCATTTAGGAGGAAGATGCATTGATTCGTCGTTTTATTTCTTATTACAGACCGTACAAAGGGCTGTTTTACCTTGATTTCTGCTGCGCCATATTCGCCGCGCTGCTGGAGCTCGGATTCCCGCTGGCCGTCAATCAGGTCGTCGACAAGCTCTTGCCCGGCAAGGACTGGGAACTGATCCTGTGGGCTTGCGGGGGGCTGCTGGCCGTATACGTGCTGAATTCATTTATGCAGTTCGTCGTCACTTACTGGGGGCATATGCTCGGCATCAACATCGAGACGGATATGCGCCGCAATTTGTTCGATCACCTGCAGAAGCTTTCCTTCAAATTTTTCGACAACACGAAGACAGGCCACCTGATGTCGCGCATGTCGACCGATCTGATGGACATCGGCGAGGTTGCCCACCATGGTCCGGAGGATGTGTTCATCGCCGTCATGACGCTGGCGGGGGCGTTCGGCCTTATGCTCTTCATACACCCGGAGCTCGCGCTGATCACGTTCGCGACCGTGCCGGTCATGATCGTGCTGTCCATCTTCTTCAACGCCAAGATGACGGGCGCGATGAGCGCGATGTTCAAAGGCATCGCGGATTACAACGCGCGGGTGGAAGATAATATCGGAGGCATCCGCGTCGTGCAGGCGTTCGCCAACGAGGAGCACGAGAAGGCGCTGTTCCGCGTCAACAACGAGCTGTTCCGCAAGGCAAAGCTGCTCGGATACAAGATTCTGGCGCGCAGCTCCACGGCCAGCTATATGCTGATGCGCCTGGTGTCGCTCGTCGTCATGGTGGCGGGCGCCTGGTACGTCATCCGCGGCCAGTTGCACTACGGCGAATTTCTGGCATTTATTCTGCTGACCAACGTACTGTTCAGGCCGATCGAGAAAATCAACGCCGTCATCGAGCTGTACCCGCGCGGGATTGCCGGGTTCAAGCGCTACGTCGAGCTGATGGAGACGGAGCCCGACGTCTCGGATGCCGACGATGCGATCGAGATCACCAAGCTGACCGGCGAGATCCGCTACGACGGCGTGTCGTTCGCCTATGAATCTCACAAAAATGCCTTGTCGGGCATCGACCTGTCCATTCATGCCGGCGAGACCGTCGCCTTCGTCGGACCGTCCGGCGCCGGGAAGACGACGCTGTGCAGCCTGCTGCCGCGCTTCTACGAGGTGACCGGCGGCGCGATCACGATCGACGGCATCGACATCCGGCGGATGAAGCTGTCTTCGCTGCGGCGGCAGATCGGGATCGTCCAGCAGGACGTATTCCTGTTCTCCGGAACCGTGCGCGAGAATATCGCCTACGGCAAGCTGAACGCGACGGAGGAGGAGATCTGGACCGCAGCCCGCAGAGCCAAGCTCGAGGAGTTCATCCGCGCCCAGCCGCTCGGTCTCGATACGATCATCGGGGAGCGCGGCGTCAAGCTGTCCGGCGGCCAGAAGCAGCGGCTCGCGATCGCGCGGATGTTCCTGAAAAATCCGCCGATTCTCATCCTCGACGAGGCGACCTCCGCGCTCGATACCGAGACGGAGGCCGCGATCCAGCAGTCGCTGTCGGAGCTGTCGGCCGGCAGAACCACGCTCGTCATCGCGCACCGGCTCGCGACGATCAAAAACGCCGACCGGATCGTCGTCGTCACGGAGGACGGCATCTCGGAGCAGGGGCGCCACGACGAGCTCGTGTCGTCCGGCGGAATTTACAGTCGTCTTCACCAGGCGCAATTCAGCGGCGCAGCCCGCTGACATCCACTACAGGTCGAGGAAGGTTCTGATCATGGAGGTACAATCAAACGGGGAAATGGCGGAGTCTGCGGCGTCTAAGCCGCGGACCCGCCCGCTCTCCGCATCCGTCATATTGCTCGGTGGCATCGTCGTACTTGCATTTTGCATGGCCTTATCCATCTCCGTCGGCGCCAAGGATATCGGGCTGTCCGTCGTATGGAAGGCATTGGTCCGCTTCGACCCGAACCTCACCGACCATCAGATCATCCGGGCGTTGCGGATGCCGCGGACGCTCGCTTGCGCCTTGACGGGCGCGGCGCTTGCCGTGGCGGGCTCGATTATGCAGGGCATGACGCGCAATCCGCTCGCAGATCCGGGGCTGCTCGGCATTAACGCGGGCGCCGGCTTCATGCTGGCGATCAGCTTCGCCTTTATCCCGCATCTTGCCTTCAATCAGCTGATCTGGCTGTCGTTCGCCGGCGCCGCTGGCGCCACCGGCCTGATCTACGGCATCGGCAGCCTGTCGCGGGGAGGTCTGACGCCGGTCCGGCTCGCGCTCGCCGGCTCCGCCATATCGGCGCTGCTGATCGCGCTGAGCGACGGCATCGCGCTCAAGTTCAGAATCGGTCAGGGGCTGGACTTCTGGCTGTTCGGGGGCGCGGCGGGGGTCAGGTGGTCCCAGGTGGACGTCGTCGGACCTTGGATCGGGGGCGGGCTCGCGGCAGGCTTGCTGCTGGCGCCCTATATCACGCTGCTGAGCCTCGGCGACGAGACCGCGGCGGGCATCGGCGTGCGCGTCGGCTGGATCAAGCTGCTCGGTTCCGTCGTCGTGCTCATACTCGCGGGCGCTTCGGTGTCCGTGGTCGGCTTCGTCAGCTTTATCGGCCTGATGATCCCCCATATTACCCGTTATCTCGTCGGCGTCAGCTACCGCTGGATCATTCCCTGCTCGGCGATCCTCGGCGCGCTGCTGTTCGTGCTGGCCGATCTGGGCGCGCGTATGGTGAGGCCCGGCGCCGAGACGCCGGTCGGAGCCATCATCGCCATCCTCGGCGTGCCGTACTTCCTGTATCTGGCGCGCAGGGAAGGGAGGGGGCTGTAGAGATGGCTGCCAAATCGATCTACGCCGCCGCGGACACGAAACGAAGGGCGAAGGCCTGGTCGACGGTCATCGGCATGGGCTTGCTCGTCGTCGCGGTATTTATCGTCAGCATGAACACGGGTTACATAAGGCTCAGCCCGCTCGACGTCGGCAAGACGCTGCTCGGCCTCGGGACGGACAAGCAATCGCTCATCCTGTTCCAGTTCAGACTGCCGCGCATCGTCATCTCCATACTCGTCGGGGCAGGCTTCGCGCTGGCCGGCTGCATCATGCAGGGCATCACGCGCAATCCGCTCGCGGATCCCGGATTGATCGGCGTCAACGCGGGCGCCGGACTCGTCGTGATCACCTATGTCGCCTTGAAGCCGTCGATCAGCGCCTCGCCGCCGTATACGCTGCCGCTGCTCGCCTTTATGGGCGCCGCCGCTGCGGGGCTGATCGTTTATTTTCTCGCGTACAAGCGGTCGGACGGCGTCTCCGTGCTGCGCTTCATCCTCGTCGGCATTGCCGTGCAGGCGGGCATCAGCGCCGTCACGATTGTGCTGACGCAGCGCCTCAACCCGGATCAATACCAGTTCGCTGCGACCTGGCTTGCCGGGAGCCTGTGGGGCGCCAACTGGCAGTTCGTACTGACGCTGCTGCCCTGGATGGCGGTATTGATCCCGTATGTGATGGCCAAGGCGAGGACGCTGAATGTGCTGAGCCTCGGCGAGCATCTGTCCATGGGCCTGGGCGCGCGCCTGCACCGCGAGCGGCTGCTGCTGCTGCTCGCCGCCGTCGCGCTCGCGGGAAGCTGCGTAGCCGTCGGCGGCGCGATCAGCTTCATCGGCCTGATCGGGCCGCATCTCGCCAGACGGCTCGTCGGCTCGCGGCACGAGATTCTGCTGCCGGCCTCGGCATTGTCCGGCAGCGTGCTGCTTATCGCGGCGGACACGATCAGCCGCGTGTCGGATACGCCGACCGGCATCATCGCGGCCGTGATCGGGGCGCCGTACTTCATCTATCTGCTCGCCCGGACCCGGTGAGGTCCGTTCATATGCGATTGCGGTAATTGCTGGCGCGCAGCAGGTGGTTGTCGAAGCCTAGCACCTTCAGCTCGGCTGCGGCCAGCAGGGAAGAGAGAACGTCAGGCTTCATGATGGAACCTCGACCGGTAATCGGACGGCGTTTGGCGGTAATGCTTTTTGAAGATGCGGCTGAAGTACAGCTGGTCCTCGAAGCCCGTCATGCCGGCAATCTGCTGAATGCTGAGGCTGGTGCGCTTCATCAGCTCGCCCGCCCGCTGCAGCCGGAAGCGCAGAATGTATTGCTGCGGCGTCGTGGACGTAATGCGCTTGAACAGCGTCGTGAACCGGTCCGCGCTGAGATGCGACAGGCGGGCCAGCTCCCGGACGTATATCTGCTCCGCATAATGATCGTGAATGTATTTGATCGCATCGTAGATCTCGTTGCGGATTCGGCCGCCCGATTCCGATCGGGACTGCTTGTCCAGCTTGCGTGAGATTTGCGAGAACAAATAAGACAGCAGCGAAGCGGAGGCTAGTTCGTATCCCGCCTTCCGGTCGCGCAGCTCGTTCATCATTCCCACGAACGAATCCGCCGTCTCTTGGGCGACGCCGATGAAGGACGCATTGCATTCCAGCAGCCCGGTCTGACGCAGCAGCTCCTCGGCTCCATAGCCGGTGAAGTGGACCCAATAGGCCACGAACTCCTGCTCCTGGCAATGGCCGTAGTGCTGCTCCTCGTGCGGACGGTACACGAAGAAGCTGCCGGGCTCCAGCATCCGTCTCGTTCCTTCCAGGTAGATCGTCATCGGTCCGGCATGATTGTAGGAGAGGTAAAAATCCTCACGCCCGCGCTGGCGGCGGGTCATGCGGTAGAAGGACTCGAACTTGTAGTAGCCCGCCGAATTGACCAGCAAATAATGGCCGGGCTCGCTGCTGCCGCGATCATCGTCGTCCGGCACCCGGTAGAAGCTCTCTAACTCCACTTGTGTCGCCCCCCGACGCTGGATCCTCCATGGCGCTTCCTCATTCCAATCTATCATAATACGTGAATAATCCATATACTCGCGGCAAAATTGCATACGGTTCAACGATCCGGCGCAGCTATACTCTGGAAGAAGGGATTAATGATAGCGGAGGGCGACCATGGGAATTACGTTGGGTCTGGAGCATGAGAGCTACAAGTACGTGCTTGGCGTCATACACAAGTTTACGGTGCCGTTCGGCGAACCGAAGCAGATTCGTCTGACCTGCGGCAAAAACGACCGCGCGGCTGTGCAGCTGCTCGTCTATTCGGAGGACGAGATGCTGGTGGGCGCAGGCGGCGATACGGCGTTCTATGAGCGCGGGCCGATCGATGTCATCCGCGTGCGCGTGGACGTGCCGGGTCTCGCGGCGGGGAGCGCCAAGGCAAGCCTGATCGGACTCGTCGAGGACGACGACCGGCAGTTCAAGTCGGACATGATCCTCGATCAGTCCGTCGTGCATGTCGACAGCAAACGGGTGCAGCCGGTCTGGATTGAAGTCGAATTCGGCGCGGACGCGAAGCCCGGCGTGTATACGCCGGAGATAACCGTGTATAAGCACCGGATGTTCGGCGACGAGGAGATCGTCGGAACGCTGAGCTTCGAGGTCAAGGTGGTGGACGTGGACCTGCCGAAGCCGGCGGACTATTCGTTCTACCTCGACTTGTGGCAGCACAATTCCAATATCGCCCGCAAGTACGATGTGGAACTGTGGAGCGAGCGGCATTTTGCCATTATGGAAAATTATGTGGCGTCTATGGCGGAGCTCGGACAGAAAGCCGCAACCGTCGTCGTCTCCGAGATTCCGTGGTCGGGACAGGGCTCTCTCTGGGACCGGATCGATCCCGCCAACATGTTCGAGTACAACATCGTAAAGGTGATACGCGGGTCGGACGGCGAGTGGAAGTACGATTATTCGGCGCTCAACCGGTACGTGGAGCTGTGCATGCAGTACGGCATCGACAGCGAGATCGAAGTGTTCGGCCTGCTCAACATCTGGGTGATCGAGGAAGCCGGCTACGGCCGGGTGATCCCGGACATCGACGACGCCATCCGGATCCGATATTTCGACGAGAACAGCGGCACCTTCAAGTATATGAAGGAAAAAAGCGAGCTCGAGCGCTATGTGGCCGCATTGGAACAAAACTTCACCGCCAAGGGCTGGATCGACAAGGTGCGGATTCTCGCGGACGAGCCGGCCGATCTCGAGAAGTTCCGGGGGAGACTGCAGACGCTTCAGGCGATGGCGCCCTCCTTCCAGTACAAAGTGGCGATCAACCATGCGGAGTTTATCAAAGAGGATGGCCTCATCGACCATGTGCCCTATCTGGGCTGCGTCGCCTGCGAGTATGATGAGCTGATGGCCCTGAAGCGGGAAAAGGGCGGGCGAACCCTGTTCTACGTCGCCTGCGACCCCATAATCCCGAACACGTTCATCGCTTCGCATCTGCTGGAGAGCAGAGCGATCCCCTGGCTCGTCTGGCTGTTCCGGCTGGACGGCTTCCTCCGCTGGAACTACACGGTATGGCCGAACGATCCGCTGAACAAAATTTCGTACCACTACCCGTTTTTCCCGGCCGGCGATACGAACTTCGTCTATCCGGGCCGGGACGGGAAGCCGATGCTGTCCCTCCGCTACAAGCTGCTGAAGAAGGGGATTCGCGACTTCGAGATCATGCAACGATATATCGGCCGGGGCGGCGACCGGGAGCAGCTGGAGCGGCGGCTGGGCAAGGTGTTCCTCTGGAACGACAAAAAGGAGCTGAGCAGGGACGCCCGCAAAACGAGGGAAGAGCTGTTCTCGCTGAACGACGAAGACTACGAAGGCATCATCGCCGGCCTTTTGGAGGAGCTGGCGGGGGCAGGCAAACAAGCGTAGCGCTGCAAACATGACGACTTTCACCCGGCGAACGGGAGGAAGTCGTCTTTTTGTGGCAGGATGGAACCTTATGAGCGGTTGTGCGGTCTTATTGATTGAGGTGGAGGCGTTGGCGGACCAGTGGGAGTACTTAAAGCATCTGACACAGGGCTACGATCGGAGTGCCGTGCTGCGCGACCTGATGGATTTGTTCGGAGACGATGTGTGGAACTTCGCTTATTTTCTGACGGGCCGCCACGATACCGCCGACGATCTGTCGCAGGAAGTGTTCCTCGCCGCCTATAACGGCTTGCACGCATTCCGGGGAGACTGCTCCGTCAAAAGCTGGCTGCCGACGATAACGAGAAACTAAGCGATTCATTATTTGCAGAGCGCCTTCATCCGCAAAGTAACCTTGACCGACAAGCTCGGAGCGGGCGCCGCTCCGTCGGCGGAGCAGGTCGTGTTCGACCGGCTCGATAATCGCGACGTATGGACCGCAGTCATGAAGCTGCCCCGCAAGTACAGGGAAGTATTGGTGCTCGAATATCATTACGGACTCAAGCAAAAGGAAGTCGCCGCTTTTATGAAAGTGTCCGAAGGCACGGTCAAGTCTCGGCTGCATCGGGCCAAAAAACGGATGAACGACTTGTTGTCGTGCGAGGAGGCATAAAGATGGACGAGGAAACACCGGTCTGGGCCAAAATGATGGCCGATCCGCCCTATGCCGGTTTGCGGTTCACACCGCAATTGAAGCAGCATGTAGTCCGGCGCACGGACGAAGCTTTTTGTCCATTATGACGGCCGTATGCGCGCCTGTCCTGATCGCAGCGCTCCTGTGGGGCGGCTGGCTTCGGTTCCAAGACGGGGCGCTGCCCTGGCAAAACAATCCCGGCGGATTGTCCGGCGTACCGGCGGTGCAGAACAAGTATTACGACGCTGCGGGACGCCGACTTTTCACCGTCTATCCGGAGCCGCAGGCGGAGGCGGGAAAAAAAGCGGGCTACATGTTTCACTTTGACGAGCCGTTCGCCGCCTATGCGGGGAAAACGCTGACGCTTCAAGCCGTCCATCCCGCTACGGGCGCGAAGGAGGCGCTGTCCTCTGAAGTCATCGCACAACCAAGCTCGGGGTATGCGAGCCTGGAGCGGTATACGGCTAGATTCGTACTGCCGCTGGCGGGGCTATGGGACTTGAACGTGCTGCTGGACGGCAAGCTCTACGGCCAGGTTCGGTTGTCGATGAACGAGCCTTCGTGGGATATTACGCCCGAGTTCCGGTCGGGCGCATATATGATGCGCGGGATCGAGAGCGAGGTCGGATTCATCGATGCGGGCTTTGTGGCGGGGAAAGGCCAAAAGTACATGTGGCATTTTTGGGGTGACGACGCCCTGCTGAACGGACCGTTCGTGTTGAAGGCGGTCAAGCAAGGCTCGGACGAGTTGATCGACGTCTTCGGCTCAGCCCAGTGGAGCTCGGCCAACGCCCTGTCCGGCAAGCTGAACGGAGCCGACCGTACCGCCGTCACGACGATGACGCTGCCCGAGGCAGGCCGCTGGCGGCTGCTGCCCTATGTGCAGGGACGACTGCTGGACACGATTGTCGTCGAAGTGAGCGAGTGAGCGTATGCCGTATCGCCAACCATCCTCCTCTCGCCGCTGCGCCCGCGCGCACCCGAACCGCACAGATTTGTGCGGTTCTTCCGCATTCGAGCCGCGCGCCGCGTCACATTGCGCTCCATCCGCGCCATCTCGCTCGTCACTCACTCGCTGCCGGGCCCGCGTACGTCTCGAACCGCACAGATTTGTGCGGTTTTTTCGCATTTAGGTTTCGCGCCGCGTCACCTTGCGCTTCACCCGCGCCATTTCGCCCGCCGCTCACTCGCTGTCGTGCCCGCGCACGTCTCGAACCGCACAGATTTGTGCGGTTTTCCGTTTCACTCGCATTTACGCGCCGAGTCTCAGGAGTGAGCGTGCGGATCGCCTTCACCACGAGAGGCGATGGGTTAGTGAGGCCGTGAATGTGCGGATCGCCTTCACTACGAGAGGCGATGGGGTTGGTGAGGCCGCGAGCGGATGGATCGCCTGTACGACGAGAGGCGATGGGATTGGTGAGGCTGCGGATGGGCGGATCGCCTGTACGACGAGAGGAGATAGGGTCGATGAGGCCGCGAATGGCCCCAACGCCTCTACTGCGAGAGGCGTTGGGGCTGGCGTGGAGAAGCGGAGTGGTCACAGCTCGACGATAATCGAATCCGACCCGTCCGCCGTGCGGATCGAGAGGCCGTCCGGGTGAGCGTCCGACGTGCCGACGCCGCCGACGATGCGCGCGGCCTTGATGCCTCGCAGCACGAGCGACCAGCGGGCAGCCGCCGCGGCTTCGCCCGAGGCCTCGGCCGTGATCGTGCCGCCGCTGCGCGTCGCGGTGATCGTCAGCCGCACCGTGCCGTCCGCACCGACGATATCGGCCGATGCGCTGGCGCCGTCCCGCAGCTCGAACAGATGCAGCGAGACATCCGCCGTATAGTCGTAGTCCGGCCGGTCGTCTACCGCGCCGACGGCGATCAGCGAGCCTTCGCGCGCATACAGCGGCAGGCTCATGTAGTCATAGCGCTCGCGATGCCAGGAGCCGCCCTCCACGACCTCGCCGGTCAAGAAATGTGTCCATCTGCCTCTCGGCAGGTAGTAGGCCGATTCGCCGTCGCTGCCAAAGACCGGCGAGACGAGCAGGGCGTCGCCGAGCATATACTGGCGGTCCAGATAGTCGCAGGCCGGGTCTTCGCCGAACTCGAGCAGCATGGCGCGCATCATCGGCAGGCCCGCGCGGCTCGATGCCGCGGCCTGGGCGAACAGATAAGGCATGAGGCGCAGCTTGAGCTTGGTGAAGTGGCGCAGCACGTCGACCGCTTCTTCGTCGAACAGCCACGGTACCCGGTACGACGTGCTGCCGTGCAGGCGGCTGTGGCTGGAGAGCAGGCCGAAGGCGACCCAGCGCTTGTACAGATCCGGCGTCGCGCTCTGCTCGAAGCCCCCGATATCGTGGCTCCAGAAGCCGAAGCCCGACAGGCCCAGAGACAGTCCGCCGCGCAGACTCTCGGCCATCGACTCGAACGTTGCCTCGCAATCGCCGCCCCAGTGGACCGGGAACTGCTGGCCGCCGGCCGTCGCCGACCGGGCGAACAGCGCCGCTTCCCCGCGGCCCTTTTTCTCCTCGAGCACGTCGAAGACGACCTTGTTGTACAGCTGCGTGTAGTAATTGTGCATCTGCTGCGGATCGGACCCGTCGTAGTAGACGACATCGGTCGGGATGCGCTCGCCGAAGTCGGTCTTGAAGCTGTCGACGCCCATGTCGACGAGCGCGCGCAGCTTGTCGCCGAACCAGCGGCAGGCATCCGGATTCGTGAAGTCGACGATACCCATGCCGTACTGCCACATATCGGTCTGCCACACGCTGCCGTCCGGCCGCTTCAGCAGGTAGCCGTGCGCCATGCCTTCGTCGAACAGCTTGGAGCGCTGGGCGATATAGGAGTTGATCCAGACGCAAATTTTGAGCCCCTTCGCCTTGAGCCGGGCCAGCATGCCCGCAGGATCGGGGAACACGCGCTCGTCCCATTCGAAGTCGCACCACTGGTACTCCTTCATCCAGAAGCAGTCGAAGTGGAAGACGGACAGCGGCAGATCGCGCTGCGCCATGCCGTCGACGAAGCTGTTCACGGTGTCCTCGTCGTAATTCGTCGTAAACGAAGTCGTCAGCCACAGGCCGAACGTCCACGCCGGCGGCAGCGCCGGCTTGCCGGTCAGCGTCGTATAGTTGCCGAGCACGTCCTTCAGCGTATTGCCGCCGATAACCATATATTCGAGCTGCTCGCCGCGTACGCTGAACTGCGTCTTGGACACCTTTTCCGACGCCACCTCGAACGAGACGAGCTCCGGATGATTGACGAACACGCCGTAGCCGCGGTTGGTTACGTAGAACGGCACATTTTTGTAGGCCTGCTCGGAGGCGGTGCCCCCGTCCTCGTTCCAGATGTCGACGCTCTGCCCGTTCTTCGCGAACGCGGAGAAGCGCTCGCCGAGTCCGTAGACGACCTCTCCTACGGCCAGGTCCAACTGCTCGCGGAAGTAGTGGACGCCGTCGGCGCCCTTCACGAAGCCGGTCTGGCGGAAGCCGCTGCCGGTGAGCTTGCGGCCCTTGTAATCATAGGTGATGCGCAGCGGATGCGCCTTCGTGACGGTCACGCGCGTATCGCCGCTCGTCAGCGTCACCTTGTCCGCCGTATCCGCGATCTCTGCGCGGAAGCCGTCATGCGGGACTGCGAGCGGGAACGAGCCGGGAGAGAGCCGCCTGCTTCCTTTGTGACGGTACAGCTTCACGCGAATGACGTCGGGCAGCGGCGAGTCGAATTCGATCGTCGTGAGCGCCTCGTTCAGCGTATTGCCGCGATGATCGAGATGTCGGTGCGGCGCGTATATCGTGAGCTTGCCCGGTGCGGTATCGATGCTGTGAACCTCATAGGGCGTCATTACCTCGTACCCTTCGCGTGTCATCCAATAGCCGTTGCTGAATTTCATAACGGAATCAGGCCCCCTGTTCGAGTTGCGTATGGATGATGGAACCGCTCTCTACAAGTAACATGATAACGATTGAATTATTGATTTACTTGCAATATTATGCTTATTAATAACACAATTCTGAGACGGGCGGATCGGCATGGATATCAAATTGTTAAAAGAGGACCGTCAGCACGGCACGCCGGACTTTCCTGTAGGTTTCTACCGGCAGGAGCGGACGGCGCAGCAGGGCATACTCGATTCGCATTGGCACGAGGAGATCGAGTTCCTGCGCGTCACCGCCGGCCGCGCCTTGTTCCAGATCGGGCTCGCAACCTACGAGGTGGCCGCCGGCGAAGCGCTGTTCGTGCCGGGCGGCATGCTGCACGGCGGGTACCCGCTCGGCGGAGAGGATTGCGCCTATGAAGCGCTCGTCTGCGATCTCGAATGGCTGGATAGCGGTCCTGCCGATCCGATATCGGCGCGGTACATTCGGCCGCTGGCGCGGGGACAATCCGGCCTGCCTCCGCATTGGACGCCCCGGACGGACTGGGGGAAGTCCGTCATCGCGGCGCTCGAATCGATCCACCGGCTCGAAGGGGCCCGCGATCCGGCGCGCGAGCTGCGGGTCAGGATCGGCCTGCTCGGCGTGTTCGCCGATCTGATCAGCGCGGGTCAGTGGCAGGCGCGCCCGCCGGGCGAAGAGGGCGAGCGCCATTCGGCGCAGCGGCTCAAGCAGGCGCTGACCCATATGGAGACTCACTTCGCCCGCAAGCTAAGCCTGCGCGAGCTCGCGGACGTCGCCGGCATGAGCGAGGGACACTTCAGCCGTCTGTTCAAGGCCTATATGCGCAGGACGCCGGTCGAGTACGTCAATCATTACCGCATACGCTACGCGGCCGGCCGCCTGACGGGTACGGACATGGCCGTCTCCGAGATCGCGCTTGAGGCGGGGTTCGACAACTTCAGCTACTTTATCAAGCTGTTCCGCAGTGTTTACGGCTGTACGCCGAGGGCGTATCGCAAGCGGTCGCAAGACGCCGCCGCAGAGTAGGCGGGCTGGTCCGGGGGGCTGCCGGCTCATGCGGCAGCACAGACCGCGCTAGCAGCACCGGATGCTGCGCTCGAGCGCGTGTGCATCGGCGCAATCCGCGCTTGCCGCACCCGATGCCGCGCCAGGCGCGCGTGTTCATTCACCCTCGCAGCCGGCTGTCACCCATCGATCGCACTAAAAAGGAGCAGCGCTGCCGCGCTGCTCCTGATCTTCAATGGTCGCTGTCCGAATAACTAGCCGTTGCTGCCGCCGCCCGTGCTGCTGCCGTCGCGCGGGGGACGGGGCGGACGCTTCGCTCTGAAGCGGGGCGATACGTAGTTGTGCTTGCGGTCCCGGAAAAAAATCCAGCCGCCGATGAAGCCGACGCCGACGAGAAACAACAGAAATCCTAATAAAAAGGATAGCAAGTTAAAATGGGGGTCAGGCAAATCGACGTTCCCGAATTGGGCGAAGTAATCGAACAAGGCGTCCTTCATCAGCAGGAAGCCCCATGCGGCGGCAATGCCGGGCACGACGAGCAAGAGAATGGCGATCAAGCGCGAGATGACGAGCTTCAACGGTCCTGTCCACCTTCCTGTTCTATGTTCTCTATGATAGCGATTTATTGAGAATATGTCTATTGCAAACGAGAATGCCTGGCAATCCGGCAGCCGAGGTTTTATTATTGCTCGCCCAGACGCTATAATGGGAGGGTCAGCGCACAGATTTCCTGGCATACATAACATTACATTTCCATTCGGAGGTATAGAATATGCCGATCGAAGTCGATGTCGCCATATTGGGCGGCGGACCGGGCGGCTATACGGCTGCCGTCCGCGCGGCGCAGGCCGGGCGCAGCGTCGCCATCATCGAGAAGGACAAGCTGGGCGGCACCTGTCTGCACCGGGGCTGCATTCCGAGCAAGACGCTGCTGCGCAGCGCAGAAGTATATGCGACGGTGCAAAATGCCGCTGCTTACGGCATCAGCCTCCCGGCGTCCGCGGAAGCGAGCGTGGACTGGACGGCCGTCATGCGCCGCAAGGACGAGGTTGTCAGCCAGCTCCACAAGGGCGTGGAGGCGCTCATGAAGCAGAACCGCATCCAGATCGTGCGGGGCGGCGGGCGTCTGATGGGCCCGTCGATCTTCTCGCCGCGGGCCGGCGCCGTCGCGGTGGAGCTGGAGGACGGCGAGTCCGAGACCGTCGTCCCCCGCCATCTGATCGTCGCGACGGGCTCCCGTCCGCGGCGGCTCGAAGGTGTGCCCTACGACGGGCACAGCGTCGTGACGAGCGACGAGGCGTTGGCGTGGCCGTCGCGGCCGCATAGCGTCATCATCGTCGGCGGCGGCGTCATTGGCGTCGAGTGGGCCTCGCTGCTGGCCGACTTCGGCACGGCGGTGACGCTCGTCGAGACGGCGGACAGGCTGCTGCCGGGCGAGGACCGGGACATCTCGGCCGAGCTGGCCAAGCAGCTGGGCAAGCGCGGCGTCAAGCTGCTGCTCGGGGCGAAGCTGGATGCGTCGTCCTGCGTCGGCGCGGATGGCGAGGTGTCCGTGCGCGTCGAGACGTCGGCGGGCGAGTCAGAGACGCTGCGGGCGGAGCGCATGCTCATATCCGTCGGCAGGGTCGGCAATGTAGAGACGCTGGGCTTCGAAAATACGGACGTCAAGACGAGCGGCGGCTTCGTGACGGTCAATCCGGCGACCCTGCAGACCGGCGAGCCGCATATTTATGCGATCGGCGACGTCATCGGCGGCATACAGCTGGCTCATGCGGCGATGCACGAGGCCGAGGTGGCGGTCGCGCATCTGCTCGGCCAGGCCATCCCGCGGACCGCGGACCGCGACGTGCCGCGGGCGATCTACAGCCGGCCCGAGGCGTCCGCCATCGGCTGGACCGAGGCCGCCGCGAAGGCGCAGGGCTATGACGTGCGCACGGTCAAGCTGCCGATGCGCATCTTCGGCAAAGCCCTCGTGCAGGGCGAGCCCGAGGGCTTCGCCAAGGCGGTCGCCGACCGCAAGACGGGCGACCTGCTCGGCGTGCACATCGTCGGCCCGCATGCGACGGACCTGATCGCGGAGGCCTCGCTTGCGAAGCTGCTCGACGCGGTGCCGTGGGAGATCGGCCGCGCGATCCACCCGCATCCGACGCTGTCGGAGGCGATGCAGGAAGTGATGCAAGCCGTGTCCGGCTCGGCCGCGCACGGTTCATGACGAGGAGCGCCGCGACACGATCCGGCGCTCCCGCAACAGGCGGTTTCGCGCGGCTTGCCGGCGAGGCCGTTTTGCGTTCGGGGAGTGCCGTGCGCCCGCGGCAGTCCGCAGTTTCTTTTTGCGGCGCACGAATGTATAATAGGTTCTAGGTTCAAGTATTAAGACCAGGTTATAACACTAGCGCCAATAGGAATTCTAAAAAAACGAAAAGCCGGGAGGGACGCCATATGACCCAGAAAGGCAGCGTACAAAAGCAGGCTCTGCATGCCGAACTCGGACTGACGGACGAGCGGGCCGTCGCCATGTACGAGACGATGATGCTCGCGCGCAGGTTCGACGAGCGCGGACAGGTGCTGCAGCGTGCGGGGAAGGTCAACTTCCACATATCGGGCATCACGCAGGAGCCGTCGCAGGTGGCGATGGGCTTCGCCATGGACCTGGAGCGGGACTGGTTCCTGCCGTACTATCGCGATTACGGGCTCGTGCTGACGCTCGGCATGACGGTCAAGGAGCTGATGCTGGCGCTGTTCGGCAAGGGCGAGGACCCGAACTCCGCCGGCCGCCAGATGTCCGCGCACTTCGGCTGCCGCCGGCTCCGGATGGCGACGGGCTCGAGCCCCGTGACGACCCAGGTGCCGCATGCCGTCGGCTTCGCGCTCGCCTCGAAGATTCGCGGCGAACGGTCCGTCGCGCTCGTCTCGTTCGGGGAGGGCTCGAGCAATCAGGGGGATTTCCACGAGGGCTGCAACTTCGCCGGCGTGCAGAAGCTGCCCGTCATCTTCGTCTGCGAGAACAACGGCTACGCGATCTCGGTGCCGCTCTCCAAGCAGACGGCGGGCCGCATCAGCGACCGCGCGCTCGGCTATGGCTTCCCCGGCATCCGCGTGGACGGACACGACCCGCTGGAGGTGTACCGCGTGTTCCGCGAGGCGCATGAGCGCGCGCTGGCCGGCGAAGGCCCGACGCTGATCGAGATCATGACGTACCGCGTCACGCCGCACTCCACCTCGGACAACGACATGGCCTACCGGACCAAGGAAGAGGTGGACGCGAACAAGGCGAAGGATGCGATTCCGGCCTATCGGGCTTATCTGGAAGCGCTCGGGCTCTGGTCCGAGGACCGCGAGCAGGCGCTGCAGCAGCGCATCCGCCGCGAGCTCGACGAGGCGACGGCGTACGCCGAGCAGGCGCCTTATCAGGCGGCCGAGGATGCTTTCCGCTACGTGTACGCCGAAGACAACGGGGAGGTGCGCTGAACCATGCCGGTTATCGAATATATCGAGGCGATCCGCACGGCGATGAAGGAAGAGATGGAGCGAGACGACAGCGTGTTCGTCCTCGGCGAGGACGTCGGTCTCAAGGGCGGCGTGTTCGGCACGACGAAGGGGCTGCAGCAGCAGTTCGGCGAGGATCGGGCGATCGATACGCCGCTGGCCGAATCCGCGATCGCCGGCGTGGCGATCGGCGCGGCGATGGCGGGCATGAAGCCGATCGCCGAGATGCAGTACTCCGACTTCATGTTCCCGGCGGCCAACCAGATCATCAGCGAAGCCGCCAAGATCCGCTACCGTTCGAACAACGACTGGAGCTGTCCGGTCGTCATCCGCGCGCCGATCGGGGGCGGGGTGTTCGGCGGCCTGTATCATTCGCAGTGCACGGAATCCGTGTTTTTCGGCACGCCGGGCCTCAAGATCGTCGCTCCCGCTACCGCCTACGACGCCAAGGGCCTGCTGATCTCTGCGATCCGCGACCCGGACCCCGTCATTTTTTTCGAAAATAAAAAATGCTACAGGCTCGTCAGCGATGAAGTGCCCGAAGGCGAGTATATGGTGCCGATCGGCAAAGCCAACGTCATGCGCGAAGGAACCGACATTACGGTCATCGGCTACAGCATGCCGCTGCACTTCGCGATGCAGGCGGCCGAGGAGCTGTCGCGCGAGGAAGGAATCGAGGCGCATATTCTCGATCTGCGCACGATTCAGCCGCTCGACCGCGAAGGCATCCTCGAGGCTGCGGCGCGCACGGGCAAGGTGCTGATCGTTCACGAGGACAACAAGACGGGCGGCGTCGGCGCCGAGGTCGCCGCGATCATCGCCGAGGAGCTGCTGTACGACCTGGACGCGCCGATCCGCCGCGTATGCGGTCCGGATGTGCCCGCCATGCCCTACAATCCGATCGGCGAGAAGCTGTTCATGCTGAACAAAGAAAAGCTGAAGACGGCCATGCTGGAGCTGGCGCGTTACTAAGATCGCTTAGGGAAGGAGACATGAGGACGTGAGCAAAAAGATTACCGAAATCATCATGCCGAAGCTGGCCGAATCGCTGGAGACGGCGACGGTCGACCGCTGGCTCAAAAAGCCGGGCGACCATGTCGAGATGTATGAGCCGCTGTGCGAGCTGATCACCGACAAAGTGAGCGCCGAGCTGCCTTCGACGGCGCGCGGCGTACTCGTCAAGGTGCTCGCGGGCGACGGCGAGACGGTGAACGTCGGCAGCGCGATCTGCCTCATCGAGACGGAGGAAGCGGACGCTTACGCCGAGATTCCCGGCGGCGCGCTGGCGGCAGGCCTGCAGCCGACCGAGGAGGCCGTGCGCGCGGCAGCGCGCGAGGCGCAGCAGTCGAGCGCGGCGTCGGCGCCCAAGGCGCCTGCGGCCGCATCCGCTCCCGTCTCCGGCGGCGAGATGCGTCAGCGCTATTCCCCCGCCGTGCTGAAGCTGGCCGCAGAGCATGGCCTCGATCTCGCCCGCGTCGCCGGCACCGGCATGGGCGGCCGCATCACGCGCGCCGACGTGCTGGCCGCGGCGTCGGCCGGCGGCGCAGCTGCCGTCACCTCGGCGGCAGCGTCCGGCGCGGCAGCCATTCCGGCCGCATCCGCCGCTTCCGACGCGCCGACGGCATCGCCTAGCGCAGCGCCGGCAGCCGCAGCTCCGCCTGCGCCCGTGCCGGTCGAGCCGATGGACCCGCGTGTGCAGGTGCGTTCGGGCGGTCTCCATCTGTCCGAGTCGCCGCGCATCCCGACGATCGAGATCGAAGGCCACGAAGTGCCGGGCCGCGGCGAATACTTTATCGACGTGACCCCGATCCGCAACACGATCGCGACGCGCATGCGGCAGAGTGTGACCGAGATTCCGCACGCCTGGACGATGATCGAGGTGGACGTCACCAATCTCGTCGTGCTCCGCAGCAAGCTCAAGGAAGAGTTCAAGCGCACCGAAGGCATCAACCTGACGTATATGCCGTTCCTCGTCAAGGCGGCGGTTAACGCGATCAAGGATTATCCGATCATGAACTCGGTATGGGCGACGGACAAGATCATCGTGAAGCGCGACATCAACATGGCGCTCGCCGTAGGCACCGAAGACTCGGTCATCACGCCTGTCATCAAGAACGCCCACCAGAAAAACATCGCCGGCATCGCACACGAGATCGACGATCTGGCGAACCGGGCGCGGCTCGGCAAGCTCAAGCTCGAGCATCTGCAGGGCGGCACGTTCACGGTCAACAACACGGGCTCGTTCGGTTCGATTCTGTCGCAGCCGATCATCAACTATCCGCAGGCCGCGATTCTGACGTTCGAATCGATCGTGAAGCGTCCGGTCGTCATCAACGACATGATCGGCGTCCGCTCGATGGTGAACCTGTGCCTGTCGCTCGACCATCGTATTCTCGACGGCGTCATCTGCGGACGCTTCCTGCAGCGGGTCAAGGAAAATCTGGAGAGCTACGGTCCGGAGACGAAGCTGTATTGATTTAGATCGCTTGTCGCGGCAGCTGGCCGCCGGCGCTGCGCATGGTCGCAGCCGCGGGCGGTCTTTTGTTCTGCGATACGATAGGGCCGGCATCGTGCCTTCTCACCGCTTATCGAAGCGGAGACACGCGCGGAGCCGGTTTGCGGGCGATTCGGGCTTGCGCTACAATAGGGAGGTTAATGGAGGCGAGTCTATCATGAGCATTGTGGACGTGGCCCGCGTGGGCCGGATCGAGTACGGAGAAGCGTGGGATCTGCAGAAGGCGCTGATCCGGGAGATCGGCGCAGGCGAGCGGCGGGATACGCTGCTGCTGCTGGAGCATCCGCCGACCTATACGATCGGCACGGACCGTCATCCCGAGCATCTGCTGATGAGTCCGGACGAGCTCTCCCGGCGCGGCATATCGGTGTTCGAGATCGACCGCGGCGGGGATATTACATATCATGGCCCCGGACAGCTGGTCGGGTATCCGCTATTGTACCTGGATGCCGAGGGGCTCGACCTGCACAAGTACCTGCGCGATCTCGAAGAAGCGCTCATCCGCGTGCTCGCCGAGTTCGGGCTGACAGGGGGCAGGAAGCCCGAGTACACCGGCGTCTGGATCGGCGACCGCAAGGTGGCGGCCATCGGCGTCAAGTTCAACCGCGCGCGCGGCCGACGGGGCTTCGTCACGAGCCACGGATTCGCGTTCAATGTGAAGCGGGGCGTCGAGCAGGAGGGATTCGCCGGCATCGTGCCTTGCGGCATCCAGGAATTCGGCGTGACCTCCCTCGAAGCCGAGACGGGGCTGACGCTGGACGTCATGGGTGTTGCGGACCGTCTGCTGCCGCATTTTCGAGATGTGTTCGGCTACGGGACCGTCGCGGACGTTACTGAAGCAGCGATCCGATCGACAGCAGCACAGTAGAGGCGAGCATGGCGATGAGCATGACGTAGACGACGATTTTGAACCAGCGGTTATTGTTCACGATTGTACCACCCTTTGCTGAATAGTCGCTTTGACGCGTATATGATTCTATTTTAACCGATTTGAACAACGCTTACGAGGAGGATTCCACCGTGGTCCAAAGAGAACGTCTGCTAGAGGAATTCATGGAGCTGGTGCGCATCGACAGCGAGACGAAGCATGAGCAGGAGATTCGCAAGGTGCTCATCGCCAAGCTCGAGGCGCTCGGCCTCGAGGTCGAAGAGGACGACGTCGCCGCGAAGATCGGGCACGGCTCGGGCAATCTGTTCGCCTGGCTGCCTGCTACGCCGGGCTCCGAGCAAGCGCCGGTGCTGCTGTTCACCTCCCACATGGATACGGTGGCGCCGGGCGTCGGCGTCAAGCCGCGTCTCGACGACGACGGCTACATCCGCAGCGACGGCACGACAATTCTGGGCGCCGACGACAAGGCGGGCCTGGCGGCGATCTTCGAAGCGCTGCGCGTGCTGAAGGAGTCGGACGCGCAGCACGGCCCGCTCCAGATCGTCATCACGACAGGCGAGGAGTCCGGCCTGCTCGGTTCCCGCGCGATGGACGGCTCCCGTCTCAAGGCGAAGTTCGGCTATGCGCTCGATTCCAACGGCAAGATCGGAGAGATCGCCGCGGCGGCGATCACCAATTCCCGCCAGTATATTACGATCCAGGGCAAGGCGGCGCATGCCGGCGTCAATCCCGAGGACGGCATCAGCGCGATCCAGGTCGCTTCCAAGGCGGTATCCAAAATGAAGCTCGGCCGGATCGACGCGGAGACGACCGCCAACATCGGGCGCTTCGAGGGCGGCGGCGAGGTCAACGTCGTCGTCGACAAAATCAAGATCTATGCCGAGGTGCGCAGCCGGTCCAACGAGAAGCTCGAGGCGCAGGCCGAGCTGATGCGGGCGGCCGTTGCCAGCGCCTGCGAGGAGACCGGCGCGACGTTCGAGTTCGTCAGCGAAGTGATCTATCCCGCGTACAGCTATACCGAGACGGACGAGGTCATCCAGATCGCGAGCGCCGCGATTCGCAGCGTCGGCCTCACGCCGAGCCTGTTCGCGTCCGGCGGCGGCAGCGATGCCAACATGTTCAACGGCAATGGCATACCGACCGTCAATCTGGCCGTCGGCTACGAGGACATCCATACGACCAAGGAACGGATCAAGGCCGACGACATCGTCAAGGTGACCGAGCTGGTCCTCGCGATCGTCGAGGAAGCGAAGAACCACTGATCCGACGGCGACAAGAGGCATCCATCGGACTTGATAACGAAATGGAAGTATGAAAAGTATGAAAAAAAACGTCAAGCGATGCGCACTGCGCTGCTTGGCGTTTTTTCTGCCTTCAGAGAATCAAATCTATGCTCAATTTCCCGCTTAACGTCCGCCGATCATCGGCGCGATCAACGTGGAAAACAGATCAGGCTGCTTGCGTTTGCGGCTGTCCTGTGTGACGACCGCGACGAGTTCATCCTCCGGCACGACGTACAAGAATTGGCCGCCGAAACCTCGTGCGTAGTAGAAGGCGGCCTTCGTACGCTCGCCGTCCGACGCGCCGACAATTTCGCTCTGCCGAGGCGAATAAGTGCCGCACCACCAATGCCATCCGTATTCGCCCTCATAAGGCGGGCTCGCCCTGACGACGGGACGAACTGACCTGTCGGCCAATTCGGACGGGAACAGACAATTGCCGCCCCAGCTTCCTCGCCTCAGCATCATTTCACCCAGCTTAAGCAGATCGGCGGGGAGCAGACGCAGTCCGAAGCCGCCCGTATGAATGCCCTGCGGATCGGTCTCCCATTCGTATCGGCGGATGCCGAGTGTGCCGAATAGCGTCTCTTCGGCGAAACGGGCGACGCTCATGCCGGCGGCCTGCGACAGGATCGCCGACAGCAGCTGGGAGACGCCCGAGTTATAAGTCATACGCACGCCCGGCTGCTCCGATAGCGGCTGCCCCATCACATAAGCGATCCAATCCGTCGTACGTGTCATCCGGGGAAAGGAGTTCAATCCGCCGAATTCGTCCCATCGATAACCGGCTGTCATCGTCAGCAGATGCTGCAGCGTCATATCCCGCTTGCGAATGTCGGGGTCGGCCAACAGCTGCGGAAAAAACGTCGATACCGGCGTATTCGCGGGATCGGGAAGGAGTCCGCGGCCGATGGCGATGCAGATCAAAGCGGACAGTACGCTTTTTGTGCAGGAGTTGATGACGGCAGGCTCATCCGCAAGGGAGGTCTCCCTATAATGTTCGAATAGAAGGCGGCCTTGCCCGCTGATCAGACAACTACGAGGGTTAATCGACGCGATTGCCGCAGGCAGATGGCTCATGTCTCGATTCAAGCCGAGAGCGCCTCTGTCGAGGCTGCGTTCGAATCGTCCGGCTTGCGGTAGCGGGCGTTGCCGACCGTCAGCGCGATGAGCGCGCCTGCGATCATGACGCACAAAGCCAGGACGAAGCCGTGCGAGATGGCGCTGCCGATCTCCCCGCGCATGAAGGCCAGCAGATCGGCGGGCATGCCGGCCGCGCCTTTGACGACCGTCTCGGGATTGGCCAGTTTGCCGACTTGATCCGCGGGAATGCTGAACCTCGAGATGGCCTCGCGAGAGCTATCCTTTAGACTCGCATTGACGAGTACCGCCATGACGGAGGCGCCGATCACGCCGCCGATATTGCGCCAGAAGCCGACGACCGAGGAAGAGATGCCGATATACCGCGGATTAACGGACATCGCGACCGCGGTCTGGCCGAGGCTCATGAGCGGGCCGATGACGCAGAGTCCGAGCAGGATCATGATGGCGATGACTTGCCAGTAAGGCATATCCGGCGACAGGTTCATCAGCAGGACGGCGGCGAGGATGCCGAACGCCATGTTGGCGAACAGAATCGTGCGGAATCGAAAGCGGGCGACAAAAAAACCAGAGATGATCGCGCCGCCGATCAAGGAAGCCATCATAGGCGTCAACACGCCGTTTGCATTCGTTTTGCCAAGAACGGCCGTCGCGTACAAGGGGAGGTAGGCGATCGCGGAAAACATGATGACACCTTGGCAGAAGCAGAGCAGGCTAATGCCGAGGACGAGGCGGTTTTTGAAAATAGTCAGCGGGAGCATCGGTTCTTCGGCTTTGCGCTCGACGCCGATAAAAAAGGCGGCTGCCACCGCGCCGAGAGCAAACAATCCGATGATCTGCCAGGACGCCCATGCATAGTCTTTGCCGCCCAGCTCCAGCGCCATCAGCACGGAAACCGTACCTGCGACGAGCAGGATCGCGCCCCAATAGTCGATCCGCGGCTTTTTTTCCGCCTTCGATTCACGCAGGGAGAAAACGAGCACGAGCATGGAAGCGATGCCGATCGGCACATTGACGTAAAAACACCAACGCCAGCTCATCTGCTCGGAGATCAGCGTGCCGAGCTGGGGGCCGGCCACGGAGGACAGGCCGAACACGGCGCCCATGACGCCGGACAGCTTCGCCGCTTGCTTCGGATCGGCGAATAGCGTGAAGATAATGGAAAACGAAATCGGGAACACGGAGCCGGAGCCGATGCCCTGAACAACGCGAAACCAGATCAGTTGATCGATCGTCTGCGCCGTTCCGCACAGCGCCGAGCCGAGCAGGAACAGACTAATGCCGATCAGATAAAACCGTTTGCGGCCGAACATATCAGACAGCTTGCCGAAGATCAGCATCGTGCTCGTCGACGCGAGCATATAGGCTGTAAACACCCACGATACTTTCTCGAACCCGCCGATATTTTCGATCACTTTGTTCATGCTTGCAGACACAATTGTGTTGTCCAGCGAAGCCATCAGCAGACCGAGTGCCATGGACAAGACGATAAGTCCTGTTTTTTTGGACGTAGTAGACATTTCTTCATGATCCCCTTCCATTGTTCATTGTCCCCGCGTGGATGCCGCAGCAGCAGGCTCCGGCGTTACATATCTGCCGATCCCGTCAGCCGCTTTAGCGCCTCGCGCAGCGTCTTGGCCTTAGACTCGTTCAGCTCGATGCCGATGTCCAGACAGAGCGTTTTCGATGCCGGCATGTCCTTGGCCCACTCGCTTTTCATCCGGTCGAGCTGCGTTGTGGCCGCTTCCGCTTTGCGGACCTCGTCACGAATCCAGTCGGCGAGCGTATCTTCATCCGAATACTCTCCAAAGAACATCCGCACGAGAAAATCGGAGCGATAGCTGTCCTTCTCAACCGGCGATTGCAAGTATCGCTCGAATTGTGCCCTGCCCTCGGCGGTCAACGAATACATGTTTTTATTCGGGCGTCCTTCCTGCATGACGCTTTCCCTCACGATATAGCCTAGGGCCTCCATCTTCGATAGCGTAGGGTAGATCGTTCCGAAGCTTGCATCGAAAAAAAAGGACAGTGGCATCTCCAGCTTTTGCTTAATCTCATAACCTGAGAGGGACTCGCGATGGAGCAAGCCTAAAATGACATCCTGACTGTTCATCGGCAAAAAACCTCCAACCTGAATAACTTCGATTTATTCAATTCAATGTCCATTGATCAATGTCATTATATCGACTTGATATATATCAAGTCAATATATGATTCTGTATGCTTTTGTTGAACCGATATGGATAGCTATTCCCGGAATGGGTAGTGTCAAAGTAATTAGTTAAGTAAAATTTACAAAAAAATTTGTATACGATATGATGGGTGTAGTAAACCTATGCTGGAGAGGGCGAGCATCGATGATCGGCTTAAAGGAGATTGCGCAGATCGCGGACGTATCCATATCGACCGTGTCCAACGTGCTGAACGGACGCAAAAACGTCGGACAAAAGACGAGGGAACGGATTTTAAAGATATGCGAGGAGCATGGTTATGAGATAAACGGCGCGGGTAAAAAATCAAGAGCCGATCATAATCGTACAATTCTGTTTATTTTTAGCGATTTCGATCGCGATTTTTATTTGAAAATTATTCAAGGCATCAGCGACTGCCTGACGGAAAACGGGTTTAATCTCGTCGTCTGCACGAACAAATCGAGCGCCGAATTTATGCAGGGCAGCTTTGCAAGAGGCGCCATTTGCCTCGACGGCAGCATGTCCGACGAATTTCTGGCGAACGTGGCAGCCAGCGAGATGCCGCTCGTGCTGATGGACCGAGTAATGGAAGGCGTTCAGGGAAATGCTAAAAGCGTGATCGTCGACAATTATCCGGTCATGTGCGAGCTTGTACAAGCATTGATCGACCGCGGCATGAAGCGCTTCGGCTATATCGGCGGACTCGGTTATACGCTGGATAACAAGGAGCGGTTCGCAGGCTTCGCCGATACGCTGTCGCGCAATCACCTTCCTTTTGACCAGAAATATTACTATCACGGCAACTACAGGGAAAACAGCGGCTATCAAGCGGCCAAGCTCATGCTGCTGAGCAACGATCTCCCGGAGGTAATCGTCTGCGCGAACGACAATATGGCGTTGGGCGCGATCAAGGCGTTCGAGGAACATCGGATTCGGGTGCCGGAGGACATCTCCGTGACCGGCTTCGACGATTCGGCCATCGCAGCGATGGCGGGGCTGACGACGGTCGCGATACCGCGGTACGAGAGCGGGTACCTGGCAGCCAAAAAAATGCTGGAGCTGATCGGCGGCGAATCCCGCGGTCAAGAGCCGTTCAAACTTGGGGCGACAGTCAAGTGGAGAAGCACCGTCAAATAAAGCAAATACTTATTTTACTTGATTTTACTAAATAAATTGCGATTTTTATTTGATTTTCGCATATAATAAGGTTGACAGCGGTTTCAATAGTTTATATATTGGGTATATGAACAATAAGTTTTATTGAATTTACTAAATAACATGATTTGAGGGGGCGTTTTATTTGAAGTTAGTAAAAAATGTTTCTGTTTTACTGGCGGCTACGGCTGTTGTAGGTATGCTGGCGGCTTGCGGCAACGACAATGACAACAAAGGTGCAAGCGGCTCGTCCGGCGCCGAGAAGCTGAAAAAAATCTCCCTGTTCCAATCCAAGGTCGAGATTGCAGAACCGCTGGAGGCGCTGGCAGAAACCTATAAGAAGGAAACCGGCAACGAAGTCGAGGTATGGGGCTCGGCGGGCGACGCCTACATGACGCAGCTCCAGGCCAAGCTCGCTGCGGGCGAAGGACCTACGATTTTCAGCGTAGGGACGGGGGCCGAGGCCGAGAAATTCAAGTCGTATTATGCGGACCTCTCGAACGAAGCGTTCGCCAAAAACATCGCGCCCGATATGGCGCTGAAGGACGGAGACAAGGTCGTAGGCGTACCGTACGGCGTCGAAGGCTTCGGTCTCGTCTACAACAAGAACATGGTCGACCCGAAGGACGTCACCGACCTCGCTTCGTTCACGAAGACGCTTGAGAAGTTCAAGGCCGAAGGCAAAAACGGACTCAGCCTTTCGCAGGAAGCCTACTTCCTGATCGGACATATCATCAATACGCCGTTCGCGCTGCAGTCCGATCCGCAGGGCTTCATCGACAAGCTGAACAAAGGCGAAGTCAAGATGGCCGACACCAAGGAGTTCCAGGAATTCGCCAAGTTCATGGAAGCGATCAAGGCCAACACGGTTAACCCGATGGAAGTAAAGTACGACTCGCAAATGGGCGACTTCGCGACCGGCAAGACGGCGATGGTTCACCAGGGCAACTGGAGCTACGGCATGCTGAAGGATTACGGTGATCTCGGCTTCGACGTCGGCATGATGGCGTTGCCGCTGTCCGGCAACGACAAGATCGCGGTAGGCGTGGCGAGCAACTGGGTCGTCAACAACAAGGCGGACGCCGACCAGATCAAGGCCGCTTCGGCGTTCCTCAACTGGATGTTCACGAGCGATGCCGGCAAAAAGGCGATCGTTGACGAGTTCAAGTTCATTCCGGCGATGACCAACATTGAAGCTGCGAACCTCGATCCGCTGTCCCAGGTCGTGTTCGAGGCGACGAAGGCCGGCAAGACGATTCCTTGGGCGAACAGCTACTTCCCGCAGGGCATCATCGTCAACGACCTGGCGCCGGCGACGCAGGACTTCTTCCTCTCCAAAGACATGACGGGCGAGCAGTTCCTTCAAAAATTGGATGCCGCTTGGGCGAAAGGCGCGAAGTAAACCGCGCGCGCCTGACATTTCCTCAAGCAACAGCCGAAAGCCTAACCCTGAAATTGGCGTTAGGCTTTCGCTTTTCAAACAAGGCGATCAATTAGCCGCCTACTTCATTGAACCGAGGTGATTCCATTGACCAAGAGCAACAAGGCCTGGTTTGCCTTATTTACCGTCCCGCTGCTGCTCGTCTTCACGACGGTGGTCATCATCCCGTTTATTATCGGGATCGGATATTCCTTCGTTACATGGGACGGCATTCCGGCCAATCCGAAGGTATTTGTGGGCTGGGACAACTATGTGACGCTGTTTCATGACGACCGCTTCCTGAACTCCGCGTGGCATACGATCGAGTTTACCGTGCTGGCGCTTATACTGGTCAACGTGCTGGGGCTTGCCTTCTCGCTGCTCGTCACGATGAAGCTGCGCGTGAGCAACGCGGCCCGCACGATGTTTTTCATGCCGAACCTGATCGGCGGCCTTATTCTGGGCTACATCTGGCAGTTCATCTTTACCGACGTATTCAAGTATCTCGGGAACAAGACGGGCTTCGATGCGTTGTTCTTCAACTGGCTTATTCATCCGCAGTCCGCTTTGTATGCGATGGTCATCGTCTTTGCCTGGCAGATGGCCGGCTACACGATGATCATTTATATCGCCGGCATTCAGGGCATTCCGGACGAGCTGAGCGAGGCGGCCAAGGTGGACGGCGCCAACCTGTGGCAGCGGCTGACGCGGATCGTTTTCCCGCTGCTGATGCCGGCCTTCACGATTTGCCTGTTTCTTACGCTGTCGGGCGCGTTCAAGATTTTCGACGTCAACCTGTCGCTCACCAAGGGCGGACCGAACAACACGACCGAGCTGTTCGCCATGAATATTTTCAATGAAATATTCGGCTACGGTCATTACGGCCTCGGTCAGGCCAAAGCGATCGTATTCTTCGTGCTTGTGGCTGCCGTCACGCTGACGCAGGTCATCATCACGAAGAAAAAGGAGGTCCAGTACTGATGAACAGAGCGACCCGCTCCTCCGTCAATGCTTTGCTCGTCGTGCTGGCGCTGGCATTTCTGTCCCCGATTTACCTGATGCTCGTCAACTCCTTCAAGGACCGGGCGGAGCTGTACCGCAATGCGCTGGCGCTGCCCTCGTCTTTCAGCTTCCAGTATTACAGCAAAGCGGCGGACAAGATGAACTTCATGACCGCCTTCGGCAACTCGCTGTTCATCACCATCGTATCCGTCATCTTCGTCGTCGTCCTCGCTTCCATGACGGCGTGGATGCTCGTGCGGACGGACAACCGGCTTAGCCGGATTATATTTATGGTGTTCGTCTCGACGATGCTGATCCCGTTCCAGACGCTGATGATGCCGCTCATGCAGGTGATGGACTGGATTCGCAGCACGCTGCATATTCCGATGCTTAATACGCGCGGCGGCTTGATCTACATGAATATCGGCTTCCACGCGAGCATGGCCGTATTTTTGTTCCACGGCTTCATCAAGTCCGTGCCGATCGCGCTCGAAGAAGCGGCCACGCTCGACGGCTGCACCAAGTTCGGTGTATTCTGGAGAATCGTATTTCCGATGCTCAAGACGATTACGATTACAGTTGCCATCCTCGATGTCATCGCGATGTGGAACGACTACCTGCTGCCTTCACTGACGCTCTCGGACAAGGGGCTGCGAACGATTCCGCTTTCGACCTTTTACTTTTTCGGCGAATTCACGATTCAATGGAACCTGGCGATGGCCGGTCTCACACTGACGATCATTCCGGTCGTAATCTTCTACATGTTCGCGCAGAAGTACATTATCAAGGGCATTGCCGCCGGAGCGGTCAAGTAAACGCGGAAGCGGCCGCCGCTGCCGCTGCACAATACAACAAGACGCACGCATGGAGGTAGTCATGACCGCAATCAATCGCGTATGGTGGAAAAAAGCCGTCGTCTATCAGGTTTACTGGAGAAGCTTCTACGATACGGACGGCGACGGGGTCGGCGATCTGGAGGGCGTACTGGCGAAGCTCGACTACATTCAGACGCTCGGCGTCGATATCATCTGGCTCAATCCGGTCTATGCGTCGCCCGATCTGGACAACGGCTACGATATCTCGGATTACGAGGCGGTTATGCCGAAGGCGGGGACGCTTGAGACGCTGGACCGGCTGATCGCCGAGGTGCACCGTCGGGGCATGAAGCTGATCATGGATCTCGTCGTCAACCACACCTCGCATCTGCACCCATGGTTCGTGGAATCGCGGTCGTCCCGGGACAACCCGAAGCGCGACTGGTATATATGGCAGGACGCGAAGGCAGGCGGGCCGCCGAACAACTGGCGCTCCTACTTCGCGCCTTCGGTCTGGGAATGGGACCCGGCGACGGAGCAGTATTATTTTCATTCCTTCGCCGTGGAGCAGCCCGACCTCAACTGGCGCAATCCGGAGCTGCGCGAAGCGATCTACGGCATGATGCGTCGCTGGCTCGACCGGGGCATTGACGGCTTCCGGCTGGACGCGATCGCGCTGCTCGCCAAGCCCGACGGCTTCCCGGACGCGGAGCGACCCGAGGATATCCGTTATCTGACCAATAACCCTGGCTTGCATGACTATTTGCGGGAAATGAACGAGCGGACGTTCGCGGGCTACGAGATCGTCACGGTGGGCGAGGCGGCATTCGTATCTCCGGAGGAAGGCTTGAAGTTCGTCGGCGAAGATCGCGGCGAGCTGGACATGCTGTTCCACTTCGAAGTATGCGACGAGATGCCGGCATGGGATATGCTCCGCTTCAAGCAAATTCAGCGCCGCTGGTATGAAGGGCTGTGGGGCAAAGGCTCGAACTCCCAATTTCTCAACAACCACGATCATACGCGGCAGGTGACGCGGTTCGGCAACGATGGCGCGTACCGGGTGCAGTCGGCCAAGCTGCTCGCAACGATGCTGCATACGCTGCCCGGCATTCCGTACATTTATCAGGGCGAAGAGATCGGCATGACCGGCGTACGATTCGCTTCGATCGACGACTACGACGACATCGCCATGCGGAATCGCTATGCGGAGGAGATCGGCAAAGGACGCGATCCGGCCGAGACGCTCGCCGCCCTGCAGCCCCTGAGCCGAGACAACTCGCGGACGCCTATGCAGTGGGACGACTCCGCATACGCAGGGTTCACGACAGGCACGCCGTGGATCAAGGTCAATCCGAACTACCGGGAGCTGAACGTCGCACGGGATCTGGCTGACCCAGACTCGATCTATGCGTATTACCGGCAACTGATCGCACTTCGCAAGGAACATGATGTCATGGCCTACGGGGACTTCGCGGAATGGCCGGAGTGGATGGACGATTCGCATCTATACGTCTATGAGCGCCGGTTGGGTGACGTACGCTGGCTTGTCGTCCTGAACCATGGGGACGAATCGGCCGAGCTCGCATGGCCGGCGCATGTGCGCGGACGGACGCTGCGGCTGCTGCTCGGGAATTATCCGGGAGCGGATGGCGGGGTGCCGGAGGAAGGCATGGCGCGATTGCGCCCGCATGAGGCGCGTATCTATATAATAGAATAAAGACAGGGACAAGGCGGCTGTGGTGGCGTGCCTTGTCCCTTGTTTTTTGTACCGGGGTGGGCTTATCCCGTTTGCTCATTATTGAGCGAAGGGGATGAGCCCACCCCGGTTGCTGTGAGGAGATATACCGGTCCCGTGCGCTGAGCGAAGGGGATGAGCCCACCCCGGTTGCTGTGAGGAGATATACCGGTCCCGTGCGCTGAGCGAAGGGGATGAGCCCACCCCGGTTGCCGTGAGGAGATATACCGGTCCTGCGCGTTGAGCGAAGGGGATGAGCCCACCCCGGTTGCTGTGAGGAGATATACCGGTCCCGCGCGTTGAGTGAAGGGGATGAGCCCACCCCGGTTGCTGTGAGGAGATATACCGGTCCCGCGCGCTGAGTGAAGGGGATGAGCCCACCCCGGTTAGCCTTAGGAGCGTGAACGGATTTCTTGCCGCATAAAGGTGACATAAGCGGCCGCGAACGACACCGTGGTCTCCGCCACGATCGCCACGACCTGCGGCCACACGAGCAGCAGACTCTGTCCGAACGAGAGCGGTGCATTAATGGCCAAGTATGCTTGATCCTGCGTAATGAACGGATTAAGCGTGCGCGTGTCCGGCAGCATCAGCGTCGATGCGGCTTCCTGGAACAGGTAAGCCGGGGACAGCCGTGACAGCAGCATCATCCAGTCCTGATGGCGGATGACCTCACTCGCTGCCGCCGTATCCGCGGGCGCGGTCGCATTGCCGACGAGGCTCACGATCATGCCGTAGAATACGAGGAAAAAGATCCACAGCGCGATGCCGCCGAGCGCCGAAGTCGCCGCCTGTCGGAAGCGAACCGAGAACAACAAGGATAGATTCAGCCATAGACCGACGTAGACGACAGTGATCGCAAGCATGACGACGACGCGCCAGAACTCCTCCGGCGTCGGCGGATAGCCGATCGTGAACAGTCCGGTACCCATAACCAGGAAGCCGAGCGAGAACACGACAACCGCGATCAACAGCAGACCGGAGACGAACTTCGCATTCAGGAAGTCGTCGCGGTACAGCGGCTGCGACAGCAGGCGGCTTAGCGTTCCTTTGTTGCGTTCCGTGTTGACGGAGTCAAAGCCGAGCGCGATGCCGATGAGCGGCGCGAGAAACGACAGGAAAGTCAAAAAGCCCGGCAGCGAGCCGTCCGACTCCGTAAACATGCGCAGAAACAGGAAGACGGAGCCGCCTTCGCCCGCCGCTGCGCTGGCTGCCTGGCCGTCCTTCAGTGCGGATATCGAGGAGTAGAGCGATCCCGCGCAAGCGAGCACAACGATGGCGAGCAGGATGACGAACCGCCAACTGCGGATGTGATCGCCGAATTCCTTGCGCACCATGACCCAGAACGGGGAGGGGGCCCGCACGGCACGGGCAGCTCCGGCTCGCTCGCGCATTCCGGCGCCGGCCGGAAGAAGTCTCTTAATGAAGTTCGCCAATCGGATCGCCTCCCTCGAAGTACCGGTGGTAAATCTCGTCAAGTCCATACCGCAGCGGCCTCAGGCCGAGCAAGGAGGCGCCGCTGCCGACGACTGACGCAGCCAATTCGGCGGCGATATCGTCCGAACCGTTAATGCGCACAGTGACGATGCCCTCCGCCCGATGTGCCGCATCGAGCGCGTCCGGCTCCTGCAGCGAGACGGCCGTGACGCGCTCCAGCCCACGTATGTCTTCTGCCAGCCGATCGCTCCAGCCGGCGACGTCCAGCTCGACGGCATAGGCGGACTGACCGTCCAGCAGCTGCGACAGGGCGGCCAGATCGCCCGATGCGATCAGCTTGCCGCCGACGAACAGACCGACGCGATCGCAGATCTGCTGAACCTGGTGAAGGTGGTGGGAGGAGAGGAGTACGGTCAGTCCTTCGTCCCGGCTCAGCTCACGGATGAGCGCGAGCAGCTCGCGTACGCCTTCGGGATCAATGCCGAGCGTCGGCTCGTCGAGAATGACGATTTCCGGCTGCTTGATGAGCACATCCGCGAGCCCTAGGCGCTGCCGCATGCCTCGCGAATATGCGCCTGTTTTTTTATCGGCAGCCGCACCGAGCCCTACACGATCCAGCAGCTCGAGCGCCCTCCGTCTCGCTTCCGCCTCGGATATCCGATTCAGCATCGCCGTGTACATCAGATTATCGAGTCCGGTCCGGTCCTCGTAGAAGCCGATATCGTCGGGCATGTAACCGACGCGGCGCTTCACCTCGATCGGATTGCGCGTAGCGTCGATGCCGCAGACGGTCGCCCGGCCGCCCGAAGGCTCGGCGAGTCCGAGCATCATCAGGATGGTCGTCGTCTTGCCCGCCCCGTTCGGCCCGAGCAGGCCGAAGATCTCGCCGCGACGTATGGACAGATCCAGCTCCGATACGGCAGTGAATTCGCCGTATCGCTTGGTCAGTCCGCTCAGCTCGATTACCTTATCATCCATCGTTTAACGCCTCCCGTATTTGCGGAACAGCCAGTACACGCCGCCCAGGACGGCGACGATGATGAGCACGCCGATCCAGCCCCAGAGCACCGAGGTTTTGACCGTGACCCGGAGCGCCGCATCCGCGGACTTCTCCGCCGCCTGCGCGGTCAGACCGACGACGTAATCGCCGGAGAGCGATTTGCCGGACGACTTGATCGTGGCCGTGACAGGCACGGATTCGCCCGCCTTGATCGACGAAATCGATTTGGGCTCGAACGTAACCTCCCAATCCGTCGGCGCCGTGTTCGTCAGGCTGACGTTCGTCAGCTCGGCCGTACCCGTGTTTTTAACCGCCAGCTCCAGCGTCCGCTTGCCGCCGGCCGTCAGGTTCGTGCTGAGCACTTGATTGCTCGTCGACAGATCGATGCCGTACGTGCCGGTAATGACCGCTTCCATCGTGACGTCGGCCGACGTGCTGCTGTTGGAGGCGTGGACCGGTATTTTGTAGGTGTCGGCCGCAGCTTTTTCCGAAGGCGTCAATGTCAGCGTGATGGACGTGGTCGCATTGGGCTCGACGTCGACGGCCGTCACGTTTTTGCCGTCTGCGCTGAATCTGGCATCCCAGCCGGCCGGCGGCTCTGCGGTCAACGCATATTGCTGCTTGCTTGCGGTCCGGTTGGCGAGCGTCAGATTGTAGGTGAACGTCGAGTCGCTGTGCCCCTCCATATTCGGCTGCTCGGCGCTAAGCTCGGTTTTGTAGGTGCCCTGCTCGGTGACGTTGATCTTCAGGCTCAAGCTGCCGAACGTGCCGGCGTTCAGCTGCACGGTATAGCTTCCCTTGGCGACCTCGAACGGCACCAGCACGCTCAAGTTCACCGATTGCGACTCCTTCGGCTTGACGGCGACCTCGGAGATCGGATGGCCGCCGGCCGTCAGATCGGTTTTCCATTCCTTGCCGGGAGCCGTGTAGCTGAGCGCCGCAGTCTCGATGCCGTCGCCGTCGTTGATCAGATCGATGTCGTAGGAGATCGATTCGCCGGGCGCCGCGGACAGGCTCACATACGGCGTGTACAGCTTGGCCGTGCCGGCGGCCGCTGCGGGCGCGGAGAGCGCGATCAGGCCGATTGCCGCGAGCAGCGTCATCATGAGGCTTGCGAGTTTTTTGGAGCGGATTTTTAACATTTGAACGAGACCTCCCTAAGCACTTTTTTTTCACATGGAGTACGCGGGAGAGGCGGCGGCGGATTTAATTTTTGGCCGGTTTTTCACATAAAAAATCGCTTAAAGGAAGCTTAAAATCAGATAAAAATCGCGCGAAAGCGATGCGCGGAAAGCGCCGAATCTGCTATGAATAAAAGTAGTTATGCTATCGATCGGAGGTAGAACGCGTATGAACGGGACTTCGGCGGAGATTGTCCTGGAGATGGCCGAATGGCTGAGGAAAATGGAGATGGGCGACCCGCACGCCTTCGAAAAGCTGTATGAGCATGCCGTGCCTCAGCTGCTGCCGCTGGCGTGCCAGCTGCTCGGCGACCGGATGGAGGCCGAGGATGTATGCCACGACGTGCTGCTCGCCGTCATCCGCAGACCCGGGCGGTACGACCCGGCGCGAGGTTCTGTGCAGGCTTGGCTCGCCGTCCAGGTCAAGAGCCGATGCCTCGATCGGCTCCGCAAGCGCAGCCGGACGGTGCTGACGGGCTCCTCGGGCGAGACCGCGCCCGAGGAGCGAACGCACGCGCTGCCGGAGGCGGCCGCGCTGGCCCGGTTCGAGCGGGAGGCGGTGCGGCGTGCGCTCGGGCAGCTGCCCGGGCTGCAGCGGGAGGCGTTGGCGGCGGCCTACTATTCGGCGAGCAGCCAGCGGGAGCTGGCGGACGCCTGGGAGGTGCCGCTCGGCACGGTCAAGTCGCGGGTGCGCTACGGACTCGGCCATCTGCGCAAGGCGCTCGAGCGAATGGGCTGGGGCCAGGGGGACGGAGGCGAGCGCCATGAGTGAGCGCAGATGCGATGTTCCCGAGGAGCGTTGGGTCGACCTGCTCGGCGCCAGGCTGAGCTCGCGGGAGAAGGATGCGCTGCTCGCCCACAAGGACGGCTGTGCGGCCTGTCAGACTGTCTACGGACAGTGGGCGGCGCTGCTCGGCGGCGAGCGGGGAGGACCCACTCCTGACGAGCGCGGCGGACCGGCTGCTGCGGGACGATACGCTGCCCGGCGGCCGGGCGCCCTGCGCGCTGCAGCGGACCGGCACGCTGCCCGGTCCGACGCCCTGCGCGCGGCGATCGGCGGCGCCGATACGGCTCTCTCGGCGACCCGCCGCCTCAGCCTGCGCAGCCGTGCCGCCGCTTATGCCTTCGCCAGACGAACGTCCGCCGCGCTCCGGAACGCCTTCAAGCGCCCGGCCATCGCAGCGGTCTGCGGGCTGGGCGCGGCGGTCGCCGTGCTGCTGATGCTGCTGTATCCGTTCGCGCGCGGCGGGACGGCGCCCGGCGGGAGCCTGAGCCCGGCCGGCTATGCGATGCTGCACGAACCGGACGGCGCAGCCGTCATGAATCAGCCGGACACGGTCATCTACAGTTCCGATTCCGGCTCGCGCTCCGCCGCGGCAGACGGCTGGGCCCGATCGGCCCTGCCTCCCGGAGCCCGGGAGACGTTATGGCTGAACGTTCGGACGCATGAGCTTTTTTTGCTGATGGAAGGGCTGCTGCCTTCGGACCGTACCGACATGCAAGCGTGGGCGCAAACCGGAGGGAAGAGCGCGAACTTGGGCCTGCTGCGGTTCCACGATACGCGCGCTCATCTATACTCCGCTAACGTTCGTCCCGAAGAGTGGGAAGCCCTCCTGCTCACGGTCGAGCCGAAGGGCGGCAGTCCGATGCCGACCGAGCCGGAGACGGCTTCGATCCGGCTGAAGGCGCCCGCGGGAGCGTCCGGGACGTCGAGCGACTAGACGCTGTCCCCGGCGGTCGCCGGCCGCGATCTGAGGATGCCGCCGGTCAGAAAAGCGACTAGCGACAGCGCCAGGCTGACGGAGGCGAACAGCCCGATCGCCGCGTAACCTCCGGCATGCACGTACAGTAGGCCCGCGAGCGAGGCGCCAAGCGTGTTCGCGCCGTTCATCGTCGCATTGGCGAGGCTTGAGATCGTCCCTCGCAATGTCGCGTTGAGCGAGGTCAGCGCCGCCATGATGATCGGGAACAGGACGCCGAGAATCGCGAAGACGAAGAAGTAGACGGCCGTCGCCGCGTACAGATGCGGCAGGCGGGGAATGACCACATACATCGCGACGAGCAGTGTCAACCCGATCGCCACCGCGCGGACGGTGCCGAGCTTGCGCGCGGCGAAGGCGCTGATCGTGCTGCCCAGCAAGTTGCCGAAGCCCAACACAAGCATGGCTCCGCCGATCTGCCCAACCGACAGGCTGAAGCTGTCGGCCATCCACTTGCCGGCGAAGGCGAATGCGGTGCCGCCTCCCAGGTGCAGCAGCAGGTAAGCGAGGAACCCGCTCCGGGCTCTGCCGCTGCGGATGAGCGGCACGTACCGGCGGAAAATCGAGCCGCGGCCGGCCGTGGCGCCGGAAGGTCTCATGTCGGGCAGCAGGCGGTAGGCGAAGGCGGCGAGTGCGAGCGACAGGGCGCCGATCGTCCAGAACGGCAGCGACCAGCCGCCGGCCGCCAGCCAGCTGCCGATCGGCACGCCGAGCGCCTGGGAGGCGGCAAGACCGGCATATGCGACGCCCATCGACTTGGCTATTTTGTGCGGAGGCATCACGGCCGGAATGGCTGCCCATACTTGCGGCGCGGTGAACGCCGCGCTGATCCCGGCGAGCAGACGGAACAGGCACATCGACCAGAAGTCTTGCGCGAAGCCGCACAGCACCGTCGAGACGGAAAAGGCGATCAAGCCGCAGAGCATGACGGTCCTCCGGTTCCAGCCGTCGGACAGCGGGCCTGCGATCAGGGCGAATACGGCGGAGCCGAGCGTATATGCGCCGAGCATCCATCCCGCCTTGCCGGTCGGCGCGCCGAACGCTTCCTGAAGCGTCGGCAGCAGGGGAGAGATGAGGAACGTATCGGTTCCGATCATGAACATCACGAGAAAAAACAAAACGGTAAACTTAAACATCGTCGGTCACTCCCGTCACATAGTTGCTTGCGATTCCGATCATAAGGCATAATGGTGACAACAATTGTCATGAACCTTTGCTGCCGCTAAGAAAGGTTCGGGAGGAGCCGCCATGCCCAAATCGAAACGGCTGATGGAGCTGATGATGACGGTCAATCGCAAGCGCCGGTTCAAGGTGCAGGAGCTGGCCGACGAATTCGGCGTATCGAAGCGCACGATATTGAGGGATCTGCAGGAGCTGAGCGAGCTTGGCGTGCCGCTGTACTCGGAGGTAGGCCCGCACGGCGGTTACCAGGTCGTCCGGGAACGTGTGCTGCCGCCGATCGCCTTCACGGAGGAGGAGGCGGTCGCGATGTTTTTTGCTGTGCATGCGCTGCGGCATTACAGGTCGCTGCCGTTCGAGGCGGAGTCCGCTTCGGCGCTCAGCAAGTTTTATCTGCATATGCCCGGCGACGTCAGGGACCGGATCGACGGTATGAAAAACCGGGTGGACTTCATCACGCCGATGAGAAGGGGCGACGCGCCGTGCCTCGCCGTGCTGCTCGATGCGGCGGTGCGCCAGCAGGTGCTCTCCATCGTCTATGCGACCAAGGAGGAGGGCGAGCGCCGCCGCCTGATTCAGCCCGTACGCATCTATGCGAACAACGGCCTGTGGTACTGCACGGCCTACTGCTTTTTGCGATCGGGCTACCGCGTGTTCCGCTGCGACCGGATTCGCGAAGCCGCGCGCGACGACTCGGGCATGGAGCCGCTCGTCCTGGGCGACATGCGCCTGAGCCGCCACGAAGCCGCCGAGCTGCGGGAGCCCGTGCGCCTTCGGGTCGAGCTGAGCCGTGCGGGCGTACAGCGCTGCGAAGCCGAGCTGTGGCTCGCGCCGATGCTCGATATGCGCGAAGACGGCAGCGGCTTTATCGATCGCGACGTAGACGGCGGCGACATTCCGTTTTACGCCGATTTTTTCATCGGACTGGGCGGGGAGGCCGCTGTGGCGGGGCCCGAGGCGCTGCGTGAGGCGATTCGCGCCAAGCTGTCCGAGATGCTGCTGCGATACGGCTGATACTCGAGCTTCCCGGACCGGACAATCACCCATTAGAAAAAGAAAAAACGTTGAATCGCCGCCCGGGCGGAGCTTCAACGTTTTTTTGATCTGATGACGTTCAGTTTGGCGAGCTGGCAAGTTGTTAAGCTGGCGGGTACATGGCGGTTTTAGCGCGCCGCCGGCCTTCTGTTTGACGGCAGCAGATCCGCCAAGCGGGCCGCGCCGCCTTTTTGCCGCTGCAGAACCGCGAGCGAGCGCTTGATCTCCCACGCTTTGCCGACCCAGCGGATGCGGTCGGGCCCCTCGTATCGTTTAAGCATATTCGAATCCTCCCCGGATGTCCCGCCGGCCGCGTGACGCTCGTCTTGCATTCGGCGGGACAAGTCTTTATGTTTGTTGTATGCGCCGGTGCGCCGGCTGATGACAGCATCTTATCGAAGCGGAGGACAAGTATATGAACGCGAACAACGAAGGCGGCAGCACGTCCAACCATCCCTATTACGAGGAAACGATATCGACCGACAAGCGGTTCGACGGCCGCATCATCTCGCTGCAGGTGGACACGGTACGGCTGCCGGGAGGCGCTACGGCGACGCGCGAGATCGTGAAGCATCCGGGCGCGGTGGCGGTGATCGCCGTTCTGGACGGCAAGCTGCTCGTCGTCGAGCAGTTCCGCAAGCCGCTCGAGCGCATGCAGGTCGAGATTCCGGCCGGCAAGCTGGACGCGGGCGAGGAGCCGGAGGCGGCGGCGCTGCGCGAGCTGGAGGAGGAGACGGGGTACCGGGCCAAAAGCATCCGCCACGTGCGGACGTTTGCGACCTCGCCGGGCTTTGCGGACGAGTTGATTCATCTGTACTTCGCCGACGAACTCGAGGCGGGACAGGCGCAATTGGACGAGGATGAGTTTCTGGACTGCGACGCGCTGACGCCGGAGCAGGCGGATGCCTACATCCGCGACGGACGCATCTGCGACGCCAAGACGCTGCTGGCCGTGCTCGTCTGGCGCCACTACCGCCAGACGGGAGAATTCGGCGCATGAGCGGGCTACGGCCCTGCTATGCCGATATGCACGTGCATATCGGCAGCAGCGCGGACGGCCAGCCCGTGAAGATCAGCGCGAGCCGGAGCCTGACCTTTCAGTCGATCGCGGAGGAAGCGTCAGAGCGCAAGGGAATCGCGCTCGTCGGTGTCATCGACTGCCACGCGCCGGCCGTGCAGGACGATATCGAGCGGCTGCTGGACACCGGCGAGATGGCCGAGGTGCCGGGCGGGGGCATCCGTTACCGCGACACGGTCATTTTGCCCGGCGTGGAGATGGAGGTGCGGGACGAGGGCTGGGGCGGCGGCCCCTACCATCTGCTCGCTTATTTGCCGTCGCTGGCGGCGATGAAGGACTGGACCCGCTGGATGGAGCCGCGGATGAAAAACGTAACGCTAAGCTCCCAGCGGATACGCGTCACGGGGCGCGAGCTGCAGCGCGAGCTGCTGGACCGGGGCGGCCTGCTCGTGCCGGCCCATATTTTCACGCCGCACCGCGGCCTGCTGGGCTGCTCGGCGGACCGCATATCCGACCGACTCGATCCTGACGGGATCGCGGCGGTCGAGCTGGGCCTCAGCGCCGACAGCGCGATGGCGGGGCGTCTGTCGCAGCTCGACCGCTACGCCGTGCTGACGAACTCCGACGCCCACTCGGCGGCGATGATCGGACGCGAATGCAACGAGCTGCTGATCGCGGAGCCGTCGTTCGCCGAGTTCGCTGCTGCGCTGAGCGGCACGGACGGCAGGCGGGTGACGGCCAACCTGGGGCTGCACCCGATGCTGGGCAAGTACCACGCCAGCTTCTGCCCGTCCTGCAAGTCGCCGCTCCCGAACGGCGCGGCGGCAGATGTCTGTCCGGCGTGCGGGAGCCCGCGGCTCGTGACCGGCGTCGACGTCCGCATCCGGCGCCTGGCCGACCGGGAGACCGCGGTTTGGCCGGCCGGAAGGCCGCCCTACCGGCATCAGGTGCCGCTTCACTTCTTTCCCGGCGTCGGGCCGCGGATGAGAGAGCGGCTGCTGCGCGAGGTGGGCACGGAGATGGACGTCTTGCACAGGCTCGACTTCGAAGCGATCGCGGCCGTGGCGGGAGAACGGATCGCGAGGGCGATCGTCGATGCGCGCGCCGGCAAGCTGACGATGACGGCCGGCAGCGGAGGCAAGTACGGGAAGCTCGAAGGGTAGCTGGCCTATCCGAACTTGCATGCATGAGCTTGCATATTCGGGACGAGTCCTGCATACGTATAGGCGTTGGAACAAGCTTATGCGGGGAGGCGGAGGCGACTTGAAGCTGAAGCCCGTAAGTATGACGGATCGCGGCAGTCTCAATCTGTATTTGTTCGTCGGCGTGCTGATCGCGGTCGGCGCCGTGTTCGGCGCGCTTCTCGTCAACGCGCTGTCGCTCGAGCAGCAGCAGAGCCTGTCCGACAAGTTGGCGGCGTATTTTGGCGGCACGGCATCCAATGCACCGGCCGTCGAAGGCTTCCGCGAGCGGCTTTTTTTTCATCTGAAATGGCTCGCGCTCATCTGGCTGCTCGGCATATCGGTCGTGGGCAGTCCGTTCGTGCTCGCGCTCGATTTTCTCAAAGGCGTGCTCATCGGCTTCGCAATCGGGCTGACCGTGCGTCATCTGGCCTGGCAGGGCGTCGCGGTATCGCTCGCCGTCATCGCGCCGCAGAACCTCGTCATCGTGCCCGCACTCGCCGTCGCGAGCGTATCCGCGCTCCGCTTCGCGTATTACATCGGCCGCGAGCGGCTGTTCCTGGGCGGCGGCAGGCTGCTCCCGCCGCTGGCGGCACATACGGGCGTTGCCGCGACAATGCTGCTCGTGCTAGCCGTCGCTTCGATGTGGGAGACGTTCGTCGTGCCGCATATCGTCTCGGGTCTGGCGCGCTGGATTTCCTGAATCGGCAGCTGCGGTTTGACTTCCCCAAGAAGCTCCCCCTATAATGAAACCAAGTGTGTTTTGGGGCGGAGGGGGAGCGACATGGAGGCCCGAATTGACAAAGTGAAGCAGCAGCTGCAGTCCCAGGGCTACAAGCTGACCCCGCAGCGGGAAGCGACGGTCCGGGTGCTGCTGGAGAACGAAGAAGATCATCTGAGCGCCGAAGACGTATTCATGCTGGTGAAGGACAAGGCGCCTGAGATCGGCCTCGCTACGGTGTACCGTACGCTTGAGCTGCTGAGCGAGATGCATATCGTCGAGAAAATGAACTTCGGAGACGGGGTCGCCCGTTACGATCTTCGCACCGATTCCAACAAGCATCATCATCATCACCTGATCTGCGTCCAATGCGGGACGATGTCCGAGATCATGGAGGACTGGCTGACGCCGCTCGAGGAGCGGCTGGAGCGCGAGTACGGGTTCGCCGTTCTCGACCATCGCCTCGACTTCCAGGGCGTCTGCGCCAAGTGCCAGGCCAAGAACGAAGCCGCGTCCAAAGGCACCGAGGAAGCGGCCGCTTCCGGCATCTCCTCCTAAGTCCGCGTCCCGTTCGACATGCGGCATGAGCTAGAAGCGTTCTATCAACCCATATTATCAAACGAAGTCCCTGAAGGCTGCGGCCCTCAGGGACTTTTTCCGTCTTCCCGCTTTTTTTCTCTACCTGATTCCGTTCCGATGCCTGTCCTTTATCGATTCCCGGTCTGCAGCAGCTCGCGGATGCGCCCTTCGATTTTGTCGGGCGTCTCGGTAGGGGCATAGCGCTTCACGACGCGGCCGTTGCGGTCTACGAGAAATTTGGTGAAGTTCCACTTGATCTTGCGTGTGCCGAACAGGCCCGGCGCTTCCTTCGTCAGATGCTTGAACAGCGGGTGCGCATTTTCCCCTTTGACGTCAATCTTGGCGAAGAGCGGGAAGTTCACGCCGTGGTTGAGCTCACAAGCCTGGGCGATCGCTTCGCCCTCGAGCGGCTCCTGGCCGGCGAACTGATTGCTCGGGAACCCGAGCACCGTGAAGCCTTGATCCTTGTAATTTTCGTACAGCTTCTGCAGGCCTTTGAACTGCGGCGCGAATCCGCACTTGGTCGCCGTATTGACGATCAGCACCACTTGACCTTTGTAGTCGGCCAACCGGCGGCGTCCGCCGCGGGCGTCTGCAACCTCGATATCGTAGATGGACATACGATCGCTCCTTTTTGAACAGATGGCGTTCAACGCAAGTTTAATAGCAATAAATTAAATTGTATGCAATTTAAATCGAATGTCAAGCAGTTGACTTCGGCGTCCGCCGGTTTTAAAATTGCATATGATTCGATTGCGAACAATCTAATTTGCTAGCTGCGCGATATCGGAAAGGAGGGCCCATGCGCGAGGAGGACAAGCTGAGGCTGGACAATCAAACTTGCTTTGCCGTATACGCCTGCGCCAAGGAGATCACGAAGCTGTACCAGCCCGTGCTCAAGACACTTGGACTGACCTATACGCAGTACATCGCCATGCTCGCGCTGTGGGAGCGGGACGGAGTCAGCGTGAAGGAGCTCGGCGAGCGGCTGTATCTGGACTCGGGCACGCTGACGCCGCTGCTCAAGAAGCTGGAGTCGCAGGGGCTGCTGACCCGGGTCCGGGATGCGGCCGACGAGCGGCAGCTGCTCATCAAGCTGACGGAGCGAGGCATAGCGCTCAAGGCGCGTGCGCTCGAGGTGCCCGAGCTGGCGTTCTGCCGGACGGGCGTCGACGTCGAGCTGTTGATGAGCGTGCGCAGTCAGATGAACGAATTGATGGCGGCGCTTCAGCCGACCATGGACCGATAATCGAGAACGATACTGGAGAGGAGACTTACTATGTCCGTCTATGAATTCACCGCCCCGTCGATCCGGGGGGAGCAGGTCGAGCTGTCCGCGTACGAGGGCAAAGTGCTCGTCATTGCCAACACGGCGAGCAAATGCGGTCTGACGCCGCAGTATGAAGGGCTTCAGGCGCTGTACGAGCAGTATGCAGACCAAGGACTGGTCGTGCTCGGATTCCCATGCAATCAGTTCGCGGAGCAGGAGCCGGGTTCGGCATCCGAAGTCGAGCAATTTTGCAAGATCAACTACGGCGTTACGTTCCCACTGTTTGCCAAGAGCGACGTCAACGGAGAAAATGCGCTGCCGCTGTTCAAGCATCTCGTCGCAGAGACCGGCGGCCAGGACATCGCCTGGAACTTCACGAAGTTTGTCATCGACCGCGAAGGCAACGTGGTGAAGCGCTTCGAACCGAAGGAAACGCCCGAATCGATGACCGCGGAGCTCGAAGCGCTGCTCTAAACTTCTGCGCGAACGCCGGCATCCAGCCCTGAGCGGGTATCCCGTCATAAGCCGGCATCCAGCCCTGAGCGGACATCCCGTCATGAGTGGGCATCCCGCCTTGAGCCGGCATTCCACCATGATGGGAATCACATCGTTCCCAAGCTGCCGGCAGCCTCCCTATTTGAGAGGACACCGCAGTGAAAGCCTTATCGAACGAGCCTATGTATCCCCTCGTCCTTTTGCGGGCGAGGGGATTTGATTATTCGCGGGAGCGGCGTCGCTGCTCGCAGCGCAGGCCGGCTGCGGCCGGGGCGATCTGCAGCAGGCCGCGCCCGACCGCGCGCCGGCCGCCGGACAGCGGGCGGGCGGCGCTTTTGAGCCTGCGCGCCACGCAGGACGCCGGCAGACGCGGCGCGAGGGCTCGGATGAGGGCCGCGCCGCCGGCGGCATGCGGCGACGACATGGACGTGCCGCTCATGCGCGCATAGCCGCGTCCCGGCGCGGTGGACAGGATGTTGACGCCGGGCGCGGCGAGCGCGATGCCGGCGCCTCTGCTCGAGAACGAGGCTGGGCGGTTCCGCCTCGTCGTGGCGGCGATCCCGAGCACGCCGGGATACCTGGCGGGAGCGTCGATCCTTGGATTGTCCGGCCCGTCGTTGCCGGCCGATGCGGTCATGACGATGCCCGCGCGCCTCGCCCTGGCGACCGCATCGCGAAGCACGCGGCTGCCGCCGGGGAGGCCGAAGCTCATGTTGATGACTTGCATGCGGTTGGCGATACACCAGTCGATGCCCTCCGCGATGTCGGAGACGAAGCCGGTCCCGAACTCGTCCAGCGCCTTCACCGCATACAGCTTGACCTTGGGAGCGACGCCAAAGATGCGCTTGTGGCCCGTGGCGGCGGCAATGCCGGCGACATGCGTGCCATGGCCGTTGTCGTCCTTGAACGAACGGCCGCCCAACGTATTGACGCCGCCCGCGATTGACAGGTCAGGGTTCGGGGAGATACCCGTATCGATGACGGCGAGCCGCGCGCAGGCTCCCTTCGTGCGGTTCCACAGAGGAGGCGCCAATACGCGCGAGATGTTCCACGGTATGCCGGGGCAACCCGGCGCACGCCCTTTGTGAGGCGCGCACGCCAGTCGATTGGCATTTGCGGACTCCCGACGCTTGTGATGCACACGCTCCGGCCCATTCGGCCGCGCGGACTCGCTTCGCTTGCGGCGCGCGGCCCCGCGCCGCAGGCCGTTCGCAGCTGCGGATGCGGGTTTTCCATGTATTTTGGCTCTGCGGTCCGTCTCGATATAAGCGACGTCCGGATGTTTGGCGAGCGCCGTCCAGTCGGTACTTCTGGGAGCGCTGCAGCCGATCATGCGGCAGCCGCGCACCGTCTTGACGGGGCGTATGCCTGCCGCACGTAGCTGGCGGAGACAGCTATCGTAGCCTTTTCGATGCTTCAGGACGATGAGGCTTCTGACCGAGCGAGGACCCTCTCCCGTTTGGACTTTTCTCAGCTGTCTGGCTACCTCTCTGATTTTCCGCTTCATGCGTCTCCCCCTTCTGATGAGAATCATGCTTATGCGATTTGTCCCTGAGAGCATTTTATTGGCGAACGCAACCGATTGTGCGGCGCCCGGGCATCCGCCTGGCATTATCGCTCCATGACGTTCATACCGTGGTAATAGACGCGGACGAGCGTATAGGAGAGGGGAGGGGCGGCGTATGAGCGGAGCGACCGGCAAGTGGTGGGATCGCTTGCAGTTTACGCTGTTATTTTTGTCGTTGACGATCGCAGCGCATTATGTGTACGGTTGGCTGCAGACGGCGATGTCACCGCTGGACCCGTACCGCGTGCCGGAAGGCAGGGCGGAGAAAGTGTTCGAGTCCGGAGACCCGCAGTCGGGGCCGGCATCCCCTGCGGACCGGCTGAAACTGTTCTACTGGCTCGGCGAGTAGCGCACGGCTGAATTCAGGGTTAAAATGGGGGAGTATATTCGAGGGAGGAACGCTGCCCCATGAAGCAGGACATTGCGAATTTTTTGGCGAACCTGAAGGCGGCCGGGCATCTGGCCGCCAATTCGCTCGACGGCTATCGTCGGGATCTCGAGGATGTCGGGCGGACGCTCGAGGAACGACACGGCATTGTCCGTGCAGCCGATGTCAAGCCGCATCATCTGTCCGCGTACCTTCACGAACTGCGGGAGCAAGGCAGATCGAACGCCACGCTGTCCCGCAGAATCGTATCCATAAAAGCCTTTTTCCAATATGCCCATGAATCGGAGATAACGCCGTCGAACCCGTCCACCCGTCTGACGCCTCCCAAGGCGGAACGCAAACCGCCAAAGGCGCTCTCGTTGACGGACGTCGAGCGGCTGCTTGAGGCGCCCGAGCTGGCGGACGATGCAGGCATTCGCGACCGTACGATGCTGGAGACGCTGTACGCCACGGGGATGCGTGTGACCGAGCTGACCGGGCTCGACGTCTCCGACGTCCGGACCGATCTGCGTCTGCTCGTCTGTCGCGGCTCGGGCGGGAGAGAGCGCATGATTCCGATTAGTTCCATGTGCCGCGATTGGATGATAAAATACTTGCAGGAAGCTCGGCCTCGGATGGTTCGCGAGAATGGCTCGGAACACGCCCTGTTCGTGAGCCATCTGGGGAGCCGCATGACGAGGCAGGGCTTCTGGAAGCTGATCAAGAAATACGCCGCCGCCGCAGGCGTCAGCACGGAAGTGACGCCCCACACGCTAAGGCACTCGTTTGCGTATCATCTGGTTGACAACGGGGCGGACCTGAGAGCCGTCCAGGAGATTTTGGGCCATGCGGATTTAACGGCTACGCAAGTGTATCAGCCGTCAGTCAGGGCGAAGCTAAGAGATGTGTACGACAGCTTCCATCCGCGTTCGAGCGGCGGCAGCGACAGCCAGAACAATTGAATCGTACGAACGAAGGCGCGAATTTTGAGGGAGGTTTCCGGCATGCCGTTTAAAAGAATTACCGTAATCGTGCTTGACAGTGTCGGTATCGGCGAGCTTCCGGACGCTGCGGCGTACGGCGATGCCGGCGCGCACACATTAGGGCATATCGCGGCAGGCCCGTCCGGCCTCAAGCTTCCGAATCTGCGGCGTCTTGGCCTCGGCAACATCGCGAGACTCGCCGATTGGGAGCCCGCAGCCGCTCCCGCGGCTTATTACGGCAAGATGGCCGAAGTATCTGCCGGCAAAGACACGATGACAGGCCATTGGGAGCTGATGGGCCTGAAGATCGACAAGCCCTTCCGCACATTCCCCGGCGGCTTCCCGCGAGGATTGCTGGAGGCGTTCGAGGCGGAGACCGGCCGCGGCGTCCTGGGCAACAAGCCCGCTTCGGGAACGGAGATTCTGGACGAGCTCGGCGCGGAGCAGATGCGCAGCGGCGCCTGGATCGTCTACACGTCCGCGGACAGCGTGTTCCAGATCGCGGCCCATGAGGATGTCATCCCGCTGGAGGAGCTGTACGAAGCCTGCCGGATCGCCCGCAGGCTGACCAACAAGGACGAATATTCCGTCGGCCGCGTCATTGCGAGGCCGTACGTCGGCAAGCCGGGGAGCTTCACGCGTACGCCGAACCGGCACGACTATGCGGTCAAGCCGCCGGAGCCGACCGTGCTGAATGCGCTCAAGAAGGCAGGCAAGGACGTCATTGCTGTCGGCAAGATCAACGATATTTTTTGCGGGGAAGGCATCACGAAGTCTTATCCTACGAAAAGCAATCAAGACGGCATCGACAAGACGATCGGTCAACTCGGCGGCACGTTCGAAGGACTGCTGTTCACCAATCTCGTTGACTTTGATTCGCTGTACGGACATCGTCGCGACGTGGACGGCTACGCTCGTGCGCTTGAAGAGTTCGACCGTGCCGTGCCCGAACTGCTCTCGCGGTTGACGGACGACGATCTGCTCGTCATTACGGCCGACCACGGCAACGACCCGGTACACGCCGGTACCGATCATACGCGGGAATACGTTCCGTTGCTGGCTTACAGTCCTTCCTTCGGCAAACCCGGAGATCTCGGCACGCTCTCGACATACGCCGACTTGGCGGCCACGATTGCCGACAACTTCGGCGTAACCCGCACATCGAACGGGACGAGCTTCCTGCACAAGCTGACCTAACATACCTACTTTACGGAATGAGGAGCGGATCACATGGTCTACCAATCCATCAATATTATCGAAGAAGCGGCAGCATATATTGCGGACCGTACGGAGCTGCGCCCGGAGGTCGGCCTGATTCTCGGCTCTGGACTTGGCGTTATCGGAGACGATATGGAAGAAGCGGTCACGATTCCATACGAAGATATTCCGCACTTCCCCGTATCGACAGTCGAAGGCCATGCCGGCGAGCTCGTTGTCGGCAAGCTTCAGGGGCGGCCGGTCGCTCTCATGCGCGGGCGGTTCCATATGTACGAGGGCTACGAGCCCGAACGCACCGCGCTTCCCGTACGCGTCATGAAGGCGCTCGGCATCAAGACGCTGTTCGTCACCAACGCGGCGGGCGGTGTCAACCTGGATTATGAGCCAGGCAATCTGATGATCATATCCGATCATTTGAACTTGACGGGCCGCAATCCGCTCGTAGGGCCCAACGACAATGCGCTCGGGGTCCGCTTCCCCGATATGTCGGACGCCTATACGCGCAGGCTGCGGGAACTCGCGAAGGCTACGGCCGCCGAGCTGGGCATACCTGTCCGCGAAGGCGTATATGCAGGCCTGCTCGGTCCGAATTATGAGACGCCGGCCGAGATTCGGATGCTGCGCGTGATCGGCGCAGACGCCGTCGGCATGTCGACCGTCTCCGAGGTGCTGGTCGCTCGTCATTCCGGACTCGAAGTTATCGGGATTTCCTGCATCAGCAACATGGCGGCAGGCATTCTCGATCAGCCGCTGTCGCATGAGGAAGTCATGGAGACGACCGAGCTCGTCAAGCAGCAATTTATTCGTCTGGTGCTGGCTCTCCTGCCCAAGCTTTGACAGGGACGCTACCGAGCTTATACAGAGAGAGGACGCTGCGCATATGAGAGCAGTAGACATCATTCGCAAAAAAAGACATGGCGGCGAGCTCAGCGAAGCCGAGATTCAGTTCCTCATCGACGGCCTCGTAGACGGCTCGATTCCCGACTATCAAATCTCCGCCTGGGCGATGGCCGTGTGCTGCATGGGAATGACCGACAAGGAGACCGCCGCGCTGACGCTGGCGATGGCTCACTCGGGCGACACAGTCGATCTGTCCCAGATCGCCGGCATCAAGGTGGACAAACATAGCACGGGCGGCGTAGGCGACAAGACGACCTTGATCGTCGCCCCCCTCGTCGCCGCCTGCGGCGTCCCGGTCGCCAAGATGAGCGGCCGCGGTCTCGGCCATACCGGCGGGACCATCGACAAGCTCGAGTCAATTCCCGGCTTCCGCACGGAGCTGAGCCGAGCGGACTTCTTCGCCCAGGTGAACGACATCGGCGTCGCCGTCATCGGCCAGAGCGGCAATATCGCGCCTGCCGACAAGAAGCTGTACGCGCTGCGCGATGTGACAGCGACTGTCGAGTCGATCCCGCTCATCGCGAGTTCCGTCATGAGCAAGAAGATTGCGGCCGGTGCCGACGCCATTTTGTTGGACGTCAAAGCGGGAGACGGCGCCTTTATGAAGACACCCGAAGACGCTGCGAGACTCGCCGAGGCGATGGTCTCCATCGGCAACCAAGTCGGGCGCCGCACCGTTGCCGTCATCAGCGATATGGACCAGCCGCTCGGCCGCACGATCGGCAATGCGCTTGAAGTACGCGAAGCGATCGAAGTGCTCCGAGGAGACGGACCGGACGACCTGCGCGAGGTATCCCTCGTATTGGCCGGCCATATGCTTGTCCTGGGAGGCATCGCGCCGGATATCACCGCAGCGCGGAGCCGTCTGGAGGCGGCCATCGCCTCCGGGGAGGCGCTCCGCAAGCTCGCCGACTTGCTTGCCGCTCAGGGCGGCGATCCTGCCGTCACCGAGGATTTGTCGCTGCTCCCGCAAGCGCCGATTCGGCTGCCCGTGCCTGCTCCAGCCGATGGCTACGTGCTGGGGATCGAAGCCGAAGCGATCGGCCTCGCGGCGATGACCTTGGGCGCTGGCCGCGCGACCAAGGATGATCAGATTGACTATGCCGTGGGCATCGAACTGTCGGCCAAGCCGGGAGATCGCGTCCGCAAGGGCGATCCGATCGCCACGCTGTACGTTCAATCCGATGACGACCGCGCAGCGAGCGCCATTGAATCCGTCCGTTCCGCATACCGTCTAGGTGCAGAGAGAGGTCCGGACAGACCTTTACTGCACGGGATCGTACAATAACCTGCGTTGCAGCAATTCAAGACTCTTTCCTCCTGTTCTGGAGTGAAGGAGTTTTTTTATTTGTAAAAAAATGTAATTTAACTCGCATGAAATCAGTGTTCTATTTCTTTTCGGGCCTTATCCCTTTCGCTCAGTCCGGGACCCGCGATCACCCCTTTCGCGCCTTTTCGGGGCTCATCCCGCTCGCTCAACGAATTTCCAGGGAACAATTGACAAACGCTTTTGTCGCCATTTAAAATGGGAACAAATGTTCCTTTTTGGAGGCGTGACCTATGCTGTTGATCGATCTGCCTGCAGGTTCCTGGGAGTCGTGGACGGAGGCGCAGTGTGTCGAAGCGCTGTACCAGGCGCGCTGGCCGCACGGCTTTCGTTGCCCGGATTGCGACTACGCGCACTGCTCGGTCCTCCGGACGCGCAAGTATCCGCTCTATGTCTGTTCCTCCTGCAAGCGGCAGACGTCGATCACGGCAGGCACGGTGATGCACGGCACACGCACGCCGCTTCGGCTGTGGTTCCGGGCGATGCTGTGGGTGGCGGAGGAAGGCACGTCCGTCGAGCTGGCGGAGATTCTCCAGGTGACCTATAAGACGGCATGGCTGATCGGCCACAAGCTGCGCGATGCGCTGACGCAGGAGGCGGAAGGGCAGCAGCTCACAGGTGCGGTGGCGGTTACGGGCGGCATCTACGGATTCAAGTGGTATTCGGGCGGCAGCCTGCATATGAAGCCCGAGCATCAGCCAGTCGTGATCGGCGCAGTGATGGACGATAACGAAGAGCTGCTCGAGATCAAGATGGAGCATATGGACCGGAGCGTGACGGGCAACTCGCGGCTGCTGGGCCGGTTCGTATACGAGGAGTTCGCGGAGCACCATGCGCCGGAGAGCGTGAAGTCGATGAAAATGTACCCCTACTATGGAGTCAAGAGCCTGAAGCCGCTGTCGGCGCTACTTCGGCATGCGATGAATTGGTTCGACCACAAGCTGCAGGGGATCGGACCGAAGTATTTGCAGGCGTATTTAAACCATCAATCGTTTGTGTTCAACATATCGAGGCGCGGCAGCAACCAAGTGCTCGGGCATCTGCTGCACCTGTGCGGGACGCGGCGGACGGTGACCTGCCGTCAACTGACGAGGCGGTGTCTGCAGCTAAGGGTCAGCAAGTGGCGTCATCTTTTTAACGTTGGTTAACGAGCCCTCTTATACAACACCAACTTGTTTGTGAAGAACCAGTTTTAATTGTATTCAGACACTCGCATACATTCTGCATTCTTTCCGCCCTCACACTGTAGCAACATACTATTGAGCGAAGGGGATAAGCGCCCAAACATAAAATTATGTGTTAAGAGGCGAGCAGATTGAGCGAAGGGGATGAGCCCCGAAAAGGGGAGAAAGGGTAATATCCGCCTCGAGATAACCAAAATATCCCAAAAAAATCAATACAGGTCCACATTTGAGCTCCCCATCTCCAAAAACAAGCTCCGCTTCTCCACAAGCTGGAATATGTTGAAGATACTGCGGGTACACTATGTCCCAAGACGAATCCAGGTCTGCGTTCAGCCGGCCGGTGGGAGGGACATCATTCTTGAGTCACCAACAGCATAGACAACGAAAACATATGTGGAGCAAGGCGATCGCGCTGGGTATCGCCGCGACGATCATGCTGCCGGGTGCGGCTTGGGCGAAGGAAGACAGCACCGGAAAAGCGGGGGGGCCGCAGACGGATCTGGCTGCGAATGCGAGATCGGCGATATTGATGGACGCCGACAGCGGGACAATCGTCTACGAGAAAAACAGTCATTCGGCGCTGCCGCCCGCGAGCATTACGAAGATCATGACCATGCTGCTCATCATGGAGGCGATCGACGATGATAGGCTCAAGCTGACGGATCAAGTATCGACGAGCGAATATGCCGCTTCGATGGGCGGTTCTCAGATATTCTTGGAACCGGGCGAGCAGATGTCGGTTAATGATATGCTGAAGGGTGTAGCGATGGCCTCCGGCAACGACGCATCGGTGGCGCTAGCGGAGAAGCTGGCCGGCAGCGAGGAAGAGTTCGTCAAGATGATGAACAAGCGTGCGGAAGAACTCGGCTTGAAGGATACGCGATTTGCGAACTGCAACGGGTTGCCGGCTGCCGGCCATGTGTCGTCCGCGCACGATATAGCCGTAATGTCGCGCGAACTGCTCAAGCATCCCGAGATCACGAAGTATACGGGTGCTTACCAGGATTATTTGCGCAAGGATAAGGAGAAGCCGTTCTGGCTTGTCAATACGAACAAGCTTGTGCGGTTTTATCCTGGTGCGGACGGATTGAAGACGGGCTTCACCAGCGAGGCGAAGTTCTGTCTGTCGGCGACGGCCAAGCGGGACAATCTGCGGATGATCGTCGTCGTCATGGGCGAGCCCAACACGAAGACGCGCAACGCCGAAGTTTCGAAGCTGCTGGACTATGCGTTTGCCCAGTACTCGAACGTACAGATCTACAAGGCGGGCGATGCGATCGGCAAGCTGAAGATCGAGAAGGGCGAGACAGCCGAGGTGCCGCTCACGGCGAAGCATTCTTATAGCATTCTGGTTCGCAAGGGCGAAGGCGGCAAGGATATCAGTCATGAACTTGTGCTGCAGGACAAGGTGACCGCTCCGGTCAAGGCAGGACAAGAAGTCGGCAAGCTGATCGTCTATCGGGGCAACGAGGTGCTGTCCGAGTTTCCGATCGAGGCGCCGCAGCACGTGGACAAGGCCAGCTACTGGACGCTGTTCAAGCGGTCGGCAGGCAAGCTGTTCATGGGCGGCAAATAGATGCGAACGCAAGGCGGCGGGACGAAAATTCGTCTCCGCTTCTTTGCGTATTTTGTCGCCTTTTAACGGCCTTCTTCTAGTTTTGTCGGAGGGCAGGAATGAGGAGACGGCTCGTAGAATGATAAGCATCTACCATAAACTTGAAGGCGCATGAGAGGAGAATCGGCATGAGTTTGCAGGTGGAGCTGGAGCAGCAGCGCAATGTGCTCATCGTTCGCTTGAGAGGGGAACTGGACCATCACACGGCGGACATCGTCCGCTTCAAGATGGAGGATGCGATACTGCGCGGCAGATGCGACCATGTCGTACTGAGTCTGCGCGATCTGCAGTTCATGGACAGCTCGGGTCTGGGTGTCGTGCTGGGCCGCTACAAGCTGGTCAAAGGTCGCGGCGGGCGCATGGTCGTATGCGATGCGCATGACAATGTGAAGCGGCTGTTCGAGCTGTCAGGTTTGTTCAAGATTCTATCTTTCTACGATAATGAACGCTCGGCGCTAGCCGGTCTGGAGGTCGTATCATGAGCATCGACAATTGCATGAAGCTCTCCTTTGCCGCTCGGTCCGAGAACGAGGCGTTCGCGCGCGTCGCCGTCGCCGCCTTCGTATCTCAGCTGGATCCGACGCTGGACCAGATCAACGACATCAAGACGGTCGTATCGGAGGCCGTCACCAATTCGATTATCCACGGGTATGACAACGATCCGGAAGGGCTAGTGCATCTTGAAGTGGAGATTGCGGGAGACATGGTTTCTATCGTAATCCGCGATGAAGGCAGAGGCATCGAGGATCTGGAGATCGCGAGGCAGCCGCTATTCACGTCCCGGCCGGAGCTGGAGCGCTCGGGCATGGGGTTCACGATCATGGAGAACTTCATGGATGAATTCGAAGCGACGAGCGCTCCGCACAAAGGCACGAGTCTCAGAATGAAGAAGCGTATCGAGTCCAAGAAGGCATTGTTCAACTAATACCGCGGCAGGGGTTGGGGGCATGGAAATCGAATGGAAGCGATCTTCGCCGCCGGGGTATCTTGAGGATGCTGAGGTCAAGCGGCTCATCGCGCTAAGTCAGTCGGGCGACACGGCCGCCCGCGATATGCTGGTATCGAACAATATACGACTGGTATGGTCTGTCGTGCAGCGGTTCTCGGGACGGGGCTATGATCCCGACGATCTGTTCCAGATCGGCTGCATCGGATTGCTCAAGTCGGTGGACAAATTCGATCTGTCGTACGACGTGAAGTTCTCGACGTACGCGGTGCCGATGATTATCGGCGAGATTCAGCGCTTCCTGCGGGACGACGGCACGCTCAAGGTGAGCCGCTCGCTCAAGGAGATGGCAGGCAAGGTGCGCAAGACAAAGGATGAACTGTCCAAGGTGCTCGGCAGGCAGCCTACGATCGGGGAAGTGGCGGAGCGCCTGGGCGTGACGTCGGAAGAGATCGTATTCGCGCAGGAAGCGAACAAGCCGCCGACTTCGATTCACGAGACGGTATTCGAGAACGATGGCGATCCGATCACGCTCATGGACCAGATCTCGGACGACGCCCAGGAAAAATGGTTCGACAAGCTGGCGCTCACGCAGGCGATTCAGGCGTTGTCGGAGCGCGAGCGGCTGATCGTGTACTTGCGGTATTTCCGCGATCAGACGCAATCCGAGGTGGCCGGGCGGCTCGGCATATCCCAGGTTCAGGTCAGCCGTCTGGAAAAGAAAATATTGCAAAGCATCAAGGAACAAATTGCGCAGTAGCCGCATGCGACCGCCGCCGGAGAATCCCGGCAGCAAAGGCGCATGAGGCAGAGCGACTTCAATAAGTTGGCCGCAGGACCGCTACCGGTCTTGCGGCTTATTTGTGCTTCGCGCGGATTGTATCCCCGGCATTGCTTCATACTACAAGGAAACGATCGCCTGGAGGTGAAGCGGATGGAAGCCGGGATTGTTTATTTGCGCTTGCGCAGAAGGGTAGTTGTACTGCCGGGCGCGGTGATCAGACTGGGGGACATCGCTTCGATCGAGACCGATCGCCGTTATGCGGTCAAGCTTCGCGAGCTAATCGTATGGAAGATGCGACCCGAGGACGGCAATCTGCTCATGATCGACATGCTTCAGATCGTCCGGCTGATTCGGCAGATGAATCCTGCGCTGACGGTGGAGACGTTCGGCGAGCCGCATGTGCTGCTGGAGACAATTCCCGGCGGCAAGAGCCGGCCCCGGTATGCGCTGCTGATCGCTGCCTGGCTGCTGCTTTTTTTCGGATCGGGAATGGCGATCATGAATTTCCATGCAGACGTGGATATGCCGGACGTTCAGCGGAGAATTATCGAGCTGCTGACAGGGCGGCCTGAGCGTCATGCCTGGCTGTTCGAAGTTCCGTATTCGCTCGGCGTCGGCCTCGGCATGCTCATCTTTTTCAACCGCGTCTTCCGCAAGCGTCTGAACGACGAGCCGAATCCGCTGGAGGTCGAGATGTTCATGTACCAGGAAAATGTCAACCACTATGTAATTACGGAGGAGTACGCCAAAACCCGAGAGCGGGAGGACGGCCCGGATGCCTGAACTGGCTGGCGAGGTCCTCGTCGCGGTCATCGGACTGTCGGGCGGCTTCGCGGTAGGAAGCGCCTTTGTCGCGTTGTTGATCGTGCTGGACCTGGTACCCAGACTCGTTCAATTGACGCGCGCGCACCGGCGGTCGGCAGTATTCGAGTCTGCGCTGCTCGCGGGCGTGATTGGCTTCAACTGTGCGGACCTGTTCGACTGGCGTCTCTCGCTGGGACCGGGATGGCTGCTTGTGCCCGCCGTATTCCAAGGCGTATTCGTCGGCATGCTCGCCGCAGCGCTGACCGAGGTGCTCAACGTTATTCCGATCGTCGCCAAGCGTCTCAGGCTCGGTCCTTATTTATTGCTGCTGCTGCTCGCCATGGTGCTCGGCAAGGTCGCCGGCTCGCTGGCGGACTGGTTTGTTTTCCAACGGATGGATTAATCGACAAGGGGTAGATCGCGCATGGATATGACGGAGCATGGAAGCATGGATCTGAACAAGGAAGGCGGCCCTCCACAGGACGAACCGGTCCAAGCAAACGGCTCCTCCATGATCCGCCCGCTCGTTCCGGGCGAGGGCGGGAGCAGGCGCAAGCGGACGGGCAAGGACAAGTTCTCACATGAGGAAAAGCAAGCGGACGGGCGGCAGAAGTCCGAGGCGCCGGAGCAGATGACGCAGGACAGCGACAGCGACCGGGAAGCGGACAAGATGCAGGCTGAGCGGCAGGAACCGAACCGGGAACAGAACCAGGAACCGAACCAGGAACCGAACCAGGAACAGAACCGGGAACAGAACCAGAAGCAGGCTCAGGGCCGGAAGCAGGCTCGGGGTCACGACAAGACCCAGAATCAGGATAAGGCCCAGGGTAAGGACGAGGGGCAGGATCCGATTCCTGTGCATATCGAGGACTGGCACGAAAAGGTGAAGAAAACGCTCGGCATGGATTCGTCCTTTGACGTTCAGGTGCGGGAGATGACGCTTGGCGGCGCTCGGACGGGCTTGCTGTTTTTAAGCAGCTTCGCCAAGGATGCCTCTCTGATGGAGATCCTGAAGCGGCTCACCTATTTGTCGCCCGACAGCACCGGACATGATGCGCTGGAGAGCTTTTTCCAATATTATGTACCGACGGTCCAGATTCGAAAAACCGATTCGTTCACGGAGATGGTGAACGATGTCCTGATGGGCAATGCCGCGATCTATGTGGACGGAGAGCCGCGGGCGCTGCTGCTCGATGCGAAGCAGTACCCCGGGCGTCAGCCGGAGCAGCCCGAGCTTGAGAAGGTCGTGCGGGGCAGCAAGGATGGCTTCACCGAAAATATATTGTCCAATGTGGGGCTCATCCGCCGCCGCCTGCGCGACCCGAAGCTGCGCTTCGAAATATTGAAGGTCGGGGATCGGACGAAGACCGATGTGGCAATCGTCTATATCGACGACATCGCGGACACGAAGCTCGTCGAGTCGGTGCGGGACAAGATCAAGGCGGTCAAGATCGACGGCATCCCGCTTGCCGACAAGCAGCTGGAGGAGGTGACGGTCAAGACGAGCTGGAACCCGTTCCCGCTCGTGCGTTATTCGGAGCGGCCGGACGTAGTGGCCTCCCATCTGCTCGACGGAAGCGTGACGGTGCTCGTGGACACGTCGCCGAGCGTCATGATGCTGCCGACGACCTACTTCGACCTGATCCAGCACGCGGAGGAGAACAGGCAAAGCCCGTTCATCGGCACTTACTTTCGATTCGTCCGATTCATCGGCATCCTGATGTCGATGTTCCTGCTCCCGCTCTGGTACATGTACGCGGAATCCGCGCATCTTCGCCCGCATTGGCTGTGGTTCATCGGCGCGGACAAGACCGGCGATCTACCGCTTGTCATACAGTTCCTGCTCGTCGAGATCGGCGTCGATCTGATGCGGCTGGCCGCCGTCCACACGCCCTCGCCGCTCGTGTCGGCCGTATCGCTCGTCGCGGCGATCCTGGTCGGGGATATCGCCGTCAAGACGGGGTTGTTCATCAACGAGGTCATCTTGTATATGGCCGTCGCCTCGATCGGCACGTTCGCCACCCCGAGCTACGAGCTGGGGCTGGCCAACCGCATTGTCAGACTTGTGCTGCTGCTGTCCGTCTTCTTGTTTCAATTGCCGGGCTTTATCGCCTGCTCGACGATCATATTTATCGCGCTGGTGATGGTCCGCTCCTACAACACGCCGTACATGTGGCCGCTGATACCGTTTAACGGACCGGCGCTGATCAACATATTGCTGCGCAGGCCGTTGCCCAAGAGCCGTACGCGCCCGTCGATCTACAGGGCGAAGCAGAGCGACAAGCAGCCGGTATGACGTCCCGGCGGCGCCGGATGACGCAGGAATGCAAATGATGCGCGAAATCCTCCATTTCCCCAAATGGCGAACTGGGATATACTCATACTATTGAATTATGCATTCCAGTCCAAAAGGGGAAATTATACATGTACTTCCACGGAACAAGCCGCATCAACGAAAAAGGCCATCTTGAGATCGGCGGTGTCGATTCGCTCGAGCTCGCCGCGAAGTTCGGCACGCCGCTCTACGTCGTCGACGAGGCGCTCGTACGCCAGCGCGCGCGCGAATATGTCGAAGCATTCCGCGCGACGGGACTGAAGTTCCAGGTCGCCTACGCATCCAAGGCATTCTGCGTCATGGCCATGTGCCGCGTCGCCGAAGAAGAGGGCATGAGCCTCGACGTCGTCTCCGACGGCGAGCTGTATACGGCGCTGCAGGCAGGCTTCCCGGCCGAGCGCATTCACTTCCACGGCAACAACAAAACGCCGGACGAGATTGAGATGGCGCTGAAGGCGGGCATCGGCTGCTTCGTCGTCGATAACTTCACGGAGCTCGCGCTGCTGAATGCGATTGCCGGCGAGCACGGCAAAAAGGTAAATATTCTGCTGCGCGTGACGCCGGGTGTCGAGGCGCATACGCATGACTACATCTCCACCGGCCAGCAGGACTCCAAGTTCGGCTTCGACATTGGCAACGGCACCGCGCTGCGCGCCGTAGAAGAAGCGCTGGCACAGCCGCAGCTCAACCTGCTGGGCGTGCATTCCCATATCGGCTCGCAAATCTTCGAGGTCGAAGGCTTCCGCATGGCCGTGGACAAAGTGTCGGCGTTCGCGATCGAAGTCCGCGCCAAGCTGGACAAGACGTTCTCCGTCATCAACCTCGGCGGCGGCTTCGGCATTCGCTACGTCGAAGGCGATACGCCGCTGCCGGTCGCGACATATGTCAAGGCGATCACGGACGCGATCATCTCGTCCTTCACGGCCGCCGACTATCCGCTGCCCGAGATCTGGGTCGAGCCGGGCCGCAGCATTGTCGGCGACGCCGGCACGACGCTGTACACGGTCGGCACGAGCAAGGATATCCCCGGCGTCCGCAAGTATATCGCGGTCGACGGCGGCATGACGGACAACCCGCGTCCCGCGCTGTACGAGTCCAAGTACGAAGCAGTGCTCGCGAACCGTCCGCAGGACGAAGCGACCGAGCTCGTATCCGTCGCCGGCAAGTGCTGCGAGAGCGGCGACATGCTCATCTGGGATCTCAAGCTGCCGGCCGTGAAGTCCGGCGACGTGCTCGCCGTATTCTGCACGGGCGCCTACAACTACGCGATGGCGAGCAACTACAATCGCATTCGCCGTCCGGCGGTCGTCTTCGTGAAGGACGGACAGGCGGACCTGGTCGTCGCCCGCGAGTCGTTCGAGGACATCGCCCGCAACGATCTGCTGCCCGAGCGCCTGAAGAAGCAGCCGGTTCGCGGCTGATTCATCCGGACGCGACGGCGGCATAGCCGGCTGGCAGCCGATCTCCGGCGCCGCCCGGCGTTCGCACGACGAGCGCAGGGATGATCAACGCCGGAATGACGAGCGCAGGGATGCTTTGAAGGCCGAACGGGAAGCGAATCGCTTCCCGCCCGGCCTTTTCCCTTTTGTCCCAAAATGTAGTATGATGGGACGAGTCAAAAAGAGTCAAATGAAGGAGTGCTGATCCCCTATGTCCAAGCAAGCTACGATCAAACTGGCGAACGGCAACGAGGTCGTCATTGAACTGTTCGACAAGGATGCGCCGAATACGGTGGCCAACTTCGAGAAGCTCGCCAACACGGGTTTCTATAACAACCTGAGCTTCCATCGCGTCATTCCCGGCTTCGTCGCGCAAGGCGGCTGCCCGAACGGCAACGGCACCGGCGGCCCGGGCTACGAGATCGACTGCGAGATCAATCCGAACAAGCACGAGCGCGGCGCGCTCGCAATGGCTCACCGCGGCAAGAACACGGGCGGCAGCCAGTTCTATATCGTCTATGCCCCGCAGCCTCACCTGGACGGCGTCCACACCGTATTCGGCAAGGTCGTCTCCGGCATGGAGTATGTCGACGCGCTTCGCGGCGGCGACAAGTTCGAGTCGATCGCGGTTACCGAATAATATCATCGCTCATCGTCTGTTCAAGCCCGCTGCCCGGTTTGCCGGAGGCGGGCTTTTTTGTGCGTACGAACGCCATGCGTCCATACGAATGCAAGCTGTGCGGCGACACGGTCTGCCGTCTGCCACTTGAGGGCAGGCAGACAAGCAAAGGCTAATCCGACTTAAATTGTCAGAATTATACTTGCTATTGTCACCCCATAGTGTTACAATTTTTTCAGCGTTCCGGCTTCATGCCGTGACGCAGCTTGCCTTCGGGGCGGGGTGGAATTCCCCACCGGCGGTGATCGGCATCCCTGCCATCTGTATGCAGCAGGGACGGCCGTCAGTCCGTGACCCGTGTTAGCGCCCACCATACGAGTGAAGGCGCGAAGCGGTGGACCTGGTGAGAGTCCGGGACCGACAGTTACAGTCTGGATGGGAGAAGGGAGCGCAGCGCGGTCACGCGCGTGTTTTTGGGCTAGGCTTAGACGTATATTTGCGATGGATACGGATTGCCGCACACACGGCTTTGTTTGTGCATCTTTTCACAACCGACTTCTCATCCATAGGCTTCTATACGACCGTCGCCACGTCCATGCACGCTGCGGGTCTGTTCTATGCTGTGCGTCTACTGCCCCCGGAGGATGATCTCCGGGGTTTTTATGTTGTCCGGCAAGGGAAAAAAGGGAAGGGAAGAGGTGAGAGGCGAATGGAGCTGCTGAGCGATGCGTTCTATATGCGCCTCGCGCTTCAGACGGCGGCAGGCGCCGCAGGGCAGACGGGCATCAACCCGATGGTCGGCTGCGTCGTCGTCAAGGACGGACGAATCGTCGGCATCGGCGCGCATCTGAAGCGCGGAGAGGCGCATGCGGAGGTTCACGCGCTCAACATGGCGGGCGCCGAGGCCGTCGGCGCGACGGCCTACGTCACGCTCGAACCGTGCAGCCACTTCGGGCGGACGCCGCCGTGCTGCGACCGGCTGATTGCCGAAGGCGTGAAGCGGGTCGTCGTGGCGACGGAGGACCCGAATCCGCTCGTCGCCGGCAGCGGCATCGCGAAGCTGCGGCAGAGCGGCATCGACGTCGAGGTGGGCCTCCTGGGCGACGAGGCGCGCGCGCTCAACGAAGCGTTCAACCACTTCATCGTGACGGGCATGCCGTTCGTGACGATCAAGACGGCGCTGACGCTCGACGGGCGGATCGCTACGCGCACCGGCCACAGCCGCTGGATCACCGGCCCCGCGTCGCGCGAGGCCGTCCACACGCTGCGGCACCGCCACCAGGCCATCATGGTCGGCGCCGGCACCGTGCTGGCGGACGATCCGGAGCTGACGACGCGGCTCGCAGTGCCCGGCCTGAACCCGCTCCGCGTCGTCGTCGACTCGCGGCTGCGGCTGCCGCCCGGCGCGCGTGTGCTGAACGATGCGGCGCCGACGCTCGTGCTGACGACGGACGAGGCGGACGAGACGGCCGCGGCGCGGCTGCGTCAAGCGGGCGCCGACATCGTCCGCTGCGGTCCGGGGCCGCGCGTGAATCTCGCCGCAGGGCTCCGGGCGCTCGGCGAGCGGGGGATCGGCTCGGTGCTGGCCGAGGGCGGCGGCGTGCTCAACGGCTCGCTGCTCGCAGCGGGCCTCGCGAGCAAGCTCATGCTGTTCTATGCGCCCAAGATCGTGGGCGACGGCGCGCCGTCCGGGTTCGCATTCAGCGGCCCCGAGCTGATGGGCGATGCGGCGAATATCAAGATCGCGTCGATCGAGCGCTATGGGGATGACTGGTGCGTCACCGGCTATCCTGTGCGCCCGGCGGAAGGAGACTGAACGGATGTTCACGGGACTCATCGAAGAGGTCGGGCGGCTGCGGCGCATCGAGAGCCGCGGCGAGGCGCTGCTGCTGACGGTGTCCGCGCGCAAGGTGCTTGAAGGCGTCAAGCTGGGGGACAGCATCGCCGTGAACGGCGTGTGCCTGACTGTCGTCGCTTATGACGGCGCCGGCTTCAGCGCGGATGTCATGCCGGAGACCTACAGACATACGAATCTTAAAGGGTTAAAGCCGGGCGAGCACGTCAACCTGGAGCGCGCCATGCTGGCCGGCGGACGGTTCGGCGGCCATATCGTGCAGGGACATGTGGACGGCACGGCGACGATCGTATCGCGGACGCCCGAGGCGAATGCGGTTGTATTCCGACTGCGGCCGGACCGGCAGCATCTGCTGCGGCTCGTCGTGCCGCAAGGCTCGATCACGCTCGACGGCATCAGCCTGACGGTCGTCTCCGTCGACCGGACGGCCGGTACGCTCGCCGTATCGATCATCCCGCACACGCTGGCGGAGACGGCGCTCGCACACAAGCAGGCAGGCGATACGGTGAATGTGGAAAACGACATTTTGGGCAAATATATCGATCATCTGCTGCATGAGAGACAGGGGAGAAGCTCCCAGGAAACGGCCGCATCCGGACTCACCGAGGCGAAGCTGAGAGAATTCGGCTTCTGATACGCAAGCAGAAGGGGGCAAATCCCATGGAACATACGGAATTCGATACGCCGTTCGATACGATCGAGGCGGCGCTCGAGGAGCTCAAGCAGGGCAAGATGGTGCTCGTCGTGGACGATGAGGACCGGGAAAACGAAGGCGATCTGATCGCGCTCGCCGAAAAGGCGACGGCCGAAGTGATCAACTTCATGATCACGAAGGCGCGCGGCCTCGTATGCGCGCCGATCACGCAGGAGCGGGCGGAGCAGCTCGACCTGCCGCCGATGGTCAGCCACAATACGGATTATCACGGTACCGCGTTTACGGTGTCCGTCGATCATATCTCGACGACGACCGGAATATCCGCCTATGAGCGCGCGATGACCGTGAAGGGACTGATCGACCCTGAGTCGAAGGCGGGCGACTTCCGCAAGCCGGGTCACATCTTCCCGCTGATCGCGAAAAAAGGCGGCGTCCTCCGCCGCTCGGGCCATACGGAAGCGGCGGTCGATCTGGCGATGCTGTGCGATTCGGAGCCGGCGGCCGTCATCTGCGAGGTCATCAAGGAAGACGGCACGATGGCCCGTCTGCCCGACCTGCTGCTTTTCGCCAAGGAACACGGTCTGAAGCTGATCTCGATCCAGGACCTGATCCGTTACCGCAACGACAAGGAAAAGCTCGTGAAGCGCGAAGTATCCGTGCGGATGCCGACGGACTTCGGCGAGTTCGAGATGGTCGCCTACACGAACGAGGTCGACAACAAGGAGCATGTCGCGCTCGTCAAGGGCGTCATCGACGACAGCGAACCCGTCCTGCTGCGGGTTCATTCCGAATGCCTCACCGGGGACATCTTCCACTCGCACCGCTGCGACTGCGGTCCCCAGCTCGAAGCCGCGATGCGGCAGATCGCCCGCGAGGGCCGGGGCGTACTGCTGTACATGCGCCAGGAGGGCCGCGGCATCGGCCTGCTGAACAAACTTCGCGCTTATCAGCTTCAGGAAGAGGGATTGGACACCGTCGAGGCGAATATTAAGTTGGGATTCGCGCCCGATCTGCGTGACTACGGCATCGGCGCACAGATTCTCAAGGATCTCGGCGTCCGCCGCATCCGGCTGCTGACGAACAATCCGCGCAAGGTTCGCGGGCTCGAGGGCTACGGCCTCCAGATCGTGGAGCGCGTGCCGATTCAGATGCAGGAAAACGAAGACAACAAGTCGTACCTGAGAACGAAGCGGACGAAGCTTGGGCATCTGCTCTCCTTCGCGGAGGACCAGGAGCAGCCGCTGCCCCCGATCCAGACGATCGAACAAAACGAACAGACCGGCGTTGCGCCGAAGAGAGGATGAATGTCATGGCATTTGTATACGAAGGCAATCTCATATCCCAAGGGTTAAAATACGGCGTCGTCGTCGGGCGCTTCAACGAGTTTATCTCCTCCAAGCTGCTGTCGGGCGCGCTGGATGCGTTCAAGCGCCACGGCGCCGAGGAACACGAGGTCGAGGTCGCCTGGGTGCCGGGCGCATTCGAGATCCCGCTCATCGCGCAGAAGATGGCCGAGAGCGGCAAGTACGACGCCGTCATCACGCTGGGTGCCGTCATCCGCGGCTCCACGCCGCACTTCGACTACGTGTGCAACGAAGCCGCCAAGGGCGTGGCCGCTGTCGGGCTCAAGACCGGCGTGCCGACGGTGTTCGGCGTGCTGACGGTCGACAGCATCGAGCAGGCGATCGAACGCGCGGGCACGAAGGCGGGCAACAAGGGCTGGGAAGCTGCGGCCACTGCGATCGAGATGGCCAATCTGACGCGGGCGCTGCAAGGCTGAGCAGCCGGATGAGGGGCGGGGGCACTAGGCGATGAGAGGGTCTGACGCCCTGGCCGCTACCGTCTCCGCCTCCTCGCTTATCTCGCTGGAAGGGTGAATGACAATCGGCACGACCGTACTTTACAAGCTGGAGACGTTCGAAGGTCCGCTCGATCTGCTGCTTCACTTGATCGACAAAGCGGAGATCGCGATCGAGGACATCTCGATCAGCGATATAACCGATCAATATATGGCCTATCTGGAGGCGATGACCGAGCTCGAGCTGGACGTGACGAGCGAGTTTCTCGTGATGGCGGCGACGCTGCTGTCCATGAAAAGCAGGCAGCTCTTGCCGAAGCCTCCGGTTACGGACGAGCCTTGGCTGACGGAGGTGGACGAGTACGGCGAGGATCCACGCGAGGAGCTGATCCGGCGGCTGATCGAATACCGCAAGTTCAAGGCGATCGCCGGGCAGCTGCGGGAGCATGAGCTCGAACGCAGTCTCGTATTCACGCGCGAGCCGTACGATCTCACGCCGTTCGAGCCGAACGTGAAGCGCAATCCGGTCGAAGGACTGCATGTCGACGATCTGGTGCGCGCCTTCCGCAAGGCGCTCAGACGCGCCGCGGGACGCAACCGGATATCGGCGATTCAGCGCGACGAGATATCGGTCAAGGATCGGATCCGCGATATTATGTCGGTGCTGAAGTCGCGCGGAGCAGCCGGCGAAGCGAAGGTGATGTTCTCGCAGCTGATCGGCGATGCGCCCGTGCGCGAGGAGATCGTCGCGACGTTCCTGGCGGTGCTTGAGCTGATGAAGCGGCGCTGGGTAAGCTGCCACCAGAGCGGGCTGTTCGACGAGATCGTGCTGACGTGGACGGGAAGGGAGGCCGACGACGATGGATTATTCGACCTTGAAATCGGTACTTGAAGGTCTGCTGTTCGTCGCGGGCGAAGACGGCTTGACCAAAAAAACGATCGCCGAGGTCGTCGAGGTCGACGGCGAGGTCGTCACCGACATCGTCAAAGATCTGCAAAAGGATCTCGTGCGGCGCAAGCGGGGCATCCGGATCGCCGAGATCGCCGGCACGTATCGTCTGACGACGGCGCCCGAGCATGCGGCCTACTTCGAGAAGCTCGCTTATTCGCCGGCCCGGACGCCGCTCTCGCAGGCGGCGCTCGAGACGCTGTCGATCGTCGCTTACCGCCAGCCGATCACGAGAGTCGAGATCGAAGAAATACGCGGCGTCAAGGCCGAGCGTCCGCTGCAGACGCTGGTAGCCAAGGATCTGATCGAGGAAGTCGGCCGCGCCGAGCAGATCGGCAGGCCGATACTGTACGGGACGACCAAGTCGTTCCTCGACTACTTTGGCTTGTCCGGCATCGAGGACCTGCCCGATCCAGTCGTGGGCGAGGCGGACGACGAGATGGAGGAGCGCACGCGCATGCTGTTCGAGCGGATCGAGGGCCGGCAGCTGTCGCTCGACGATCTGGATCGCGCGCTGCTGGCGGGCATCCCCGAGGACGAGCCGGATACGGACCCGGCCGACGATGCGATCGGCGGCGAGGCGTCGGGGTCCGGCGCGGCGAATGGCGGAGCGGACGCAGACGAGCCGCCGTCCAGATCGCAGCAGTCGGCCGCGCCCAAGAACGACGACTGGGAATTCTGATCATTCATTTGCGCATGATCCGATGCGCCTAGGCCATACTATCCCCATGCGAAAGGCGGGGAGCGTATGGCTTTTTGGTTGTGGACGGCAGGAATATTAGGTCTGCTGGCCGTCTTCTTCGCCGTATGCCTGTCCTTTGTCCGCATCCGGATACGGTATTCGCGCAGCGGCAAGCTGGACCAGTTCATCGTCATCGTGCATGCTTTGTACGGTCTGTACCGGTTCAAGATGGAGATCCCGACGATTCGCATCATGCGTTCGGGCGTATCTTTCGACACGATGAAAAAGACGACGAAGGCGGGGGCGCAGCAGTCGGACCAGAGCCGGGGCAGACTGCTGAACCTGCGGAGCATCCGGAGGCTGAGGCTGCTGGTCTATGATCTGCTGCGTTCGGTGCGAGAGATGAAGAGCTGGGTGCTGGCAGGCCTACGGAAAATTGAATGCACGCGATACCGGATGGACATACGCATAGGCACGGGCGATGCGGCTTCGACCGGCGTGGCGACCGGCTTGTGCTGGTCCGTGCTCGGCATAGCCGTGGGCTTGCTGGATCGGTTCGTGAAGCTGAGGGCGCACCCGTACGGCAGTGTCGAGCCGTCGTTCAACGCCGTCGAGCTGTCCATCGTGTGGGAGGCGGACTTCCGCATCCGGACGGGCACGGCGCTGGCGCACGCGCTTCGCGTCTTGCCGCGGCTGCAATCCGGCGGAGCGCTGCGCGGATTGCTGCGCAGCCGCGGAGCGATGACGGGCCGCACGCAGCCATAGCCGCTGCAGCACAAGGCCGTCTCGCCGGCCGACGTACATATTCCGCCGCGGCTCAGGATACCCTAATCGGGGCGGAGGGTATTATTCATCCGATTGCCGCGCAGCGTTCAGCACGACAGATACAGCACAGGAGGCGAGTCACAGCTATGTCCGAACATCCGATTCAGGGCTTGATGCAGACTGCGATGGAAAATATCAAGGAAATGGTCGACGTTAATACGATCGTCGGCGAACCGGTACAGACGCCGGACGGCAGCGTGATATTGCCGATCAGCAAAGTGGGCTTCGGCTTCGCGGCGGGCGGCTCCGAGTTCCAGGGCATGGAGGAGCAAGGCAAGCACAAGCAAGGCCAGCAGGACGGCCACAATGCCCAGGTGCAGATGCCGTTCGGCGGCGGCAGCGGCGGCGGCGTATCGATCAGCCCGATCGCTTTTCTCGTCGTCGGCGCGCAGGGCGTCAAGGTCGTGCCGCTCGACAATCAGACGCATCTGTTCGAGCGCCTGATAGACGCTGCGCCGACCTGGGTCGACAAGCTGCAGCGCATGTTCCGGGGCGACAAAGACGAAATACTCGAAGGCCGCATCGCTTCGGTTCCGACCGATCCGGGCAGCTCCTCCCACTGATTCGACAACTTCTCCGAAGCATCAGAAACAGCGCAAGGCCGCTCCCGCCGCCGTGGCAGAGGCCTTGCGCTTCTTTTGCATGCGAACAAGTCAGTATGTATTGCCGCTCACGACACTTTAATTGTCCGGCAAAATATTCGGTATATACGGAAATGAACTTCGCTTTGCATCCCGGGCCGGAGCCTCGCGTTACAAAAATGTTCAAGCGTTCACGTCTCCTCGAAAGATATCATTCGCAATTTGCGGTCCGGGGCTCGTTCGCATAACGCCGGACATGCCCGCATACAATGGATAGACGCAACGATTGCCAAGCGGTACAGGGAGGAACCGAAATGCCAGGCATTGCCAATAGAAGAAACGCGAGGATCTGCGCGATCGCGCTGATTGCGGCCGTGATGCTGTCGCTATACACTCCGGACGGCACTGCACGCGTCAGCGCGGAGCCTTCACAGAGCAGATCTTCAGATCAGACGGCCCCGCGGCCCGCAGCCAAGCCCTCGACGCATGCCAAAGCAGCGGCATTGATCGACGTGACGAGCGGACGGCTGCTGTACAGCAGTCACGGGGACGAGCCGATGCTCATTGCCAGCACGACCAAGATCATGACGGCGATCATCGCCATCGAGCAGGGCGATCTGGACAGCCTGGTGACGGTGAGCAGCCGGGCCGCAGGCAAGGAGGGCTCCTCGATCTATCTGAAGGCCGGAGAGAAGATGAAGCTGAAGGACATGCTGTACGGTCTGATGCTGCGTTCGGGCAACGACGCGGCAGTCGCGGTCGCGGAGCATGTAGGCGGATCGCTGGAGGGCTTCGTCTACCTGATGAACGCCAAGGCGGAGGAGATTGGCATGACGCACAGCCACTTTGCCAATCCGAGCGGTCTCGATCAGAAGGGACATTATGCCAGCGCCGACGATATGGCGCGGCTCGCCGCCTATGCGCTTCATAACAAGACGTTCCGCGAGATCGTCAGCACGAAGGTCAAGACGGCGCCGAATCCGGCGGAATCGTGGGATTACCGGTGGATCAACAAAAATAAAATGCTGAATATGTACGAAGGCGCGGACGGCGTCAAGACGGGGTATACGAAGCAGGCGCTGCGGACGCTGGTCAGCTCGGCCACCCGCGACGGCCGGCAGCTGGCCGCCGTCACGCTTAACGACGGCGACGACTGGAACGATCATGCGAAGCTGCTCGATTATGGCTTCACCGCGTATCCGCTGCAGACCTTGATCGCCGCAGGCGAGTCTATAAAGGGATATCCCTTCGCGGCGGCATCCGCCTTCAGCTATCCGCTGGCCGCAGGCGAGCGGGACAAGCTCCGGACGGAGCTCATGCTGTACGGCGTCGATACGGTCGACTACAACCTGGGTTATCGCGGCAGACTCGTCTATTGGCTGGCGGACAAGCGGATCGGCGCGGTGGAGCTGCTGCCGCAGACGCCGGTCGGCGCGCCGGAGGCGCGCGGGACGACCGCGAAGCCGGCTGCGGGCGGCGGGCGCTCGCTCGGCGCCAGCCTGCGGGAGGCTTGCCGCGCATTATTGTCGATCTCATAAAGGGGGCGAGCGCATGGTCAACTGGATATGGCTCGGCATGATCGCGCTTAGCGTCGTCTTCGGGGCGGCGAACGGCCGCGTGCAGCAGGTGACGGAGGCTGCCTTCTCCGGCGCGCAGACGGGCGTGACGGTATGCTTCGGCTTGATCAGCATTCTCGTATTCTGGATGGGACTGATGAAAATTGCGGAGGTGTCCGGCATCGTGCGGCGGCTGTCGCTGCTCATGGCGCCGGTCGTGCGCTGGCTGTTCCCGGACGTGCCCAAGGATCATCCGGCGCTCGGCTACATCTTGTCCAATATGAGCGCCAATCTGCTCGGCCTCGGCAATGCCGCGACCCCGATGGGCATCCGCGCGATGCAGGAGCTGCAGAAGCTCAATGCGAATCCGGCGGTCGCGACGCCCGCCATGTGCACGCTGCTGGCGCTCAATACGGCCAGCATCACGATCGTGCCGACGACGCTGATCGCGATCCGCATGAACTTCGGCGCGGCCCACCCGGCGGACATAATCGGGCCGACGCTGCTCGCCACGGCGATCTCGACCGGTGCGGCCGTACTGGCGGACCGCTGGTACCGGCGTCGCGACCGGGTCAAGCCGCCTGCGGCACCGCCTTCGCGCTCCGCTCCGGTGAGCCGGGATCAGCCGAGGGCATCGATCTGATCTTGACGCGATCCCGATCTGACCTATCCCGCCGGACTACGGAAAGGAGCGACTAAAATGGTTGGATTTCTGAATGCGGTCTCCGCCTGGGCGATCCCGATGTTTATCGTGCTCATCCCGCTTGTCGCCGCCTTCCGCAAGGTTCCCGTCTACGAGACTTTTGTCGACGGCGCCAAGGACGGCTTTCAGACGGCGGTCGGCATCATCCCGCATCTGGTCGGCATGATGACCGCGATCAGCATGTTCCGCGCGTCCGGCGCGATGGATCTGCTCGTCGGCTGGCTCAGCCCTTTTTTCCATGCGCTCGGCATTCCCGGCGACGTGCTGCCGCTCGGCCTGCTGCGCCCGATCACGGGCGCGGGCTCGCTCGCCTTCGCCACCGACCTCATCAAGACGCACGGGCCCGACTCCATCGTCGGACGAATCGCATCCGTCATCCAGGGCAGCACGGACACGACGCTGTATGTCGTGACCGTCTACTTCGGCGCGGTCGGCATCCGCAACGCCCGTTATGCGCTCAAGGTCGGCCTCTTCTCCGACGCGGTCGGCTTCTTCGCCGCCGTCTTCGCCTGCTGGCTCCTCTTCTAATATCCCCTTCGTACCGGTTTCCAAGTTGTGCAAAGCCCGCCGTCGGAGTATGATGGGGGGTGAGGTGAACCATCAGTGGAAGAAAGATTGCAGAAAATACTCGCGAACGCCGGCGTCGCGTCGCGGCGCAAATGCGAAGAGCTGATCGCGGCCGGCAAGGTGACCGTCAACGGCGAGGTCGTGAAGGAACTCGGCGTCAAGGCCGATCCGACCAAGGACAAGATTGCGGTCAACGGCAACAAGATCAAAACCGAGAGCAAGCTTTATTTGCTGTTCAATAAACCGAAGGGCGTCATCACGAGCATGCACGACGAGAAAGGCCGCACGGTCGTGACGGACTTCCTCAAGGGCGTCAAGGAACGAGTGTACCCGGTCGGCCGCTTGGATTACGACACCGAAGGCCTGCTATTGCTCACGAACGACGGAGAGCTCGCCAATCTGCTGACCCATCCGCGCCATCACGTAGCCAAGACGTACCTGGCGACCGTCGAGCGGGTGCCGCACGGCGCTGCGCTGGACAAGCTGCAGAAGGGCATCAAGCTCGAGGACGGCATGACGGCGCCAGCCGAGATCGAGTACCACGACGTCGATCCCGAGGGCAAGCAGGCGACGATCTCGATCACGATCCGCGAAGGACGCAACCGCCAGGTCAGACGCATGTTCGAAGCGATCCATCACCCGGTTATCCGGCTCAAGCGCGTATCGTTCGGCGGGCTCTCGCTGGACAATCTGCAGCGTGGCAAATACCGGAAGCTGACCGATGGCGAGGTGCAGCAACTGCGGGATGCGGCGAAGCAGGCGGAGAGCGGCGAATAGCTTGACACCTTGCCGCCGCAGGCGTGTCACACAATGTTCAAAACCGGAGCTCGGGGCGTTTGCCCTTGAATCCGGTATTTTCGTTATAATGGTAAAAAAGGCGCCGGTGGTGACAAAGTGAAGCGTTATCGCAAACCGATCCAATATATGATACTGGCCGTCGTTCTTCTCGTCGGGGGATATGCGATTGGTCAGTCCTTTTTGACGCCCAATAAAGCGCTTAAGCCGGGCAGCGAAGCGCCGTCGTTCGAGCTGCTCGGCCTCGACGGCGCCACGCACAGCCTCGCCTCCTACAAGGGCAAGCCGCTCGTCATCAACTTCTGGGGCACGTTCTGTCCGCCCTGCAGGAACGAGATGCCCGCGATCCAGGCGCAATACGACAAGTGGAGTGACGCAGGGGCGCAGATCATCGGGATTAATCTGAGCGAGGACCGCGTCAGCGTGAACAGCTTTTTGCGGTCCTACGGCATCAGCTTCCCGGTGCTGCTGGACAAAAACAAGAAGACGGAGAAGGCCTACGGGCTGAAGGAGTATCCGACGACCTTCTTCATCAATGCGGACGGCGTGATCGAGGACATCGTCATCGGAGGTCCGATGAGCGAGGAGACGATCGAGTCGCGCATCGCCCGGCTCTTGGGCAAGGATTAGGGCTCTGACAGGAGGCAGCTAGAGTTGATACAAAATACGAAGTGCGAGTGCGGCCACCAGAACCCTGCGGGGACCGTGCTCTGCGAGTCTTGCGGCAAGCCGCTGGTGGAAGATCTGCCGCTGGACACGCCGCTGGAGATGCGATATGACGGAGCCGCGAGGCGTTCGCAGAAGCAGAACCCGGCCGTCATCGACCGCGTATGGAACTTTTTCTCGTCGGTCAAGATCGCCATCTGGCTCATCATCCTCACGCTGATCGGTTCGGCCATCGGCACGATCTATCCGCAGGAGAGCACCTTCATTAATCTGGACGAGCCCGCCAAGTATTACAAGGAAACCTACGGAACTTGGGGCACGGTGTACCAGGCGCTCGGCTTCTCCCGTACATACGAGTCCTGGTGGTTCATCGGGCTGCTCGTCATGATCGGCACGTCGCTCGTCATCTGCAGTCTCGACCGCGTGCTCCCGCTGTACAAGGCGCTGTCCAAGCAGCAGGTGCGCAAGCATATGACGTTCCTCACGCGGCAGCAGACGGTGCTGCAGATGCAGGTCGAGGGCGACGCAGGACAGTGGGTCGAGCGCTTCGCGGCGCAGCTGCGCCGCAAGCGCTACCGGGTATGGACGGAGGGCTCTGCGCTGCTGGCCGAGAAAAACCGGTTCAGCCGCTGGGGGCCGTACATCAACCATATCGGCCTGATTATTTTCCTGCTGGCCGTGCTCGGCAGAAGCGTGCCGGCCTGGCATATGGACCAGTATGTCGGCGTGGACGAGCATCAGGTCAAGCAGGTGCCCGGCACCGAGTACTACATCGGCAACGACAAGTTCACGGTCGAATATTACAAGGACGAAGAGCTGCCGGACAACCTCAAGGGTATCGCCAGGGCCAAGCTGTATCAGACGCAGGCGACGCTGTACGCATGTACGCAGTATTGCGGGGACGATCCGCTGCACGACCCCGTGCTGAAGCCGGTCGAGTCCCACGCGATCGAGGTGAACTCGCCGCTCGAGTACAAGGGCCTCAAGTTCTACCAGTTCAACTTCGAGCAGAAGATCCGCCTGATCGAGGTCAAGCCGATGCTGATCGATGCGGTGAGCGGACAGTCTTACGGCCCGTTCGACCTGAAGATGAGCGATCCGGCCGAGCAGTCGCAGGCGGGACCGTACACGCTCACGCTCAGCGACGTGTATCCGGACTTCGGCCTCGACGCCGAGGGCGCGCCGATGACCAAGTCCCGGGACTTCAACAATCCGGCGTTCGTCTTCCGCATTACGGGGCCGGATCTGGACGCCAAGGGCGAGCTGTACATCTACTTCCCGATGCCGAGCGCGGCGGACAAGGGCGTGCAGCAGCAGATCAACGACAGCTTCAAGAGGCTGGGCAGCAACTCCGGCCGCTTCAACTTCGAGGTAGGCAAAATGGAAAACGTAACGTTTTCCCAGTATACGTCCTATCTCAACGTCCGGGTGGACCGGGCGATGCCGTACGTATGGATCGGCGCGGCGATCTTCATGATCGGCGTCATCATGGGCTTGTACTGGCAGCATCGCCGCATCTGGGTTCGCATCGACGACGGACGGCTCACGCTCGGTGCGCATACGAACAAGAATACGTACGGCATCCGGGCGGACGCAGCGTCCGCACTCGCCAAATGCGGCATCCCGGTCGATCCGAAGGTGCTCGATAACAGGAGGAATACACGTTGAACCAATGGCTCGATATTAGCAGCGCCGCGTTCCAGGCGGCCTTTTACCTGTATTGCGCTTCCTTCATCAGCTACGCGATCGCGGTCGCCGGCAAGCGCTGGAGCAACCGGGAGCCCGCACTGCACAACCGCCGCTGGGGACGGATCGGCTTCGTACTCGCGGTCGTCGGCTGGGCGTGCCATCTGACCTTCTTCTTCACCCGCTGGAAGGGCGGCGGCCACATCCCGACGAGCAATATGTACGAGTTCATGACCTTCCTCGCGATGGCGATCGTATTCGCGTTCATCGTCGTGCATTCGATCTATCGCAACAACCTGCTCGGCGCGTTCGCGCTGCCGCTCGTCGTCATCATCGTCGCCTATGCGGCGGTATTCCCGTCCGAAGTGCAGCCGCTGATCCCGGCGCTCAACAGCTACTGGCTCAAGATCCACGTCACGACCGCCGCGACCGGCGAAGCTTTCTTTGCCGTCGCCTTCGCTGCCGCGCTCGTGCAGCTGCTGCGCGTCATCGACTTCAGCCGCACCGACAAGAAGGGAAGACGCGAGCAGAAATGGGTCGAGTTCGTGCTCTTTTTCATGGTCGTCATCATCGGATTCCTCGTGTCCGTGTTCGCGTTCCGCGGGGGCGGCTACGAAGCGAGCTTCCGTCAGGAGGAGGTTCATATCGACCAGCAGGGCGCCGAGCAGAGCGTCACGCAGACGGTCGAATACGGATTGCCGCCGATCGCCGCGCCGTACAACAGCGAGCAGATCTCGATGCAGCCGTATCTGGGCATCACCAAGCCGCTGTTCGAGGCCCCGTCGTGGATGAACGGCGTCAATGCCGGCCGCAAGCTCAACACCGTCATCTGGTCGGTGCTGTCCGGCGCGATCCTGTACGGGCTGCTGCGCCTGATCGCGCGCCGTCCGCTGGCCGCCGTCATCCATCCGCATCTGACCGATATCGATCCCGAGGATCTCGACGAGATCAGCTACCGCGCGATCGCGATCGGCTTCCCGGTATTCACGCTCGGGGCGCTGATCTTCGCGATGATCTGGGCGCAGATCGCCTGGTCGAGATTCTGGGGCTGGGATCCCAAGGAAGTATGGGCGCTCATCACCTGGCTGTTCTATAGCGCATACTTGCACTTAAGATTGTCGCGGGGCTGGCAGGGCACGCGCTCGGCATGGCTTGCCGTCATCGGCTTTATCGTCGTGCTGTTCACGCTGATCGGCGTCAACCTCGTCATCGCGGGCCTGCATTCCTACGCTGGCGTATAACGTATACAACGAACTGGAGAAAGGGGTCTGTCCCTATAATGAGCGCCGGAAATCGCATATTGGTCGTGGACGACGAGGAACGGATCCGCCGTCTGCTGCGGATGTATCTGGAAAAGGAAGGCTATGTCATCGAGGAGGCCGAGGACGGCGAGACCGCGCTGAAAATGGCGCTGCAGGAGGAGTACGACCTGATCGTGCTCGACCTGATGCTGCCCGGCGTCGACGGCATGGAAGTATGCTCGCGTCTGCGCCAGTCCAAGGCAACGCCCGTCATCATGCTGACGGCCAAGGGCGAGGAGGTCAACCGCGTGCAAGGCTTCGAGGCCGGGGCCGACGACTATGTCGTCAAGCCGTTCAGCCCGCGCGAGGTGATCTTCCGCATCAAGGCGATTTTGCGGCGGTCGTCCGCGACCGCGTTCCTGTCCAAAGAGATGAACACGAGCAACAACATCGTATTCCCGCATCTGATCATCGAGCATGACGCGCACCGCGTCACCGCCGGCGGCCAGGAAGTGAACCTGACGCCCAAGGAGTACGAGCTGCTGCACTATCTGGCGAGCTCCCCGGACAAGGTGTTCTCCCGCGAGGATCTGCTGAAGGACGTCTGGAACTACGACTTCTTCGGCGATCTGCGCACGGTGGACACCCATGTCAAGCGGCTGCGGGAAAAGCTGAACCGCGTATCGACCGAAGCGGCGTCGATGATCACGACCGTGTGGGGCGTCGGCTACAAGCTCGAGGTCGCCAAGTAAGCGATGGCGATCTGGAGAACTGTCGTCGGCAAGCTGTGGCTCACGATCATCCTGCTCGTCGCCGTCGTCATCTCGACGGTCGGGCTGTTCCTGCTCAAGATCGTCGACGTGACGGTCAGCGCCGATTCGCTGGCCGAGATCAAGCATCTGTTTATTTATTCGGGCGCCGTGGGCTTTTTGCTTACGACGTTCTTCGCTTTTTTTCTGCTGACGAAGATTACGCAGCCGCTGCGCGAGATGAAGCAGGCGGCCAACCGGGTCGCGCAGGGCGAATATTCGACGCGGCTCGTCGTCCGCTCCTGGGACGAGATCGGGGAGCTGGCGAACAGCTTCAACCAGATGGCGTCCGAGCTGAGCACGCTCATCCGCGACATCCAGTACGAGCGCGATCAGCTCGACAGCGTGCTCCGAAGCATGAGCGATGCGGTACTGCTGTTCGATGCGGAGGGACGCGTCAAGCTGACCAATCCCGAAGGGCGTCATCTGCTCGAGGCGTGGCGCGGACTGAAGTGGGAGGACGACAGCGGCGATCCGGTGCGGGCTTCGGTGCCCGATCCGCTGCGCGAGATCTACGATACGCAGATCGCCAGAGGCGCGACGCATACGGGCAAGATCCACGTCCAGAGCGGCGTATGGTCGGTCGTCATGACGCCGGTCGCCTCGGGCGGGGTTAATGCGGGCGGTGGCGCGGTGGCCGTGCTGCGCGATGTGACCGAGGAGTTCAGGGTGGACAAAATGCGCAAGGACTTCGTCGCGAACGTGTCGCACGAGATTCGCACGCCGGTCGCGATGGTGCAGGGCTACAGCGAGGCGCTGCTCGACGACATCGCTTCGACGCCGGAGGAGCGGCACGAGCTGGTGCAGGTCATCCACGACGAATCGCTGCGCATGGGCAGGCTCGTGAAGGACCTGCTCGATCTGGCGCGGCTCGAGGCCGGCTACATCGATATGACGATGCAGGAAGTGGATGTGAACGCGCTGCTCGCGCGCGTGCAGCGCAAGTTCTCCGCGCTGGCCAAGGAGCGGGGCATCGAATTGGTCCGATTCGGAGAGGAGGCGGAGCTGAGGCTTCATCGCGCCGATCCGGATCGTCTGGAGCAGGTGCTCACCAACCTGATGGACAATGCGCTCCGCCATACGGCGGCAGGCGCGTCGATCTCGCTCGGCGCCTGCGTGCGGCAGGACGAGACCGGCACGCAGCAGGTCGAGATTGCCGTCAGGGACGAGGGCGAGGGAATTCCCGCCGAAGACTTGCCCTACATCTTCGAGCGCTTCTACAAGGCCGACAAGGCCCGCAAGCGCGACGCCAAGGCAGGGACGGGGCTCGGACTCGCCATCGTCCGCAATCTCGTCGAGGCGCACGGCGGTACGATCCGCGTGTCGAGCACGCACGGCGAAGGCACGGAGTTCAAGCTGCTGATCCCGGTCGGAGATTGACCGCAGCTATGCTGCAACAAAATGAAGGGAGGTCCGCTTCTTGGGTAGGAGGAGCGGGCCTTTTTTTATCGGTGCAGGGCGCAGAGGGCAGAGTACGGGGAAAACGATGATCGAGGAGGTTGGACAACGATGAAGCGAATGCCTTACCAGCGCCCCACGGATTATTACGACGAACGTGTAAAGTCGGTCGACGAGCAATTATGCAAGCTGCTGCAGGAGCGCAAGCGGCTCTCGCCAGACAATCCGGGCTACCCGCCCTTCGCGTACATCGAACAATGGGCGGCGCGCTGCGGCCTGTATGACGAGCACTTGAAGGCGTTGTTCGGCCTGCTGCTGCACGAGGACACGTTCAAGCCGGCTATCGAGCCGGCGGGCTTCGTCGGATACGTCCCGATTCATCGCTCTGTCGAGCACGCGGGCTGTCTGTACACGCTGGCTGCCGCGCGGCAGTACGACAATGCGAGCGTCGTCACGCTGCATATCGACCGGCACGAGATGGACGCCCCGGATTTGCCCGCCCACTTTTGGATGAGCTATGAGCTTGAGCTTGGAGAGGGCTTCGAATGCCGCACAGATCAGGGGGGCAGCAGCGGCAGCCACGCATACTGCGATTATGTCGTCAGCCCTGCGCTGCCGGTCGATATGAGCGGTATGGCATTCGTATTCAGGCGCCGCCCCGGACCGCAAGAAAGTTGCGACCCGGCGCATCCGCCAGACCAGAACGTCGCGTTCGAAGTCTGATCGCATTAATGCCGGAACGCCAAAAAAGACCGCGCGTCCAAACGGACGGGCGGTCTTTTACATAGCGTCTGCTTTATACGAGCTGAATTTCCTTGGCCGAATTCAGGTCCGGCAGCTCCTCGAGCTGGCTCAGCACATCCTTCGGTACGGCTTTGTCGACGCCGAGCACCATGATTGCGGCGCCGCCGACGATCTTGCGTCCGACCTGCATCGTCGCGATGTTGACGCCGTTCGTGCCGAGCAGCGTGCCGACGCGTCCGATGATGCCGGGTTTGTCGTGGTGAGAGATCAGGACGAGATGACCCTGCGACTCGACGTCAACCGGGTACTTGTCGATCTGCGTGATGCGCGGTCCGAAGCCGTTGAGCAGGGCGCCTGCGGCGGACCGCTCCTCGCGTCCTGTCTTCAGCGTCACCGTCACCAGGTTGGTGAAGCCCTTCGCGGCCTGGGACTGGGTGACGACGATGTTGACTTCGCGCATCTTGGCCAGGTGCATCGCGTTAACCGCGTTCACCTGATCGGAGCCGAGATGATGCGCGAGCACGCCCTGGACGATCTGCCGCGTCAGCGGCGCCGTGTCCACGTCGGCCAGCTCGCCGGCGTAGGCGACGTTGATCTCCTTGACCGGTCCGTCCGTGATCTGGGCGGCGAAGCTGCCGAGCTTGCGCCCGAGGGTGAAGTACGGCTCGAGCTTCGCGAGCACGTCTCCCGGCACCGGAGGCATGTTGACTGCGTTTTTGTACGGCTCGCCTCTCAGGATATGCAGCAGCTGCTCGGATACGTCGATCGCGACGTTTTCCTGCGCCTCGACGGTAGAAGCGCCAAGGTGGGGGGTGACGATCACCTTGGGATGCTTCAGGAACGGATGATCGGCTGCAGGCGGCTCCTCCTCGAACACGTCGAAGGCGGCGCCGGCTACGCGCCCGGCATCGATCGCCTCGATCAGCGCCTGCTCGTCGATGATGCCGCCGCGCGCGCAATTGACGATCCGTACGCCCGGCTTGATGACCTCGAACTGCGCTCTGCCGATCATATGACGCGTCTCAGGCGTGAGCGGGGTGTGTACGGTGATGAAGTCGGCGCCGCGGACGACATCGTCGACGCTGGCGAGCGTCACGCCGAGCTTGTCGGCGCGCTCCTCGGTCAGGAACGGATCGTAGCCGAGCACCTTCATGCCGAACGCCTTGGCCCTTGCGGCCACCTCGCTGCCGATACGTCCCATGCCGAGCACGCCGAGCGTCTTGTTGCGCAGCTCGACGCCGACGAACGACTTGCGGTCCCATTGGCCGCCGATCGTCTTGGCGTAGGCTTGAGGGATATGGCGGGCGAGCGCCATCATCATCGCGAACGTATGCTCGCAGGTGGTGATCGTATTGCCGTCCGGCGCATTGATGACGACGATGCCGCGCTTCGTGGCGGCGTCCAGATCGATATTGTCCACGCCGACGCCGGCGCGGCCGATGACCTTGAGCTGCTTGCCGGCGGTCATGATGCGGTCCGTGACGCGCGTCTGGCTGCGCACGAGCAGCGCGTCGTATTCGCCGATGATGGCGACCAGCTCGTCTTCGGACAGACCGGTTTTCTTATCGATGGAGATGTCGCTCGCCTCGACGAGGAGCGAGATGCCCAGATCGCTGATCGGATCCGATACCAACACTTTAAACATAGTAATCCCCCTGTACTACGAAGTGATGAATATATAGAAAACACCCTAAAACCCCCGCGGCCCGAACGGACCAACAGCGTTTTGAGGGTGATCTCGTAAAAGCGGCGATTCTTATTGTAAAGCAATGGGACTTGCAATTGCAATGGAAAATGTGGAACAATTGTCGCCGGCCGGCGTAATATCACGTATCCGACGAGAAAAACGGGAGCATCGGCAGCAGTTCTTTGGCATAATAACGCGAACGCAGCGAGAGATAGTCGCCGCTGCGGATCGCGCCGGTTCCCATCAGCATATCGACCGTCGAACGGACCGTTTTTTGCTTCATCTTGTCCGCCTGGCCCGAATTGATGAATTGATCGATGCGCGCCGTCAGATCCTGCGGCAGATAGTCGTAATCCGAGCGGTTTTTGAACATGTACTGCGCGGCTATCGCGTTTTTGACGAGCAGCGGGAGCTTGGACCACTCGGAATTCGGCAGTACGTTCGGCAGCTCGTAATTGTCCGGCAACGACAGATTGACGGTGGCGCCCCATTTGAGCATCGCGTTGTAATATTGGCTCTGGGCGAGCAGCGTCAGCCGGATGCCTTCGCTGAAGTAAGCGTTCTTGGATACCGCCGCGATCGCGGACGCGGAGGAGCCGTCGTTGACTTTGGCGGCCATCTCGCCCAGCGAGTTTTCGAACAGCTTCAGGCTTTTCAAGTAATTGTTTTGCGCGTTCATGAGCAGCGGAGACACGCTCGAGACGGCAGTGACTTTGGATTCTTCGTACTTGGCCGCGGCGAGCTTCGCGAGCTCCTTGAGCGATGCCGAACGGTCCGCGGTATCGTCGGAGAGCCAGCGGGTGCGGGCGGCGGACCATTCGGCCATCCATTCACGATGAGGTAAAAATACGTTATGATAGAAGGATACGAGATCCTGCTGCGTATAAGCGTTGGGTGATGTGACCGTCCTGGCCTCCATTGTCGGGGACGGCTTCGCGTACAGCGCCTCGGTGCGCTGCGTGCCTACTTTGACGCCGCTGAAGAAGGCGGCGATCGCGACGATCAGCAGAAACAAAAATCCGAGCGCGAACAACAGATCCGTTCTAGAGAGACGCTTTTCCATGGGTGACTCCTCGCAAATATCGACATGAATAGAACAAGTATAAGGAAATTATTAGCATACGTACATATCAAAAATTTACATCAAACGAGGTAACATGCGTAAATTCGACATCAAAAAAATTAAACTTAGAAAAGTGACTGTAGACGAGCTTAGCGATCGCGGACTTTTGATCAATTTATACGCCACACAGACGCTTACCCTCATTATCGGATTGGCGTGGATTTTTTTTCAGGGGCAGAATATTTTGGCATTATTGCACATGCCGAGGGATTGGTCGTTTTTATATTGGGGCGCGGGGACCGCTGCTGCCGTAATTGCCGTCGACATCGGCATTTCCCGCTGGATTCCGGACGATGCCAAGGATGACGGCGGGGTCAACGAACGTATTTTCCGCGCCCGTCCGCTGTGGCATATCGCGCTGCTATGTGCGGTCGTCGGTTTTTGCGAGGAGCTGCTTTTCAGAGGGGCCTTACAGCATGCATTCGGTCCGTATTGGACGAGCATCATATTCGCGGCGATCCACGTCCGGTACTTGCGGCACTGGATTCCGACCGGACTCGTATTTGCCATCAGCTACGGCCTTGGATTGCTGATGTCGCATACGGGCACGATATGGGCGCCGATCGTCGCTCACTTTCTGGTAGATCTCGTGATGGGCATCATTATCCGCTATCGGAGGGAGCAGCCATGAGCGAGCAGCAGTCCCCGACCGCCTGGGACAAGTTTGTTGCCGCGAAGCGTCGCGCGCTATCGCCGGACGATGAGCAGCCCGCGGCGTCAGGGCCCATGTCGATCGACGAGCTGGAGCGGGCGATCGCCGAAGCGGCGGCGGCATCGGGGATGCCGGAGACAGGGATGCCGCCGCGCGCGGTCGTTCACCCTTCGCTTCGCAAGAGCTACAGCAAGTGGTTTTACCGTACGCTGCTCGTTTTGTTTGCCGGACTGGTCGGTTTTTTGATCTGGTGGGGGTATGAGCATTATTCCATCTGAGAATTGAAAAAGCCCGACGCTCGGCCGCACTGCGGCGCCGATGCGGCGGGCTTTTTGCATGTTAGGAAGTCGTTTGGATAGCGTCGGGATCGACGAAGGCATAGCCCTTGTCCTCGAGCGTCGTGAGCAGCCTGTCCAGCGCTTCGCCCGTCCAGGACAGCTCGTGCATCAGGATATTGCTCCCGGGATGCAGCTGCTTCAGCACGTTGTCGATGATCGCTTGCGGCTTGTCTTTTATTTTCGTGCCGCTCATCGTCCAATCAAGCGACCCGTTCGACCAGGTCATGAACAGCAAGCCGTTGTCGGCCGCGATCTTGTGTACGTCCGCGTTGGCAGAAGCGTTCGGAGGTCGGAAAAAAACAGGCTTTTTGCCGATCGTCGCCTCGACAATCTGTTGCACCTTGCCGATTTGCTCTTTGATTTTGTCCGCCTTCTCCTTGCCCAGCTGAATGTGGTCGTACGAATGATTGCCGACGATATGGCCGCGTTTGTCGATTTCCTGGAGCAGCTCGGGATGCGCCTTGACCCGATAGCCGTTCACGAAAAAAATGGCCTTGGCGTGATGCTTGTCCAGCGTGTCGAGTATCGGGGCGAGCGTTTTCTCGTCTTTGGGGCCGTCGTCGAACGTCAGCAGGACGACCTTGTCGTTGCCCGATGCTTTGTCGACAGGCACGATGTCGTAATTTTTGTTCATCTTGTAGTTTTTGGCGACTGCTTCGCCGGTCGCAGTCGCTTCAGGCGAAGCAGACGGGGAGACGGTCGGCGATGGGGCCACGGTAGGCGCGGCTGAGGGCGATGAAGGCAGCGATGCCGAAGACGAGGCCGTAGCCGAGACGACGGGCGCCCGGGACGAGGCGCCTTGATTGGCCCCGTCGCCGCTGCATGCGGACAGCGCTGCTGCGAGCGTACAGGCGGCTGCGAAGCCGCCGGCTTTTTTGATCATAGCGATTACATCCTTTCAGCGGTACTAAAGCTTATCAGATTGTACCATACCCAAGGAAGCGCGCGGTCAATCTTCTTCCTTTATTTAAGCCGGATGCGAGGGGCGGAGAAGGCCTACAATAACGAGGGAACGCACAACACATATTGATCGCATACGAACGGAGGGCGGCAGCAATGAAAATGGGTGCATTTGTCATGGGCGGTATCGTCGGAGCCGCGCTGACGGTCGCGATTCGCCGCAGTCCGAAATGGTCGATGGCTGCGAGCATGATCGGCCACGAAATCAAAAATCGCTCCTTCGGCAAAAAAGAAGGCGCGATCGGCAAAATGTTCGATATGCGCTTCGGCTCGGACAGATCCGAACGCAAGCATGCTGCCGGCGCCAAGTCCGCGGCCGAATCGTCTTCCGACGCCAAAGCCAAAGGATTCGGCGACATCGCGCATCTGATCTCCCAGGATGCGGATGTGCGCGAAGACGTGAACGAGATTTTGAGCGAAAACGGACAGCACCGGATCTGAACGATCCAGGCTGGCGGCCCGCGCATCTTCGGACAGAAGACGCCGGGCCGTTTTTGTTTCGCTTACATATAACGGAGCTTGCGGAAGATGCGAGTTTAACTGAAATTTGTGGGTTTTGGCTAGTGCATTTCAAGGGTAGAAGTGATAACATATGTTAAAGCACAAATTACACACCTGTCGCCCGTTGCGTCATACGCTGTTATCACCCATCGTGTGCAGAAGGGAGGATCCTGTCATGAGGATGGAGCGGCTTAGCCAAGACAAGATTAGGATTTTCCTTACCTTTGACGATCTGTCTGAACGCGGGATCCAGAAGGAAGACATGTGGCGGGAAATTCCGAAAGTACATGAGCTCTTCAGCGAGATGATGGACCAGGCTTACAGCGAACTCGGCTTCGACGCCTCAGGGCCGCTTGCCGTCGAAGTGTTCGCCATGCCGGCGCAAGGCATGGTCGTCATCGTCACGCGGGGCAAGACCGAGCGAAGCTCCGACGCAGGCGCGGAGGAAGAGCTTGACGAAGAAGTGTACGAAATGGAAGTCACGCTTGAGCAGAGCGAAGCCATCATATATCGGTTCCGGGATATCGAGGATGCGATCGGCGCGGCCAAGATGCTGAGATCGCACATTACGGACGAGGGCCGAATGTACAAATACCAAAACAACTGGATACTGTGCTTCGATCCGTCAACCGGGGAAAACGCGAACGACAATGCGCTCATCGCGCTGCTCGCCGAGTTCGGCGAGGCAACTTCGGTGACGCCTGCCGTTCTCGAGGAGTACGGCCAGTTGGTTATACCTGCCAATGCCGTTCAAGTACTGACGGAGCACTTCGCCTGATCGGGCGTTCTCAGACGGACACGCTGCATAAAAACGTCCAACGTTTTTTATGCGGCTGTCCTTTTTTTGCGCCCGCGCCGTCAGCCGGCATGTGCGATTCCATAACGGAGGGAAGGAGGGGGTCGACTTGCTGATCCTGTCGGTACTGGCTGCCGCCGTCGCGCCGGGCCTTGCGCTGCTGTCTTATTTTTATTGGAAGGACCGCTACGATACGGAACCGCTGTCGATGGTCGCCAAAATGTTCGTAACCGGTGCGCTGATCGTGCTGCCGATTATGATCGTGCAGCGGGGGCTGATGATCTGGCTTGGCGAATCTCCCTTTGCCTTTTCGTTCGTCGTATCGGCAGGGGTAGAGGAGCTGTTCAAGTGGTTTGTGCTGTACCATATCGTATTCAATCACACGGAGTTCGACGAGCCCTATGACGGCATCGTCTACGCGACGGCCGTCTCGCTCGGATTTGCCACCATCGAAAATGTAATGTATGCCTTTGCCGAGCCTTCCACGTTCGGCACCTTGCTCGTCAGGGCGCTGCTGCCCGTATCCGGACATGCCCTGTTCGGCGTCGTGATGGGTTATTTTATGGGCAAGGCGAAGTTCGCGTCCGGCAAGCAAGCCCGGCTGTTCCAGGCGATGGCGTTCGTGCTTCCGATTGCGTGGCACGGTATTTACGATTTTCTGATGCAATCTTTGCCTCGCACTTGGATGTGGATTATTGTACCTTTCATGTTTTTGCTTTGGTTCAGAGGTATCCGATACGTTCAGAGCGCGAACGCCGTCTCGCCTTTTCGTCTGCTGCACCGGGAGGAAGGCGGTTAGATTCCGTATAAATGGGCGATACTGGGATTTAAACCGTCTCAGGGAGTGAACAGCGTTTGAACAGCACGCGCGTCAAGGTGACGATCAGATGCAGAGCCTGCGGCGAGAAGTTCATACTGCGCGGCAGACGCGAACGGGGCAAGATCGACACCGGCTTCAGGCAATGCATATGCGGCAATGCCGAAAGGTTCGATATGGAAGAAACTTGCGATGCATAAAGGCGGCTCCTCATACCCACACTAACGGCAATCCGTAGTCTGGGAATGAAAGGGGCCGTTTTTTATGTATAAACGTTTAAGCGCAGTGATGTTTCCCCTGTGCGCGCTGCTGTTCGCGGGCGCGATTTTCTGGGGTTACCAGGAGCACCAGGAAAAAAACGCCGTGCTGATCAAGGCGGAAAATCAATATCAGCGCGCTTTCCACGATCTCACGAATCATATGAACAGCCTGCAGGAGCAGCTGGGCAAGACGCTGGCGGTAAACGGCGCTTCGTACCGGATGCAGCGCAAGGGACTGGTCAACGTATGGCGGCTGACGAGCCAGGCGCAAAATGAAGTGAATCAATTGCCGCTGGCGCTGCTGCCTTTCAACAAGGCGGAAAACTTTTTATCGCGCATCTCCGATTTTGCCTATCGCACTTCGGTGCGGGATCTCACCAAGGAACCGCTAACCGAGCAGGAGGCGCAAACGATCCAGTCGCTGTACGCGAAGGCCGCCGACATCAACAAGGAGCTTGGCAAGGTGCAGGACGCCGTACTGTCCGACCATCTGCGATGGATGGACGTCGAAGTGGCCATGTCGAGCGCGGATCAGACAGCCGACAATTCCATCATCGACGGATTCAAGACTGTCGACAAGAAGGTATCCTCGTATCCCGAGAACGATTGGGGACCGTCGAACGTCTCCGCGGATTTGCAGCGGGCGCACGGCAATGCGTCGGGGCCCAAGATCAGCGCCGAGGAGGCGCGGCAGAAGGCGGCGGAATTCCTCGGGATAAAAGCGATGTCCGGCACGAGAGAAATTAAAATTACCGAAAACGGCACAAAGACGGATCACCCGACCTATACTGCGGTCGTCAGCACGGCCTCCCGTTCGCAAAAAAAGGGCGAAGCGCAAACGATCCAGATGGATTTTACGGCAAAGGGCGGCAAGCTGCTGTGGTTCATGAATCCCCGCATCGTCAAAACGCGCAGCTTCAATGTAGGAGCGGCAAAGGAGAAGGCGATTCAGTTTCTGAAGGATAAGGGCTACACAGCGATGACTCCTGTGACGTACGACGAATACGATCATGTCTCGGTATTCACCTTCGTGGCCGAAAAGGACGGCGTCCTGATATACCCCGACAAGGTGACGGTGCGAATCGCGCTCGATAACGGCGAAGCCGTCGGCCTGCAGGCGGCGGACCATGTCTACCGCGAGGCCGGCATTGCGGTCGGCAAGCCTGCGATCGAAGAAGCCAAAGCCAGATCGGTGCTCCATCCGAAATTCGAGATGAAGGCACATCGGCTGGCCGTCATCGAAAACGATGAAAAGAAAGACGTGCTGTGCCACGAATACACGGGAAAAATCAACGGCTCGCAATATCGGATCTACGTAAATGCAAACACGGGAATCGAGGAGAAGATCGAACAAATCCCCGATTCGGCAAAAGCGATACTATAGCACGGCAAGAGAGCCGCCCCGCGAGCAAAAGCGAAGGGCGGCTTGTCCATTTTTGCTGAAATGGCATCTGCCGCCGGACAAATGATCGTGATATAATGCAAGAGCAAAATAAACGGTTGGTTCGATCTGCAATATTCCGACATCATTCCCGCAGTCGCATGGAGGTGCAGCGTGCTCCCCAAGATAGGTCAAATGCTCTACATACAGCCCCATGCCATGCCATCCGAACCGGGTTCACCCGGCATGCTCAGGTCCCGTGTCACCGACGCCGACGACCTGTTCTTTTATGTCGATATTCCGATGGACGAGCAGACCCGCAGGCTGCACAGGACGCAGCCGGGGGACGAGCTTAGAATCACCTACTTTACGGCGGAGGGCGTCAAGCATCAATTCGTCGCCCATGTGCACGCGATGCGCAAGGACAGCATCAGCCAGCTGGTCGTCCCCAAGCCGAATCCGGACGATATTTCCAGAGAGCAGCGCAGAAGCTTCCTCCGTGTAGAAGCCCAGCTCGAGATCGCGGTCAGACTCGGAGAGAAGGTCCGGTTCACGGCCTTGACGGACGATGTGGGCGGGGGCGGGGTATCGTTCCGCTGCGACCGCAAATGGCCGATCGCTCCGAATATTAAATTGAGCTGCTGGTTACTCTTGAATTATAAATCGGGCGCCGTCTCGCACGCGCAATTCGATGCCGAGATCGTCAGAATCGTGCCCGTGGAGCCTCATCACAATCTGGCCATGCTGCGGTTCATGGACATTCAGGATGCCGACCAGCAGAAAATTATCCGGTATTGCTTCGAAAAGCAGCTGGAGCGGCGCAAAGATTAGCGGAGAAAGGGATCCTGTAGCCTTGGCGGAAAACAAAAATCAAGCGCAGCAAGGGCGCGAAGGCTGGATAGACCGCGCCGACAGGTATTTGCGGATGGCGGCGGTCGGAGGCGCCATTCTGCTCATATTGTCCCAGCTTATCCTGCGGGTGCCTGCCATCCGTCATGCCCTCGTTCCGACCGAGCGGTATGAAGGCATCTCCTACAGCACCGGATAGACCTCGGTCTATCCGGCTTGCTTTTTTGCATATGCCTATGCGCTGTGGTATAATTTGTTCATTCATGCGCAGGCGTAATATGCGCTACTTTTCTCGAGTAACCATGCAGAACGCGCCCCTCTTCTCCTGACGGGTTCGCCCGAGGGGACGGACACCGAGGTTCGTGCGCGCTAGGAGGCTTGCAGTTTCTTCATGAATGTAACCTATCAGCACCGCATCAATATCGCGATCGACGGACCCGCAGGCGCGGGCAAGAGCACGGTCGCGAGGTTGGTCGCAGGCAAGCTTCAGTACGTATATGTGGATACCGGCGCGATGTACCGCGCCGTTACCGTCGTTGCGCTGGAGCGGGGCATCCCGATCGAAGACGACGCACGGCTCGGCGAGCTGGCCGCGGCGCTGGACATCTCGCTGCTGCCAGGCGACGGCGGACAGATCGTGCTTGCGGACGGCGACGACGTGACGGAGGTCATCCGGAGCCGAGAGGTGACGCTGTCGGTATCGCGCGTCTCGGCATGCGCAGCCGTCCGCCAACGCATGTCGGAGCTGCAGCGGCGGATGGCCGCCGCCAAGGGCATCGTGATGGACGGCCGGGATATCGGCACGCATGTGCTGCCGGATGCCGAGCTCAAGATATTTCTGACCGCCTCTCCCGCGGAGCGGGCGAGGCGCAGATATCTGGAGCTCGGAGACGACCCCGGCGTCACGCTCGAACAGCTCGAGCGGGAGATCTCGCAGCGCGACCGCATGGACAGCGAGCGCGAGATTGCGCCGCTTCGCCAGGCTGCGGACGCGGTGCTGATCGATTCGACGGGCCTCACGATCGAACAGATTGTGGGCGAGATCGTATCGCGCGCCGATCAAGCGTCACAGACGACCGCTGCGAGGGAGAATTGACCGATGTTCTACCGTTTTGCGAGATTGCTGCTGCGAATTTTGTTTAAGCTGCTCTACAGGTTCGAAGCCGTCGGCGCCGGACAAGTGCCAGAGCATGGCGGCGTTATTCTGGCCAGCAACCATAAGAGCCTGCTCGATCCGATCGCGCTCGGAATCGGCGTCGACCGCAAGGTCCATTACATGGCCAAGGCCGAGCTTTTCCGGATACCGGGCTTCGGGGCGATGATTACGAATCTCGGCGCCTTTCCCGTCAAGCGCGGAGGCGTGAGCAAGGAAGCGATCAAGACGGCGATCGGCATTCTCCGCGAGGGCAATGTCATGGGCATCTTCCCGGAGGGAACGCGCCGTGACGTCGGGCTGATGGGCAAGCGAGGCGCGGTCAGCATGGCGTTTCGTGCGGGGGCGGCGATCGTACCTGTCGCATTGATCGGCAGCTATCGTCCGTTCACGAAGATGAAGGCCGTCTACGGCGCTCCGCTCGAGCTGTCGGCGCTGGCCGCCGAAGGTTCCGCCGAGTCCCAGGAGGCGGCGACCGAGCTGCTCATGGGCCGTATTCGGGAGATGCTGAACACGGGCAAGCCGGCGCAATAATTTTTTCCTTTTGGCGTATACTACGGTCATTCGTCCTATTTTTATACTTAGGTGATTTAAACCCCGCGTTGCGGGTTTAAATAAAGTTGTGGTAGAACTGAGGAGGTTATTTCCATGTCTGAAGAAATCAATGTCCAGGAATCCGCCGAGCAGGCGTCCGTCGCTGCCGACAACGCTGCAGAGACGGTAACCCAAGACGCGCTGGAGAACGTCGTATCGCTGAAGAAGGGCGATACCGTAAAGGGAACCATCGTTAAAATCGAAGACAACCAAGCTTATGTGAGCCTTGGATATAAATACGACGGTGTCATCCCGCTCCGCGAGCTCTCCAACGTCAATCTGGAGAATGCTTCCGATGCCGTGCAGATCGGTCAGGAAGTCGAAGCGAAGGTCGTCAGCATCAACGACGAAAAGGCGAGCCTCGTCCTCTCCAAGCGTCAAATCGACGGCGCCAAGGCTTGGGATGACCTCCAGAGCAAATTCGACAACGGCGAAGTCCTGGAAGTCACGGTAGCGGATGTCGTCAAGGGCGGCCTGGTCGCCGACATCGGCGTGCGCGGATTTATCCCCGCTTCGATGGTAGCGCGCCAGTTCGTAGAAGACTTCTCCGACTACAAGGGCCGCAAGCTCCGCGTCAAGATCAAGGAGATCGACCGCGAGAACAACAAGGTCATCCTCTCCGCCAAAGAAGTGCTCGAAGCCGAATACGAAGAGCAAAAGCAATCGGTCATGGCTTCGCTGCAGCCTGGACAGGTACTCGAAGGCACGGTTCAACGCTTGACGCCGTTCGGCGCGTTCGTTGACATCGGCGGCGTAGACGGCCTGGTGCACGTGTCCGAGATCGCTTGGAATCACGTCGCGCATCCTGCGGACGTCGTCTCCGAAGGCCAGAAGGTCAACGTCAAAGTACTCAAAGTCGATCCTTCGATCGGTAAGATCAGCCTGAGCATCAAGGCTGCCCAGCCGGGTCCTTGGGAATCCGTCAGCGGCCAGTTCAACACCGGCGACACGGTGACGGGCGTCGTGAAGCGCCTCGTGAGCTTCGGCGCATTCGTCGAGATCGCTCCGGGCGTCGAAGGCCTGGTACACATCTCCCAGATCGCGCACCGCCACATCGCGACGCCTCATGAAGTGCTCAAGGAAGGCCAAGAAGTCCAAGCCAAGATTCTGGACTTCAACCCTGCCGAGAAGCGCGTCTCTCTGTCCATCAAGGAGACCGAAGAAGCGCCTGCTCAACCTGAGCGCGCTCCGCGTTCCTCCAGAGGACAGCGCGAGGAAGCGAACATTCCTGCGCCGGAGAGCATGAGCTTCACGCTGGCCGAGAAGTTCGGCGACAAGCTGAGCAAGTTCAAGTAAGCTAACCGACAGTTTTAGCGTGCGACATACAGGACGCTGCGGCTTATGGCTGCAGCGTCTTTTTTGCGTTTTCACTTTTTTTCTATTTTGGCCGCGCCAACCTGCGCATACTAACGAAAATGAAACATTCGGTATGAGGAGGTGGCCGCATGATCACGGCGAAGTGGCTGGCCAGCCATCATGAACTGCTCGGCGTGTCGCTTGGCACGGCGTTCGGGCTGCTGGCCCGGATCGTCATGCTGCGCAGCGATTACCGGCAATATCCGGCTTATCCGCACGGCAAGATCATCCATCTGGCGCTCGGACTGATCGCCGGTGCGCTCGGCGCTGTAGCGGTGCCGGCGCTGATGAACAAAGATTACACCGCGATTACTTTTTTGTCGTTGGCCGCGCAGCAGTTCAGAGAAGTGCGCAATATGGAGCGCAACACGCTCACCGCAATCGATCATCAGGAGCTGGTGCCCAGAGGCGCCTCCTACATAGAAGGCATCTCCGTCGTCTTCGAGGGGCGGAATTATCTGGCGATCGCGACCGCCCTGATCGTCAGCTTCGCGACGACCGTGTGGAGCTGGCTGTGGGGCGTGCCGCTCGGCATCGTCTGCATCGCGGTCGTGCTCCGTTTTATGAGAGGCAAAAATATACGGGATATCGCGACCGTATCGTTCGCTCCCGTCGTTATAGGAGACGCCAGCGTCTCTGTCGGGGGCGTCTATATGATGAATGTCGGGCTGGAATCCAATCTCGACATTATGCGCAAGCAGGCGATCGGATTTATGCTGACGCCCGTCAGCGACGATGCGAAGGTAACGCTCGCGAATCTGGGATTGCGCCAAGCGATACTGCATGATGTGTCGACAAGACTCGGTGTATATCGCGACGACGGCGATCCGGCGCTTATGCCGCTGGCGAAGCTCGATCTCGGCACCGGCGCGCTCGGTGTGCTGCTCATTCCCAGAGAGCATGATCCCGACAAGGCGATGCAGGCGATCTGCGGCGTACCGCTGCTCGAATCGGCAGTCAGACGGCCGACAAAGGCCAACAAACAAAAAGGAGAGACGGCCCATGGCTAAAGTCGTTATGCTGCTGACGACGGACCCGAGCAACATATCGGATGGTTCGGCGGCCCTGATCGCCAAGTCGGAGGAGGAGCTGCAAAATTTGACGAACCTGCTGGAGAAAATACTCGATTGCGCCGCGCACAAATTAAAGGACGGATTGTACATGATCGTGGACCGGCATTAATGGCTTCAACATGGATGCCAGACTTGCCAAGGGGCAGGATTCGTTAGCCAAGGCGTAGTATTTTTGATATGATGTTCATTGTATGATTATTGTATGATTCAGGGAATCCCTTAAGGAGTGAAAGCATGGCAAGACCTGTCATTGCCATCGTAGGACGCCCGAACGTTGGGAAGTCTACGATTTTTAATCGCATAATCGGAGACCGGCTGGCAATCGTCGAAGACAAGCCGGGCATAACGAGAGACCGCATCTACGGCTCCGGCGAATGGAGCGGACGCAGCTTCAGCGTGATCGATACCGGCGGCATCGAGATCGACGGCGAGGACGGCATCCTGCGGCTCGTCCGCATGCAGGCCGAGCTGGCGATCGAGGAGGCCGACGTCATCGTATTCATGGTGGACGCGAAGGCTGGCGTCACGAATGCGGACGAAGAGGTCGCCCAGATTCTGTTCCGGTCGGGCAAACCTGTCGTCGTCGCCGTCAACAAGGTCGACAATCTGCAGCGCATGGACGATATTTATGAGTTCTACAGCCTCGGCTTCGGCGATCCGATCGCGCTGTCCGGCTCGCACGGCATCGGCATCGGAGATCTGCTCGAAGCCTGCGTGGACCGGCTGCCAGCCGGCGAGGATCAGGAGTACGACGACGACGTCATCAAGGTCGCGCTCATCGGCCGCCCGAACGTCGGCAAGTCCTCCCTCGTGAACGCCATTCTCGGCGAGGACCGGGTTATCGTCAGCGAGATCGCGGGCACGACACGCGACGCCATCGACACGCCGTTCGCCAAGGACGACCAGCGCTATGTGCTGATTGACACCGCCGGTATGCGCAAGCGCGGCAAAGTGTACGAGACGACGGAAAAGTACAGCGTCATGCGCTCCATGAAAGCGATCGAACGCGCGGATGTCGTACTCGTCGTCATCAACGGCGAAGAAGGCATCATCGAGCAGGACAAGCACATCGCGGGCTATGCGCACGAGATGGGCAAGGCGTCCGTGTTCGTGGTCAACAAATGGGATGTCGTCGAGAAGGACGACAAGACGATGCAGCAGTTCACCAACACGATCCGGGATCATTTCCTGTTCATGTCCTATGCGCCGATCGTATTCCTCTCCGCGAAGACGAAGTCGCGGCTTCACCGTCTGCTCCCCGTCATCGACCGCGTGGCCGAGCAGCATGCGATGCGCGTGCCTACGCATCTGCTGAACGACGTCGTGGCGGATGCCGTCGCGATCACGCCGCCGCCGACGGACAAGGGGCGCAGACTGCGCGTCAACTACGCGACCCAAGTATCGGTCAAGCCGCCGACGATCTTGATTTTCGTGAACGATCCGGAATTGATGCATTTTTCGTACGAGCGTTATTTGGAGAACAAGATTCGGGCCGCGTTTGACTTCGAGGGCACGCCGCTGCGCCTCTTCACAAGACGCAAGTCCGATCAGGAATAGGAGAGAACGAATTGTTGTCAGCCGTCATCGCCATCGTTATCAGTTATTTGCTCGGGTCCGTCTCGTTCAGCATATTGTTCGCCCGCTGGCTGCGCAAGATCGATATCCGCCAGCACGGCAGCGGCAATGCCGGCGCGACCAATACGCTGCGCGTGCTCGGCAAAGGTCCGGCCGCCGCCGTCTTCCTGCTGGACATCGCCAAGGGGCTCGTCGCCGTCGCGATCGGCCATGCCATTGACGGGGACGGCGATTCATGGGTCGCCGTCCTGTGCGGGCTGGCGTCCATCGCCGGCCACAACTGGCCGCTCTACTTCCGATTCAAGGGCGGCAAGGGCATCGCCACGACGATCGGCGCGCTCATCTATCTGGCGCCGCTGCCTGTCCTCGCATCCGGCGTCGTGGCGATCGTCGTGATCGTCATTACCCGTTACGTCTCGCTCGGTTCGATGATTTTTGCCGCCCTCGTTCCGGTTATTCTCGGCGTGGCCGGCGAGATCGGACCGGTATTTTGGGGCGCCCTCATTCTGGCTGTGCTGGCGATTGTGCGTCACCGCAAAAATATCGTCAAGCTGCTGAACGGCACCGAAAACAAGCTCGGCGCCAAAAAGAGTAAGGAGGATACCCATGGCATCTAGCAACGTTACCGTGCTGGTCGCGGGCAGCTGGGGCACGGCGCTCGCATGCGTGCTGGCGGACAACGGCCACCGGGTGAAAATATGGACGCGCGGCACGCAGCAGGCGGATGAGATCAATACGGAGCGGACCAACCGCAAGTATCTGAAGGAGGCCGCGCTGCCGGAGGCGCTGACGGCAACGACCGATCTCGCGGAGGCGCTGGCCGATGCGGAAGCGGTCGTATTCGTCGCCCCGTCGTCTGCGACGCGGGAGATCGCGCGATTGGCCGCACCGCATATCGGGCCGGAGGCGCTGATCGTACACGCGACGAAGGGCTTCGAGACGGGCAGCCTGAAGCGCATGTCCCAGGTGCTCTCCGAGGAGCTGGGGCGCGAAGAAGGACAGATCGTCGTGCTCTCCGGACCGAGCCATGCGGAGGAGGTCGCTGTCCGCCTGCCGACGACGGTCGTCGTCGCGGCCACCGATCTGCTGCAGGCCGAGGCCGCCCAGGACCTGTTCATGAACGACGCATACTTCCGCGTCTACACGAATCCCGATCCGATCGGCGCCGAGACGGCCGGCGCGATCAAGAACATTATCGGCCTCGGGGCGGGCCTGTCCGACGGCCTCGGGTTCGGGGACAACGCCAAGGCGGCGCTCGTGACGCGCGGGCTGGCCGAGATCGGGCGACTCGGATCCGCCATGGGCGCCCATATGCTCACCTTCGCCGGACTTGCGGGCGTCGGCGATCTGATCGCGACGTGCACGAGCCGACACAGCCGGAATTATCGTGCGGGCGAGCTGCTGGCGCAAGGACTTGGCTACGAGGAAGTGCAGAGCCGGATCGGGATGGTCGTCGAGGGCGTCCGCACGACGCTGGCCGCCTCGAAGCTCGCGGTGCAGTACGGCGTCGAGATGCCGATCACGTCCCAGCTCCATGCCGTTCTGTTCGAAGGCAAGCCGCCATTGCAGGCGGTGGAGGCGCTGATGGGCCGCGTCCGCACGCACGAGATCGAAGAAGCCGTGCTCTTTAACCGTTCCAATCCGAGCTAGATCGCCAGGGGATGCCCGCCCACACCCTTCCTTTTACCGCCTCATACTATACAAGGCATGATGTGCGGAGGAGGGGAAGCATGGACAAAAAATTGTCCAAAGATATTCTGAACTCGGTCACCAAGAAGACGGGCAAGCCCGTATCTGAAACGTCCTTGAAGAAAATCGCCCAAAAGGTGTCTCCGGACATCCTGCAGAGCGAGGCGCAGATCCGTCAGTTGATCAAGCAGGTATCCGGCGCGGCCGGCGTACCGGTATCGGAGGATACGGTCAAGGAGATCATATCCGCAGTCAAAAAGAGCGGCATGAACATGGGCGGCCTTGAAGGACTCATGAAAATGATGCTCAAAAAATAACGGCTTGGGCCGCCTGAAGCTCCTCCCGACCATCGTCGCGGGGAGCTTTTTGGCGTCTTGGGGCGAGCAGGCGGTGCGCGGCGGATATTGTTGCCGCTCATATTCCGGCGAAGAGAGGGGACAACTAAAGAGAAAGCCAAACCAGCAGCTTGAGAGGGAGAGAGTTCGGACATGCCTACGGATGCGGCCGTCAGCGAACAGTTTCTGACAGCGGTCAGAGCGCGCAGAAGCATTTACGGAATCAGCGACGAACCCGTCGTGCCGGATGCTCGCATCGAGGAGATCGTCAAGGAGGCCGTCAAGCACACGCCTTCCTCGTTCAACTCGCAGAGCGCCAGGCTCGTGCTGCTGCTGAAGCAGGAGCACAAGAAATTTTGGCAGATTACGACCGAGACATTGCGCAGGATCGTCAATGACGCAGAGCAATTCAAGTCTACGCTGGAGAAAATGAACGCTTTTGCGGCAGGCTACGGCACGGTGCTTTTTTTTGAAGATCAGAAGGTCATCGAAGGACTGCAGCAGCAGTTCGCCGCCTACAAGGAAAACTTCCCCAAGTGGTCCGCGCATTCCTCCGGCATGCATCAATTCGTCATCTGGACAGCGCTTGAGTCGGAGGGCTTCGGCGCTTCCCTGCAGCACTACAACCCGCTGATCGACCAGGAGGTCAAGCAGACCTGGGGACTGCCGGACAGCTGGGCGCTCATCGCGCAGATGCCCTTCGGCAAGCCGACGGCCCGGCCGGGGGAGAAGACGTTCCAGCCGCTCGAGGAACGCGTCAAAATATTCAAATAGTCGACGTCTTGCCAAACGCCGAAAAGCGACCCTGTAAAAGGGCCGCTTTTTTAACGATTTGAGATGACAACCGGGGAAGAAGACATTGCGGCCTGCAAAAAAATAGCGAGGGAATATCCGGATATCAAGGTCATCATTGTGACCTGTCATGAAGAAGAAGATATGATATTGCTCGCATTGGAAGCCGGAGCGGTAGACTTAGACTATGTGCTAGAAACTTCTTCGTCTTCACAAATTCACGTTGCTGTCCGATCTGCTTGCAATAATTAAAAAACCTGGTGTGGAAGGCTCCCTGACACCGAACAAATCTGAATTAAGCTTGAATTACCGAGGTCCTCGAAGCTGAAAACAGGCTATTCAAAAGAGGGGGCTGTCCCAAAAGCACGCCCGCATCCGCTTGCCAGACTGCCGGATATCGTCGATCCGACGCCGGAACTGGCTTCGTTCTATTTTCAGATCGATCAATATTGTGGTATTATAACTGGCAGTCGAACGGAAAAAAACGCGGCGATTCGCGCTTTTTCTCGGGCGCTACATACTTGCGTTAACGGTCGGGAAAGGACAGGTAGGGCGAATCATGGATCCGATGATGAAAATGTGGGTGTCCTTCGTCGGCATCGGTCTGATGGTGCTGTCGGCCGTGCTGATCATGCTTGCCAGAGCGAAGACCAGAGGCGCGCTGCGGCTGGTGCTGTCCTTCGTCGCCTTCGTCATGCTCGTGACGGGCATGATATGCGGACTTATCTCTATTATATAACGAACTAGAATCAGGCCGGAGGCTTAAGGCAATGCTGACGTTAAAAGGAAGAACAATCGAAGCCCAAACGGAGCCGGTCGTCGGCGCGACACTGCTCGAGCTCGCCCAGCGGGCGGGTATCGATTGGCAGTTCAATTGTTCGCGGGGGACTTGTGCGCGCTGCCGCTGCATCGTGACGGAGGGCGCCTCACATCTGGAGGAATCGACGGATGCCGAGTGGGACCGGCTCGGGCCGGACGAGCTGGACGCGGGCTACCGTCTCGGATGTCAGGCCCGCATCGCATCGCCGGGCACGATCTCGGCTGTCAACAGGACGTACTTCTAAGGAGCTGAGGACGATGGCTATCCGCTGCGCTGGCGGAGAGATCGAGGAGGCGCTGCGCCGGCTCGCCGTGCTGACTGCGGGCTGCGGAGCCGGATGGGTCGTCGGCGGCAGCGCGGGCCTGGCGCTTCGGGGAGCCCGTCTGCCATCCGCTCCGCGGGACCTGGATATATACGCGGATGCGTCCGCGGTAGGGGCGCTGCACGGCAGACTTGCCGATCTGGCGACGGACGGCCCGGCGTGGGACGCGTCGGGCAGCTACCGGTCGCTGCTCGCGCATTACCGGATCGGCGGCGTGCAGATCGAGCTGGTCGGCGACTTCGAGGTGAGAGCGCTTGCCTCGCATTATGTGACCGAGGTCGACCGGTTTTTGTATGCAGAGGCTGACGAGCTGCGCTTCGAAGACGGGACATCCGTGCGGATCGTCCCGCTCGGTCACGAACTGATTTTTAATCTGCTTAGAGAGCGGCCGGACCGGACGGCCGCCGTCGGGGAGCTTATACGCGCCGCACGAGAGGCGCATCTGCCGGCGCTTGAGCGGCTGCTGGCGCGGCAGCCGCTGTCCGAGGAGGTCCGGCGCGCGGCGCTTGCCGTCGCGACCGGCGCGGAGAGCGACTCGGACGGCAGGGGGGCGGGACGGGATGGCTGAGCGGCGCTATTGCAAGGTGACGTTCGGACCGGAGGCGGCCACTGTCGACGTCAGACCTGGCACGACCTTGCTCGAGGCGGCGAGGCGGGCTCATGCGCCCGTGAGGACCCGCTGCGGCGGCGTCGCCGGATGTCTGATGTGCAAGGTCGCGGTGCCGCCCGAGCAAGCGGCCGCCCTGAGCGCGCCGACGCCGGCCGAACGGCTCAAGCTGGGGCCGCTGCTCGAGGCAGGGATGCGGCTGTCCTGTCAGGCGCGGATTCTGAGCGACGTGCACGTCGAGGTGCCGGAGGATCCGTTGAAGGCCGCCGTGCGCAAGCAGCTCGAGCGGCAGCAGTCGGATGAACTATGGTAATGGCGTGAAGTGCAAATACGGGAGGCATATGCGTTGAATAGATGGCAATGGTTGAAGCGCGGCAAGGATTGGGCGAAGCGGGGGGCGCTGACGGCGTTCGCGCTGTCGCTGCTGCCGTTGGCAGGGTGCATGTACCCGGACGAGTATACGCCTTCGAATCAAGTGTCGGCCAAGGAGGCCGTCCGCTCCGTGCAGGACGCGGTCGACAGATACCGTGAGGACACGGGACTGCTGCCGATTGAGAATGCCTCGGAGGCGACGCCCAAGTACGAGAAGTTCCGTCTTGACTTCGCCAAGCTGAAGCGGATGGGCTACGTGACCGAGCTGCCCAAGGAGGCGTTCGAGCGCGGAGGCTCCGGCCAGTTCATCATTGTGGACGAAGAAAACAATCCGCAGGTGAAGCTGCTGGACTTGGCCGTGTACCAGACGATCGGCACGATCCAGACCAAGGTGAACGCCTATGTGCTCAAGCACAAGGGCGTCCAGCCTGCTGGCGACGAGGTGTACCCCGACTTCAGACTGCTCGATTACAAAAAGCTCGGCATCGACGATCCGGCGATCCGCAGTATGTATACGGGCAGGGTGATGGAGCTGCTCATCGATCCGGGCAGCACGGTGTATGCGGATTATGGCGTCGACATCGTTCAAGCGCTCAAAAAGTCGGACGTCAAGCCGGCGCCGACGGACGACTTGCGCGATTTTCTGACGGGCGAGTCGTTCTATGTGCCTGTCAAGTCGCCTGTATACCGTCTGACCGACGGAGAGCCTCGGGCGTATCTCAAATAATAACGTCGCCGTCATTTTCAAACCGCTCCGATCCGGGGCGGTTTTTTGCTGCTTCTCTTTGCAGGCATAGGCGCCTCTTTTCTATCATAGGATCATTTGGATGAGAGAACGTTGGGGCCGGCGCTCCGCAAAAAGTTGCCTGCCGGCGTCATAATCCCGGGACTGGCACATACAATGATACTAGTCCAAGTTCATGTACGAGTCCGTCGCGCTGACGGAACCGCAGGCTTCGCGATTACGAAGGGGAGGGAATCTCAGTGGAAAAAGTGGATATTTTCAAAGATATCGCCGAGCGCACCGGCGGCGACATCTACCTCGGGGTCGTCGGCGCCGTCCGGACAGGCAAATCGACCTTCATCAAGCGATTCGTGGAGACGGTCGTGCTGCCGAACATCGCACATGAAGCCGACCGCGTCAGGGCGATCGACGAATTGCCGCAGAGCGCGGCCGGTCGCACCATCATGACGACGGAACCCAAGTTCGTGCCGAACAACGCCGTCCAGATCAAGGTCGGCGAAGGTCTCGAGGTCAATGTGCGTCTCGTCGATTGCGTCGGCTACGCGGTCGAGGGCGCCAAGGGCTATGAGGACGAGAACGGCCCGCGCATGATTACGACGCCCTGGTTCGAGGAAGCGATCCCGTTCCAGGAAGCGGCCGAGATCGGCACCCGCAAGGTCATTCAGGAGCACTCCACCCTGGGCGTCGTCGTGACGACGGACGGCTCGATCGCGGAGATCCCGCGCAGCTCCTATGTCGAGGCGGAGGAGCGCGTCATTGCGGAGCTTAAGGAGGTCGGCAAGCCGTTCGTGCTTATCGTCAATTCGACGAAGCCGAAGAGCGAGGAAGCGCTGGCGCTTCGCGCCGAGCTTGCCGCCAAGTACGATATACCGGCCATCACGCTGAGCGTGGCGTCGATGGGCGAGGATGAAGTGCTGGGCGTGCTGCGCGAGGTGCTCTACGAGTTCCCCGTGCACGAGGTCAACGTCAATCTGCCGAGCTGGGTCATGGTGCTCCAGGAGCAGCACTGGCTGCGGTCGAGCTATGAGAACTCCGTGCGCGATACGGTCAGGGACATCCGCCGTCTGCGCGATGTGGACCGCGTCGTCTCCCAGTTTCTCGAGTACGACTTCGTCGACCGGGCCGGCCTCAGCGGGCTCAATATGGGCCAAGGCGTGGCCGAGATCGACCTGTATGCGCCCGACGAATTGTACGATCGCATCCTCCAAGAGGTAGTTGGCACGGAGATCCGCGGCAAAGACCATCTGCTGCAGCTGATGCAGGAATTCTCCCACGCCAAGCGCGAGTACGATCGGTTCGCCGAAGCGCTGGAGATGGTCAAGACGACCGGCTACGGCATCGCGGCCCCGACGCTCGCAGAGATGCAGCTAGACGAGCCGGAGCTGATTCGCCAGGGCTCGCGCTTCGGCGTCCGCCTCAAGGCGACGGCCCCTTCGATTCACTTGATCCGCGTCGATGTCGAGTCGGAGTTCGCCCCGATCATCGGCACGGAAAAGCAGAGCGAGGAGCTCGTCCGCTATCTGATGCAGGACTTCGAGAAGGACCCGATCAAGATCTGGGATTCCGACATCTTTGGCCGCTCGCTGCATTCGATCGTACGCGAAGGCATCCAGGGCAAGATCGCCATGATGCCGGACAATGCGCGCTACAAGCTGCAGGAGACGCTCGGCCGCATCATCAACGAAGGCTCGGGCGGACTGATCGCCATCATACTGTAACCGAATCCGAGGACAGGACCGTGCGCACATCGAGCGCACGGTCTTTTTATATGAGAAAAGAGGGCTCGCGAGCAATGGCCGCCTCGTGACACGAACTTCTGCATGCGTCCGCCTCTTGAACAAACGGGATATTCGTGCTAATGTTGACTCATTGAATCAATAAATCAATTCTCTGAGAAATGAGGCGCGCTATGCGTAAATCGATCAATCGCATTACGGTCATATGCTCGGGCACCGAGGATTCGGAGCTGCTCGCGTTTACCGAAAGCTATCTTCATTTGCTTCAGGAGCAGCATTGCTCGGTGTCGGTATTCGATTTGAATCGGATGGACGTCCGTTCGTGCCTGGGCTGTTACGTGTGCAATATAAAGACGCCTGGCGTTTGCATTATCAAGGACGACCAAGCGTCCATCCTGCGTGCCTTCGTCAACTCCGACCGGATCGTGGTGATCGCGCCTGTCGTCCAAGGCTTTATGTCGGGGCGTACCAAATCGTTTATCGACAGGCTCTACCCGATGGAGCTGCCGTTCATCAAGATCAGGAGCGGAATCTTCACCCACGATCCCAGGTACGAGCAGAACCCCGACTTTGGCTTTATCCTGCACAAGGAAGCGGATACGGACGCGGAAGACCTGGAGATCATGCGCGACGTCAACCGGTTCATCGGAAATTTTTACGGCGGGTTTGCTTTTCAACGAACAACCGGGGAGAGCGCAAAGGAGGCCGCTTATGAAACTGCTCGCGTATAGCGGTTCGCCGCGCGGGAAGACGAGCAACACAATTCAAATGCTGAACCGGTTCACGGAAGGCTTCACGAGCATTCCGGGCAATCACGCCGACACGTTCCATGTGCATCTGAAAACAAGAGCGTTCGAAAGCCTGAATAAACTCGGGGAGGCCGATCTGATCCTGATCGCCTTTCCGATCTATTTTCACAGCATGCCGGGTCAAGTGAAGGCGTTTATGGAGGCTATCCCGAATTGCTCCAATTCCGGGCAGACGATGGTGTTCCTCATCCAGTGCGGCTTCCCGGATACGGCCCAATGCCTGCCGATGCAGCGCTACGTCGAAAAGTGGGCCACACGAAAAGGTTATCGCGTCCACGGCACGATCGTGAAAGGATTCGGTCCGAGTCTGGAAGCGATGCCCGCGCGTACGAATACGAAATGGCTGCATCAAATATTCAGCCTGGGGCAAGACGCCGGCGCCTGCCGGCCGTTTCCGGAACGGATATTGCATGAGCTGAGCGCCCCCGCCACTTTTTCGCCCGTCCTGCTGCTCTTCATGCGATTGCTCGCGAAGCTTGGGATATTCGACTTGTATTCCAAGAGACGATTGCGTAAAAATAAGGTGAGCGTTCGCAATAGCTATGCCAGACCACTGCTGGATGAACAGGAGGATACCGGTAATGCCACGGTTAAAGGAAAAGGAGCTGAAGCATCTCCGCGATGAACGCTCCGAACAGATCGCCGAAGCGGCTCTGCGCGTGTTCGTAAAGAAAGGCTACAACGGAACCAAAATAAGCGAGATCGCTGCCGAAGCCGGCGTCAGCCACGGTTTGGTCTACCACTATTATAAATCGAAAGAAAATATGCTGGAGACGCTGACGGAAAAGGTGCTGAGCGAATCCTACAACGCTTTGAGCAAATTCGAGCAGATCGAGGGAAATCCGCCGCAGGTGCTGAGAAGTCTGACCGAATTCATTTTGTCCGAGAGCAATGGCTACTACTTCGCCTTCGTGCTGCAGCTCCATACGTCCGATTATTTGCCGCAGGCGATTCACAGCATCATGGACCGTTATGCAGTCGACAAGCATATTGACGCGCTCCTGCCGCTGTTCGAGGCCGGGCAGGCGCAAGGGCTGTTCGTCGAGGGGGAAGCGAGGGATCTCGTCGTCTATTATTTTTCCATCGTCCAGGGTCTTATGCTGCAGTCGCTGCTGATGCCGCAGCGCTTTCGGTTTCCTTCGATCGATCTGATCTTGGGCGGAATCCTCAAGGACGTATAATTATAAATGGGCGCGCGATCGCCGGACCCTTGTACGGGGTGTCGGGCGATCGTTTTTTTTGGTTGCCGCCCGTCATTTTTATGATACGATAGATGGAAAGAATAGGAGCCTGCCACCAAACGGGCTTCGCCATGATTTCTAATATTGGAGGCGCTTGCATGAGCCAGGAGACGTTGCGTGAAGGGTATTTCGGAGAGTTCGGAGGCAGCTTCGTCCCGCCGGAATTGCAGGAAGTGCTGGATTATTTGAGCCAGCAATTTTACAAATTCCGGGACGATCCCGAATTTAACGAGGAGCTAAGCTACTATCTGCGGGAGTACGTGGGGCGGGAGAGCCCGCTGACCTACGCGGAGCGTCTGTCCGACGCCTGGGGCGGCGCCAAGATCTACCTCAAGCGCGAGGACCTGAACCATACGGGCGCGCACAAGATCAACAATGCGATCGGCCAGATTCTGCTTGCCAAGCGGATGGGCGCCAGGCGTATCATCGCGGAGACGGGCGCCGGTCAGCACGGCGTCGCGACGGCGACGGCCTGCGCCATGTTCAATATGGAATGCGTCATCTACATGGGCGCCGAGGATATGCGGCGGCAGGCGCTGAACGTGTTCCGCATGGAGCTGCTCGGCGCGAAGGTCGTCCCGGTCAACAAGGGGCAGGGCCGGCTCAAGGACGCGGTCGACGAAGCGCTCGGCGATCTGGTGCAGAACTATCAGAATACATTCTACCTGCTCGGCTCGGCTGTCGGGCCGCATCCGTTCCCCACGATGGTCAAGCATTTCCAGGCGATCATCAGCGAGGAGTCGAAGCGCCAGATTGTCGCGAAGGAAGGCCGTCTGCCGGACGCCGTCATCGCCTGCGCGGGCGGCGGCAGCAACGCGATCGGGGCGTTCGCGCACTATATCGACGAGCCGGGCGTGCGGCTGATCGGCGTCGAGCCGGACCAGGCGCCGACGCTGACCGAAGGCGTGCCGGGCACCATCCACGGCTTCAAATGCCTGGTGCTGCTGGACGAGGCGGGCGAACCGCGCAAGACATACTCCATCGCCGCCGGGCTCGACTATCCGGGCATCGGTCCCGAGCATAGCCATCTGAAAGTAACCGGGCGGGCGGAATACGTAACCGTGAGCAACGACGAGGTGCTGGCGGCGTTCCAGGAGCTGTCGCGTACGGAAGGCATCGTACCGGCGCTGGAGAGCGCCCACGCGGTCGCCTACGCCAAGAAGCTCGCGCCGACCTTGACGCGCGACCAGATCCTCATCGTCAACCTGTCGGGGCGCGGCGACAAGGACGTCGAGCAGGTCTTCCATATGCTGAAAAAGTAACCGCCCGCAAGGGCCGACTGCCGCCGGGACATCCCGGCGGCTTTTATAATTGGGGCTTGCCGCCCGCGGTGGACGCCATTTCCGGCCGACTTTGCGCGCGAGTCCGCTGCTCGCTCGTTTTGCACTTGCACCATAATGGTGCAACTAACCCGGGTTCAACATTCGCCATGCCCCGTATTCGGCGCGGGACGTCCGAACATCATAGGGACGTTTGTCGGAGCCGTGCTTACGGGTATATTGAGCAACGATCTGACGCAGCTGCAAGTGCAATACGATACGACCGACATCATCAAAAGACCCTTGTTCGTGCTCGCCCTGACCGTCACATTCGTGCATTTGAGCAGACGCAGAGCCTGATCTTTAAGGCCCGCGCGCCTTCCCGCTTGCGGCGGCCGTGATTTCATGTGTATAATTTCTGATGAAACGGATAAACAGATACTATGCCAGTTGTCCGTATGGGAGGTGAATGCATTGAACAAGACCGAACTGATCGCGAAGGTATCCGAGCTCGCCGACCTTTCCAAGAAAGACGCCACTTCGGCAGTCGACGCCGTATTCGACGTCATCTCCGAGGCGCTCCAATCCGGAGACAAGGTCCAGCTCGTAGGCTTCGGCAACTTCGAGGTCCGCGAACGCTCCGCCCGCAAGGGACGCAATCCGCAGACCGGCGACGAGATCGAGATTCCGGCAGGCAAGATCCCCGCGTTCAAGCCAGGGAAGGCGCTCAAGGACGGAATTAAATAATAAGACTTGCGATTGTGTGAACGCTACATAATCCATGCTGCGGGCACGCAGAAGCCATCTTGGCCTTTATCGGCAAGATGGCTTCTGCGCGTTTTTATATTTTGACCGTTATTGGGTTGCTGACTATCAGAATTTCGTATAAAGCGATTTACATGCATCGACACGAATGTTAGTATTTTATCAGAATAGGTTTCACGACTGCATGGATTATAGCGACCTAATAAATATAGAGAGGTCGGATCGTTCTATTGCATTTTAGTTAAAGGGGCTCCAGACCAATGCAGTATGTACCATTTATCGTTGGCTCAGCGATCGAGTGTTTCGGCGTCTTTATCGTGATGTTTTCCTTGTTTCGTTTTCGCCTGAATACGCGTGCTTTTATTACAGTGTCCATTGTCGCATTCATGATGAGCCAGTTGTCCTACTTCACCCGTCTTAATCCGGAAACGTCGAATTTGTCGACTTATATTCAGTTTGCAATGTACGTCATTGTTCTATGGGTGCTGTTCCGGGTTCCGGTCTTTTATTCCATTCTTATGAATTTCGCAGGTTTTGCCGTACTCGTCGTCGTGCAGGGGATCACCATTCTAGTTCTTGGCGCGATTAACAATATATCGCTTGAAACGATTAAAAATAACGGTATGATCAATGCCGCTACCCAGCTGTTGACTTTTATATTGATGTTGAGCCTCGCGCGTTTGATCTTGCGATTCAACTGGGGATTCGATTTCGTGCCGACCTCGAGGCGGCATGAGATGGAGTTCAAAGGGACAAATGTCACGTTGATTGCCGTGATTATATCAGCAATCGTCGTACTGACCGTCGTGATTTACGTCTTTAGAAATGAATATAAAGATTTTGTTATTTATGCGAGCCTCGTATTTTTACTTACCTTGCCGGCTTTCTTATACTTTTCTCTGAGAAAGGACAATGAGGATGCTGCGTAGTTATTCTGAAAATCTCAACTTGAGAATGAATGCGGCGGGAGTTAAGGCCCCTTCAGCCGATGTCATCGAATATGCTTTGAAAATTATATTGAACACTGTCTCCATTATCGTTTTTACGATCATGATCGGCCTGATTACCGGTTCTCCCGGAAAAACGGCATTGGTGCTTGCCGGGTTCGCCATACTTCGAATCGCAACGGGGGGATATCATCTTCGTTCGGGGATCGCTTGTATTGCGGCATCCACGGTTGTGCTGTCAATTCTGCCTCATATCAACCTATCTGCGATGTGGACCTATATTTTAACTTCGTTGGCCTTTTTCATGGTCGCCGTGTTCGCACCTTCCAACTTCGACAAATATGCTTGGGTTTCTTCAAAGCATTATCCGCTGTTGAAAGTTATAGGGCTGATTATCGTGTCGATGAATTTTGTTATCGTTTCGGACACGCTCGCCTTAGCATTTTTAGTCCAGGTTATGCTGCTACCATTCAGTGAAGGAGGTGAGAAAAAATGAAAAAACGGTTCTATGGCGTTTTGGGAGCTCTTTTTATGGGCGTCGCTTCGATGTTTGCATTTACCGGATCGTACATTTTCCTGAACAAACCTACAATGCCGAAGGAGCTCCGCAAATGAGCAAAACGATACCGGTGTCCATTCGCCGCGGCAAAGAGGTTGAAGTGTTAGAAATTCCGCTCGAAGATGTGCTGTTCCAGTTCATCGAGAACGGAATCATCAAGTTTCAGACATCGTACGGCGTCTTCAGTCATCTTAGTTCGCTCGAAGAGTTCGATCGGTATTTATCCGGCGAAGGCTTCCGCAAGGTTGAGCGCGGCTACCTGGTTCAGACCGACAAAATTCAGCGCTACGACGGCGATCTAGGTCGCGTGTTTTTCGAGGGCGGGTACAGTGCTCCCGTTTCGAGGGCACATCACAAAGATTTAGTCTCTTTTTTAAGGGAAGGCTCTGAGGCGCCTTCCTATCGGCTGGATTTGAAGCCCTCCAAAGCTTAAGGTGCCGCGCGGCAAACGTTGTTTGCCGCCGGTTGCATTTAACTTTGCAATACACTTGCCAGTGAAACGTATAGCATGCTATAATCACATACGTTCGCGATTCTTACGGGACGTAGCACAGTCTGGTAGCGCGCACCCTTGGGGTGGGTGAGGTCGTGGGTTCGAATCCCGCCGTTCCGACCATTACATACGTGAACAAGACTGCTTCCCGGTATTTGTCCGGGGAGCCGTTTTTATTGAAGGACGCTTGTGCGTTAATATGCGATGCTTGATATTCGTGAAGGAGGCTTGCCGTTATGGACGTGCCCAATCAGGCGGATTATATCGTCGTCAAGGCCAAGGAGAGCGGCGTGAACGTCATCGGTTTGACCCGAGGGCAGGATACCAGGTTCCACCATACCGAGAAGCTGGACAAAGGCGAGGTGCTGATCGCGCAGTTCACGGATCATACGTCGGCGATCAAGATTCGCGGTAAGGCTACAGTATTGACCAAGTACGGCATTGTCGAGACGGACAACTAAAAGCATGTCTCGGGGAGCAGGCATAGCCTGCCCTTTTTATTTATACAATGGGAGAGAGCCGTTGTGGGTAAAAAGGGGGGATGTCGATGCGTCATTGGTGGAGCGGTATCGCGCTGCTCGCGCTCGGCGTATGCGTCATCGTCTTGCTCAGCCTGGTCCAGCCTGCCGCATCGCCGCAGGCCGGCTCGGCGGCAGACCGGCTATTCGTGCCGATTCCGAGCGACCGGCTCGTGGACGAAGGCCTCGTCGATCTGCTCGACCCGCTGCCGCTTGTGTTCGGATTGGACAGGGTGAGATGGGAGCCCGGCATTCTGAACGTGGATTTGTCGGCCAAGACAGGCGTCGAACGTCCCGAGGATCTGCTGGGCGACGCATACGAGCTGTGCAGGGCTTCCTTCGAGCGCGTGACCAATGTGCGGCAACTGCTCGTTCGGTTTTACGCTTATGACGGCGGACGCACGGCGATGCTGGCTTCGGCCGACCTGAGAGCGGCCGATTGGGCCGAGCTCGGCGGCGGTCTGCAGGGCGATGGGACGCACGATGCGACCGAATTGCTCAAGAACCGTATGGTTTGGACGGCTACAGGGCGCGAGTGGCTCGCGAATTTTGCATTTTGATGAACGTTTAAGCGTCTCATGCGGCGCTTGTACGGTTATGTTATAATTAAGGAATTAAATCGATGACGACAACCCGCGCTTGGCAATCCCGGAGGCTGAACATGACACGAAAAGCGATCGCGCATATTGCCCGAAAATATACCGATTACGATATGATCACAAAGCACACGGACTTGCCTGAATTTCCGGAGGGCCGCGTCCGCTTGCTTCAGTCCGTATTGAGGGACCAGCAGGAGCTCGGCGCGCAGGCCGAGTTGTACCCGCTCGTGACGTCGCTCGTCCAGATGGGTCTCGATACGCACGACATGGTGGAGAATGCTGTCGGCGACACGAAGGCCGGGACTCTTCAGATGAGAGCACGCCAGATGAAGGTGCTGGCGGGCGACTACTTCAGCAGCCGGTTTTATCATCTGCTGTCCCAGGCCGGCCAGATCGAGACGGTGAAGCGGCTGAGCGAAGCCGTATGCGAAGTGAACCGGATCAAGGTGTCCCTGTACGGCAAGATGAAGCAGATGCGGCTGGACGCCGAAGAATACGTGAACGACAGTTCCGCCATTCGGGGCGTTCTTTTTATGTCGTTCGGCCATCTGATGACCGGTCTGTACGCCAAGCTGTGGCCCGAGCTCGTCGACCAGTTCTCCCGCTGCGAGCTGTTCCTGCTGGAGCTGCTCAGGCTGGAGCGGCCCGACCGCCTCAGCGAGAGCTGGGGCGTGTGGCATGTGCTGCGCGAAGGCAGCGACGAGGACCGCAGGGCGCTCGAGGAGCGCCGGCACGACCAGGGACTGCTGGGTCAGCTGATGGACAAGTACGGCGTCGCGGACAAGCTCGCTTCGCTGCTCAGACAGTCGGCGTCGCGGCTGCAGTCGATGCTGCCCGATCTGCCGTCCGACAAGCTGGCCGCAGAGCTGCAAAGCCTAATCGAGCCGTTCCTGCGCGGACCGGCCAAGATGCCCGCTGCGGCGATCAAGGAGTTGGGGTAACGACAATGGATGCACAGTCCAAGCAGAAGCATGTTCATTCCGTCTTCGAGAGCATCGCGCCGAAGTACGATCTGATGAACGACATTATCAGTTTTCGCCGTCACAAGGCCTGGCGGAAGCTCACCATGCGCAAGATGAACGTGCAGCAGGGTCAATCCTCGCTGGATCTGTGCTGCGGCACCTGTGACTGGACGATTGCGCTCGCCGAGGCGAGCGGCACGGGCAGGACGGTCGGACTCGACTTCAGCGCGGCGATGCTGGCGGTCGGACGGGAGAAGGTCAAGCAGCAGGGGCTGGACAAGCAGATCGAGCTTGTTCAGGGCAATGCGATGGAGCTGCCCTTTCCGGACAACACCTTCGATTATGTGACGATCGGCTTCGGTCTGCGCAATGTGCCCGATTATGCCAGGGTGCTCTCCGAGATGCACCGCGTCGTCAAGCCGGGCGGGCAGGTCGTCTGCCTGGAGATGTCCAAGCCGGGCTGGCAGCCGTTCAAGGCGATATATTATTTTTACTTCAAGCAGTTAATGCCGTTGCTCGGCAAGCTCGTCGCGCGCAAGTATGAGCAGTATCGTTGGCTGCCGGAATCGCTGACCGACTTTCCCGATCTGCCGAGGCTTGCCGAGATGTTCCGCGAAGCGGGACTCCGGGACGTGCGCGCCAAGCCGCTCGCGGGCGGCGTCGCCGCACTGCATACAGGGAAGAAGGGAAATGAACCGGCATGATTCGGAAGTTGAAAATATTTTTGGAAATGATCAAATTCGAACATACGATCTTTGCCCTCCCGTTCGCCTACGTGGGCACCATTCTGGGAGCGGTGACGGTCAATCACACGCTGCCCACCTGGGCGCAATGCGGCTGGATTCTGCTGGCGATGATCGGCGCCCGTACCGCCGCGATGAGCCTTAACCGGATCATCGACAAGGCGATCGACGCGCGCAATCCGCGCACAGCCGGCCGGGCGATTCCGGCAGGATTGCTTCGTTCCTCCGAAGCGGTGCTTTTCGTCATCATCTCCTTCGCTCTCTTATTCTGGGCAGCCTCCCAACTGAACAAGCTCGCGCTCGAGCTGATGCCGATTGCCGTATTCATGACCGTTATTTATTCGTACACGAAGCGCTTCACATGGGCTTGTCATCTCGTGCTCGGCTTGACGCTCGGACTCGCCCCCCTGGGCGGCTGGGTCGCGGTCACGGGGACGATCACTTGGCCTGCCGTGATCCTGTTCCTCTCGGTTGCCCTCTGGTCCGCGGGATTTGATATTATCTACGCCTGCCAGGACGTCGAATTCGACCGCAAGGAAGGCCTGTGTTCGATTCCGGCGCGCTTCGGCATCGCGCGGGCGCTGCTGGCGGCCAGACTGATGCATGTCGTGACGCTCGGCGGCTTCATCCTGCTCCTCGCGCTGACCGACTTGAGCTGGTGGTACCTGGCGGGCACGATCGTGGCGGCCGTGCTGCTGTATTACGAGCATCAGCTCGTCAAGCCGGACGATCTGAGCAAGCTTAACGCCGCCTTCTTCACGATGAACGGCGTGCTCAGCTCGGTGCTGTTCGCGTTCACGTTCATCGACCTCGTGCTGGTGCGCTCATGGTGAGGGAGCGCGGGCAGCCCCGCCGCTGGGCCGTCGGCATCACGGGAGCGAGCGGCGCGGCCTACGGCGTGAAGCTGGTCCGCGAGCTGCTCGGCGCCGGCATCGACGTGCACCTGGTCATCTCGGATGCGGGCTGGCGCGTGCTCAAGGAGGAGCTGGGCTGGGACGCGTCCCGCCGGGCGGCCGCGGTAGCCGAGGCGTTCGCGCATATCGAAGGCGGCAGGCTGGTCTATTATCCGCCGGGAGATATCGGAGCCGCGATCGCCAGCGGTTCGTTCCGCTGTGAAGGCATGGTCGTCGTGCCGTGCTCGATGGGGACGCTGTCGGCCATCGCCCACGGGAGCTCGGACAATCTGCTGACACGGGCGGCGGACGTCGCGCTGAAGGAAGGGCGGCCGCTGCTGCTCGTTCCCCGGGAGACGCCGCTGAGCGCCGTGCATCTGGAGAATATGCTGAAGCTGGCGCGTCTGGGCGTCCGTATCATTCCGGCGATGCCCGCCTTCTATCAGGGGCCGCAGACGCTGGACGACATCGTGGCCTTCATGACCGGCAAGATTATGGACAGTATGGGATTGGATCATCATTTATACGACAGATGGGGCGAGCAGCATGAATCTTGAGCGAACGAGGCCGATCCGAATCGGCCGCATCGACTATACGAACGTATGGCCGGTATTCCATCGCTTCGAGCCGGACCGGCTCCGCAGCGCGCCCGAGACGGTGCAGGGCATGCCCGCCGATCTGAACCGGCGGCTGCGGGAGGGAGATATCGACATGGCGGCGATCTCGTCGTTCGCCTACGGCCTGAACAGCGAGGATTATCTGCTGCTGCCGAACCTGTCGGTCAGCGCGCGCGGCCCGGTCCAATCGATCCTGCTGTTCCTGAAGTCTCCGCTCGAGACGGTGCTGGACGGCGGACGGATCGCCATGACGACCACGTCCGCGACTTCGGTGAACTTGCTGAAGATACTGATGGAGAAGTTCCACGGCGGCCATCCGGTATACGAGACGGCAGAGCCGGTGCTCGATAATATGCTGGCCGATGCGGATGCCGCCCTGCTGATCGGCGACCATGCGATCCGGGCTTCCTGGCGCAACCACGGGTATCAGGTCATCGACCTGTCCGACAGCTGGTACCGGTTCACGGGCATGTGGATGACCTTCGCGGTATGGGCGGTCAGGAAGGAAGCGGCGGCCGCCCGCTCCGGCGAGGTGCAGGAGATTTACGAGGCGCTCATCGAATCGAAGGCACGCTCGCAGACGGACCTGACGCCCGTCATCTCGCATGCGATCAGCACGATCGGCGGCACCGAAGCCTACTGGCGCGGATACTTCGCCGGGCTGAACCACGATCTCGGGCCGGGACAGCTCGAAGGGTTGTCCCTGTTTTTCTCGTATGCGCGCGAGCTGGGATGCCTGGGGCCGGAAGCGAGGATCGAGCAATGGAGCGGACCGGCGCGACAGATCGCGTCCGACAGCTCCACCACTTTGAACCGAAGGTGACTATATGAAGTTGATGCAGATCTACGCTTCACTCAAATCCGATCTTCAGGCGATCGAGGATGCGCTCGAGCAGAGCGTCTCGAGCGATCTGCCGCTGCTGAACGAATCGGCGCTCCATCTGCTCAAGGCGGGCGGCAAGCGGCTGCGTCCGGTGTTCGTGCTGCTCTCCGGCAAGTTCGGCGAATATTCGCTCGAACAGCTCAAGCGGGTCGCCGTGCCGCTGGAGCTGATCCATATGGCTTCGCTCGTGCACGACGACGTCATCGACGACGCCGATACGAGACGCGGCCAGCCGACGGTCAAGGCCAAGTGGGACAACCGCATCGCGATGTTCACCGGCGATTACCTGCACGGCAAGTCGCTGGTCGTCGCGTCCGAGCTTGCGCATCCGCGTATCCACCAGATACTGTCCGGCTCGATCGTTCAGATGTGCATCGGCGAGATGGAGCAGATACGCGACTTCTTCAACACGGAGCAGAGCGTGCGCAACTACTTGCTGCGCATCCGGCGCAAGACCGCGCTGCTCATCGCCGTCAGCTGTCAGCTCGGCGCGATGGCGGCTGGCGCCTCGAAGCGGCATAGCGACATTTTGTACCGCTACGGATACAACGTCGGCATGCTGTTCCAGATTACGGACGACCTGCTCGACCTGTGCGGCACGGAAAAGGCGATCGGCAAGCCGCCCGGCAGCGACTTGAGACAAGGCAATATTACGCTGCCCGTCCTCTACGCGCTGCAGGAGCCGGGACTGCGCGAGCGCCTGCTCGCCGAGATCGGGCGGATTCAGCAAGCCGGCGGGGACGCGGATTCGAGCGCAGCCGTCCGGCTCGTGCGAGGCAGCGCAGGCATCGGGCAGGCCGAGGCGCTGGCGGACCGCTACAAGGTCAAGGCGCTCAAGCTGCTCGAGGAGCTGCCGGCCATCCCCGCCCGCAAAAATCTGGCCGAGATCGCCAGATTTGTGGCCAAGAGAAGCTATTAACCTGCTGCGCTTGTGGTAAAATGATGGAAAACGGCGGACGCGCCCTGCGGGACGTCTGCGGCTGGGGGGACTACGATTGGAACGTACATATCTGATGGTTAAGCCGGACGGCGTCGAACGTGGACTGATCGGCGAGATGGTAGGGCGCTTCGAGCGCAAGGGGCTGAAGCTGATCGCGGCCAAGCTGATGCGCGTCACGCCGGAGCTGGCGGAGCGGCACTATGCCGAACATAAAGGCAAGGACTTCTACGATCGCTTGATCTCGTTCATCACTGCCGGTCCCGTCTTCGCCATGGTATGGGAGGGCGATGAGGCCGTCTCGGCCGCCCGCCAGCTGATCGGCAAGACCAGCGGACTTGAAGCCGCGCCGGGCACGATCCGCGGCGATTTTGCGATTCACACGAACTACAATCTGATCCACGGATCGGATTCGCACGACAGTGCGCTTCGCGAGATCGGCATCTTTTTCTCCGAGGACGAACTGCTGACCTACGACAAGGTCATTCAAGTCTGGATCTGATCCCAAGAACACGCGGGCTTATCTCCGAGGAGCGTACGAAGCATGAGCAATCATACATACGGGAGCGCGCGCGAGGACGAGGACTTCGCCGCGTTCGTGGCGAACATCCGCAAGGCGACCTCCATCGACCTTTCCCAATACAAAGAAACGCAGATGAGAAGACGCCTTACGACGCTCAGAACGAAAAACGGATTTTCGGATTTCGCCTCCTACTTTGCGGCCATTATGGCCGAACCGCGGCTGCGCAATGAATTTCTGGACCGCATGACGATCAATGTGTCCGAATTCTGGCGCAACCCGAACCGCTGGCATACGCTGATGGACCGCTTCCTGCCGGATATGATCCGGCGCTCGCCCCGGCTTAAGATCTGGAGCGCGGCGTGCTCCACCGGCGAAGAGCCGTATACGCTGGCGATGATTCTCGACCGTCTCGGCGTGCTCGGCCAGACGACGCTGCTGGCGACGGATATCGACGACGGCGTGCTGGCCAAGGCCAAGACCGGCGTCTACCCGGAGCGTTCCATACGCGAGGTGCCCAAGGATATGGCGGCGCAGTACTTCAGCGGGGGCGGCGACGCCTACCAGGTGGACGACAAGCTGAAGCGCGCGGTGCGGTTCCAGAAGCAGAACCTGCTGTTCGATCCGTTCGCGGACGGCTTCGACCTGATCGTCTGCCGCAACGTCATGATCTACTTTACCGAGGAAGCCAAGCAGCAGCTCTACCAGAAGTTCGCGCAGGCGCTCAAGCCTGGCGGCATTTTGTTCGTCGGCAGCACCGAGCAGATTTTTTCTCCGGGACAGTACGGACTGGAGACTGCGGACACCTTTTTCTATCGCCGGATCGTATGATCCTGCCGCATCCGCGAGATACTAGCACCAATCTTGGACTGCGGAGGTTGTCATGGACAAGCGCAAAGCGATCGAAGCCTATCGAAGCGGGCTCATCACGGCGCGGGAATGCGCGCAAATACTGGGTCTGGAAAAGCCGGAGCTGCTCGGCTTGGTGCCGGAAGCCGAACTTGCCGCCCATTCGGCGCATGCAGCCGGCGCGGCGCATGCCAGGCTTGCGGCACAGGAGCTGCGCACCGGCGATACGGGGTTCGGAGCATGGTCCGATACCGCGCCCCTGGCGCGCCAATAACCGGCGAGCGGTCAGCCGTGTCCCGTCCCTGTGGGCGGGCTCTTTTCTTGTCAAAAGCTTTAACGCTGTACTATAATAAACGAAACATAATCGAGCTTGCCGCAATACTTGGGGAGGAACTCACTTGACGCTACGATACTTAACCGCGGGCGAGACGCACGGCCCGCAGCTTACAGCCATTATCGAAGGCTTGCCGAGCAATCTTGAACTTGACTTCGAAGCGCTTAACTTCCAGCTGCAGCGGAGGCAGAAGGGACACGGCCGCGGCCGCCGCATGCAGATCGAGCAGGATACGGCGCAGATCGTAGGCGGCGTGCGCCACGGCCGCACGACCGGCGCGCCGGTCGCGCTCGTCGTCGCCAACAACGACTGGAAGCATTGGACGTCCGTCATGAACATCGAGCCGATCGAGGGCGGCGACGAGGCCAAGCGCCGCGTGCACCGTCCGCGTCCCGGCCATGCCGACCTGAACGGCGGCATCAAGTACGAGCAGAAGGATCTGCGCAACATCCTCGAGCGCTCGAGCGCGCGCGAGACGGCCGCCAGAGTCGCCGTCGGCGCGGTCGCGAGGCAGTTCCTGGCAGGCTTCGGCATCCGGGTCGCCGGCCATGTCGTCTCGATCGGCGGCGTCAAGGCGCCGCCGCTGCCCGACAATCTCGGCATCGACGAGCTGATCGAGCGCACGGAGGCGTCCTCGGTGCGCGTCATCGACGCCGAGACCGAGCAGCGCATGATCGAGCTGATCGACAAGACCAAGGCGGACGGGGATTCGATCGGCGGCGTCGTCGAATGCATCGTGACCGGACTGCCGATCGGCCTCGGGAGCCATGTGCAGTGGGACCGCAAGCTCGACGGCCGGATCGCGCAGGCGGTCGTCTCGATCAATGCGTTCAAGGGCGTGGAGATCGGCATCGGCTTCGAGGCGGCCGAGCGCCCGGGCTCGCAGGTGCATGACGAGATTTTGTACAGCGAGGACAAGGGCTACCACCGCGCGAGCAACCGGCTCGGCGGCTTCGAGGGCGGCATGACCAACGGCGAGCCGATCGTCGTGCGCGGCGTCATGAAGCCGATCCCGACGCTGTACAAGCCGCTCAAGAGCGTGGACATCGATACGAAGGAGCCGTTCACGGCCCAGGTCGAGCGCTCCGATGCGTGCGCCGTCCCCGCGGCCAGCGTCGTCATGGAGAGCGTCGTCGTCTGGGAAGTGGCCAAGGCGTTCCTCGAGAAATTCGGCGGCGATTCGATGGAGGAGATCCGCGCGAACTACGATAACTATATGAAGCAGACGAGGGCATATTGATGTCGACCGCAGGAGATGTGCGCGAGCTCGTCGTCGACCTCGGCCAGCGCTCCTATCCGATCTATATCGGATCGGGCCTGCATGCGCGCGCCGGCGAGTACTTCACACAGTTGGGACTGCCCGTCCGTGCGCCGCTGCTGCTCGTGACCGACGCGTCCGTGCGCGGACTGTATGCGGACCGGGTCGCGTCGTCGCTCAGGGACGCCGGGTACGCTGTGACGGTGTCGGTCGTCCCTTCGGGCGAAGCGTCCAAGTCGCTGGCCGAGCTTGACCGTCTCGTTGCGGACGCGCTGACGGCTGGCCTCGACCGCAAGTCGACCGTGATCGCGCTGGGCGGCGGCGTCGTCGGCGACCTGGCGGGCTTCCTCGCCGCCGTCTACATGCGGGGCGTACGCTTCGTGCAGATGCCGACGACGATTCTCGCCCACGACAGCAGCGTCGGCGGCAAGACCGGGGTCAACCACCGGTTGGCCAAGAACATCATCGGTTCCTTCCACCAGCCCGAGGCAGTGCTGTACGATCTGGACGCCCTCGCGAGCCTGCCGCTCCGCGAGGTGAAGGCCGGCTTGTCCGAGGTGATCAAGCATGGCCTGATCTGGGACGCCGCCTTCGTCGACTGGTGCGAGCACCACGCGGACCGGCTGCTGGCGCTCGATCCGGATGCGCTCGGCCATGCGCTGTACGAGGGCTGCAAGGTCAAGTCGATCGTCGTCTCGCGGGACGAGCGGGAGAACGATCTGCGCGCCATCCTCAATCTCGGCCATACGATCGGGCATGCGCTCGAGGCGGCGGCCGGCTACGGCGAGCTGCTGCACGGCGAGGCGATCTCGATCGGCATGGTCGGCTCCGCCCGTCTGGCGGCGCGCTTCGGCTACGGCGAAGAGATCGCGGCGCGGACCGAGGGCATCTTCCGCAAGTTCGGGCTGCCGGTCCGCATCCCGGCAGGGATGGATACGGACCGTATTATGCAGGCGATGCAGCACGACAAGAAGTTCAGCGAGGGCAATATGGTGTTCGTCGTGCCGACGGCGATCGGCAGCGTCGAGATTCGCCATGACGTGAGCGCCCAGTGGGTGAGAGAGATCGTCGAAGGGCTGATAGAGGAGGCTTGAAGTCATTGAGCATGAGAGGCATTCGAGGCGCCATCACGGTGGACGCCAATGAAGCAGGACCGATATTGGAGGCGACGATCGAGCTGCTGGATGCGATCGTCGAGGAGAACGGCACGCGTCCCGAGGATATCTGCAGCGTGTTCATCACCGTCACGCCGGATTTGGATGCGACGTTCCCGGCCAGCGCGATCCGGAGAATGGCGGGCTGGGAGCTCGTGCCGCTGATGTGTTCGGTAGAGATACCCGTCAAGGGCGGACTCGAGCGGTGCATCCGTCTCATGGTGCATGTCAACACGGAGGCGACGCAGGCGGAGATTCGCCACGTCTATCTCGGCGAAGCGGTCAAGCTGCGTCCGGATTTGTCGTCTTCCCGTTGACGCGCTTCCTTCTGCGATGATATAGTAGATTCATTACTTGGCGCAGAACCGTCGGCCGGAGGGACGATGACTTACGCGCGGGTGAGACGAGCAGAGACGAGATGAGCGATAGCGGCCGAGCCGCGATCCGTACGGGTTGCGCAGTCGGCATAGGCAGGCGTTTACCGGCATGAATTGTCGGATGCGGCGCGTCTACATATCCTTATCCATGATGTCACCTCTGCCTTGGCAGAGGTGACTTTTGCGTTTAGAAGGCTCGTCATCAAGCGTATGCGGCGTCTGCCGCGCGCATCGGCAGGTTCGCACGGACTGCGGACCTGGAGAGGGGAGATACAGGAGATGGGACAGCAGCGCGGGCAACAGCTTCAGGAGGTTCTCCGCTTGGCGGAGGCGGGCTATAACGTCATTCCGGTCGTGAAGCGATTGATGGCCGATACGGAGACGCCGATTCGCGTATTCCAGCAGCTCGGTCAGGGAGGGCGCGCCTTTCTGCTCGAGAGCGTGGAGGGCGGCATCAAGTGGGCGAGATATTCGTTTATCGGGACGGACCCTTTTATGGTGCTGCGATTGAAAAAAAGACAAGTGACGATCGAGCAGGGGGGACGCGAGGAGACGTTCGAGACCGGCGAGCCGCTGAAGCTGCTGCGCGAGCGTCTCCGGGGCTACCGCAGTCCCGCGCTGCCTGACCTGCCGCCCTTCACGGGCGGGGCGATCGGATTTTTCGGTTACGACCTGCTCCAGTATTACGAGCGCAGGCTGCCGCCGCATCGCGAGGACGACCTCGACATGGACGACATGCATTTCATGTTTTGCGACCGCATCGTCGCGTTCGATCATTACAAGCAGCAGGTGCTCGTCATCGGAAACGTGCATATTCCCGAAGGCGCGGCCGACGCGGATATCGAGCGGGCATACGACAAAGCCTGCGCCAGCATGGACGAGACGATCGCGCGCATGCGGCAGCCGCTGCCGCCGTCGGCGCCGGCAGCGGGTACGCCGCAGGCCGATCCCGAGCTCGGGGACGTGCGCTCGAATCTGACCAAGGAGCAGTTCATCGCGAACGTGGGCCGCGCCAAGGAATACATCCGCGCGGGCGACATTTTCCAGGTCGTGCTCTCCCAGCGCTTTCACATCGAGACCGAGGTCGACCCGCTCCAGGTGTACCGGATGCTGCGGACGATGAACCCGTCGCCGTACATGTACATGCTGAAGCTGGGCGAAGAAGTGATCGTCGGCGCCTCGCCCGAGCTGCTCGTCAAGGTCGACGGCGACCGCGTCGAGACGCGGCCGATCGCAGGCACGCGTCCGAGAGGGCGGACGCCCGAGGAGGATGCGGCGCTGGCGGCGGAGCTGCTGGCGGATGAAAAGGAGCGCGCCGAGCATGTGATGCTCGTCGATCTCGGCCGCAACGATCTGGGGCGGGTATCGGAATTCGGCTCGGTGCGCTGCGACTCGTACATGGAGATCGAACGCTACTCGCATGTCATGCACATCGTATCCAACGTCACGGGCAAGCTCGCCAAGGACAAAACGTTTTTCGACGCCTTCCTGTCCTGTCTGCCGGCCGGCACCGTATCGGGCGCGCCGAAGCTGCGGGCGATGGAGATCATCTCGGAGCTTGAGCGCGAGGCGCGCGGCGCGTATGCGGGGGCGATCGGATACTTCGGCTTCACCGGCAATATGGATACATGCATCACGATCCGCACGATCGTATTCAAGGGCGGCAAAGCCTATGTGCAGGCGGGAGCGGGCATCGTATGGGATTCCGTGCCCGAGAGCGAATACGAGGAGACGGTCAACAAGGCCAAGGGCTGCCTGAAGGCGATCCGCGCGGCGGAGGCGATGTTCCCGCCGGCGGCGAAGCCGAAGCAGGGCAGGCTGATCGTCATGGCGGGCGACCGCAGCACGAATCTGGACTATGATTGAACGGCTCATCACATCACGCTCGGGAGGGTATGAACATGACGGTTGTTGACGCGAATATTACGATGCCGCAGGCGATGGCGAAGCTGATGGCCGGGCACGATCTGCTGAAGGAAGAGGCGCACGGCGTGATGAGTCTGATCATGCGCGGCGAGGCGACGCCCGCCCAGATCGGCGCGGCGATGGTCGCGCTCCGCCTCAAGGGCGAGAGCGTCGAGGAGATCACCGGGTTCGCGGAGGCGATGCGGGATTACGGCAACAAGCTGACGGCCCATAACGAAGACCTGCTCGATACATGCGGCACCGGCGGATCGGGCATTCACAAGTTCAACATCTCGACGTCGTCGGCGATCGTCGCGGCGGCGGCGGGCGCCAGGGTAGCCAAGCACGGCAACCGGGCGATGAGCGGCAAGGCGGGCAGCGCGGACGTGCTGGAGGCGCTCGGGGTGAACATCCAGCTCACCTCGGAGCAGGCGGCGGCCTGCCTGCGCGACACGGGCATTACGTTCATGTTCGCGCAGCTGTACCATCCGGCGCTCAAGCATGCGGCCGGACCGCGCCGCGAGCTCGGCGTGCGCACGATCTTCAATATGCTCGGACCGCTCGCCAATCCGGCCGGCGCAGACCGTCAGCTGATGGGCCTGTACGACAGAACCAAAACGGATGTCGTCGCGTCCGTCCTCGGGCGGCTCGGCCTCAAGCGCGCGATGGTCGTCGGCAGCCACGACGGGCTCGACGAGATCAGCCTGTCGGCGCCGACCCAAGTGTCGGAGCTGCGGGACGGCGTCGTCACGACGTACGATATCACACCCGAGTCGCTCGGCCTGCGGACGGTGCCGCTCGGCGAGCTGATCGGCGGCGACGCGGCGGAGAATGCCGCGATCGTGCGGCGCGTGCTGGACGGGGAGCGCGGCGCGTACCGCGACGTCGTGCTGGCCAATGCGGGCGCCTGCATCTATGTGTCGGGCCGGGCGGATTCGCTGGCCGACGGCGTGCAGCGCGCGGCGGACACCATCGATTCAGGCGCGGCGGCCGCCAAGCTGACGCAATGGATCGCGCGAACGGAGGAGCTTAGCCATGTTTCTTGATCGTATAGTAGCGACGAAGCGCGATGAGGTCGCTGCGCTCAAGTCTGCGATGAATATCAATGCGGCGGAGCGGGAGATCGCGGGCCTGCCCGCATGCGTCGGCTTCGAGTCGGCGCTGCAGGCCGGTCGCCGCCGCCGTCCGGTCGGGCTGATCGCGGAGGTGAAGAAGGCGAGTCCGTCCAAAGGACTGATCCGGCCGGACTTCCATCCGGTGCAGCTTGCCAAGGCTTACGAGGCTGCGGGTGCGGATTGCATTTCCGTGCTGACGGACGTACAGTATTTTCAAGGCAGCAACGATTATTTGCGCCATGTCCGCGAGGGCGTGTCGATCCCGCTGCTGCGCAAGGACTTCACGATCGACGAGCGCCAGATTTACGAAGCGCGTCTGATCGGCGCGGACGCGATTCTGCTGATCGCGGCCATTCTGGACAAGCGCCAGCTCGACGCCTATCACCGGCTCGCGCGCGACATCGGGCTCGACGTGCTCGTCGAGGTGCACAACCGGCCCGAGCTGGAGACGGTGCTCGAGGTCGGCCTCGCGACGCTCATCGGGGTCAACAACCGCAACCTGCATACGTTCGAGACGGATCTTGCGGTGACGGAGCAGCTGATCGCGCTCATGCCCGCCGGCGTCACGGCCGTCAGCGAGAGCGCGATCGCTTCGCCAGCGGACATCGCCTTCGTCGGGCAGGCGGGCGCGCAGGCGGTGCTCGTCGGCGAGTACTTCATGCGGCAGCCGGACGTCGGTGCGGCGATCGAGGGGCTGCTCGGTCCCGTCGCGGCAGCCGGTGCCGCAGAATGAGCGCGTCAGGCGGCGCGCAGGCAAGCGACCGTGCGGCGGCGCGGCCTGCGGTCAAGATCTGCGGCATCATGCAGGAGGAGACGCTGCGCGGCATGGACGGCCTGCCGGTCGACTATATCGGCTTCATCTTCGCGCCGAAGAGCCGGCGCTATGTGACGCCGGAGCGGGCGGGCGCGCTGATCGAGGTGTCGCGCGACTCCCGGATGGCGGACGGCGGAGCGCCGCTTGCCGTAGGCGTCTTCGTGGATCCGACGCTTGAGGAGCTTGCTGCCGTGTTGGCGGCCGCGCCGCTCGACGTCGTGCAGCTGCACGGCAAGCGGGAGACGCCCGAGTTTTGCCGCGAGGTCGGGCAAAGGTTCAAGGTCGAGGTGTGGCGCGCGCTGGCGGCCGACGGAGCGGAGGAGGCAGAGGGCGGGGAGTCGTCCTTTGCCTCCGATGCTGATGCGGGCTCTGCCGTTCAGGTCGACGCCCCGGCCGGTCCCGTGAGACTCGCGGCCTATGCGGATGCCGTATCCGCCGTGCTGATCGATACGGCCGGCGGCGGCACCGGACGGGCTTTTCCATGGGAGGTCATCCCGGCCTACGAGCGTGCGGCCCGTGCGGCCGGCCTGCGACTGTTCGTGGCAGGCGGGCTCGATCCGGACAATGTAAGTGAACTGCTGTCGGCCTACGCGCCGGACGGCGTAGATATATCGAGCGGCGTAGAGACGGATGGCGTCAAGGACGCATCCAAGATCGCCGCATTCGCGGAAAGGGTGAAAAAGCAATCATGACTACGACTCAAGTGCCGGATTCGCATGGCCGATTCGGCGGCTTCGGCGGGCGCTACGTGCCCGAGACGCTGATGAACGCGCTGTACGAGCTGGAAGAAGCCTACAACCGATACAAGGACGATCCCGACTTTCTGGCCGAGGTTCGCTATTTGCTGAAGCAATATTCGGGCCGGCCGACGCCGCTGTATTATGCGGAGCGGCTCACGGAGCATCTCGGCGGCGCCAAGATTTATCTGAAGCGCGAGGATCTGAACCATACCGGCGCGCACAAGATCAACAACACGATCGGCCAGGCGGTGTTGGCGAAGCGGATGGGCAAAAAGAAAATTATCGCCGAGACGGGCGCCGGCCAGCACGGCGTCGCCTCCGCGACGGTCGCCGCGCTGCTCGGCCTAGAGTGCAAGGTGTTCATGGGCGAGGAGGATACGAAGCGTCAGGCGCTGAACGTATTCCGCATGAAACTGCTCGGCGCCGAGGTCGTGCCGGTCACCTCCGGTACGCGCACGCTCAAGGACGCCTGCAACGAGACGCTCCGCTACTGGGTCAGCCATGTCGACGATACGTATTACATTCTCGGCTCGGTCACCGGCCCGCATCCTTATCCGATGATGGTGCGGGACTTCCAGCGGGTCATCGGGCTCGAGACGAAGGATCAGATTCTCGAAGCCGAAGGCCGGCTGCCGGACGTCATCGTGGCGGCGGTCGGCGGCGGCAGCAATGCGATGGGCATCTTCCATCCGTTCGTCGGCGACGCCTCGGTTCGTCTGATCGGGGTCGAGGCGGCGGGACGCGGCGTCGACACCGACAAGCATGCGGCTACGATGACCAAGGGTACGCCGGGCGTTTTCCAAGGATCGATGAGCTACGTACTCCAGGACGAGGGCGGCCAGGTGCAGGAGGCGCATTCGATCTCCGCAGGTCTCGACTATCCGGGCATCGGACCCGAGCACGCCTACCTGAAGGACATCAAGCGGGCCGAATACGTGCCGATCACCGACGCCGAGGCGCTCGATGCGCTGCAGCTGCTGTCGCGCCAGGAAGGCATCATTCCGGCGCTTGAATCCGCGCATGCCGTCGCGCATACGCTCAAGCTGGCGCCGACGCTGCCGAAGGAGCAGACGATCGTCATCAGCCTGTCCGGCCGCGGCGACAAGGACGTCGAGTCGATCATCGGATATTTGGGAGGGAACCTGCCATGAGCACGACGACTGCCAACGCGATCGACACCGTATTCGCGGAGCTCGCGGCGCGAGGAGAGACGGCGCTGATCCCCTTTCTGACGATGGGCGATCCCGATCTCGACACCTCCGTCAAGCTCATTGCCGCCGCCGAGGCGGCGGGCGCCCACATGATCGAGCTGGGCGTGCCCTATTCGGACCCGCTTGCGGACGGTCCCGTCATTCAGCGCGCCTCCGAGCGGGCGCTTCGCAACAAGATCTCGCTGACGGACTGCATTGGCGTGGCCGCGAAGGCGCGCGAGGCCGGCGTCCGGATGCCGTTCATCCTGTTCTCGTACTTCAATCCGGCGCTGCAGCTCGGTTTGGACCGATTTTTCGGTCTGCTGCAAGCGCATGATATTAGCGGCGTCATCATCCCCGATCTGCCGCTCGAAGAGGACGAAGAGGTGCGCCAGATCGCAGAGCGTACGGGCGTACATCTCATCCCGCTCGTCGCGCCGACATCCGAAGCGCGTGTCGAGCGGATCGCCTCCCGCGCCAAGGGCTTCGTCTACTGCGTATCGTCGCTCGGCGTGACCGGCGTGCGCTCCGACTTCCACGCGGGCATCGACGCGTTCCTCGCGACGGTGCGCCGCGCTTCGAGCGTGCCGATCTGCGTCGGCTTCGGCATCTCCTCGCGGGAGCATGCCGAGCGCTTCGCCGGCGTCGCGGACGGCGTCATCGTCGGCAGCGCCATCGTGCGCCAGGTCGAATCGTCGCTGCCGCCCGAGGCGCTCTCGGACGCCGACCGCGTCGAGGCCGGACTCGCAGAGGTGCGCGACTTCATCGCAGGCCTGAAGCCCCGCGCGACCGGCGGCAACTGAAGCGGCTGCCGCCGCCGGCGCGCTGGCGGCTTTCCGGACCGGCGCCGCTCCCGGGCGAGAGCCGGCGGGCAGGAGACAAGGCGTGCGCGTATGAACGCTTTGCATCTGTACAGCGACATAGAGTTATGTCACAATAGAGGCATGTTGTTCTTTGGACGGAGCGGACAATCGCTCCGTCCTTTATGATGAAGCCAGGGAGGAAGTTATCCTATGCAGCCTAAACCGAATATCGTCAATCTGCCCGTCTATCAGCCGGGCAAGCCTATCGAAGAAGTCAAGCGCGAGCTCGGCCTGTCCGAGGTCATCAAGCTGGCGTCCAACGAGAATCCGTTCGGCAGCTCGCCCAAGGCGGCCGACGCGATCCGGCGCGAGCTGGAGCAGATCAGCATTTATCCCGACGGCGCTGCCGTCGAGCTGACCCGCGCGATCGCGGCCCGCACCGGCGTCAATGCCGATCAGATCATCTTCGGCGCAGGCTCCGACGAGATCATCTTGATGATCGCGCGCGCATACTTGGAGCCGGGCGACGAGACGGTGATGGCCGTTGAGACTTTTCCCCAGTACAAGCACAATGTCACGATCGAGAACGGCGTCAGCGTCGAGGTGCCGCTCGCGGACGGCAAGCACGATCTGCCGGCCATGCTGGCCAAGGTGAACGACAAGACCAAGATCGTCTGGATCTGCAATCCGAACAATCCGACGGGCACGATCGTCAGCGACGACGAACTGACGGCATTCCTCAATCAGGTGCCGGACCGCGTGCTTGTCGTGCTGGACGAGGCATATTGCGAATATGTGGAGGACCCGGCCTATTCGGACGGACTGGCGCTGCTCAAGCGCTATCCGAATCTGATTCTGCTGCGCACGTTCTCCAAGATTTACGGGCTGGCCTCGCTGCGCATCGGCTACGGCATCGGCGCGCCCGGCCTGATCCGCTCGATCAACCAGGTCCGCGAGCCGTTCAACACCTCGAGATTCGGCCAGGCGGCCGCGCTCGCTTCGCTGAACGACGACGAGTTCCTGGACCGCTGCCGCACGGCCAACCGCGAAGGCCTGGCCTATCTGCGCGCCGCGTTCGACCGTCTCGGGCTCGACTACTTCCCGGCGCACGGCAACTTCATCATGGTCGACGTCCGTCATCCTTCGCAGGAAGTGTTCGAAGCGTTGCTTCGCCGGGGCGTCATCATCCGGGCCGGGCAGCGCGGATATCCGACCCGCATCCGCATCACGGTCGGCAGCGCGGAGCAGAACGCCAAGGTCGTCGCCGCGCTCGAAGCTGTTCTGCAGGAAATCGGGGTGCGGGCGTAAGGTATGATAGACGGCAAAGACGGTCATGATCTCGCATCGACGGATAAAATCACAAGCCGCGAACCGATGCGCATCGCCATATTCGGCGTCGGGCTGATCGGCGGGTCGCTCGCGCTCTGCTGGAAGGGCAAGCCGGGACTGACGGTCGTCGGACATTCGGTGAACGCGGCTTCCGTAGAGAAATACAAGTCGCTCGGGGTCGTGGACGAAGCGACCGTGTCGATGGAAGAGGCTGCGGCGGGAGCGGACGTCATCTTTTTATGCGTGCCGGTCGGCAAGCTCGACGAATATTTGCTCCGCCTGTCCGAGCTGCCGCTGAAGCCGGGCTGCATCATCACGGACGTCGGCAGCACGAAGTCTTCCGTCGTCAGCTATGCGGAGCGGCTCGCGCTGCACGGCGCCGTATTCATCGGAGGTCATCCGATGGCCGGCTCCGAGCGCTCCGGCGTCGAGGCGGCGACGCCCGACCTGTACGAGAATGCGTATTACGTGCTGACGCCTTCGCCTGGGACGCCGCCGGAGGCGCTCGCGCGTCTCGAGGAGCTGCTGAGATGGACGCGCGCCAACATCGTCAAGGTCGACGCGGATCTGCACGACGACATCGTCGGCGCGATCAGCCACTTGCCGCATATTATCGCCGTCGCGCTCGTCAATCAGATCGCCGGCTACAACGAGTCGAACGACCTTTACCGGAGTCTGGCCGCAGGCGGCTTCCGCGACATCACGCGGATCGCTTCGAGCGATCCTTACATCTGGCGGGACATTCTGCTCGGCAACCGCGACGTGCTGCTCAAGCTGCTCGCCGACTGGCGCGGGCAGATTGCTTCGTTCGAATCGCTGCTCGAGCGCCTTGACGGCGACGGCATCATCGAGCGCTTCGCGGACGCCGGGCGGTTCAGAGACCGGCTGCCCGAGCGCCGCAAGGGGATGATCATATCGCTTCACGAGTGCTACGTGGACGTTCCCGACCAGCCGGGCATCGTAGGCCGGATCGCGACCGAGCTCGGCCAGGCGCGCATCAATCTGAGCAATCTGCACATTATCGAGAGCAGGGAGGACGTCCCGGGCGTACTGCGCCTGTCCTTCCGCCATGCCGACGACCTCGGCCGCGCGGTAGAGCTGCTGCGTTCGCTGGCGTATTCCGTATATTTCTGATCATACAATCCGCAGGGAGGCCGTCCTGCGGATTTTTTTATATTTTCATGCGCAAATAGCAAAAAAAAAACCGCCCATAAGGGCGGCAGCACGTCTGTGCTCAAGTTGGATAGGAGTGGAGAGAAACCATACTGTACTTTTATTATATGTATCCGTTTTCATGTTGTCAATAAGCGTTTTCATTTTATTTTGTTCCGCGGCCGCCGGGAGCTTGCCGCCGCTGCGCAGAGCGTCATTCTTTACGAGACGCCAATCGAATTTGAGAAATTTTTAAGGGGAATTAATTTCATTCTCATGAAGTCGTATGATACAATGATGATATCTTATGTAAAAAACTGGGGATGCTTTTATTGTTTTGGCGAGCAATCGCAACTTTATGTCTGAATGCCGGTATAAATTCATACAGGCCGAAGACGTCCCCCGGAAGGTGGAGGTCGCGTTTAATATGATGACCGATTCTCAACTGATTCGGGAAATCAAAGAAGGCAACGCGGAGCTTTTTTCCGAGTTGATGGCCAAGTATCAGAAGAAGATCTTATCCTTTATTTATCATATGCTGCGCGGCGCCAAGCTCGAGATGATGGCGGAGGATCTGTGTTCCGAGACGTTTTACAAGGCCTATCGGAGCCTGCATTCTTTCCGGGAGGTCGACGCTTCTTTTTCGACATGGCTGTATACGATCTCTCGCAATACGGTGCTGAGCGAGCTGCGCAAGCAGAAGGCGTCCCTGCTGTCGCTCGACGATACGGTTTACGTGCCGCTCGCGCCTTACGAAGCCGCACCTGAGCAGACGCTGCTTCGCAACGAAAAGGTCGCCCTCGTCCGGGAAGCAATCAACAATCTGCCGGAAAAGCAGCGCTCTGCGCTCATTCTGAGAGAGTACGAGGGGCTCGATTATCAGGAGATTGCCGGCATACTCGGACAGACGGTCAGCGCGGTCAAGTCGCTTCTGTTCCGTGCGAGAGCCAGCGTCAAGATCCAGCTGGAAAAGTATTTTCACGAGCCGGAGCCGGCTCTGATGAAGGTATACGAGGAGTTGAAGTCTAGATGACCCTGGCGTGCGGGCACGTTCAGCAGCAAATGCAAAATTATTGGGAGCTCGAAGCGGACGATCCGCAGCTTCTGGCGATCGACGCGCACATCGCCGGCTGTGCGGCATGCGCCGAGCAATTCCGGCTGTGGGAGGAGAGCGTCTCGCTCATTCGGACTGTCGCGGAGGCGGAGGCCGCGCTCATTCCGGAGAAGTCCGCAGCGGCCGTGAACGCCAGCGTGATGAGCCGCATCTATGCGGAGGACGGATGGCTGCTGCCGCCGGCCCGCAGAGCGTATGCGCCGATCGGATCGCTGCGCAGACGGATCGTCACCTCGATCGCATGCCTGCTGGCCCTGTGCGGCAGCGCCCTGCTGCTCATGCTGTACGACCACATGCATCACGACGGCAAGCCTGCCGGCGGCGTGATGCAGGCTGCCGGCACGAGCGATGCGCCAGGCTCGCTCATGATCGAGATGCCGCTCACGCGCGTGAGCGACCCGTTCGTGCTGAACACCTCGCCCGTCGCGCCCGAATATTGGGTGATGCTGTCCGTGCTCGGCATCTTCGCCGCGCTGCTCATTATGAACTGGTATTCGAGGCTGAGAAAGGCATGAGCGGCATGATGAAGCTTGGTTGGGTGCGTCACGGTGTCACTGCCTGGAACCAATCCGGCCGTATCCAGGGTACGACCGATATCCCGCTCAGCGCGGAGGGAGAGCGGCAGGCGCTGCTGCTTGCGGACCGGCTGCGCAGGGAGCCGGCCGTGTGGGACGGCATCGCCTGCAGCGATCTGATGCGCGCCCGCAGGACGGCGGAGTTGATCGCGGAGCGTCTGGGGCTCCCGCTCGTCAGCGACGTCCGCCTGCGCGAGCGCAGCTTCGGCGAGGCCGAGGGCACGACCGAGGACGAGCGCGTGGCCCGTTGGGGCGCGGATTGGCGCGGCCGGGTGCCGGGCCAGGAGTCCGACGTCCAGGTGCGGGCCAGGGGCATGGTCTTCGTCGAGGAGTTCACGGCGCATCATCCGGGAGAGAGCTGGCTGATCGTGACGCATGGCAGCTTCCTGGCGCAGATGCTGCATGCGCTGGAGACCGGCGTGGACGACAGCCGGATCGCGAACCTGTCGCTGACGATATTGGAGCGGGAGGGAGGCCGCTGGCTGCCGCGGCTCCACAATTGCACGGCCCATCTGGCGACGATATAATCGCGGGATAATAGATTTGGAACCGGAGGCTGCGGCTTCCGGTTTTTTTGCGTGCCGGCATTTAGTCAGGGCCGAGGGAGCGGACTCGTCCCCATCCGCATTCACGCCGCCGCATTTACGTTTAAACCCCCCATTTCGCGACGATACTGCGTTTATCAGCGGATGAGGAGGTGCCTCGATGAATCTGGCGGATATGCTCAGCTACGCGGACATCGCGCAGCTGTCGGGCATCGCGCAAGTCTATCAATGCGAATGCAGCAGCCATTCCAAAAACGAGCTGATCCAGTCGATTCTAAGCAAGGTTCAGCGAAGAGAAGTGCTCGAGCGTCGCGTCGAGGAGATGAGTCTGGCGGATCTTCGGTTTCTGAACTCGCTGCTGTTCGAGAAGCGCGCTTCCTACAGCCTGGAGGACCTGACTGCGAGGGCGTCGGGCACAGCCGATCGCTCCCAGGCCGAAGCGGGACAACAAGCAGGCGGCGCGGGGGCAGTATCCGCAGCGACGGCGGCCGGTGCGACGGACAGCGGCGCCAAAAAGCGCGCTGCATCGTCCCAGCGCAAGAAGGCGAAGCCGACACAGACGCCCCAGACGCCGGTCGATGAAGGCAGAAGCGCCATCGCGAGATTCAAGCGGTACGGCTGGCTGTTCGGCGGCGCGACGCAGCAGACGCGGTACTTGTACCATGTGCCCGAAGATGTGAAAAAAAAGCTGTGCGACACGATCGAGAGCAAGTTCCGCGAGAGCGTCCAGCTGCGCGAGGAGCCGCCCGCCTACCGGGACGAACGCGGGCTGCTGGCGGCGGATCTCGCCCTGCTGCTGCGATTCGTCCGCAGTCAGGACACGCCGCTCACTTCCGAAGGCTACTTGTACAAGCGGCAGCTGCAGCAGCTGCTGAACGGCTTTGCGGTGCTCGAACAGCCGCCGGCCAAGACAGCCTTCCGCTTCGGCTACGGCAGACGGTTCAGAGAATATCCGGAGCGTTTCTCGCTGCTGTACGATTATGCCTATTACGCCGGCATGCTGCTTGAGGAAGAAGGCAGCTTGGCGCTCACCGACAAGGGGCGGGACATCGCGGAGGGGGCGGCCGAATGCGACCCGGCGGAGCTGTACAGGTTCTGGCTGCGGCTCTACAAGCTGCCGATTCCGAATCTGCACGCGCTCACGCAATGGATCATGCGGCTGTCGAGACATCAATGGGTTACCGTCGAATCGTTGTGCGCCATCCTGCTGCCGCTCGTGAAGCCTTATTATTACGACGCCGAACGCACCATTCTCGAGCGGCGCACACTGGCGATGATGCTGCATCTCGGGCTGCTTCGTCTCGGCGAGACAGCGGCGGGCGAGGCGGTCGTCACGATGACCCCGCAGGGCGTATTGCTCGTATCGGGCAGCGACGTAAGGTTCGAAGACGCGTTGCCGTGGCAGTACGGGCTTGTTGACATCAGATAACGGCCTTGCTACACTTCTCTCCAATATATACCGGCGGTGCGGACAGGCTGCGCAGGCGTCGCGAGAAGTGGAGGGAGCCGAATGCTCATTCATTATGAGGGGCATGTTCCGAGGCTTGGCGAGGGCGTATACGTCGCCGAAGGCGCCAAGATCATCGGAGATGTCGAGATCGGAGCGGGCAGCTCCGTATGGTTCAACGCCGTGATCCGGGGAGATATGGCCGGCATTCGAATCGGCCGCAGGACGAACTTGCAAGATGGCGTGGTCGGGCATGTGAACGCCGGACAGCCGCTGCTCCTCGATGATGAAGTGACGGTCGGCCATTCGGCCATCGTGCACGGTTGTACGATCGGGAGAGGCTCACTGATCGGCATGGGCGCGATCGTGCTCAACGGGGCGCGGATCGGCGAGTATGCGATGATCGGAGCCGGCGCCGTCGTGACCGAGGGGAAGGAGATCCCGCCCTATACGCTTAGTATGGGGACGCCCGCGAGGGTCGTGCGCGAGCTGACGGAGCAGGATCTGGCGCGCATGCGGAGAACGGCGGATCATTATGCGGCAGAAGCCGTCAAATACGCGGGAGGCAAGCGCTAGAAGCCGTGCCTTCCGAACGATCAGGAGGTCAACCGATGGACATCAAAGTCGCTTATGAGACGATGCTGGGCTTGGCTGCGGAACTGACGCTCGACGATGCGCTGCGCGAATACAAGAAGGAACGGCTCTACGGGGAGATCGATCACGCGCTCGAGCAGGGAGACTCGGCGACATTCCTGCGGTTGACCGAGGAATTGAAGACGATTCTTCATTAATAATACGATGCAGCCGTGATGGGCTCACGCCGCACGCAGGGCATGCACCGGGACGACTTCGGCAGGCTCGCCGCTTGGGACAGGCGGGCCTGTTCGCGTTGATCGGACGGTCGGGAAAAAATGGCTTGCATGTCGGCCGGGTTCGAGTAGGATAGAATAGGTATGAATGGAGGCGAGAGAGCGTGAAGTTCAGCGAGCTTGGGGAAAACGATTGGGCGGAGCTCGCGCCGTACCTCGATACGGCGCTGCTCCCCGTCACGGGATTGCTCGGCGACGAGACGCCGCCCGAAGCGGCAGCGCTCGTAGGGGCGGCAGGGGACTGGCTCGCTCCGATCGAGTCGGCGTTCAGGGGCAGGACGGTTACTTATCCGGCGAACCATTATATCGGACCGGGGGACGAGCAGGCGCTCAATGCGCTGTGCGCGCGTGTCCGCTCCGGCGGATTCCGCCATATCGTTGTCGTATCGGGCAGATCCGGCTGGGACGAAGGGCAGCTGCCCGAGGCGGATCTGCTCGCGGCGCCGCGCGCCGAGTCGGACGCGCCCGACGCCGAGTCGCTGCGCAGGCAGATCGCGGACATGTGGAAGAGCGCTGCCGCGGCACGCGGCTGACGCCGCCGCGCATTGCATAGGATTGCGGCAACAGGGCATAACAAAAGCAGGCCCGCTCCGCGGTTAAATGTGACAAATTGACAACATTTTAGTTCGCGGTTTTCCGAGATGTGTCCAATTCGGGAACTGGTATTCTTGACGCTCTTTGACACGTGGGATATTATAGGTATGTCCTTGTGAACAAAAGGTGAAAGTCCGTATCGGACGCGATATTGGTGGGCAAAGGGGGTAGAAAAAATGGACCACAATCAGCAGCACGAAACCTCGCATAAGCCGATCAAGCGCAATGAAATGACAAGACGTCAGTTTCTATCTTATACGCTCGGCGGCGCTACGGCCTTCATGGCGGGCGGAGCGATTCTCCCGATGCTGCGCTTTGCCGTAGACCCGCTTCTGCAGAAGAAGGCTGAGACCGCTTTCGTCAAGGCGATCGAGGAAAAAGACGTGACCAAGGAGCCGAAGAGCATCGACTTCAAGGTTCACCAGGTAGACGGATGGTACGAGAGCGATCCGAAGCTTCAGGCTTTCGTAGCGAAGGACGACAGCGGCAAGATCTTCGCGTTGTCCCCTGTGTGCAAGCATCTGGGCTGCACGATCAGCTGGAGCGGCGAGGAAGCGCCGAATCTGTATCACTGTCCTTGCCATGGCGCCAGATATACCAAAGACGGCAAAAACCTCAAGGTGGCGCCGAAACCGCTTGACGAATACCAGGTCAAGGTAGAGAACGGCTGGGTATATCTCGGACCGCTTGAATCGAACACTCGCGTATAAAGGAGGGCGTCTCGTCCATGTTCAAAGGCATGTATAACTGGATTGACGAACGTCTCGATGTTACGCCGATGTGGAGAGATATCGCGGACCATGAGGTGCCTGAGCACGTTAACCCGGCTCACCACTTCTCCGCGTTCGTATATTGCTTCGGCGGATTGACGTTTTTCATTACCGTCATCCAGATCCTCTCGGGGATGTTTCTCACGATGTATTATGTGCCGGATATTATCAACGCGTACTACAGCGTAGACTATCTGCAGCACCAGGTCGCCTTCGGCGTAATCGTCCGGGGCATGCACCACTGGGGCGCGAGCCTCGTTATCGTCATGATGTTCCTACATACGCTTCGGGTCTTCTTCACCGGCTCCTACAAGGCGCCGCGCGAGATGAACTGGGTCGTCGGGATGCTGATCTTCTTCGTCATGCTGGGTCTGGGCTTCACCGGCTACCTGCTCCCGTGGGACAACAAGGCTTACTTCGCAACCAAGGTAGGCATGGAGATTGCGGGTTCGGTCCCGTGGATCGGCGGATATATCAAGGAGCTTCTGGCCGGCGGCACGATCGTCGGCGCGCAGACGCTGACCCGATTCTTCGCGATTCACGTGTTCTTCCTGCCCGGCGTGCTGCTCACACTGCTTGCCGCACACTTCTTCATGATTCGCAAACAGGGCATATCCGGGCCGCTGTAAGAGAAAGGAGTGGCAAGCATTGGCACATGGAAAAGGCAATTCTAACGAAAAGGTCGTCTTCGTAGGCGACTCGCGCATCCGCAAGCCGCATCCGGACAAGCCGGCGCCGCCGGACTATACGGCGTTCCCCGGCAAGTCCGAAGCGTTCATCCCGAACTTCCTGCTCAAGGAATGGATGGCGGGCGTCGTCGTGCTCGTCGGCTTCCTGACGCTGACGATCGCGGAGCCCGCTCCGCTCGGTTATCCGGCGAACCCGCTCAACGGCGCGTTCATCCCGATGCCGGACTGGTACTTCCTGTTCATCTATCAGTTGCTCAAGTATCCGTACACGTCCGAGAACTATATCGTTCTCGGTACGATCGCCATACCTGGGCTCCTGTTCGGCGCGCTGTTCCTCGCACCGTTTCTCGATACGGGCAAGGAACGCAGATTTTATCGCCGTCCGATCGCCAGCTCGCTATTGTTCGTATCGCTGATCGCCAGCGTCTACCTCACTTGGGTATCTTGGCATCACTACACCAAAGAGGTCGAAGCGAGCGGCGTCATCCCCGAGCATATCGAGCGGGAGATGAAGTCGGAGGAGCAGATCGCCGCAGGCAAGGGCAGATACATCTATGGCAAGGAAAAGATCCCGGCGCTCGTCGCACCGGAGGACGAAGCGTTCTCCGTCACGATGAAGGCGCAGTGTATCGCCTGCCACGGCACCGAGCTTCAGGGTCAAGTCGGCCCGATGCTGGCCGGAATCGGCGACACGCTGAATCACGACCAGATCAAGGAGATCATCACCAACGGCAAGGGCGACGGCATGCCGTCGTTCAAGGATAAGCTGACGGATGAAGAGATCGACAAGGTCGCGACCTGGCTCGCCAAGCAAAAGGCGGCAACCGAATAAGACATACGCTCAAGGGGGCCTGACCGGCATGGTCAGGCCCCCTTGAAGGTTACAGGCAACAATTCATAGAGCAGAGGTGTGAGAATGGATATCAGGCTGTTGCTGTCGCGCCGTTTTTTAACGCAAAAATCCATTATGACGCTGCTTATGGGCTTCTACATCATCGGAACGATATATGGCTATTACTGGTACAAGGATCAGCTCATCGACACGGCCGCCTCGCATCCGGCCTGGCATTTGCCGTTCGTGCCGGACAGCCCGACCGCCTCGCTCTTCTTTACGCTGGCTGCGTTGTGGCTGTGGCTGTCGCCGGCGGGGAGGACGGTGGGGCGCTGGCCGCGAGCGGTGCGAGGCGTCGTCGAGGCGCTGGCTGTCGTCACTTCCATCAAATACGGCGTATGGGCGACCGTCATTATTTTTGCCAGCGCTTACTACGGCAGTCCGTTCGTATGGCAGGATTGGATGCTGATCGCCTCACATTTGTCAATGGCGGTATGCGCCGTTTTGTACGGCCGTTTTTTCATTTACGGGCTGGGGGCGCTGGCCGTCGCCGCCGCGTGGACGCTGCTCAACGATGTCATGGATTACAGTCTCGGCATTTATCCGAGTCTGCCGCAGTCGCTCGACGACCGCCTTGCCGGCGTGGCGATCTTCACATTCGCGCTGACGTTGTTCAGCGTAGCGCTGGCGGCGGTCGTGGCGCTGGCGCTCAGACATCAGGAGACCGGCGTACGTCTGGCCGCGAGGTGAGCTTGGTCTAATCGTGGACATCCTCTCATACGTTGTAGAGGAGGGATGTCCATGTTCAAGTTGGAACTCAGCGTCCGCAATCTGCGGCGCGTGCTGGCCATCGCGGCGATAATCGCATTGCTGGAGATATGGACGTGCGGACAGGCTGCCGCCGCGTCCGGCACGGCCTCTCGGCAGAACCCGGTGCAACAGTTCCGCCTGGCGGCGGAGAGCTTGTATAGATCCGTATCCGCGGGCGATCCGCTGGTCGTGTTGAGGAAGGTCAGAGAGGCGGAGGCGGCGCTGGCGGTCATCCCGCCGGACGCGCTGCCGTCTGCCGAGAGCGCGTCGGCGCTGACCGGCAGCATGGAGCGGATGCGGAGGGCCATCGTCGCGCTGTCGCCGGATGAGCAGGAGGTGTACCGTGCCGCCGCCGCGCTGCGACTCGCCGCCGATACGGTATCCCCCGACGGACAGGGACTATGGCTGGAGTACAGGCGGCTGATGCGCGAGGAAGCAGCTTCGCTGGGCGAGTCGCTCGGCACCTCGCGGGTCAAGTCCGATCCGGACGCCCGCCGCAAGCTGGATTCGCTCGCCGGCCACTATGGACTGATTCGCGCCGCCGCGGCGGCGAGCGGACGAACGACCGCGGTCGAGCGGGCGGATGCCGTATTCCGCTATGCGGAGCGTGTCCTCGCGAGCCCGCAAGCGGAGGACGAGCTGCTCGCACAGCTCCCGCAGCAGCTTCGGGAGACGGTCGAGGGACTGTTCCCGCCGGAGACGGAGACGCCGGCATCGGGGCCGCTGCATGCCGCGCCACCCGCAAGCTTTTTTACGACGATCGGGGCATTTATATTGACGGCGCTCACCTATTCGGGCTGGCGCAAATACCGCGGCGAGCATAGCAGGCGGGACCTGAACAAGCGGACCTGACCTCGGCTTGCACCCGTAGCAGCTATGAAGGGGAGCGCCCTTATTCCTCGCGGAAGCCTTCGCCGAGCACATCGTGCACGTCGCCAATCACAATAAAAGCCTGTCTGTCGTGCTGGCGGACAAGGCTTTTTAATTTGCGCACCTCGAACCGGCTCACGACGCAGTAGACGGCCATGCGCGGCTCGCCCGAATACGCGCCGACGGCGTTCATCAGCGTCACGCCGCGTTCAAGCTCAATCGTGATTTGCTTGGCGAGCGTCTCCGGCTCCCGGCACAATATCGTGAAGGCTTTGGCCGAGTAGGCGCCTTCCTGCACGAAGTCGATCACCCGGGCGGCGATGAAGACGCTGACGAGCGTATAGAGCACCTTTTCCTTCGGAATGAATACAAGCGAGGTGCCGAGAACGACGACATCCATGAGCAGGATGAACTGTCCCATGCTGATGCCGCCCTTGCGGTTGGCGATCCGTGCGATAATATCCACGCCGCCCGTCGTGCCTCCCGAATAGAAGACGAGCCCGAGTCCGGCGCCCAGCGTCACGCCCGCATAGAGGGCGACGAGGATGAAGTCCTGCTCCGTCGTGAAGGGGGTGAGCCAGCCACGGTCCACGAGCAGCTGCCACAGCCACAGAAAGACCGATAAGGAAAGCGTGCCGCCGAATGTATAGATCATCGCCCGGAAGCCGAGCTTGCGCCAGCCGAGCCAGAATAAAGGCAGGTTAAGCAGAAGCGTCGTGAGCGAGGCGGGGAGCCCGGTCGCATACAGCAGCAGGATGCCGATACCGGTGACGCCGCCCTCCATCAATCGGTTCGGGACGATGAAGTACACGATACCGAACCCGTAGATCGCTGTGCCGAGCAGCAGTATGCTCCAAGTACGGATGCTTGCCCACAGCTTTTGCCGATTCATGCCTATGACCCCCAAGGTGATTTTCATTTGATTTTTGCCGACATCTTAAGCTAACATAAGAAGAAACCGAAGGGAAGGACCGGACGTATGGCTGAATCCAAAATCACGGACCTCGCGCTGGACGAGCGTCTGCTGTCCGACATCCAGCGCGACGTGGACGCCTATATCTCGCAATTTAAAGAGGGCTACTTCTCCCCGCTGGCGATGCTGGCCAGACTGGCCGAAGAGACGGGCGAGCTGGCGCGGGAGGTTAACCACCGATACGGCGAAAAGCCGAAAAAAGCGGATGAAGCCGACAATTCCATCGAAATGGAGCTGGGCGACGTCCTGTTCATCGTCCTCTGCTTCGCCAATCGGGAGGGCATCGATCTGACCCGGGCGATCGGAAGCGTGCTGAACAAGTTCAATACGCGGGACAAAGACAGGTGGACGAAGAAGCGCACGGATACCCCGTAGGTTCATATGCTGTATCATCCCCAATTCGAGGAGGATGGTACGAATGACGGAAGGGGAATCATGCCTGCGCCAAGCTTATGCTGCCATCCTGGCCTCCGACTTCGAAGCCGCGGTCGATTGGTTCGAGAAGGCGGTGGAGGCCGAGCCGACCAACGCTTCTTATTATTATAAAGGCTCCATCAGTCTCGCACGCAGCGGCCGCCTGAACAAGGCGCACGAATACGCGCGATGCGCCGTCCGGCTCGCCCCTGACGAACCGGACTATGTGCTGCATCTGCGCCTCGTCGAGAGCCGGATGCTCGCCCGTCAGGCCAAGGCGCTGCTCACGCGGCCGCAGCCCGAAGCCGGCAGCGCGATCGAGCTGCTGCAGGAGGCGGTCGTGCTCGATCCGCTGGATGCGGGCGCGTATCTGCTGCTCGGCATCGCCTGCAGACTGGCCGGCGAATATGACCGTGCGATCGCGGCGCTGCGGACGGCGAGGGAGATGAATCCGATGCTGACGGAGGCGGGCAGGCTGCTCCGGGAGACGAAGATGGAGCGGGCGCGCAGGTGGCGGCTTATGAATTCTAATCATACTCGACGAAGGAACAGGTGATAGCGAATGGCGCAGCCAATCAAGGTCGCCGTTGCAGGCGCAGCGGGAAGAATGGGTCGCGAAGTGGTCAAAATGGTGCTGGAGGATCCGGCATTTGTGCTGGCGGCCGCGATCGGACGTTCCGCATCCGGTGAGGATGCGGGCCGTCTGGCCGGACTGCCGGAGGCGGGCGTCAGGCTGAGCGACGATCTGGAGCGCGCGCTGCGGGAGAGCAAGCCGGACGTGCTCGTCGACTTCACGAATCCGAAGTCCGCGATGCCCAATACGATGACCGCGATCCGCCAGGGCGTGCGTCCTGTCGTTGGGACGACCGGCTTCACGCAGGAGCAGATGGACGAGATCGACCGCGAATGCCGCGCCGCCGGCATCGGCTGCCTGATCGCGCCCAACTTTTCGATCGGCGCCATGCTTATGATGAAGTTCGCCGCAGATGCGGCCAAGTATATGCCGCATGTCGAGATCATCGAGTATCACGGCGACCAGAAACTCGACGCCCCCTCCGGCACTTCGATCAAGACCGCGGAGCGGATCGCCGAGACGCGGCGCGAGCTGCGGCAGGGCAATCCGAACGAGGAGGAAGTCATCGACGGCGCGCGGGGCGGCTACTACGGCGGATTCCGCATACATAGCGTGCGTCTGCCCGGCGTGTTCGCGCAGCAGGAGGTCATCTTCGGCGGGCACGGACAGACGCTCAAGATCCGGCACGACAGCTACGACCGCGCCGGCTATATGCCGGGCGTGGCCACGGCCGTCAAAAAGATCATGAGCGTCACGGGACTCGTATACGGCTTCGAGCATTTCCTGGATTAGACAAGAATTCGCCTATAATATCCCGCTCCCGGGAGAGGAGACGCGGCAGACCATGCTGAATATCGCACTCATTGCCCACGATCGCAAAAAAGACGAGATGGTGAACTTCACCATCGCCTACGAGCAAGTATTCAAGCCTCACAAGCTGTACGCGACCGGCACGACCGGCACCCGCATCATGGAGAGCACATCGCTGCAGGTTCACCGCTTCCAGTCGGGGCCGCTCGGCGGCGACCAGCAGATCGGCGCGATGGTGGCGACCAACGATATGGACTTCATTATTTTTCTTAGAGATCCGCTCATGGCGCAGCCGCATGAGCCCGATATCATCGCGCTGCTCCGGCTCAGCGACGTGCAGGGCATCCCCGTGGCGACCAACGTAGCGACGGCCGAGCTGCTCGTCAAATGTCTCGAACGCGGCGACTTCGCATGGCGCGAGCTTGTGCACAAGTACAAGCCCGGCATCGACGAATGAGCGAGGACGCCAAGCTCGACCTGCTCGTGTTCGCCGCGCATCCCGACGACGCGGAGATCGGCATGGGCGGCACGATCGCCAAGGCGGTGCGCGAAGGGCAGGCCGTAGGCTTGTACGATCTGACCTATGCCGAGATGTCTTCCAACGGAGATCCCGATACGCGTCAGCGGGAGGCGGCCGAGGCGACGGCGCTGCTCGGTCTGGCCGTGCGCGGCAATCTGGAGCTGCCGGACCGGGGGCTGAGGCCGGGGACGGCGCAGTCGGACAAGCTGGTCGAGGCGATCCGCCGCCATCGTCCGCGGGCCGTGTTCGCCCCTTATTTTATCGACAGGCATCCGGACCATATCGCCTGCAGCCGGCTGACGGAGGAGGCGGTATTCAACGCCAAGCTCCGCCGTCATATGCCCGAGCTTGCGGCATGGACCGTGGACGTGCTTTATTTTTATTTCATTAACGACGTGCATACGCCCCAGCTCGTCGTCGATATTACGGAGGTGCAGCCCGTGAAGATGGCCGCCCTCTCCGCTTATCGCTCCCAGTTCGAACCGATGGGCGAAGGCGAAGATTGGGTGCCGACGCCGCTGACGGCAGGGTATCTGGACAATGTCGCGGCGCGCGATCGGCTGTTCGGGGCGCCGCACCGGCTGGCGTACGCCGAAGGCTTCATTCCCAAGGGCCCGGTGAAGATGGAGCGGCTCTAATGCCGCGCTCCCGCAGTCCAATCTGTTAACAATCATACTCGGCATCTGAGCGGGCATTGCCGGCGCACGAACGGCCTGCAGCGCATCCGCATGGAAGAAAGGAGCTGCGATGGAAAGACCGCTCAAAATCGGCATCACCTGCTATCCCTCCCTGGGCGGCTCGGGCGTCGTAGCGACAGAACTCGGCAAGCTGCTCGCGGAAAAGGGACATGAGATACATTTTATTACGCACAGCGTACCGTTCCGTCTCGGCAAGTTCCACCGCAACATTTATTACCATGAGGTCGAGGTGTCGGACTACTATGTATTCCGCTACCCGCCATACGATCTGTCGCTCGCGAGCAAGATGCACCAGGTCGCCAAGCTCAAGCAGCTCGACCTGCTGCATGTCCACTATGCGGTGCCGCACGCGATCTGCGCACTGCTGGCCAAGCAGATGTCCGGGGACCGGCTCAAGATCGTCACGACGCTGCACGGCACCGATATCACGGTGCTCGCCCAGGACGAGACGCTCAAGGACATCATCCGGCTCGGCATCGGCGCGAGCGATGCCGTCACGGCTGTCAGCCGCGACCTGATCCGCGAGACGCAGGAGCTGCTCGACATCGAACGGCCGATCGAGCTCACCTACAACTTCGTCGACAAGCGCGTGTACTATCCGCGCGAGGTGTCCGGCATGCGGCTTGACTTCGCGGAGCCCCACGAGAAGGTGCTCATGCATATCTCAAACTTCAGGCCGGTCAAGCGCACGGTCGACGTCGTCGACATATTCGCCAAGGTCAATGCCGAGGTGCCGTCCAAGCTCCTCCTCGTCGGCGAAGGTCCGGACCTGCCGAAGATTCAGGCCAAGATTCAGGCGATGGGGCTCGAGCATCGCGTGCACTACCTGGGCAAGCAGGACGACGTGGCCGAGGTGCTGTCGCTGGCCGATCTCGTGCTGCTCCCTTCCGAAAAGGAAAGCTTCGGCCTCGTCGCGCTCGAGGCGATGGCCTGCGGCGTGCCGACGATCGGTTCGACTGCGGGCGGCATACCCGAGCTCGTCGTCAGCGGGGAGACGGGGTTCCTCTCTCCGATCGGTCATACGGCCGAGATGGCGGCGGACGCGATCCGTCTGCTCAAGGACGAGACGATGTACGCCAGATTCAGGGAGGCCTGCATCGACCGTTCGCGCACACAGTTTTGCAACGACCTGATTACGGCCCAGTACGAGCGGATTTATTACAACGTGCTGGGATTGCCGGCAAGCCCGATCATGCCTGTATGCGAGAGATGAATTCGAAGTCCGGTCCAGGAGGCGACCCGATGAAAATGCGATACGGCGGCCGCCTCTGGACTGCAGCGCTCGAGGTGCTGGACATTCTGAAGCAAGCCGGCTGCGAGGCTTACTTTGTAGGCGGCTGCGTGCGCGACGAGCTGCTCGGCCGCGCGGCGCACGATATCGATATTGCGACGAGCGCAGCGCCCGATCGCGTGCTGTCGCTGTTCCCGGATGCGCTGCCCACCGGTCTGAAGCACGGCACGGTGACCGTCCGGCGCTCGGGCTTTTTTTTTGAAGTGACGACATTCCGGCAGGATGCGGAATATTCGGACGGACGGCGCCCCGACGACGTGCGCTTCGTGACCGACGTCCGCGAGGATCTGGCGCGCAGGGACTTCACGATCAATGCGATGGCCGCCGGCACGGACGGCTTCATCGTCGATCCGTTCGGCGGGATCGACGATCTGCGCGGCCGGACGGTGCGGACGGTGGGCGATCCCGTGCTGCGATTCGGAGAGGATGCGCTGCGGGTGCTGCGGTGCGTACGGTTTGCCGCCGAGTTCGGCTTCGCGATCGATGCCGCCGCCTGGGAGGGAATGCGCCGCAGTCGGGAACGCCTGGCCTTGATCGCGATGGAGCGCGTCGGCGCGGAGCTGGACAAGGTGTGCGCCGGGCGCGATCCCGGCAGGGCGTTCGAGCTGCTGCTGGCTGCGGGGCTGCCGGAGCGGTTCAAGGCGCCGCTGCCTCGATCGTGGCTGGACGGTCTCAGACGCGTTGCGGGCTGCGGCGATAGTGCCGGGGCGCCGTCATCCGAGGGCAAGCATGCAGGACTGTCTGCGCTCGTCCCGTCCGCCGCAGCCGATCCGGATATGCGCTGGGCGGCGCTCTTCATCGCCGGGCGGGCGGAGCCGGACGAAGCCGAGGAAGCGCTGCGGCGACTCCACTATGCGACGAGGCGGATCAGGCGGGTGACCAGGCTGCTCCACATGCACCGCCTCGTCGCGTCCGACACCGGGGCGGAGGCGGGGCGGCCGGCGTTGGTTCACGCCGCGGACGAAGCGGCTTGGCGCCGGCGCTGGACGCTGGCGGTGCTCGAATGCGGCGCCGAGGCCGCCGCGGACTGGCTCAGCCTGTTCGCGGACGGGGAGCTGCGAACATCGCATGCGGTGCCGGACATGCCGGCCGTCATGGGCGCCGGCTGGACGGCCGCGATGCCCGCCCTGGACCCGTCGGGCCTGGCGGTTCGCGGCGATCAGCTGGCCGCGGCTTCGGGGCGCCCGCCGGGCCCCTGGATCGCGGCGGCGCTGCGCGAATTGCTGGCGCAGGTCGCGACGGGCGAGCTGTCCAACGACAGAGAGGCGCTCATCGGCGCCTATATGCGCGGTGCCGATGAGCAACGAGAGGAACGGTGAATACGCATGGAACAGTCGCAATTGCTCGCGCTGCTGGAAGCCAAGCAGGACGGCTTCGTGTCCGGCGAGGAGATCAGCAGGCAGCTGGGCGTGAGCCGGACGGCCGTATGGAAGCAGATCCGGCGGCTGGAATCCGAAGGCTTCGAGATCGAGGCGGTGCCGCGCATGGGCTACCGGCTCGTCGGCCGGCCGGCCAAGCTGAACGCGGCCGAGCTGCAGGTCCGGCTCGCGACGGCGGCGTTCGGCCGCAGGCTGCATCTGCTGGACGCTGTGACGTCCACGCAGGACGTCCTGCGCGACCTCGCGGAGGCCGGCGCGCCGGAGGGCACGCTCGTCATCGCCGAGCGCCAGGACAACGGCCGCGGCCGCATGGGGCGCGCATGGGTATCGCCGCCGGGGCGCGGCGTGTCGATGAGCCTGCTGCTGCGTCCCCAGGTGCCGCTGCAGCAGGCGCCGCAGCTCACGCTGCTGGCGGCCGTCGCGCTGTGCCGGGGCCTCTCCAGGGAGACTGGGCTGGCGATCGGCATCAAGTGGCCCAACGATCTGCTCGTCGACGGACGCAAGATCAGCGGCATCCTGCTGGAGTCCGCCGCCGAAGACGAACGGCTGCGCTATGTTGCGGTCGGTCTCGGAATTGCGGTTAATCTGGACCCCGCGGATTATCCGGACGATCTGCTCTCCCGCGCGGTGTCGCTCAAGATCGCGGCGGGCCGCCCGTTCGACCGGGCGGCGCTGATCGCAGCCGTGCTGCTCGAGTTCGAGCAGCTGTACGCCGTCTACAAGGAGCGGGGCTTCGAGCCGATCCGCATCTTGTGGGAGACTTACTCGGTCACGCTGAACCGCACAGTCAGCCTGAACGCCGGCAACGGCTTTTTCGAGGGGATACCGCGAGGGCTGGACGCCGGAGGCGGACTTCGCGTCGAGCTGCCGGAAGGCGGCGAACGGACGATCTATTCGGCGGAGATCGGGGATGCGGCCCCGCTGCCGGGCCAAGGCGGGTAGATGTGGGGGATAGGGCGCCTGTCCGGCGTCTGCCCGCCATTTACGGGCCGACGCGCATCTGCTATAATATAGCTGCTCGGGCGGTATCATGACGAACCGCACCGGGAGACATGATAGTGATGAATGCCGTGTCGACATACGGCAACCTATGAATCGAATAACCGTGATGATTTCGCGGCGGATTCTGCTCTGAGCCCAAGGGACCGAGACAGAAGGACGTGAAGCGCTCCTGCTGAATGGACACCTTCTTTGCTCATGGGCATCGAAGGTTTTTTTGTGCTTGGACGGCAGTCCGCCTGACAAAAGGAGATGTGCGAGATGAGCCAGCCGCTAACCCCGCCCAAACTGAAAAAAATGAAAAGCCAAGGTTTGCCGATCGCCATGGTGACCGCTTACGATTATCCGTCCGCGAGGCTCGCCGAAGAAGCAGGCGTCGATGTCCTGCTGGTCGGCGATTCGCTGGGCAACGTCGTGCTCGGATACGATACGACCGTTCCCGTCACCCTGGACAATATGGTCTATCACACGAGAGCGGTCGTGCGCGGCGCTCCGGGCACGATGGTCGTGGCGGATCTGCCGTTCGCCACCTATCGCGGCTCCAAGGAGCAGACGCTGCGCAATGCGGCGCGGCTCATGCAGGAGGGCGGCGCCCATGCGGTCAAGCTCGAAGGCGGCGCGGAGCTGGCCGACGAGGTGAGACTGCTCGTATCGGCCGGCATTCCGGTGCTCGGACATCTGGGACTGACGCCGCAGTCGGTGCTCCAGATCGGCGGCTACAAGGTGCAGGGCCGCGACGATGCGGAGTCCGCCAGGCTGCTCGCGGATGCGCAGGCGCTGGAGGAGGCGGGCGCGTTCGGCATCGTGCTCGAGCTCGTCGTGGAGCCGGTCGCTGCGGCCGTGTCCCGCGCGCTCGCGATCCCCACGATCAGCATCGGCGCCGGACGGGGCTGCGACGGCCAGGTGCTCGTCTACCACGATCTGCTCCGCTACGGCTCGGGCATCCGCGACAAGCGCTTTGTGAAGGCATACGCAGACGTGGGAGAGACGGTCCGCACTGCGATATCCCAATATGTGAACGAAGTGAAAACCGGCCGCTTCCCGGACGAGGCGAATGCGTTTCAGGCGCAGGCGCAGCCGGAAGATACGTCCGCAGCCAAACTATACGGAGGCGACACCCAATGACGGCATCCTTGACCGCCGCGCCGGCAATCGTCCGGACGATCGCAGAGCTTCGCATGCAAATAAAGGATTACCGGCGGCAGGCCGGCGAACATGCATCCGTCGGTCTCGTGCCGACGATGGGCTATCTCCACGAGGGGCATGCGAGCCTGCTGCGCAGATCCGCGGCAGACAACGGACTGACCGTGCTCAGCATCTTCGTCAATCCGCTGCAGTTCGGCCCGAACGAAGACTTTGACCGCTATCCGCGCGATGAGGCCAGAGATCTGGCTGTGGCAGCGGACGCCGGGGCGGACATCGTGTTTATGCCGAGTGTCGGCGAGATGTATCCGCGACCGGCCGCGACCCGGGTGACCGTGTCCGGGGTCAGCGAGCGCCTCTGCGGCGCCAGCCGTCCGGGGCACTTCGACGGAGTCGGCGTCGTCGTGACCAAGCTGTTCAACATCGTGCAGCCCGACAAGGCATACTTCGGCATGAAGGACGCGCAGCAGGTGGCCGTCATCGAGCGGATGGCGGGCGATCTCAATCAGCCTGTCGACATCGTCCCCTGTCCGATCGTCCGCGAAGCCGACGGCCTCGCACTGAGCTCGCGCAATGTATATCTGAGCGAGACGGAGCGCAGCGAAGCGCTCGTGCTGTCCGCGACGCTCGCCCGGGTGCCCGAATGGATCGCCGCAGACGCGACGGCGGAGCGGCTGAAGGCTGCCGTGACGGCCGGCATCGCCGCCTCGCCGCTCGCCGACATCGACTATGTCGATGTGCTGACCTTCCCGGATATGCAGCCGCCGCAGGCCGATCTCAAGCTCTCCGACAGCCGCGAACGCCTGCTTGTGGCGGTGGCGGTCAGATTCGGACGCACGCGTCTCATCGACAATATCCTTATTCCAGCAGCGGAGGCTTGATTGATATGCTCAGACAAATGATGAAGTCCAAGCTCCACCGGGCGACGGTTACCGAAGCCAACCTGAATTATGTGGGCAGCGTGACGATCGACGAGGACCTGCTCGAGCTGGTCGATATTTTGCCCGACGAGAAGGTCCAGATCGTGAACAACAACAACGGCGCCCGATTCGAGACGTATGCGATTCCGGGTCCCCGCGGCTCCGGCGTCGTCTGTCTGAACGGGGCGGCCGCGCGGCTCGTGCAGCCCGGCGACAAAGTCATTATTATCGCATACGGCTATGTGACGAACGAAGAAGCGCGCGCCCACAAGCCGAAGGTCGCCATTATGGACGAGGCGAACCGAGTCGTTCAAATGATGGCGCAGGAGCCTCATTCGACCGTCGTCTGAAGCGTATGAAAGGGGTCCGGCAAACGCAGAATGAGCAGTACATTCCTTCTGCGACAGGGGGCCCTTATTTGATGATTCATCCCTTATTTGCGACCATGAACGATGTGCTCGACCAGATGATCGAACGTTATCCGAATTCGTCCACGGAAGAAAAATTGGCGCTGGAAGAGCAATGGAACGTGTTAAAATCGATGAGTGATGATATCATTGAGTCATGGCTCGCGCTTGAGGAAAAAATGGGCGACTACCGGCGACAGCGGCAAGCGTCCCCGCCGGGCGCCGTCATGGACGCGGCGGCCATGCTGCCGCAAGAGCTGCCGCTGCCGTTCGTCAAGGGCCAGGGCTACTTCAAGCTCCAGATGTTCCGCGAGTGCGCCTGCCAGTTCGAGGAGCTGATCGCGCATTATGCCGAGTGGCCTGTCGCCCGTCTGTACCTGGCGATGAGCAGGATGCATCTGGGCGAATTCGCGGACGCGCACCGGCACTTCGAGCTGGTCGCCTGCACGGCCGACGAGCCTAGGCTGCAGGCGATCGCATACAACGCGATGGGCTGCGTGCAGGCGGTTCAGGCCAATCTGATCCAGGCCTGTTCGTTTTTCCGCAAGGCGATAGAGCTGGCTCCGGGCTTCGAGGACGCCCGCCGCAATCTGGATTCGTGCAGCAGAGGAGCGGAGAGCGTGCAGCTCTCCTTCGGGAGCGCGGAGCTTGCCGCGCTCGCGCCGGGCTGACGGACCCGCTGCCGGCCGGCCGGCTCCGCGGCAGCCGGCGATCAGCAGGAAAGGAAGTCATGCATGAAATTTGCCGTTCTTGACTTTGAGACGACTGGCGTGTCGTCGCAGCAGGATGAGATTATACAAATTGGCATCGCGGTCGTCGACGAGACGGGCGCGCTGCTGTCTTCATACAGTTCGTTCGTCAAGCCTACGCGTCCGATCCCGGCATTCATCACAGGGCTGACCGGCATCAAGGACGAGAACGTGGCCGACGCGCCGGCAATCGAGGATGTCATCGCCGAGACGGTGCCGCTGCTTCACGATGCCGTGCTCGTCGCGCACAACGCGGGTTTTGACGCCGCCTTTTTGCAAGCCGCTCTAGAACGGAGCGGTTATTTGCCGTTTTCGGGGCGGGTATTGGATACGGTGGACCTGGCCCGGCTCGTTTTTCCGTTCATGCCGTCGTACCGGCTCGGCGCGATCACCCACGATCTGGGCATCGTACACGAGCGGCAGCATCAGGCCGACAGCGATGCGCTGGCGACCGCCGAAGTGCTGATCGCCTGTCTGAACAGGCTGCGCGCGCTCCCTACGCTCACGCTGGAGCGTCTGTGCGAGCTGACGGACGGCGAACACAGCGATCTGGGCTGGCTGCTCGCCTCGCTGCGCAGCGAACGGGACACCGCCTGGTTCGAGGAGCCGGACGGCTACCAATACTACCGCCAATTCGCCATGCGCATCTCGGATTGGACCGAGGACGATGCGGACCGCGAGGCCCAGCGCCAGCAGTCCGAGCGCGCGCTGTCGGAGATGTCGTTCGAGGCGTACCTGGACGGCGTCTCCGGCCGGATGCAGGAGCTGTTCCCCGGCTACGAGCAGCGGGAAGGCCAGCGCATTATGTACGACGAAGTGCACAAGGCGCTGTCGGACGATTCGCATCTGCTCGTCGAAGCGGGCACCGGAACGGGCAAGTCGCTCGGCTACCTGCTGCCCTCCCTTTATTATGGATTAAAAGAAAATAAAAAAATCGTCGTGACCACGCATACGATACAGCTGCAGGAGCAGCTGCGCCAGCGCGACCTGCCGCTCCTGCAGGAGGTGTTGCCGGTCCCGTTCAAGGCGGCCGTCTTCAAGGGCCGCAGCAACTACATGTGCCTGCGCAAGTTCGAGCAGCAGATGCAGACGCCCGCCTTCGCGCTCACCCGCGAGGAGGCGGTGACGCGCGGCCAGCTGGCCGTCTGGCTGTCGGAGACCGAGCGCGGCGAAGCCGAGGAGCTCAATCTCGGGAGCCGCTCCAAGGAAGAGTGGGGCGCGGTGGCGAGCGATGCCGACTCCTGCCTCAACCGGCAGTGCCCCTGGTTCCGCAAGTGCTTTTATCACCGCGCCCGCCAGGATGCGCTCAAGGCGGATCTGGTCATCACGAACCATGCGATGGTATTCACCGACATGCGCGCCGAGCATCGGCTGCTGCCGGCATACGACCGTCTGATCGTCGACGAAGCGCATCATATGGAAGAGGTCGCGAGCAATCATCTCGGGCGGCGGATCGGCTACGGGGCGCTCACGGCCGCGCTCGTCAGGCTGGCCAAGGATATGCGGTCGGGACAGCTGCCGAGCCTGATCTCGCAGCTGACCGGGCAGACGGCAGGCGCGAACAGCGATGCCTGGTCCGAGCGGGCGGAGGAGCTGCTGCCGCGCGTACAGGAGCTGAGAGAGGCGTGGGAGCAGTGGACGGACCGGCTGTACGCGCTGCTCGCCTCGAGCAGCGCCGCGGACGATGCCGGCGCGCTGAGCCTGCGGCTGAAGCCGGACGCGCTGCCCCGCGACTGGGAGTCGATCCGGGTCGACGGGGACAACGTCATTCTCCGGCTGTCCGATCTCGTGCGTCCGCTGGACAAGCTGCTCGCCGAAGTCCGGGAGCGCAGCGAGGATCTGGCTTTGCAGGGCTTGCTCACCGATATGAACGGCACCGTCAAGGAGCTGTCGAACCTGCGGGCCGACCTGCAGTCGTTCGTATCGTTGTCCGAAGAGAGCTCCGTATACTGGATCGAGGGACATACGCAGTACAAGAGCCGGTCGATCTGGATGTATATCGTGCCGGCGGACGTGAGCGGGCTGCTGAAGGACGGTCTGTTCGGTCAAAAAGAAAGCATCGTGCTGACTTCGGCGACGTTGACGGTGGACAAATCGTTCCAATATGTCAAGGAGCAGCTCGGACTCGACGAGGCCGAAGCGCAGGGCCGCCTGCGTACGGCGCAGCTGCCTTCGCCGTTTAACTACCGCAAGCAGGCACTGCTCCTGATACCGAGAGACTTCCCGGGAATCAAGGGGCGTGACGGGGAAGCCGCCTTCGTGAAGGCGCTGACCGCTTCGCTGGCTGAGGTCGCTGTCGAGACCCGGGGACGCATGCTCGTGCTGTTCACCTCGCACAAGATGCTCAAGACGGTGTACGAGCCGCTCAAGGCGGCGCTCGCGCCCGGTGATATTCAAGTGCTGGGGCAGGGGATGGACGGCAGCAGCCGCAGTCGGCTGACGGGCCAATTCATGGACCAGCCGCGGTCGGTGCTGCTCGGTACGAGCAGCTTCTGGGAGGGCGTCGACCTTCCGGGCGACGCGCTGACCTGCCTTGCGATCGTCCGCCTGCCGTTCCAGCCGCCGAACCATCCGGTGACGGAGGCCAAGAGCGAGCGGCTCACGGCCCAGCGCAAAAATCCGTTCATGAAGCTGTCGCTGCCGCAGGCCGTCATCAAGTTCAAGCAGGGCTTCGGCCGGCTCGTGCGGACGGCCTCGGACAGAGGCATCGTCATTTTGTACGATACACGCGTCATCGACACGAGCTACGGCAAATACTTTTTGTATTCGCTGCCCGGTCCCAAGATGGAGCATCTGCCGCTGGCCGGCCTCGTCTCCCGCGTCCGCGAATGGCTGCAGCCGGCTTCGGAGACGCCTGCCGACGCTGCGGCTGCCGGAGCGGACGGTTCGCAGGGCGGCGCGGCCGCAGACGGCGAGACCGCGGCCGCCGCCGAGGATTCCGCTGCTCAGGAGGCAGCATCCTCCGCGGACGGGCGTACGCAGGAGCCCGCCGCTCCAAAACGAAGCCGCGCGAAAAAATCGAAGGAAACTACCATCAAGGCGCCGGAAGGGGAACGAACCACTTGAAGCAGGTGAAAATATCGGAAGCGGTCGTCAGGCGCCTGCCCATCTATCTGCGGTATCTGAACGAGCTGAGCATCAGCGACGTGCAGACCGTCTCGTCCCAGGATCTCGGCGAGAAGCTCGATCTCAATCCCGCCCAGATCCGCAAGGACCTGGCGTACTTCGGCGAGTTCGGACGCAAGGGCGTCGGCTACAACGTAGGTTATCTGATCGAGAAGATCCGCCATATCCTGAACCTGGACCGCCCGATCCATGTCGCGCTGGTCGGCGCGGGCAACTTGGGCAGAGCGCTTTGCAACTACAATATGTACCTCAAGGACAATATGAAGATCGTCTCCGTGTTCGACGACGATCCCGCCAAAAAAGGCGTCTCCATCGGCAACCTGACCGTCAATCCGATCCAGCTGCTGCCGCAGGAAGTGCGCGACAAAGAAATCTCGATCGGCATCATCACGGTTCCGGCGAGCGAGGCGCAGAAGGTGGCGGACCGGTTCGTCGAGGCCGGCATTCGCGCCATTCTGAACTTCGCGCCGACCGTGCTGAAGACGCCTGCGGGCATACGGATTCATCATGCGGACTTCACGAGCGAGCTGCTGAGTCTCGCTTATTATATGGACCACGATCAACAATCGGAAATGACCGACGAGAGCGAAGGAGACGAATTATGAAGCGTTGGCTGATTGAGAACGGCGTATTCGCGGAGCTGTCCGCGGACAGGCAAGTATTCGAAGGCTGGATGTCGATCGAGGGCGGGTATATCGCCGCATCCGGCGAAGGCGTCGCCCCCGGCGAGCTGCGCGACGCTGCCGAAGAGATCGTGGACGGACGGGGCTTGCTGTTCATGCCCGGCCTTGTCAATACGCACGGACACGCGGCGATGTCGCTGCTGCGCGGTCTGGCGGACGACCTCGTCCTGCAGGACTGGCTGGAAAATCATATGTGGCCGATGGAAGCGAAGTTTACCGGTGACGACGTATTCTGGGGCACTTCGCTCGCTGCTGCCGAGATGATTCTATCCGGCACGACGACGTTCGTCGACATGTACGATCATATGGACCGCGTCGCGGAGGTCGCTTCTGCAGCCGGACTGCGGGCGACGCTCACGCGCGGCGTGATCGGTCTGTGTCCGCCCGACGTGCAGACCGCCAAGCTAGGCGATGCCGTACAGTTCGCCAGAGACTGGCAGGGCGCCGCGGATGGCCGGATTCAGGTCATGATGTCCCCGCATGCGCCTTATACTTGCCCGCCGGATTATATCGAACGGATCGTCGCGGCCGCCCACGAGCTTAATCTCCCGCTCCACACCCATATGTCCGAGACGGCTGCGGAGGTCGAGTTTAACGTCAAGCAATACGGCGTCCGTCCCGTAGAGCATCTGGACAAGCTCGGGCTGTTCTCCCGCCAGTCGCTCGTCGCGCATGCGGTGCATCTGAACGACGAGGAGATCGCTCTGCTGGCCGAGCGCGCGGTCGCCGTCTCCCACAACCCGGTGAGCAATCTGAAGCTGGCCAGCGGCGTCGCCAGAGTGCCCGATCTGCTGCGCGCGGGCGTGACCGTAGCGCTGGGCACCGACAGCGCCGCCAGCAACAACAACCTGGACTTGTTCGAGGAGATCCGCATGGCGGCGCTGCTGCACAAGGGCGTATCCGGCGATCCGACCGCCGTCCCCGCAGCCGAGGCGCTGCGGATGGGCACGCTGTACGGCGCGCGCGCCATCGGGCTCGGCGATGTGACGGGCTCTCTGCGTCCCGGCTTCAAGGCCGATATTACGGCCGTATCGATCGACAAGCCGCATTTCATGCCGCGAACCGACTATATCTCGCATCTCGTCTATGCGGCGAGCGGCGCCGATGTCGCCCACGTGTGGGTGGACGGGCGCCAGCTGATGCGCGGACGGGAGCTGCTCACGCTTGACGTCGAACGCATTCGCTTCGAGGCGCAGCGCAGCTTCGAGAGGCTGCGCGGATGACGCCGAGCCGGACGGCTGCGCGCAGGAGGCAGTCCGTGTGGACCGGATGGCGGCTCGCGACGATCATCGCCGGCTTCATCGTATTCGTCGCCGTGCTGTTCGCCCTGTATGTCCGCAGCGCGGACGAGGACTATCGCAGAGAGTCGCATGACGCGATCGCCAGAGCCAAGCAGGAGGCGGGCCTCACCAAGATCGAAGCTGCGACCAAGCACGTATGGGAGCAGTCCGTCTGGGTGGTCGAGGGCCGCGACGGCACGAATACCGAGTGGTTCGTATGGCTGCGCGATGACGGCACAGTGAAGGAAAAGGCGAGCGACGGACTGACGCAGAGCGAAGCCGAGCAGCGATTCGAGTCGGGGCATCCCGGCAAAAAAATCGTCCGTACGCTCCCCGGATGGTTTTCGGGCCAGCCGGCATGGGAGATCCGTTATATCGACGACGCCAAAGAAGCCAGACAAGCGATCGTATTTCTGTCTTTTAAAGACGGGAGCGAGCTTAAATCCTACAACCTGATCGCATAGCCATCATGATTCAATTTTTGCGGCCGCGCACTGAGCGCAGGCCGTATTTTTTTGCGCGCAACTCCACTCTTACCCGGCTGGCAAACATTTGACACAACTTTTTAAGCGTATATGTATTAAAAGTCTATCAAAATATGATATACTGACCGATGTACTGTTGTAGCGGATGAATTGATATACGAGATGCGCAACTTACTAAAGGAGGCTAATGCCTGAATGAAAATGCGAATCCTGCCTATAGCGACGACGGCGGTGTTATCGGCTGCGGTGTTGTTCGGCGGTTGGTTTGCTTATCGTCATTATGGCGTAGAGCAGCCGCTCGACCGTACGGCGGCGAAGGTGCCGGGCGTCGAATCGGCGCATACGGACATGAATGCGGACGGCATTACGTTAAAGGTCAAGCTGAGCAAGGACGCCGATCTGGCGGATGTATATAGAACGGTAAAGGAAGAAGGCGCGCGCTCGATCGGCTCCAAGAGCCTGAAGCTCGTGGCGGAGAACGCCGACAACGAGAAGCTTGAGAAAATATGGCGCTCGGCGCTGTTCGACGTCGCGCAGGCGATGGACCGCAAGGAATATACGGGCATTCGCGATGCGATGGCAAAGCTGTCGTCCGAGACGCCCGGACTCGAGGCTTCGACCGAGATCGACGATGACAACGTTTATATCAGTCTCAGACTCGACGGCAGCGCCAAATATGTGATTTTACCGCGTCAGGGAGACCGGATGGAGGTGTGGCCGAATGCATAATTGGAGAACCTACGGCAAAGAGATTGCGATCGGATTCGTGCCCGTTTTCCTGGTCTTTATGATTTTTGTCGGCGTACCGCCGCTGCCGCTCCTGCTCGGCGCAGGTCTGGCGACCGGCCTGCTGTTCCTGGCCAAGTCGCGCAGCGGCATGGCATTCGGCGGCGCTATGCGCAAGACGGCGACCCGGCCTCCGGCTTACCTGACGTTCGAGGATATCGGCGGTCAGGAGCAGGCCAAGCGGGAGCTCGTCGAGGCGCTTGATTTTCTCGTGCAGCGCGAGAAGATCGAGAAGCTCGGCATTCGGCCGCTCAAGGGCATCCTGCTCACCGGCCCTCCCGGCACGGGCAAGACGCTGCTGGCGAAGGCCGCCGCGAAGCATACGAACTCGGCGTTCGTGGCCGCATCCGGCAGCGAATTCGTAGAGATGTACGTCGGCGTCGGCGCGGGCCGCATCCGCGACCTGTTCCGGCAGGCGCGCGGCATGGCAACGAAGCAGAAGAAGGACAGCGCGATCATCTTCATCGACGAGATCGACGCGATCGGCGGCAAGCGCGACGGCAGCCAGAACAAAGAGTACGACCAGACGCTGAACCAGCTGCTGACCGAGATGGACGGCATTCAGGGCGACGAGTCCGTGCGCGTGCTCATCATCGCGGCGACCAACCGCAAGGAGCTGCTCGACAGCGCGCTGACCCGTCCCGGACGGTTCGACCGGCACATTCAGGTCGACATGCCGGATCGCCAGGGACGCGAGCATATTTTGAAGCTGCATGCCCGCAACAAGCCGCTGGCCGACGACGTATCGCTCTCGAAGGTTGCGGAGGAGACGTTCGGCTTCTCCGGCGCCCAGCTTGAGAGCGTCATGAACGAGGCCGCGATCTACGCGATGCGCGAGGAGAGCGAGCAGCTGCGGCCGGTGCATCTGGCGCAGGCAATCGACAAGGTGATGATGGGCGAGCGGATGGACAGGGAGACGACCAGCGAGGAGCGCGAGCGCGTGGCGCTGCACGAGCTCGGTCATGCGATCGTCGCCGAGTCCGTACGGCCCGGCAGCGTCGCCCAGGTATCGCTCACGCCCAGAGGCCAGGCGCTCGGCTACGTGCGGCATCATCCGCGCAAGGACAGCTACCTGTATACGAAGGCCTACCTCGAGGCGCAGATCCAGATTGCCCTCGGCGGCGCGGCCGCGGAGGAGCTGCATTACGGCGGACGGAGCACCGGCTCACGCGGCGACTTCGATCAGGCGACCAACATCGTCAGGACGCTGATCGAATCCGGCATGACCGATCTCGGCATCATACATCCCGAAGCGCTGACCGCCGAGCAGTGGTCCAAGGAGAACGCCCGCATCCTGGACGCGCTGACGGAGAGCACGAGGCAGCTGCTGGCCGGACATATGGACACGTTCGCCAAGCTGCTCGACATTCTGATTCGCGAAGAGACGCTGTCCGGCGATGAGCTCCGCGCTCATCTCAGCGCTGCGGCAGCCTGATAACGGTCGTCCTGCATGCCGATCCTTGCGGCAGCGGGACGGCTTTTTCCTATTTTTCGGAGCTTTGCGTGACGCCGGCTTTGTCGAATGACCGATCCGCAGAATTGTGGTAACATAATAATTTGAACCGGATGTCATTTGTCTTCGTCCAATAATGAGGTGGTTGCTTGCAGAGCTCTGACGCTAATTTTGAGTATCTTAAATATATGAGCGACTCCGACGACAAAAAAACGGTGCTGCATGAGCTGATGACCGCCTATGGCAAGGAAGTCTGGAACTTTGCGTTCAGCCTGACGCGCAAATGGGATGTCGCAGACGATATTACGCAGGACGTATTTGTCAAAGTATTTAAAAATCTGGATACGTTTCGAAGCGATTCTTCGATTCGTACCTGGCTGTTGACCATCACGCGCAACACGGTAATCGATCATCAGCGCTCCGCGTTCATACGCCGCGTATCGCTGACGGATTGGAGCCTGGAGACCGGTCAGCGGCGTTCGGTGGAGGATGACGTCATCGAACAGCATGCGGTGAACGACCTATGGAAATTGGTGCTGAAGCTTCCCGTTAAATCACGCGAGGTATTGATCCTTTACGCGCATCACCAGCTGTCGCTGAAGGAGATTGCCGAGGTGCTCGGCGTGACCGAGGGAACCGTGAAGTCGCGGATGTTTCACGCTCGCCGCAAAATCGCCAAGTTGAAGGAGCGTAGCCCCCATGGAACAGAATGACAGAGATTTTATGCAGCAGTTGTCGCGCGGGCCGCTCACCAAAAATGGTTTTGACGCGAGACTGGTCGCCCGGATCGAGGAGGCGATCGACCGTCCCGTCGCCCGGCGCAGACCCTGGATGCGTCTCGGCTGGCACGGCGCTGGCGTCGGAGCGCTGGCCGTGCTGCTGCTTTTCGCAGGGTTCTGGCATTGGTCGTTCGGGTCCGGGGGGCTGGCCGGCTCGATCGAACTCAAGGGCGCCGTCCAGACGGCGGGCACGGAGTCGCCGATGTTCGCGGACGCGCGGGCCGAACTGCACTCGGCGTTGCTCCTGGGCCTTCGCAGCGACAGCGCCAGCGATACGGGCAATGTGGTGAGCGGGTATCGGACGCTGTTCGTCGCGCCGGAGGACGGGCAGTTCGAGCTCGAAGCCCAGGGCGAGGGCATCGTGATGCCCTACGGACAGAACTTCTGGAAGATCGACTCCGTATCGTCGGCGCCCGATGCCGATGCGCTCAGCCAGAAGCTGATCGCATATCCGCTGACAGGAAAAGAGGCGGCCAAGACGAATGCGATCCAGCTGCGCCAAGTATCGGAGGTGCCTCTGATGGAGCGGCTGCTGTTCGTGGGCAACAAGTACGTGTCCGTCGAGCAGAATCTGTCCGATGCGCCGAACCGCAAATACCGCTGGGTCAAAGACATGGATCAAGTCGCTTCGACATCGGTGCGGGCAGCGTTCGAGCCCGAGCAGGAGCCGCATGTGCCGCTTGCGGCGGCGATGCGTGAGGCCGGAAATGTCGCTACCGCCGAAGCTGAGGCCTCCCCGGCCGTCGGACTCGAGCAATGGTCGATCATCAGGCGTACCGGCAGCTGGGTCGCGGCGGCGGCCGAGACGACGAACGGCCAGCCGTATGCGCCGCTCGAGAATGCGACGCTGACGGAGCTGAAGACGCCGCTGCCCGAGTCCTTCAACCAGTTCGATACGCTGTATCCGACCTGGTCGCAGGTGCTGAAGATCGAACCGGCGGCCAAGGACGCGTTCTCGTCGCCGAACGAGGATATGCTGGTCGTCGTCCTCGAAGACGAGCTCGTGATCTATCCGTACCGGCAGCTGGGCGGCGACCGCAACCCGCTCCGCTTGTCGCTGGAGGCGGGCGAGACGCTCGTCATGGCGCAGTGGGCGAAGGAAGACAAGTATGTGACCAACTGGAAAAAGCAGCTCGCCGAGCTGCTGAGCGTTCCGACAAGCACGGCCGGCGTGGAGTAATAGCATTATAGGAGCTGTCCCAAGTCATGGATTTGACCGGGGCGGCTCCCTTTTTTTGACATTTTCCACTGCTGATCGGAGCAGGATGCAAGCGATATCGGCGCGAAGCGCCGCTGCAGCAACAGCGCAGGAGAAGCGGAGCGCGCGTTCGCTCGGAAATGCTTCAACGCAAATTAATACTTTACTAAGGTAACGCATTAACGTAATATTGAGTTAAAGTGGAATGGGAGGATTCAATTCCCCACAAGTCAAAGGAGATGGAGCAAGCTGATGCCAAACGACTCGAACGACCCGAACAATCGATCGACAATGCAGACTGAACATCAGCCCGGGATCGGTCCGGCCCCGCGCGCGACACTGTCGAACATCAAGCCCTACGTTCCGGGACGGGCGATCGCGGATATCCGCGCACAATTCGGAGTGGAGCGGGTCGTTAAGCTGGCCTCCAACGAGAACCCGCTCGGACCTTCGCCGCTCGCGATCAAGGCCGTTCATGATCTGCTGCCGGAGGTGCATCGTTATCCGGACGACAGGGCCGGCCTCCTGGTTCGCAAGCTGGCGGTGCGGCTGTCGCTGCCGCCTTCGCAGCTGATCGTCGCCAACGGGGCCGACGAGCTGATCACACTGCTCGCGGAGACTTATCTGGACCCCGGCGACCGCCTGGTCACATTTGCGCCGACGTTCAGCGAGTATGAATTCGGCGCCCGGCTCATGAACGCCGAGACGGTCAAGTTGCGCCTGCGCGAAGGCTTCGAGCTGTCCGCGGACGATATGCTCGCCGCCGTGGACGACCGCACGAAGCTCGTCTATGTCTGCTCGCCGAACAATCCGTCGGGTACCTATATGCCAAGGGCGCAGCTTCGTCTGCTGCTGGAGCGGCTGCCTGCGGGCTGCCTGCTGGTGCTCGATGCCGCTTACGCTCACTTTGCGGACGCGCCCGACTACTGTGACGGGTTTGATTGGCTGCGCGAGGGGGATAGACTCGTTATTTTGCAGACGTTCTCCAAGGCGTACGGGTTGGCCGGTCTGCGCGTCGGTTATGCCGCGGGTCCGCCCGACGTGATCGCGAGCATGCTCCGTGTCAAAGAGCCCTTCAACGTCAATGCGCTGGCACAGGCTGCCGCAGCGGCGGCGCTGGACGACGAGGCCCATCTGGCTGCCACGCTGAAGACGATCAGCGCTGGCCGGACGCAGCTGCGCGAAGGTCTGCGCCGTCTCGGCATCGACAGCATGCCGTCGCAAGCCAACTTCGTGCTCGCGGACTTCGGAGACCGCGCGCGGATAGTGTATGAATCGCTCCTGCGGGGCGGCATTATCGTCCGCTCCGGGGAGGGCTGGAATCTGCCGCGCCATTTGCGCATATCCGTCGGGACGGAGGCGGAGAACCGCATCTTGCTTGAACGGCTGGCGGATATGCTGCCGACCTGAGCCTGACGCGATCGCGCACGCTTGTCACATCCTTGACGCAGAACCGCCGCAAAGCCTTCTCATTGTCCCGGACCCCGTCGGTTTATGTCGGCGGGCGGGTATGATAAGATGGGAATGTCAGGTTGATTGCAGATGTGTAGCTGCGGAAGGAGAATGCGCATGTTTCGGACGATCGGAGTCGTAGGAGCGGGCACGATGGGGCAGAGTATCGCCGAGATGCTCGCCGTCAAAGGGTTGGACGTGCATCTGACGGACAGCTCGGCGGAGCGGCTCAAGCAGGCGCTTCAATCGCTCGGGAAAAATCTCGACCGCCAGATCGAGCGATGGGCGATTACGCAGGCGGAAAAAAAACTTATTCTGAACCGAATTCATACAGAGCCTTCGCTCACGCATCTGGCTGAGTGCGATCTCATCATCGAGACGATCAGCGAGGACCTGGAGAGCAAGAAGGCTGTCTTCCAGCAGCTCGACGAAGTAATCCCCGAGGACCGGGTGCTGGCGAGCAACACGTCGACGCTCAGTCTGACGGAGCTGGCGAGCGTGACCAAGCATCCCGAGCGCGTCATCGGGATGCACTTCGTGTATCCGGCGTTCAGAATCGATGTCGTGGAAATTATCAGAGGCCTGCAGACGTCGGACGACACTTTTAGCAGAACCAAGGAATTCATCGAGCGCGATCTGTCCAAAAAAGGCGTCATGGTGTTCGAATCGCCGGGCTTCGTGACGACGCGTCTCATCTGTCTGCTCATCAACGAATCGCTGAATGTGCTGCAGGAGGGCGTCGCCTCGCCCGAGGACATCGATACCGCGATGCGCATCGGGTATCAGTTCCAATACGGACCGCTCGAGATGGCCGACCGCTTCGGGCTCGATTCGGTATGGGCCGCGCTGGACCGGATGTTCCGGGAATACGGGGAGCTCAAGTACAGGCCTTCCATTCTGCTCAAGAAGAAGGTGCGCGCAGGCCAGCTCGGCGTGAAGACCGGCCAGGGCTTCTTCAAGTACACCAAGGATGGTGAGCGCAAATCATGAACATACTCGTCATCAATGCAGGCAGTTCATCTTTGAAGTATCAGCTGTACGATATGAAGACGGAGGCCGTGCTGGCCAAAGGCCGCGTGGAGCGGATCGGCATGGAATCGTCCATCCTGACGCATGAGGTGGAGGGACAGCCGGAGGTGCGCGAGGTCAGCGAGATTCTCGAGCATACGGTCGCCGTCCGCAAAGTGCTCGACATGCTCACCCACCGCCGCTTCGGCGTGCTGCGCAACATCGACGAAGTGGAGGCTGTCGGCCATCGGATCGTGCACGGCGGCGAGACCTTCAGCCGATCCGTGCTGATCGACGCGCAGGTGAAGCTGGAGATCCGCAAGCTGTTCGATCTCGCGCCGCTGCACAATCCCGCGCATATGATGGGCATCGTCGCCGTGGAGACGAACCTGCCGGAAGTGCCGCAGGCCGTCGTGTTCGATACGGCATTCCATCAGACGATGCCGAAGACGTCGTATTTGTACGCGATCCCGATGGTGCTGTACCGCAAGCATCAGATCCGCCGCTACGGCTTCCACGGCACCTCGCACGACTATGTCAGCAAGCGGGCCGCCGAATATTTGGGCCGACCGCTCGAGGAGCTCAAGATCGTCAGCTGCCATATCGGCAACGGCGCGAGCTGCACGGCAATCTTGGACGGCAAGTCGATGGACACGAGCATGGGCATGACGCCGCTCGAGGGGCTCATGATGGGGACGCGCAGCGGCGATCTGGACCCTGCGATCGTGCCGTATGCGATGAACAAGGAGGAGCTGACGCTCTCCGAGGTGAATTCCATGCTCAACAAGCATAGCGGTCTGATGGCCATCTCGGGCGTCAGCAGCGACATGCGTGAAGTCGTACAGGCGATGAACGAAGGCAGCGAGCCCGCGAAGACCGCATTTGAAATGTATACGTACCGGCTTCGCAAGTATATCGGCGCCTATGCGGCCGCGATGAACGGGATCGATGTGCTGCTGTTCACGGCGGGCGTAGGCGAGAATTCCGACGTGCTGCGCCAGTCTGTCTGCGAGGGGCTGACCTTCCTCGGGCTCGAGCTCGACGAAGCCCGCAATCGCGTGAGGTCCGGCGAACCGCGCCGTATCTCCTCGGACGCCTCGAAGATCGAGGTGCTCGTCGTCCCGACCAACGAGGAGCTGCTGATCGCCAGAGACACCTACGACCTCGTACGCGAGGTCAGGGAGGCTGTAGCGCATGAGTGACGCAGCGGGCACGGCGAGGAGCCTTGCCGAGGTCTATATGGACGGCGCGGCCAGCATCCCATATGCCCTGCTGCGCGTGTACCGGATGCTGTCGCTGACCGATACGGAGTGCATGCTGCTCATTCAGCTCATCGCATTCAGACAGCTTGAGCAGAACGACTTTCCGACGACGGAGCAGCTGCAGCAGCGGCTTGGCGCTTCGGATGCGGTCATCGGAGAGACGCTGCAGAAGCTGCTGCGGCGCGAGCTGATCGCGATCGACGAGATCGGCGACCCGCAGTCGGGCGTCCGGTCGGAGCGGTACAACCTGTCCGGCCTGTATCAGGCGGTCGCCCAGCTGGTCGTATCCGGCGAAGCGCCGATCCAGTCCGCCGGCTCGAGCTCCGGTCCCGGCGTTGGCGGCATGGCGGCGGCACAGGACGGACAAGTCCATGCCCGCGCGGCATCCGCAGGCGGCATGAAGGCAGCAGCCGACGGCCGCGGAGCGGTACCGGTCAACCTGTTCGCCGTATTCGAGCGGGAGTTCGGCAGACCGCTCTCGCCGATGGAGGTCGAGACGATCGGCGGCTGGCTCGATCAGGACAAGTACGCGGAGGAACTGATTCTGTTCGCACTCAAGGAATCGGTGTTCGCAGGCAAGCTATCCTTTCGATATATGGACCGGATTCTGCTCGAATGGAGCCGCAACCGCGTCCGCAGCGTAGAGGAAGCCCGGGCGCATGCCCAACGATTCAGGGCCGGACGCTGACCGGCAGCCGGACGAATGCAATCGAGTTGATCATAAGGAGAATTCACTAATGGAAAAGCCGTTATATCAGAAATTGTATTACAAAACGGGCAGAGCGCTCGTATACGGAGCGCCGGAGGGCTTCGATCTGGGCGTCGACGTCGAGACGGCGCTCGAAGGCCGCTTCGACTTCGTGCTCGTGTTCGTGAACAATACCGAGGACATGCTGAAGACGCTGCCCAAGATCATCCCGCTGCTGCAGCCCGACGCCGTCTGCTGGATCTCGTATCCGAAGCAGTCCGCCAAGGTCCAGACGGACCTGAACCGGGATTTGCTGTGGAGAATCATGGAGACCCGCACCGATTACCGCGTGATCAGCAACGTGGCGATCGACAGCGTCTGGTCGGCGCTGCGCTTCCGTCACAAGAGCCTGGCGAAGCCCGCGAAGTCCTGATCCGCCCAAGCGCGTTCGCTTGAAAAGCCGATTTCTCCGCATTCTGTCCGCTCCGATAATTTTCGGTTAAGTTTTCGGTCCGAGCCGCGTACATATAGGTATAAACGGCTAGGCTGGCGACAGGAACAGAAAAGGAGAGGATCGGTATGGACATATTGGGCGAGCTGCAGGTCATTCTTCCGGTTCTGTTTTGCGCTGTACTCGGCATCATCGCGGTGCTCGGCGTCCGAAGTATCGGGGAGTGGAGCCGCAACAACAGGAAGCCGCTGCTGTCGGTCGCATCGCGCGTCATCGCCAAGCGTTCGCTCGTGCATTACCGTCACCATCACGACGACGGTGTCTCCCATCACCAATCGGATACGTATTATTACGCCACGTTCGAGCTTCCGGACGGCTCGCGCATCGAGTTCAAGCTGAGCGGCGGCGAGTACGGACTGCTGGCCGAGCAGGATGCAGGCATGCTGACGTACCAGGGTACGCGATATTACGGCTTCGAGCGCGAGCGCGACAGGGGCCTGCGGCTGGTGAGCCGTTCCTAAGCGGGGCAATTAGGATGGGCAGCGGAGGCGCTGTCCATTTTTGTTTTAGGCTGCCGGCGGGAGAGCGGTTGGGGGAGCAAATAAGGATGTAGCGTGTCTTTATTTCGCCGGAATGGCGTGTTTGGGGGGGGGGGGGGAATAAGAATGTGGCGCCACCTTATTTTGCCGAAATGGGGTGTTCGGGCGTAAATAAGAATGTGGCGCATCCTTATTTTGCCGAAATGGCGTGTTCGGACGTAAATAAGAATGTGACGCATCCTTATTTTGCCGAAATGGCGTGTTTGGGGGGGAATAAGAATGTGACGCAACCTTATTTTGCCGAAATGGCGTGTTCGGGCGTAAATAAGAATGTGTCGCAACCTTATTTTGCCAAAATGGCGTGTTCGGGCGTAAATAAGAATGTGACGCAACCTTATTTTGCCGAAATGGCGCGTTCGGGCGTAAATAAGAATGTGGCGCAACCTTATTTTGCCGAAATGGCGTGTTCGGGCGTAAATAAGAATGTGTCGCATCCTTATTTAATGGCCGGGGCCGCCGTAACGACAAAAGACCGCGATGCCCCGAGGGCAAAGCGGTCTTTTTGCGCATATGCGCATATGCGCATATGCGGATGTGCGAATTTGCATATTTGCGAACTCGCATATATGCGTCAGCGCTTGAGCAGCTGCATCCGGTACACGTATTCGAACAAAAACTCGAACGCCTCAAGATGCTTGCGCGCTTCGAATGCGTCTCGTCCCCACGCGTAGATGCCGTGCTTGCGCAGCAGGATGCCGGGGATACGCTTGTCCAGACGCACCTTCACCTCGGGCACGATGCGCGGGATGTCGGCGAAGTTGGAGACGATTGGCACGTCGATGACCGCTTCCTCGTCCCAGATATTGAACGCCTTGATCAGCTCGACGCCCTCGACGGGCACGGCGCGCCGCTCCCAGAACAGCTCGGAGACGATGCTGTTGTAGACGGAGTGGATGTGGAAAATGGCGCCGCAGCCGGTCTGACGGTAAATCTCACAGTGGATCAGCGTCTCGGCGGACGGCTTCAGCCGGGTGGCCTCGATCGGCGCGCCCGTCTGGTCGACGAGCAGGAAGTCCTCCGGCGTCGAGGCCGCCTTGTCTTTGCCGCTCGCCGTGACGGCGAATGCGAAGCGGTCCGGCTCGAAGCCGCCGACGCGCATCGACAGATTGCCGCTCGTACCGGGGAACCAGCCGCGCGCCGCGAAGTCGCTTTTGACGATATCCAGCTCGCGGTACACCCGCTGCTTGTCTTCCAACAATAGATCGTTCATGCCTGTTACCAATTCCCTTCATCGAGATACTTGACGACGTCGTAGAACGTCTCGAACGGCACATGCGCGAGTCCCAGCTCGCGGCAGCGCTCTGTCAGATGGGAGCGGGAGAAGACGAGATCGGCAAGCTTCGCCCCCGCGAAGTCGGTGACGCTGTCGCCGATCAGAATGCGCGTATATTCATCCTTCGGGAACCGGCGGATGACGGCTGTCTTGCACATGCCGCAGTCATTGTCGCAGTGCTCGTCGCAGGCGTGCGGCCACAAGATCTCGATGCGCTCGCCTTCGAAGCTGCTGCCGTTGCAGAAGATATGATCGGCGGGAATATCGAACGGCGCGAGCAGCGGATAGACAAAAAAGTCGATCCCGCCGCTCGTCACGTAAAACTCGACGCCGCTCTTCTGGCACCAGTCGAGCAGCTCGCGAAAGCCGGGGCGTATACCGGCCGTAGAGAGGATGTAATCCGTGATCTCCTGCCGCCGCGCGGAAGGAATCAGGGCGAACATCTCGCCGACGCCTTGGCGCACCGACTTGCGCAGCGCTACGATATCGTCGACAATCGGCGCCCAGCCCGGCGGATCGAAGTGCTTCATGACGGCGACGATATTGTCGCTCATCGTGATCGTGCCGTCAAAGTCGCAGAACAGTACGGGCGGCTTATTGAATGTGCGCTCGGTCACGGTCTGCGCACCCCCCAGCGTTCAAGCGCGAGCTTCAGCGGCTCGCGCGCAGCATCGGCGGCCGCGTACGCTTCGAGATCCGCGCCGGCCAGCACGCCGTCGATCGCCTGGCGGAACGCTTGTCCGCCGGCGGCCGCGCCGAGCGGATGACCGTGCACGCCGCCGCCGGCGTTGACGACGACATCCGTGCCGAAGTCATGCACGATGAGCGGCACGAGTCCGGGATGGATGCCCGCCGAAGGCACGGGCAGCACCGCCTTCTGCGGCAGCGCGCCGCTGACGAGCGCGTCCCGCACGGCCAGGTTCTCCGCCTTCGGCATGACGACGGAGCCGTACGGCGAGGGGAAGAGGGACAGGTCCGCGCCGGCGATGCGCGTGAGCGTCCCGAGCAGGACGGGAGCGGCGATGCCGTGATGCGGCGACGGATAGTAGGCGCCTGCGAGCGCGGGGTGAGCGGCGATCGGCACGCTGACCGCGGGATCGGCGGCCAGCTCCGCGAGCGCGTCGAAGCCGTAGGCCAGCACGTTGAACAGCAGGCCGTTGACGCCGGCGTCGATGGCGCGCAGCGCATTTTCCCGCAGCTTGGAGGTCGGTCCCGTCAAGTTGGCGAAGTAGATCAGCTTCTGCCCGGTGACGGCCTCGGCTTCGCGTGCGGCGGACATGCAGGCTTCGACGCGGCGCTCGAGCGGAGTGAGCGGATTTTCGAACAGAATCTCGTCATCCTTGATCAGATCGACGCCGCCGAGCGCCTGCTGGAGGAATTGCTCGCGCAGTCCCGCCAGATCGTAGCCGATGACCGACTTGAAGATGCTCATGAGCAGGGGACGGTCATGCACGCCGAGATATTGCCGGATGCCTGCCAGTCCCAGCTTCGGGCCGGGGAAGGCGGACAGAAAATCGCTGGACGGCGAGAGACCGGTCAGCTTGATGCGGCCGTCCATCGACAGCTTGCCGAAGATCGTGACGAGCAGGGCCGGAATGTCACGGCTGAAATTGAGATCGGGATACTCGATCGTAATGTCCGCATATCGCTCGCCGGGGGCAGCGTTCTCAGGCTCGTGCGCCGAGACGGATACGACCCGACCGAGATGCTGCTCCATTTTCTGCTTGGCAACTTCGGGCAGCTCCGTCCAGCTGCCGACCGTGAGTCCGACTGCGATGCCTTCCGCTTTTTTGGCGAAGTCGGCTTTATCGTCGTACAAGCGGTAGGTCGCTTGGCTTTTGTTTTGGCTCATCGTGTGACTTCCTTCTTTCTATGTTGAATCTGATGGCGATCGCGGCGAGAAGGTCTGATGGGGACGAAGAGCGCTGGGCGCTTAATCCCGCAGCGCCTCGTCCGCGATCGCACGGCCAAGCTCGCCCGCCCGCGCCGCGCAGTTCGACATGGCCGTCGTGATCGCACTATCGACGCCGAGCCGCTGCATCGTCTCGATCGCGGCCTGCGTCGTGCCGTTCGGCGACGTCACCTTGCGGCGCAGCTCGGCGGGCGCCTCGCCCGTCAGCCTCACCATATCGGCTGCGCCGCGAACCGTCTGCACGGTCAGCTCGCGTGCGGTGTCCGGCGTGAGCCCCTGCTCGATGCCGGCTGCGATCATCGCCTCCATGACATAGTACAAATAGGCGGGGCCGCTCCCGGATACCGCGGTCACCGCATCGAGCAGCGGCTCTGCGACGACCTGGGCGATGCCGACCGCGCCGAACATATCGAGCGCGAGGCGCTGCGCGTCCTCCGGCAGGCCGCCGGAGAAGGCGATGCCGGTCGCGCCGAGCCCGATGCTGCTGGACGTATTGGGCATCGTGCGGATGACGGGCTGGTCTGCGCGCGTCAGGCGGCGGATCGTGTCGATCGACAGGCCGGCGATGAGCGACACCAGCAGCTGCTCCGCACGCAGCGCGGGCGCGAGCGCCTTCAGTGCGGCAGCGGCGTCCTTGGGCTTCATCGCGAGGACGATGACGTCGGCCGAGGCGAGTGCATCCCGCCGTTCGGCATCGTTCGTTGCGGTCAGGACGCCGTAGTTGGCGCGCAGCTCGGCGAGACGCTCCGCGTTGGCGCGATTGAATACCGTGATGTTCCCGGCCGGGGCCGCGCCCGTATCGACGAGCCCGCGGACGATGGCTTCCGCCATCGATCCGGCGCCGTAGAAGCAAATTTTGGAGTCGGCAAGCTTGCTGCCTGGATTTTCGTTAGCTGGGTTTTCGTTCATCGTTGCATTTCTCCGCTCGTTAATTAATGTCGTTAAAATTTAATGTCGTGATATTATCCGCGAATTTGGCCGTTGCCGATAATGCGGTACTTGGTCGAGGTGAGCGCGGGCAAGCCCATCGGACCGCGCGCATGCAGCTTCTGTGTGCTGATGCCGATCTCTGCGCCGAAGCCGAACTCGAACCCGTCGGTGAAGCGGGTGGAGGCGTTGTGGTACACGGCTGCCGCGTCGACCTCTTGCAGGAAGCGCTCCGCGTTCGCTTGCGTCTGCGTCACGATGCATTCGGAATGCTTCGTACCGAAGCGGGCGATATGGGCCATCGCCTCGTCGAGATTGTCCACGATACGTACATTTAAAATATAGTCGTTGTATTCGGTCGCATAATCGTCGTCGGTCGCGGCGGTTGCCCAAGATACGCGGGAGCGGACGATCTCGTCGGCCCGCAGCTCGACGTTTGCCTCGCGGAAGCGGTCGGCCAGTCGCGTCAGATGCTGCTCCGCAAAGCCGGCATGAAGCAGCAGCGTCTCCATCGAATTGCAGACGGACGGACGCTGTACTTTGGCGTTCAGCGCGATCGCCTCCGCCATGCCATAGTCGGCCGTATCGTCCACGTACGTATGGCAGATGCCAGCCCCGGTCTCGATGACGGGAACGGTGGCATTCTCGACGACATTGCGGATGAGCGAAGCGCCGCCCCGCGGAATGATGACGTCGAGCAGTCCGTTCAGCTTGAGCATCTCGTTGGCCGAAGCCCGGCTCGCGTCCTCGATCAGCTGCAGCGCGTCCTCGGGGATATCGCTCCCCCGCAGCGCGCCGCGCAGTGCGGCGACGATGCGCCGGTTGGACTCGAGGGCTGCCGAGCCGCCCCGCAGCACGACTGCATTGCCCGTCTTGAGACACAGCCCGGCGGCATCTACAGTTACATTCGGCCGTGCTTCGTAGATGATGCCGACGACGCCGATCGGTACGCGCAGCTGCTCGATCTGAAGTCCGTTCGGCCGTTCGAACCGCGCGATCGTCTCGCCGACCGGATCGGGGAGTTCGATGATCTCGCGGAGGCCCCCGGCGATCGCTTCGATCCGGTCGGGAGTCAGCCGCAGCCGGTCGAGCAGCGACTCGGAGGTGCCGCCCGTCCGGCCGCGTTCGATGTCGATATCGTTGCCCGCGATGATGTCCGCCTGATTGGCGATTAGCGCATCCGCCATCAGGGCGAGCGCCTCGTTTTTTTGCGCCGTCGTCAGTCTGCCCAGCACCGCTGTGGCAGTTCCTGCTGCGGTCGCTTTTATTTTTGCTTCGCTCATGATCGTTTAACCTCCTTGGGTACGTATGTCGTTACCCATTCGTCTCGATGAATCACTTCGACGCGGCTGACCTCGACACGCCGCGCCGCCTCGTCGCTAGACAGCCCCGCGACTGCGGTGAGCTGCCAGGCGTCGTAGTTCGATACGCCTCTGCCGAGCGTGCGGCCTTCGCTCACGACTTCGACGACGTCGCCCGGGTGGAAGTCGCCTTCCACATGCGTGACGCCCGCCGGCAGCAGGCTCCGGCCGCCGTTCAGCAGCGCCGACTCCGCGCCGGTGTCGACAAAGATCCGCCCCTGGGGCACCGACAGGAAGCCGATCCACTGCTTCTTCGCGGGCAGCGAGTGGAGGGAGGCGGCAAAGTAGGTGCCCCTGCCGCGGCCTTCGACCGCGGCGGTCAGGTCGCCGGGCTCGGTCGAGCGGCCGACGAACGTCGGCACGCCGCCGCCCATGGCGATGCGCGCGGCCTCGATCTTGGAGCGCATGCCGCCGGTGCCGACCGATGAGCCGGCGCCGCCGGCGATGCCGTACAGCTCCTCCGAGATGACATCCACACGGTCGATCCGCACGGCGCTGGCGTCCTTGCGCGGGTCGGCCGTGTACAGACCCTCAATATCAGTCAAAATGTATAGCCCGGTCGCCTTGACGAGGTTGGCGACGAGCGCGGACAGCGAGTCGTTCTCCCCGAACTTGATCTCGTCGACGGCGACGGTGTCGTTCTCGTTGATGATCGGCACTGCGCCCTGCCGCAGCAGCTCCTCGATCGTGCGCTGCGCGTTCTGCGCGCGCTGCCGCTGGCTGAAGTCGGGACGCGTGAGCAGTATCTGGGCGGCCGCGATGCCGTACGGCGCGAACGCTTCCTGGTAAGCCTGCATCAGCAGCGCCTGACCGACGGCCGCGGCCGCCTGCTTTTCGTGCACGAGCTTGGGCCGGCTCTCGTACCCGACGGCCCGGAAGCCGGCCGCGATCGCGCCCGAGCTCACGAGCAGCACCTGCGCGCCGTCCCGCTGCAGGGCCGCAATCTCTGAGGCGAAGTAGCCGAAGCTGACCCTGTTCAGCCCGCCGGACTCGCCGGCGAGCGAGCTGCTGCCGATCTTGACGACAATACGCCGCTTCATGCGCGTCTCCTCCTAGTAGTTGTATTTTAGTTGATTCAGGTCCAACGCCATGCAAAAAAGCCCCCGTCCTGTTCAAAGGACGGGAGCTTGGGCTCCCGCGGTACCACCTTCGTTGACGGCCGCGACCTCGTGGGTGCGCGGACCGTCCGCTCGAACGCCCTGTAACGGTGGGCACCGTCCGGCTCGTCGCCGGACGCTCGGGGATGGGGAAAAGGAGGGCGGCCGTGCAAATTCTCGCAGCCTGGGAATTTGCTCTCTGGACGGTGCGGTTCACCTTTTGGTTCCCGTCATTGCGTATGAGGATGGACGGAGGCAACGCCTCTGCTGGCGCCGCCGATTGAACTAAGAATAGCACGGCCCTCCGGCCTTGTAAAGAAAGCGATCGCCCGGCACACCGCCGCTATCGCTGCGCCGCAGCCGGTTCGTGGGCGCAATAGCGGCCAAAAAGTCCGCTATGTCTGCACCGAGGCGGCCCGCGAGGCACAATAGCGGCCCAAAAGTCCGCTATGTCTGCACCGAGGCGGCTCGCGGGGGGCAATAGCGGCCAAAAAGTCCGCTATCGCTGCGCCGAGGCGGCTCGCGGGGCACAATAGCGGCCAAAAAGTCCGCTATCGCTGCGCCGAGGCGGCCCGCGGGGCGCAATAGCGGCCAAAAAGTTCGCTATGGCTGCGCCGAGGCGGCCCGCGAGGCACAATAGCGGCCCAAAAGTCCGCTATGGCTGCGCCGAGGCGGCCCGCGAGGCACAATAGCGGCCAAAAAGTCCGCTATCGCTGCGCCGAGGCGGCTCGCGGGGCACAATAGCGGCCAAAAAGTCCGCTATGTCTGCACCGAGGCGGCCCGCGGGGCGCAATAGCGGCCAAAAAGTCCGCTATATCCGCGCCGCTAGCTCCTCACACCCAAGCCTGCCGCCGCCGCTCATCACTTCTCGAGCAGCCGCACCGCCGCCGCTCGCCCCCAACATACGGTCAGCGGAACAGGCCCAGCCGGCCGATCCGCTCCGCCACCTCGCGCAGGCGCGCCTCGGGCGCGAGCAGCCCGAGCCGCACATAACCTTCGCCGTGCGCGCCGAAGCCGATGCCCGGCGCGACGACGATATCCGCCTCCTCCAGCAGCAGGTTCGCGAAGGAGGCGGAGTCATGCCCTGCCGGCACGGGCAGCCAGCAGAAAAACGAACCCGCCGGCTTCGCCGCCTGCCAGCCGTTCGCGGCCAAGGCGTCGTACAGCGCGTCGCGCCGCCGCTCGTATACGCCGACCAGATCCGCCACCGCCTGCTGCGGTCCTGTCAGAGCGAGCGCGGCCGCCTCCTGGATGCCGCCGAACAGGCTGCAATAATAGTGGTCCTGGATCAGATTGAGCAGCTCGATGATCCGGCTGTTGCCGAGCGCGAAGCCGACGCGCCAGCCTGCCATGTTATAGGTTTTGGACAGCGTATAAAATTCGATGCCCACTTCCTTGGCCCCCGGCGTCTCGAGGAAGCTCACCGGACGGCGTCCGTCGAACCCGATCGCGCCGTAGGCGAAGTCGCTCGCCACGACGATGCCGTTTTTCTCGGCGAACCGCACCGTATCGGCATAAAACTCGGGCGTCGCGACCGCGGACGTCGGATTGTTCGGATAGTTGAGGAACATCAGCTTGGCCCGCGCCAGATCCTCGGCGGGAATCCCCTCGTAGTCCGGGAGAAATCCGTTGCCGGCGAGCAGCGGCATCTGGCTCATCCGCGCGCCAGCGAGCGCTACGCCGGACCAGTAATCCGGATAGCCGGGGTCGGGCACGAGGCAGACGTCGCCGGGGTTGAGCAAGCATTGGCTGATCTCCACGAGCCCGGTCTTGCCGCCGAACAGTATCGCGACCTCGGTCGCGGGATCGAGGTCGACGCCGTAGTCTTCCTTATAGCGCTTCGCCACCGCTTCCTTCAGGAACGGGAATCCGCGGAAGGGAGGATATTTGTGATACAGCGGGTTGCCGGCCGCTTCCTTGAGCTTGTCGACGATATGTGCGGGCGTAGGCAGATCGGGATTGCCCTGTCCGAGGTTGATGACATCGCGTCCGGTCGCCGCGCGGGCGTTCGCCCGGCCGACGAGCGCGGCGAAGAACTGCTCCGGCAGCCCGGTCATGCGGTCTGCGGGTTGAATGCGGATAGACATGTGACAGCTTCACGCTCCGTTGCTTATCAGTAGGTAATAGGTAGAATATACATTCTAGGACGACAATAGCACAAGGAATCGAGTAGTACAATCGGAAAAGGGGGAGTTGAGGGGGCGTAGTGGTGACGCTCAGGAGCGATACCCGAGAGATGCCGTCAACGTCACTCACACGGCGTCCCTCTTCTTGTCGGTGCTGGCCGAATCGGTTACGATGAAGCTGCATGCGAGCTGGCACACAGCCGGCACTCTCTGGAAGCAAGGAGTTATCGGATATGACGAACAAGCTGAAGCTGGCACTGATTCAGATGGACATTCATGCCGGACATCCGGACGACAACTACGCCCGCTTGGCGGAGCTGCTTGAACGCGCGGTGAGCGAAGGGGACAAGCCCGATGCGATCGTCGTCCCGGAGATGTGGAATACCGGCTATGCGCTGGACGAGATTCGCTCGATCGCCGATGCCGAGGGCGTCCGGACGAAGGCGTTTATATCGGATTTTAGCAAAAAGTACGGCGTCAACGTCATCGCGGGCTCGATTGCCGAGAGCCGGGCCGCGCTCGGCGGGGCGGTCGTCAACACGATGTACGGCTTCGACCGTGCAGGCCGTCAGATTGCGGAGTATGCCAAGATCCATCTGTTCAAGCTGATGGACGAGCATCTGCATCTCGAGGCCGGCGAGAATCATGGCCGCTTCGAGCTCGAAGGCGTGCCGGCCGGCGCGATGATCTGCTACGACATCCGTTTCCCGGAGCTGGCGAGGAAGCTCGCGCTCGAAGGCGCGAAAATATTGTTCGTGCCGGCCGAATGGCCGCACCCGCGGCTGCATCATTGGCGGACGCTGCTGCAGGCGCGCGCGATCGAGAACCAGATGTACGTCATCGCCTGCAACCGCAGCGGCGAGAGCGGGACGACGCGCTTCTTCGGCCATTCGATGATCGTCGATCCTTGGGGCGAGGTCGTCTCCGAAGCGGGCGAGGACGAGATGATTCTGCGGGCGGAGATCGACTTGGCGTTGACGGACGAAGTCCGGGACCGCATCCCCGTATTCGACGACCGCAGACCTTCGTTGTACTAATCCGTTCTGGGCTTCCGTTCTGCGGTTCAGCTCAGGGCGTCCGCTCAGGACTGCTGCTGCAGTCTGCTCATCGTCTCCCTGAATGTAGAGATGAACGCCTCAGCCGCGTTGGACAGGTAGCGTCCTTTGCGGTAAGCGATGACGAGCGTGCGCGTCGGCCTTCCTTTGAGCGGGATGTACACCGGCTGCAGGCCGTCGTTGTCCCGGCGGGTGATCATCTCGGGCACGAAGGCGATGCCCATGCCGGCCGCGACGAGCGATTGCACCGTCTCGATGTTGGCGCTCTCCACGCCGACGCGCGGCGCGAAGCCCGCCTCCCGGCACAGGCTGATCGCGATCGCGCGGAAGCCCTGTCCCTTTTTCAGCATGACGAACGATTCCTGCGCGAGCGACGCGACATCGACGGCGGCAGCGCCGCCGCTGCGCGAGCGGGCCGCGGCCAGCGGATGGCCCGGCGGGACGGCGAGCCGGATCTCTTCCTCGAGGATCGGCTCGTAGGCGAGCGAAGGCTCGATCAGGGGCAGGGACAGCAGGCTGACGTCGGTGCCGCCGCTCGCGGTGAGCTGCTCGAGCATCGCGGACGGCTCCTCGACAAGCGCGATCTCGATGTCCGGGTAGGCGGCGCGGTACGCGGGCAGCACGTACGGCAGTATGTGCGATCCGGTCATCGGCAGGCTGCCGATGACGATGCGCCCTTTGCGCAGGTCGGCCATATCCGCCATCTCGCGGCGCAGCTGTTCGGTCATATCGACGATCTGCTGCGCCTTCTCTACGAATACCGTGCCCGCATGCGTCGGCTCCACGCTGTTGGTCGTGCGCTTGAAGAGCAGGACGCCGAGCTCCTTTTCAAGCTTGGACAGCTGCTGGCTGAGCGAGGGCTGCGCGATATGGAGCTTCTCCGCGGCGCGGGAGAAGTTGCGTTCGGCGGCGATCTGGATGACGTACTGGAGCAATCGGAATTCCATGGGCGGCTCTCCTTATATGGCTGAACTATCAACTTTATAGATATTATATCTTGGAACAATGATAGAACCAATGCTATTATAGAATTATTCTAGACAAGGACAACGACACGGGGTGACTGTAAAATGAGCAAGCAAACGATGTTCGAGAAAATTTGGAATAATCACGTCATTCATTCGGAAGCGGGCAAGCCGAGCATTTTGTATATCGACCTGCACCTGGTCCACGAGGTCACGTCGCCGCAAGCGTTCGAGGGCCTGCGCATGACCGGCCGCAAGGTACGCCGTCCCGACCTGACGTTCGCGACGATGGACCACAACGTCCCGACCAAGGATCGCTTCAACATCTCCGACCCGATCTCCAAGCAGCAGATCGACACGCTGACCACGAATGCCGCCGAGTTCGGCGTCAAGCTGTATGACCTGAACACGATCGACCAGGGCGTCGTCCACGTCATGGGGCCTGAACTGGGCCTGACGCATCCGGGCAAGACGATCGTGTGCGGCGACAGCCACACTTCGACGCACGGCGCATTCGGCGCGCTGGCGTTCGGCATCGGCACGAGCGAAGTCGAGCATGTGCTCGCGACGCAGTGTCTGCAGCAGTCCAAGGCCAAGACGATGAAGGTCAACTTCATCGGCAAGCGTCCGGCCGGCATCACTGCCAAGGACCTCATCCTCGGCCTGATCGCCAAGTACGGCACCGACTTCGCGACCGGCTACGTCATCGAGTACACGGGCGAAGCGATCACGGGCCTGACGATGGAAGAGCGCATGACCGTCTGCAACATGTCCATCGAGGGCGGCGCCCGCGCCGGCCTGATCGCGCCGGACGAGACGACCTTTAACTACTTGCGCGGCCGCGAATACGCGCCGCAGGGCGAAGACTTCGACCGCGCCGTCGAGCAGTGGAAGGCGCTGACGACGGACGAAGGCGCCGTATACGACACCGAGGTCGATCTTGACGTCGCTACGCTCGTGCCGCAAGTTACCTGGGGCACCAGCCCCGGCATGGGCACCGGCATCACGTCGATCGTGCCGTATCCGGAGCAGCTGCCGACCGAGAACGAACGCAAGGCCGCCGAGAAGGCGCTCGAATATATGGATCTCGCGCCGGGCACCCCGATGACCGAGATTCCGATCGACTACGTGTTCATCGGCTCCTGCACGAACGGACGGATCGAGGATCTGCGCGCGGCGGCTTCCGTCGCCAAAGGCCACAGCGTGAGCCCGAACGTCACCGCGATCGTCGTCCCTGGCTCCGGCCGCGTCAAGATCCAGGCGGAGAAGGAAGGTCTGGACCAGATCTTCACGGCTGCCGGATTCGAATGGCGCGAAGCGGGCTGCTCGATGTGCCTCGCGATGAACCCCGACGTGCTCCAGCCGGGACAGCGCTGCGCGTCCACGTCCAACCGCAACTTCGAGGGCCGTCAGGGCCGCGGTGGACGCACGCATCTCGTATCGCCGGAGATGGCTGCGGCGGCGGCGATCAAGGGCAAGTTCACCGATGTCCGCAACTGGGAATTCAAGTCCGAAGTGACGGCTTAAGAGGGGAGACATACGCATATGCAACCATTTATCAAATCTACGGGTCTCGTCGCGCCGGTCGACCGCGTCAATGTCGACACCGACGCCATCATCCCCAAGCAATTCCTGAAGCGCATCGAGCGCAGCGGGTTCGGCCAGTTCCTGTTCTTCGAATGGAGATTCGACGAGCAGGGGGCCGTCATTCCCGAGTTCAACCTGAACAAGCCGCGCTACCAGGGCGCTTCGGTCCTGCTGTCCCGCGCCAACTTCGGCTGCGGCTCCTCGCGCGAGCATGCGCCGTGGGCGATTCTCGATTACGGCTTCAACGTCGTCATTGCGCCTTCGTTCGCGGATATTTTTTACAACAACTGCTTCAAGAACGGCATTCTGCCGATCAAGCTGAGCGAGGAGCAGGTCGACGATCTGTTCAAGCGCACCGAAGCGACAGAAGGCTACAAGCTGACCGTCGATCTGGAGAACAAGGTCATCTCGGACGACCAGGGCCTCAGCATCCCGTTCGAGCTCGACGAGCACCGTCGCCAGTTCCTGCTGCAGGGGCTTGACGATATCGGCCTGACGTTGCAGCATGCCGACGAGATCTCAGCATACGAAGCGAAGAACGAAAAGAGACTCGCGAACGTATTTTAATCCTTCATTCGATTTACAAAATGGGTCTTCTTTCCCGGGTCGACACTTTTCGGGAGAGAGGGCCTTTTTTTCCTCTAAATCTCGCAACTTTTGACATCGCCCGGCGTCTAATTGTAGGTGGACAAGCCAAAAAGCGCCCCTTCCGATACGAAGGTCCGCAAGTAGGACTTTTTTAGCGGAAGCGCCGCTTTTGGAGCGGCCCAATCATAGACACCGAGGTGAAGCATGAGGTACTGGATTTCCCTGCTGTTTGTCGTATCGATGCTGTTCGCAGCCGCCGGATTCGCTTCCGCCGCTGCCGTCACGCCCCAACTCATACTGGACGGCGTGGTACTGACATCGAAGGAGCCGCCTGCGCTGATCGACGGCCGCGTCATGCTGCCGATCCGCACCGTCACGGAGAACCTGGGCTACACCGTCAAGTTCGACAATGCGACCAAGACGGTGACGGTCACGAGCGGGGAATCTGTCGTCGTCATGACCGTCGGCAGCAAGAAGGCGACCGTGAACGGCGTCGCGGCCGAGATCGAGGCGGCCCCGATCATCAAGCAGACGACGCCCAAGACCGCCACGACGCTGGTGCCGCTTATTTTCGTCAAGCAGAACTTCGGCGCGGATATCGTGTGGGACAACAAGACGAAGTCGGCCTTTATCTATACGTCCAACGCCGGCTCCGGCGGTGCTGACGGGGGAGATGCCGGCGGCACGCCGACCGGCGATCCGTCGGGCGGCGATTCCGGGAGCAAGGGGAATGCGGGCGGCGGTCTGATCGGCGTCGTGGACGACGATCCCGCCTCCGGCGGCGGCACCGGTTCGACCGGCGGCCAGAACGGCACGGGCAATGTCGGCGAAGGCACGACGGGTACCGATCCTTACGCGAGCCTGGCTCTGATTCACGGCATTCGTTACGAGAATGAAGCCGTCATCCTCAGCTACGAAGGCTCGATCGCGCCCGTCGTCACGACGCTGACGGGTCCGGACCGGATCGTGGTGGATGTGCCCAAGTCGGACTTCGCCGCCGACTTCGGCCAGAACCTCGTCGTCAGCGGCGCGACGGCCAAGAGCGGCAACTATCCGATCGCGGGCAGCGCCGTGATGACGCAGATCCGCTACTCGCTGTTCAGCACGAATCCGAACGCGCTCCGCTTCGTCATCGATCTCGGCCGCGCATCCGGCTACCAATTGTCGAACGACGCATCGGCAGGCGAATTCAAGATCGCGCTCAGCGATCAGGTCGCGCCGCCCGCGCCTCAGGACAAGGTATATACGGTCGTGCTGGACGCCGGACACGGCGGCTCGGACTCCGGGGCCATCGGCGTGAGCGGCAAGTACGAGAAAAACTTCAATCTCGCCGTCATCCTCAAGCTGCAGGCGCTGCTCGCAGGGGATCCGCGGCTCAACATCGTCATGACGCGTTCGGGAGATACGTTCCCGTCGCTCAGCGACCGCTACAACCTGGCGAACAGCTTGCAGGCGGACTTGTTCCTGTCCGTCCATGCCAACAGCAACACGAAGAATACGGCGAACGGCACCGAGGTGTATTACACCAGGGCCGAGAGCCTGGCGTTCGCCAACATCGTGAAGCAGTACGCGACGCCGGCCACCGGGCTCGCGGACCGGGGCGTCATCCAGAAGAGCCTTGCCGTCACGCGAGAGACCAAGATGCCGGCCGTGCTGTTCGAAGCCGGCTATCTGTCCAATGCGGCCGAGGAGAGCAAGCTGTTCACCGAAGACTTCCAGAATCGTACGGCTGCCGGCCTCGCAGCCGCAGTCAAAGCTTATCTTAACTTAGCGTGACGGCCGGCGGGAACGCCCGGCCGCATGAACGGGGAGACATGACGATGTCGTTGAAGTCACGGAGATTCATGGCAACTATACTGATGCTGGCGCTCTGCTGGACAAGCGCGGCTGCGTTCGCGCCCGCCGCCTCCGCGGCCTCCAAGACGCCGTTCACGGACGTGGCGGCCGGACACTGGGCTGAAAAGCATATCGCCAAGCTGGCGCTGCAAGGTCTGATCGCGGGCAAGGGAGCGAGCCAGTTCGGACCGAACGACAAGCTCAAGCGGCAGGACGCAGTCATCATCGCGATCCGCTTTCTCGGTCTCGAGCAGCAGGCGCTCGACTCCGGCGTCGCCGCTTTTCCGAGCACCTTCAGCGTTAGCGCTTATGCGAACCTGTACGTGAGCTACGCCATGAAGCAAGGACTGCTGGACCGGAGCGAGGAGTTCGCGCTGGCGGAAGCCGAGCCCAAGGCCAAGTGGGGGGAAGCCGACGCTACCCGCGAATGGATGGCCAGGCTGCTCGTCCGCACGATCGGCGCTGTGTCCCAGTCGGGCGCGACTTCGTTCGCCGACAATGCCGCCATCGACCCCAAGCTCGTCGGCTATGTCAAGGCGGCGGTAGACCAGGAGCTCGTCAAGGGCGTGGACGGCAACAAGTTCGCACCCAAGACCGTCGTCACGCGCGCGACGGCCGCCACGCTGTTCAGCCGCGCAGAAGCCAAGAAGCAGGTCGCATATCCCAACCAGACGACCGGAATGCTGCTCGGCGTCGGCGCTGACAGCGTAACCCTGCTGCAGGCGAACGGAACCTTGTCCACATACAACGTATCGGCATCGACGCTGTATTCGCGCCTTGACGCCGAAGCGCTGTCCGGTCAAGACGCGCTCAAGCTGTACGGCACGGCGAGCGTCATCGCCGCCGCGGACGGCACGGCCGCTTATGTGGAGCAGGTCAGCGACACGCCGCAGGTCAAGTCCGTCCAGGGCAAGCTGGTCGTCGTCAATGCGGCGAAGTCCACGATCACGCTGCTGAGCGGCGCGGACGTGCTGCCGTATTCGTACGACGCCGCACGCCTGCCGATCGTCACCGACGCCGAGAACAACGCGGTGAACCTGACCGATCTGCCGGAGAATGCCGAACTCACGCTCGTGATCGACGCATATACGCAGTCCGGCAAGGTCCTCGCCGTCAAGACGAGTCAATCGGCCGTCGCCAAGACGGGGACCGGCACGGTCCTCTCCGTCGATACGGCGAACCGCAAGCTGCAAATCAAGGACAACGCGACTTCGGTCGCCGAGACGCGCGCCGTCGATTCGAACGCCGTGCTGCGGACCGCGAGCGGCGTCCCGGCGGCGATCGCCGACATCAAGGTCGGCGACACCGTCTCCTACGAGATCAAGAACGGCGTGTACACTGCCGTGAACGTGACCAAGAGCGCTTCGCTCTCGAGCGTGACGGGCACGCTGTTCAAGATCGATACGGCGGCCCAGACGATTCAATACAAAGTATCCGGCTCGACCGACATCATCGGCAAAGAATATGTCGCAGGCGTCACCGTGAAGATCTCGGGGCTTGCCGACGCGACCCTCGCCGATCTGTATCCGGGCGACGCAGTCGCGCTGACGCTCAATCCGGAAGGCAAGGTGACCGCAGTCGAAGCGTCCGGGCGGAGCGTGCAGGTTCAGAACGGCATGATCGTCTCCTCGTACGACAGCGACGCGAAGGTGCTGATCCTGAGGGATGCCGCGGGCAACGTCAAGACATTCACGCTCGGCGCAGGTGTCCGCTACGATCTGAACGGTACGACGCTGACGGCCGAAGCGGGCATGAGCAGGCTGTACAAGGGCCGCAAGATCGACATCGGCTTCTCCGGCAGCAACATCGTCGCGATCTCCTATGTCGCCCAGTACAAGGGTACGGTATCGGACAACAACACGACGACGAAGACGATCAAGCTGCTGCTCGACAACAATACGACGGTGTCCGTGCCTTATACGAACCCTTCGGTAGAGATCTTCGGTGTCACGAATCGTTCCTATGCCGACGTGAAGGCGGGCGACAGAATCGTCGCGCTGCTCGACGACGGACAGACTTATGCAATCTCGCTGCAGGTCGTGAAGACCGTCCAATTCGAGACGATCGCAGTCGATACGGCGGCTTCCAAGCTGAGGGCCAGGTCTTCCGACGGCACGATTACCGAATGGACGGTCGGCAAGAGCTTCGTCCTCCAGGATGCGAGCGGCAATGCGACGACGCTCGGCGGCTTCGCAGTCGGCACGCTGATGAACATCACGCTTGAGGGCCAGACGCCGACGCTCGCCAAGATCGTACCGTACGTGTACGGCCGTGTCGTTGCCGTCGATACCGCGGCCGGCACGATCGATATCAAATCCGGCTCCGGCGCCGCCGTCAAGCAGACGGTCGGACTGACGCCGACGATCATCCGCAACGGCGCGACGTCGAACAGCTTGTCCGCCATCCAGGCGGACGATCGCGTCGAGCTGCGCAAGGACGAGAGCGACCGCATCATTTTGACCGTCGTGACGCCCATCAGCAAGACGTACTGGCGCGTGGACAAGACGACAAGCACGCTCTACTACGAGAAGGAATCGCTCAGCGACAACAACAACTATGTCTCGCTGTCGCCGCAGGCGTATATCCATCAAGGCGATACGACGCTGACGACCGACAGCCTGAACAAGAGCGATCCGATCAAAGTGTACGTGCTCCGCGGCAAAGCGGTCGAGGTTGCCAAATCATAAATCGCGCTCGGCACAGGAGAGGCTCCGCTTAACGGCGGGCCTCTTTTTTTTTGCCGTCATCTGCCGCTGCCGTCACGCGCTGTTTCTTGTCGAATTGCCAATCTTCCGATACACTGAAGAGTAATGCTTTTAACGGAAACAAGGCATGGGGGATGGAAGCAAGCGATGAACAAGACAAAAATGCGATATATTCTCGACGAAATCGCCAAGATGTTCCCGGACGCGCATTGCGAGCTGAATCACCGCAACCCGTTCGAGCTGACGATCGCGGTGCTATTGTCCGCGCAGTGCACCGACGAGACGGTCAACAAGGTCACGGCGACGCTGTTCGAGAAATATACTAAGCCCGAGGATTATTTGAAAGTGCCGCTTGAGGAGCTCGAGAACGATATCCGGCGGATCGGACTGTTCCGCAACAAAGCGGCCAACATTCAGAAGCTATGCAGGCTGCTGATCGACAAATACGGCGGCGAGATCCCTCAGAGCCACGAAGGGCTGACAGAGCTGCCGGGCGTCGGCCGCAAGACGGCCAACGTCGTCATGTCCAATGCCTTCGGGGTGCCCGCCATCGCGGTCGATACCCATGTCGAGCGCGTGTCCAAGCGGCTGGCGATCGCCAAGGCGGAGGATTCCGTGCTCGAGGTCGAAAAGAAATTGATGAAGCTCGTCCCGCAGGACGAGTGGACGCTGACGCATCACCGGCTCATCTTCTTCGGGCGCTATCACTGCAAGGCGCAAAATCCGAAATGCGACATCTGTCCGCTGCTGGATATTTGTCCTGAGGGCAAGCGCAGGCTGAAGCCGGCGGGCGCGCGGAAGCGGGGAGGAGCCGTATCATGACGACAAGTAAATTGGAAATGCCGACGATAAACGATGCGGCGTCTCGGGTCACGGCGTATGCGGACGCGCTGCGCCGCATGTCGGCCGCGGCGGCTGCGGCCGGTGATTCCGTGAACGGCGGCAAATTCGCGGACCTCGCGGGCAAGCTGGGGCTCGATATCGCCACGCTTGCGTTCTGCGGACATTTCTCCGCGGGCAAGTCGACGCTCGTCAACGCGCTGTGCGGCGCGCAGCTGCTGCCGTCGTCGCCGATCCCGACGAGCGCCAACGTCGTGACGATCGTCAACGGCGAGCCGTCGGTCAAGGTCGAGTTCGTCGCCAAAGACGGCACGGTCACGGAGATTCCCGATGTGTCCGTCGACCGCCTCGGCGACCTCGCCATAGACGGCGAAGGCGTATCCTCGATCGAGGTCAGCTATCCGATCCCGCTGCTCGGCGGCGAACTCGCGCTCGTCGACACGCCCGGGGTCGACTCGACGGACGGCGCGCACCGCGCCGCGACGGAGTCGGCGCTGCATCTGGCCGACGTCGTCTTCTACGTGACCGACTACAACCATGTGCTGTCGGATGTGAACTTCCGGTTTCTGCGGACGCTCCATCAGTGGGGCAAGCCGACCTATCTGATCGTTAATCAGATCGACAAGCACCGGGAGAGCGAGGTTCGCTTCGCGGACTTCCGGCAGGGACTGACGGATGCGCTGGAGGCATGGCGGATCGGCCTCGCGGGCCTGCTGTTCCTGTCGATGCGCGTACCGGAGCATCCGCTGTCGCAGATGACGGAGCTGCAACGCGTCATCGAGCAGCTGAAGGGCGCCAAGGAGCGGCTGCTGCTGCACAGCGCGGACCGGTCGGCGCTGCATCTGGCCGGCCAGTTCAAGGAAGGCATCGTGCAGCGGCAGGCGGAGCGGCGCGAGTCGCTGCTGGAGGAGGCAGGCGGCGAGAACGGCCTGGCGGAGCTGGCGGCGGCGCGTGCCGGACTCGATGCCGCGCTCGAGGAGGTGCGGTCCGCGGGCGAACGGCGGCTGGACGCGCTGAAGCGCGAGCTGGACCAGCTGCTCGCCAATGCGGGCCTGACCCCGGCGGAGACGCGGGAAAAGGCGCGGGCGGTGCTGGAGAGCCGGCAGGCCGGCTTCAAGGTCGGCTGGCTAGGCAGCGGCGCCAAAACCGAGGCGGAGCGCGAGCGCAGGCTGGGTGAGCTCGCGCAGGACTTCGCCGCGCAGGCGGAGGCGAACGTGCATGTGCACGTGCGGGCGATGCTGCGCCGTGAGGCGCGCGAGGCCGGGCTCGGCGACGCCGCATGGGAAGCGGAGCTGGAGCGGGCATTGCCCGCGCCGGACGGCGAGTGGATCGCATCGCTCGTCAAGCCCGGCGCCGGAGCGGGCGGCGATGCGACGCTTCATTATGCATCCGAGCTGGGCGCCGAATGGAAGAGCCGGGTGCGCCGTACGGCGCTCTCGATGTTCGAGGCGCTCTCGGCGCAGCGGCAGCCCGAGCGCGATGCGGCTGCGGCCGGCATCGCCGCGCAGCTGGAGCAGCTGGGCGGCAGGCAGGCCGCGGCCGACAGGCTGCGCGCGCTGGACGCCGAAGCGGAGGAGGCGGAGCGCGGGCTCGTGTCGATGCTGCCGCAGAGCGGGGGCGCGGCGGTCGCGGACTTGAAGCTGCCGGCTCCGCAGCCGGTGCTGCCTGAGGCGGCTGGGGCTTCCGGCGCGGCTGCGGATACGCCGGCTGTCGCCCCGGCTCTGGCCGCAGGTCTGAGCGCCCTGGCAGCCAACGCCGGGACCGCTGCCGCAGGCGATGCGGCCGAAGCGGAGCAGGGCGAGAGCGCCTCGTACGGCGCTTCGGCCGCGGCCGCCGGACTGCTCGAGCGAGGTGCGGCGCTGCTGGCGCCGTTCCCCGAGCTGGCGACGCAGCGTGAGGCGCTGTCCGCGAAGGCCGCGCAGCTGCGGGACAGCCGGTTCACGATCGCGCTTTTCGGCGCGTTCAGCGCGGGCAAGTCCTCGTTCGCCAATGCGCTCGTCGGCCAGCCCGCGCTGCCGGTGTCGCCCAATCCGACGACGGCGACGATCAACCGCATCGTCGCGCCCGCGGCTGACGCGCCGCACGGCACCGCCCGCATTCATATGAAGGAAGCGGACGACATGCGGAGCGATCTCGCGCATTCGCTCGCGCGGCTCGGCGTCTCGGAACGCAATATCGCGTCGGCCGCCAGCCCCGCGGAGCTGTTCGCGCTGGCCGCCCGCATGTCGCCCGACGATATCCATCCGCGCGGCAGGCCGCATCTTGCATTTCTGCGCGCCGCCGCGCGCGGCTGGGAGCGCTACGGGCCATTGCTCGGCACTTCGTTCCTGGCCGAAGGCACGGATTACCGCCGCTATGTGGCGGACGAGGAGGCATCCTGCTTCGTCGCTTCGGCGGACCTGCATGTCGACGCGCCGCTCACGCGCAGCGGAGCGGTGCTGGTCGACACGCCCGGGGCGGACTCGATCAATGCGCGCCATACGGGCGTCGCCTTCGAGTACATCAAAAACGCCGATGCCGTCCTGTTCGTGACGTATTATAACCACGCCTTCACCGAGGCCGACCGGAGCTTCCTGCATCAGCTCGGCAGCGTGAAGGACGCGTTTGAGCTCGACAAAATGTTTTTCGTGCTCAATGCGGCCGACCTCGCCGCCTCTCCGGAGGAGCTGGCGGGCGTGGCCGCCCATGTGGAGACGCAACTGCTGAAGCACGGCATTCGCCAGCCGCGCATCTATCCGGTGTCCAGCCTGCTCGGTCTCGAGGCCAAGCTGGCCGGTGACACGGCGGCGCGCCGGGCTTCGGGCCTCGCGGACTTCGAGACCGCGTTCCGGCGGTTCGCGGACGAGGAGCTCGGCAGCCTCGCGCTGGCGTCCGCCCGCAAGCAGCTCGCCCGGACCGGCGGGCGCATCGAGCGCCTGCTCGGCTCGGCCAGCGAGGACGCGGCCGGCCGGCAGTCGTCCGCGGAGGCGAAGCTTGCCGCCGCGGACCGGCTGCGGGAGGAATGGACGTCGCGGCTGCCGGACGCTGCGGTCCAGCCGCTCGTCGAGGAGCTCGGCGAGCAGCTTTATCATCTGCGGCGCAGGGTGCAGTACCGCTTCGGCGAACACTTCATGTCCGCGTTCCATCCGTCGGTGCTCCAGGACGACGGGCGCGACCTGCGCAAGCTGATCGTCTCCTGCTGGCTGGACCTGAAGCGCAGCGTAGGCGAGGATCTGCAGCAGGAGCTGCGCTCCGCAGGCCTTCGCATGGAGACGGCGCTCGGACGGATCATCGGCCGGCAGATCGAAGAGGGGATCGCGCGGGTCGGACTCGGCGGCTTCGAGACCGAGCCGCCGTCGGCGCCGGCGCTCGGCCTCCAGGATTCGGAGCCGTTCGCCTCCGGCCCGGACCGCGACGGACGTCAGCTGTGGCAGGCGTTCCGCAGCCCCAAGCACTTCTTCGAGCGCGAGGGCAGCCGCGCGCTCAAGGACGAGGCGGAGGCCGCGCTGTTCCAGGCGGCCGACGCCTGGCTGGCCGGCATCCGCGCAGCGTGGGCGGAGCGGCTCGTGTCGGCCTATCGAAGCGAGCTGCGCGCGGTCGCGGACCGGCTCGCCGCGGAGCTCGCCGCCTATGCCGAGGGCATCCGGCTGGCGCTGGCGAAGCCCGGCGCAGAGCAGGCGCTTCGCAGGCTGCAGGACGAATGGCAGGCGCTAGAATCCGATTTTTAGACGTTTTTCCGCCTGTTCCATATTGTCGCATATCGGGCCCTCTCGCATCGTTAGCGAATGCGAGGGGGTTCTTTTCTTTCATTTGCTGCCGTTTCCCGGCAATTTCTGCTGAATATATCGATGTAAGGGCTTAAACAGGATGATTTAAGAGATATCGGACTCTTTCCCATGCTTAATCGCTCTCCTCCGCACTCAGGCTTTCTCCTTGCGGCATACGGCGTTTGAACACATGTGACAATCCTGTTACACTTCCGTGGTGATGCTCACAGGGGAGGACTGTCGCTTGGATATTTTCAGAGGCCTCAAGCAATTTTTCTGGCCGGACAAAGGTTTTTTGACGGGTTCGGTGCTCGGACTCGCCGTCGCAACGGCCATCGGTCTCGTCTATCCGCTGCTGCTGCGGACGCTCATCGACGACATGATTACGCCGCGGGAATTCGACGGAATCATGGGACTCGCACTGCTGGCGGTAGCGCTGATCGTCGTCAAGGCAGGATTCCAGTATGTGCACGGATTTTGCGGAGGACGACTCGGCAACAGGCTCGCGTACCGCATGCGCAATGCGAGCTACGACAAGCTCCAGAAGCTATCTTTTTCTTTTTACGATCAGGCCCGTACGGGCGATCTCATGTCGCGCCTGACGGCCGACATCGAGGGCATCCGCAACTTCGTCGGCTTCGGCTTCGCGCAGCTGCTCAACACGATGTTCCTGGTGCTGTTCGGCTACGGCATGATGTTTTATGTCGATTGGCCGATGGCGCTGATGATGCTCGGGATCATCCCGATCATCGGTTACACGGCGATCCGCTTCGAACTGCAGATTCACCCGATCTTCCGGACGATCCGCATCGCGATCAGCAAGCTGACGACCAGCGTCCAGGAGAATATCATGGGTGTGCGGACCGTCAAGTCCTACGACAGCGCCAGTTACGAATACGGCAAGTTCGACGAGGGCAACACCCAATACAAGGAAAACAATTTATCGATTGCCGGCGTGTGGGCGACTTACTTTCCGATCATCGAATTCGTCGCCAGCTTCAGCGTCGCCCTGCTGCTGCTCGTAGGCGGCTGGCGTGTCATCGCCGGCCACATGCAGCTGGGAGACCTCGTCGCATTGAACGCCATGCTCGGGATGATCGTCGCGCCGCTGTGGACGCTCGGCTTCCAGATCAACAACTATACGATGTCCAAAGCCGCAGGCGAGCGGCTGCTGGAGCTGCTGAACCGTCATGTCGACGTGCAGGCGCCGGCGCACCCGATCCTGCCCAAGGCGGAGCGCGCTGGCGTCATCCGCTATCATGATGTGACCTTCCGCTATCCGAACCACGAGCATCAGCCATCCGCCCTGGTCAACTTCGATCTGACGGCGGCACCGGGCTCGGTCATCGGCCTGCTCGGCGGGACCGGTTCCGGCAAGTCGACGGTCGTCCAGCTGCTGCTGCGCGCATACGACGTGACGAGCGGCGCGATCACGCTGGACGGCGCGGACATCCGCCAGCTCGACCTGAGCGAGCTGAGACGCCGGACGGCGATCGTGTTCCAGGAATCGTTCCTGTTCTCGACGACGATCCGGGAAAATATCAGCTACGGACGCGCGGACGCCACGCAGGAGGAGATCGAGCAGGCCGCGAAGCTCGCGGATGCGCACGGCTTCATTATGGAGCTGCCCGGCGGCTACGACACGATCGTCGGGGAGCGCGGCATGGGCCTCTCCGGCGGACAAAAGCAGCGGATCGCGCTGGCCCGCGCCTTTCTGATCCGGCCCGAAGTGCTGGTCCTCGACGATTCGACGAGTGCGCTGGACATGGAGACGGAGCATCGCATCCAGCTCGCGCTGCGGCAGGTGATGAAGGGCAGAACCGTATTCATCATCGCCCACCGCATCTCCTCGCTCCGGCATGCCGACGAGATCATCGTGCTGGACAAGGGACATGCGGTGCAGCGCGGCAGGCATGAGGAGCTGGTGCGGCTGCCCGGCTTGTACCGGGAGACGTACCGCACGCAGTTCGCGGACCGGCCGGACGAACTCGGCGAAGAATCGGCAAGCGGCAGGAAGGTGAGCGGATGAGCAGACAGTTTCAATACCAGGACGACGTCCTGATCGAGAAATCGTTCAACTGGAAGCAGATGGCCCGTCTGTTCGACTATCTGAAGCCTTACAAAGGCGCGGTGACGCGCGTCGTGTTCGTCATGATGGTATTCGGCATGCTGACGCGGCTCGCGGTTCCGTATCTGATGAGCCTCGCGATCGACAAGGTCATCGATCCGGACCGCGGCAACGGCAGCATGGGCTACTTGACGATCGTCTTCTGCGTCATGCTCGCGATGTACGGACTTCGCTGGTGGGCGCAGAATTATACGATCCGGCATACGAACGACATCGGGCAAAAGGTGATTTACGATTTGCGGTCCGCGCTGTTCAAGCATGTGCAGACGCTGTCGTTCCGCTTTTTTGACAAGCGGCCCGCGGGCTCGGTGCTCGTGCGCATCACCAACGACGTCAATGCGCTGCAGGATCTGCTGTCCAACGGCGTCGTCAACTCCGTCATCGACATCGCCCAGCTCGCGGGCATCGTCGTCATCCTGCTCGTGCTGCAGCCGAAGCTGGCGCTGGCGGTCATGATCACCGTGCCGCTGCTCATCTTCGTCTCCTCCTCGCTGCGCAAGCGCACGCGGATGGCCTGGCAGACGGTGCGGATCAAGCAGTCGCGCATCAACTCGCATCTGAACGAGGCGATCCAGGGCATGCGCGTGACGCAGGCGTTCTCGCAAGAGAAGGAGAATATGCGCTTCTTCGACAACCTGAACGGCAGCAGCGTCCGCTCCTGGAACTTCGCGTCCGCGCTCAACCAGCTGTTCGGTCCCGTCATCGAGGTCACGTCGGCGGTCGGCACGCTGATCCTCCTCCTGTACGGTACGCATCTGATCCAGCAGGAAGAATTGACGGTCGGCGTACTCGTCGCGTTCATCACCTATGTCGGCAACTTCTGGGAGCCGATCAATCGGCTCGGACAGATGTACTCCCAGCTGCTGATCTCGATGTCCTCGGCGGAGCGCATCTTCGAGTATATGGACGAGAAGCCGATCGTCGCCGAACAGGAGGACGCCCGCCCGCTGCCGGACATCAAGGGACGCGTACAGTTCGATCACGTCGTCTTCGGCTACGATCCGGACCGCCTGGCGCTGAAGAATGTCAGCTTTGACATCAAGCCCGGCATGACGGTCGCGCTCGTCGGACATACGGGCTCGGGCAAGAGCACGATCGTGAATCTGCTCTGCCGATTCTATGACGTCAATTCGGGTGCCGTGCGCATCGACGGCATGGACATCCGCGAAGCGACGCTGGACAGTCTGCGCCGACAGATCGGCATCGTCATGCAGGACACGTTCATCTTCTCCGGCTCGATCCGGGACAACATCCGCTACGGCCGGCCTGAGGCGAGCGATGCGGAGGTGGAGGCGGCCGCCCGGTCCGTGCGCGCGCACGACTTCATCGTGAAGTTGCCGGACGGCTACGATACGCAGGTGCAGGAGCGCGGCTCCGCGCTGTCGATGGGGCAGCGCCAGCTGCTGTCGTTCGCGCGGGCGCTGCTCGCCGATCCGCGTATTCTGATCATGGACGAAGCGACGGCCAGCATCGACACCGAGACCGAGGTGCGCATCCAGGAGGCGCTCGGCACGCTGCTCGAGCATCGCACCTCGTTTATCGTCGCCCACCGGCTGTCGACGATCCGCCATGCGGATCTCATCCTCGTGCTCGACCATGGCGTCATCGTGGATCAAGGCAATCACGAGGAGCTCATGCGCAGGCCGGGGCATTATCGCAACTTGATCGAAGCACAGTACCGGTTTTTGTCGGCTTGACGCTTCGCGGCTCGGCTCCCGCCCAGGATTGGACGGGAGCTTTTTTGCGCGTCGGATGTGGCAGTCATTGGCGGCGAGTGGCCGGCGGGCATTCGGCATGGTGCACCCAAAATGGCGCACCTGCGGTCAAGAAATAATGGCGCACCTGCGGTCAAGAAATGCGAGCTGCGGCAGTAAGAATGGCGCTCATCCCTGATGGATTTGATATTGACGCCGCGATTCGGTATGTTGAAGGAAATGGAAGCGTCGCGAACATCGCGGTTCGCGCACGGAGAGGAGGGGATGACATGCTGAGAAGACGAAGCTGGCTCTGGCCGGCGCTGGGTACGGTGTCTCTGCTGTGCACGGCGCTGCTGCTCTACGGCTTCGGCTGGGCGCTGAAGGACACATGGGCGCCTTCGGCCGGGCTGGCGCTGCCGACGCCGACGCCGGCTGCGTCGCAGGCGGGCGGCGCTTGGGCGGACAAGCCCGAGATTCGGGCGGTCGCGCTCGGTGACTCGCTCACGCGCGGCATCGGCGACGCGACGGGCAAGGGCTATGTGAGCGCGAGCCTGGCACAGCTCGCGAAGTCGCTGGGCAAGCCGGTGAAGCTGAGCGGCAATCTGGCCGTCAGCGGCCTCGAAGCCGCCGGGCTCTCCAAGCAGCTGGACGGCAAGGCGATGCGCGATGCGGTGGCCGAGGCGGACCTCGTCCTGCTCACGATCGGGGGCAACGATTTGTTTCGTTCCTCGCAGCAGGAGGGCGGATCGATCGCGGAGGGGGGCGGCGTGGACCCCGAGCTGGCGAACAAGCGGCTGCCGGCGACACAGGAGCGTCTTCAGGCCGTCTTCGCCAAGCTTCGCGAACTGAATCCGTCCGCTCGAATCGCTTATATCGCGCTATACAACCCGTTCTACGAGCTCGAGCAGCTGAGAGAGCCGATCGCCGCTATCCTCGAATCGTGGAACGGCTACGCCGAGAAGCTCGCCGCAGCCGACGGCGGCATCGTTGTCGTTCCGACGGCCGATTTGTTCCGATCGCAGTCGGCGCTTTACTTGTCATCGGACCACTTCCATCCGAACGAAGCGGGATATGCCCGCATCGCGATTCGTGTAGCGCAGGCGCTGAACTAGACAGCAGGGAGGGATGAGACCATGCAGACGGAAGCGGACACTTCGTCCACAAGCGGCATCAATTCGAACCCGCCCTTGCGGAATAACGCGGATCGGGGCGGGATGCAAGCCCCCGTGCTCTTTGTCGAGCGTCTGTCGAAGACGATTCGCGGTCGGAAAATTATAGACGACATCTCGTTCGATGTGCGCGCCGGGGAGGTTTTTGGCTTTCTCGGCCCCAACGGCTCCGGCAAGACGACGACGATCCGCATGCTCGTCGATCTGATCAAGCCGACGTCCGGACGCGTGCTCGTCTGCGGCGAGGATGCGAACAAGCACCCCGAGCGTGCGCTCCGGTACGTCGGCAGCATCGTCGAGAATCCCGAGATGTACGGCTATATGACCGGCTGGGAAAATCTCGACCTGTTCGCGCGCATGCAGGACGGCATCGGCGAGGAAAGGATCGCCGAGGTGGCGCGGATCGTACGGCTCGACGAGCGGATGCACGACAAAGTCAAAACGTATTCGCTCGGCATGCGGCAGCGGCTCGGCATCGCGCAGGCGCTGCTCGGCGCGCCGAAGCTGCTCATTCTGGACGAGCCGACCAACGGCCTCGATCCGAAGGGCATCAAGGAGCTGCGCGCCTTCATCCGCGAGCTGGCCGCGCAGGGCATGAGCGTGTTCGTGTCGAGCCACCTGCTCAGCGAGATTCAGCTGCTCTGCGACCGCGTCGCGATCATCGACGCCGGCAGGATCATCGCCGTCGGCGACGTGCACGAGATGATCGCCCAGGCCGAAGCGCATACGCTGTGGCTGTTCGAGGACCCGGCGGCCGGCCGGCGGATTCTGTCCGAAGACCCGCGCGTGGACGTGGCGGACCGCGACCGCGCGCTGCTCGACGAAGCCGTGCTGCTGGCGCTTCCGGGCGCGATCCCGACGCGAATCCGCGAAGCGGACGTCCCGGGCGTCGTCGCGCGCTGCACGGAAGCGGGCGTCGGCGTGCTGGCGGTTCAGCGTGTCGTGCCGACGCTCGAATCTTTATTTCTCACGCTGACGGGAGGCGAGCGCGATGCGCCGTAATCTTGAGCTGATCCGCAACGAGACGGTGAAGGTGTGGAAGAAAAAGCGATTCGCCGTCATCCTGCTCATTCTGCTCGTGCTCGTGCCCGTATTCGTTTACGCGCAGATGAAGATTGCACAGAACAGCGAGGACAAGTTCACCGACTGGCGGGCGGAGCTCAGACAGCGCATCGCCGACAATACGAACGCACTGTCGAGCGACCGCATACCCGAGGAATGGAAAAAATGGCGTCTCGCGCTCGTTCAGCAGCTGCAATATTATTTGGACCGCGACGTCAATCCGAATACGACGAACGCGGTGCGCTTCACCAATACGTTCCTGCAGAACGCGGTCGGTCTGTTCATCCCGCTCATGGTGCTGGCCGTCGCATCGGATATCGTGTCCTCGGAGCGATCGGGCGGCACAATCAAGATGCTGCTGACAAGGCCCGTGCGGCGCTGGCGCATTCTGGCTGCGAAGCTGGCCACGCTGACGCTGTACGTGTCGCTGATCCTCGTTGTCACGGCCGCGGTCAGCTACCTCATATCCGGCCTCGTCTTCGGCTACGGAGGCTGGCGCGAGCCTGTGTTCGTCGGCTTCAGGCTGCACGGCTCCGATATGGATACGACGGGTGTGCATGCGGTGACGCAGGGCGCTTATATGCTCATGCAGCTCGGACTCGTCTGGTTCTCGGCCATGACGGTGGCGGTCATCGCCTTCATGGTGTCGGTGCTCGTCCGCAGCACGGCCGCAAGTCTCGTCACGATGATGGCGGCGGTCATCTCCGGCTCGATTCTCGCGAATATGGCCTCGTCCTGGCACAGCGCCAAATATTTGTTTAACGTCAATCTCGACCTGTCCGTCTATCTGCAAGGCTCTCCGCCGCCGATCGAAGGGATGACGCTCGGGTTCTCCCTGGCCGTGCTGGGCGTGTGGGCATTGGCCGCAATCGGGGTGTCGTTCGCCGTATTCACGCGGCAGGATATTTTGGCTTAATTTGGATGAAGGCGTCATTTGTCAACATGAATTGGAAGTTTTAAGCGAGGGTTCGACATCGTCCGGGCTCGTGCTATAATCGATGCAAGGACGGTGATACAAGTGAGCGATGAATTGCTGAGACAGATTGCGGATACGCTGGGAGATGTCGTCGGACGGCTGGATAGGCTGGAGCGGAAGCAGGATCGGTTCGAGCAGAAGCAGGATCAGTTCGAGCAGAAACTCGATCAGCTGGAGCTGCGAATGGAGCGAGTCGAACACAAAGTTGACCGGATCGAACACAAGCTGGACGCGACCTTCGAGCAAGTGGCCAAAAACACCGAGCATGAGGTTGCTTTTAACGAGCTTGCATCCGTCGTCGCCGAGCATACGACCGATATCCGCCTGTTGAAAAAAGTCGTAGCTGCCAGTTGAGTCTTTGCCGATAAAAATTGCAAACGTCCGACTTTAGACCGTTTCTGCCGCCCGCAGGCGGTTTATTTTTATTTGCGGGGCATCATTACTTTACGGACGCCTTGTGCATATTCTGCCTTTTAGCTTAAAATGAACGGAAGGTGCGTCTGTACGGGCGCTTTAGAAGCAGCAAGGAGGATCTTTCGTGACCGAACAAACAGGTCTGTACGCCGAAATGGCGGCGCAGGCGGGTACGACATACGGAGCGGACGACATACAAGTGCTGGAGGGGCTGACCGCCGTCCGCAAGCGGCCCGGGATGTACATCGGCAGCACTACCTCGTCCGGTCTGCATCATCTCGTGTGGGAGATCGTGGACAATGCCGTCGACGAGCATCTGGCCAAGTACTGCTCGCGGATCGACGTGACCATTCATAGCGACAACTCCGTCACGGTGCAGGACAACGGGCGCGGGATCCCGACCGGCCTGCACAAGACCGGCGTGCCGACGCCGCAGGTCGTCTTTACGATTCTGCACGCGGGCGGCAAGTTCGGCGGCGGCGGCTACAAGAAATCGGGGGGCCTGCACGGCGTCGGCGCCTCCGTCACGAACGCGCTGTCGCAGTGGCTCGAGGTGGAGATCTACCGCGAGGGCAAGACGCATCGCATGCGCTTCGAGACATGGGTCGACGAGGCTGGCAAGGAGCATGTCGGCGAGCCCGTGACGGGCCTCGAGGTGCTCGGCAATACGAACAAGACCGGCACGAAGGTGACGTTCAAGCCGGACCCGAAGGTATTCCACGGCAATGTCTCGATCAATTACGACACGCTGTCCGAGCGTCTGCAGGAGATCGCATTCCTGAATTCGGGGCTCAAGGTGACGGTCAAGGACCAGCGCTCCGGCAAGGAGGACGTATTCCACTACGAGGGCGGCGCCAAGCAGTTCGTGGAGTTCCTGAACGAGGGGAAAACGGTGCTGCACGACGTCGTTCACTTCTCGGCGGAGCGGGACGATATCGAGGTCGAGGTGGCGCTCCAGTACAACGACGGCTACACCGAGACGATCGCCTCGTTCGTCAACGCCATCCCGACGCGGGGCGGCGGCACGCATGAGACGGGCTTCAAGACGGCGTACACGCGCGTCATGAACGAATACGCCCGCAAGATCGGCCAGCTCAAGGAAAAGGAAAAGAACCTCGAAGGCAGCGATCTGCGCGAAGGCATGATGGCGGTCATCAACATCAAGATGTCGGAGGTCGAGTTCGTCGGGCAGACGAAGGACCAGCTCGGCAGCGCCTCGGCGCGCAGCGCGGTCGACGCCGTGGTGGCGGAGAAGATGGCCGTGTTCCTCGAGGAGAATCCGCAGGTCGGACAGCAGCTCATCCGCAAGTCGGTGCAGGCGTCCAAGGCGCGCGAAGCGGCGCGCAAGGCGCGCGAGGAGATTCGCAGCGGCAAGAAGCGCAGCGAGAGCGCGAGTCTGGGCGGCAAGCTGTCGCCGGCGCAGTCCAAGGACTACACGCGCAACGAGCTGTTCATCGTCGAAGGCGATTCCGCCGGCGGCTCCGCCAAGCAGGGGCGCGACTCCAAGTATCAGGCGATTCTGCCGCTCAAGGGCAAGCCGATGAACCCGGAGAAGGCCAAGCTGATCGATATTTTGAAGAATGAAGAATACAAGGCCATCATCTCCGCGACGGGCGCCGGCGTCGGTCCCGAGTTCGACGTCGAGGAGTGCAATTACTCCAAGATCATTATCATGACGGACGCCGACACGGACGGCGCGCACATCCAGGTGCTGCTGCTCACGTTCTTTTACCGGTATATGAAGCCGCTGATCGACGCGGGCAAGGTGTTCATCGCCCAGCCGCCGCTCTACAAGCTCACGCGCAAGTCGGGGAAGCTTGAGACCGTACGGTATGCATGGACGGACGAGCAGCTGCAGAACTACCTCAAGGAAATCGGAAAAGGCGCGGAGCTGCAGCGCTACAAGGGACTCGGCGAGATGAACCCCGATCAGCTGTGGGAGACGACGATGAATCCGGAGACGCGCACGCTGCTGCAGGTGCAGATCGAGGACGCCGCCAAGGCGGAGCGCCGCGTGTCCACGCTGATGGGCGACAAGGTCGATCCGCGCAAGCGCTGGATCATCGACAACGTCGACTTCACGGAATACGAGGAATAAGGACGGAGAGACATATATGAGCCTGCTCGAGAACTTTTTGCCGGCGTTTCTGGAGGAGGTCGTAGGCGACCGCTTCGGACGCTATTCCAAATACATCATCCAGGACCGCGCCATTCCGGACGTGCGCGACGGCCTGAAGCCGGTCCAGCGCCGGATCCTGTACGCGATGTTCGATTCGGGCAATACCCCCGACAAGCCGTACCGCAAATCTGCGAAAACCGTCGGCGATGTCATGGGCAACTATCATCCGCACGGAGATTCGTCGATTTACGACGGCATGGTCCGGATGGCGCAGCCGTGGAAAATGGGGCACACGCTCGTCGACGGCCATGGCAACTGGGGTTCGATGGACGACGACCCGCCGGCGGCGATGCGGTATACCGAGGCGCGTCTGTCCCATATCGCGATGGAGCTGCTCAAGGATATCGACAAGCGCACCGTCCTGTTCAAGGACAACTTCGACAACACGACCAAGGAACCGGTCGTGCTGCCGGCGCGTTATCCGAATCTGCTCGTCAACGGCGTCAGCGGCATCTCCTCCGGCTTCGCGACCGAGATTCCGCCGCACAACCTGCGGGAAGTCATCGACGCGTGCACGGCGCTCATCGACAATCCGGACCTGAACGTGTCCGATCTGATGAAGATCATGCGCGGACCGGACTTTCCGACGGGCGGTCGCATCATGGGCGAAGACGGCATCCGTGAGGCATACGAGACGGGCAAGGGCCGCATCTACGTGCGGTCCAAGACGGCGATCGAGGACATGCGCGGCGGCAGACAGCAGATCGTCGTCACCGAGATTCCGTATCAGGTCGTCAAGTCCAAGCTTGCGAACAGCATCGACCAGCTGCGCCTTGAGAAGAAGGTCGAGGGCATCGCCGAAGTGCGCGACGAGAGCGGCCGCGCCGGACTGCGCATCGTCGTCGAGCTGAAGAAGGACGCCGACGCCGAGGGCATTCTCGCCTTTTTGTTCAAAAAAACCGATCTGCAGGTCGCCTACAACTTCAACATGGTGGCAATCGTCAACAAAGCGCCGCGTCAGCTCGGCGTCAAGGCGATGCTCGCAGCCTATATCGCCCACCAGCGCGAAGTCGTCACGCACCGCACCCAATTCGATCTGGAGAAGGCGGAGGACCGTGCCCATGTGCTCGAAGGGCTCGTCAAGGCGCTCAACCTGCTCGATGCGGTCATCGAGACGATCAAGGCTTCCAAAAACCGGCAGGATGCGCAAAACAATCTCGTGGCCAAGTTCGGGTTCTCCGAGCGCCAGGCCGACGCGATTCTTACGCTCCAGTTGTACCGCCTGACGAATCTGGAGATTCATTCGCTCGAAAAAGAGCACGCGGAGACGGTCAAAAAAATCAACCAGCTGCGCTCGATTTTGAACAACCCGAAAAAGCTGCTCGGCGTCATCAAGGACGAGCTGGGCGAGATTCGGGGCAAGTACGGCATCGACAGGCGTTCCGTCATCCAGGGCGAGGTCGAGGAGCTGAAGGTCAATCTTGAGGTGACCGTGCCGGCAGAGGAAGTGCTCGTCACGCTGTCGCGCCACGGCTACGTGAAGCGCACGAGCATGCTGTCGTTCACCCGCTCGGGCGGCGATCTGGGCAGTACGGGGCTCAAGGACGGCGATCAGCTGCGCTGGAGCCTGCAGCTCAACACGCTCGATTCGCTGCTCCTGTTCACGCAGAAGGGGATGTACTACCAGTTGCCCGTCCACCAGATCTCCGAGTTCAAGTGGAAGGAGAACGGGACCGCGATCGTCAACCTGATCCCGCTGCCCAAGGACGACCGGATTATGGCGGTCATCCCGGTCAAGGCGGGCGAGTGGAAGACGCTGGCCGATCAGGGCGAGCAGGGGCCCGCGCTCGTGTTCGTCACGCGGCGCGGCCAGGTGAAGCGGACGCTCATGTCCGAGTACGCGACCAACCGCAGCGTCGCGATCGCGGCTGTCAAGGTTGCCGAAGGCGACGAGGTGCGCTCGGTGTACCGGAGCGATACGCCGCAGGAGCTGCTGCTCGTCACGGAGCAAGGGCTCAGCATTCGGATTCAGGAATCCGACGTGAGCCCGCAGGGACGCGTCGCGGGCGGCGTGCGCGGCATTCTGCTGCGCGAGGGAGATGCCGTCGTCGCCGGCCTTCAGGTCGCCGGAGACGAGGGCGAGATCCTCGTCGTGTCGGACTACGGCTACGCCAAGCGCTCGCTGCTGCTCGATTATCCGCCGCAGGGACGCGGGGGCAAGGGCATCCAGACGTTCGAGATCAAGGAAGGCAAGCGCGTGCGCCCGAACGGCACGCGTCTCGTCGCCGCCTATTATGTCAAGGACGATATCAGCATCGTGACCGTGACGGCCGGCGGCGCATACGGCGAGTTCCATTCCGATGCGACGCCGCTCGAGGATCGCAGGGGCACAGGCCGAATCGTGGCCGCCATCGAGCGCACCGATCCGCTCGCGGAGACGTATCCGAAGCCGCAGCCGCCGCAGAGCCACTGATCCGCACTGACCCGCAGCCATCGGGACGCATGCATCCAGCCGCACGCCCCGATTCAGCTGCCATGAACCGCAGCACGAGCACCGTCGCCAAGCGATCGGTGCTCGTGCTGTCATCAGCGGTCAGTCGAATGGGCCGTCCTGCGGATCGTAGCGGTCGATCCACCTCAGCATCATTTCCAATACGAACCACAAGGGAACCGGCTCCGACAGCCGGCTCAGCCATGCAGGATCGTCCAGTATTCCGGCTTCGCGCGCCATGACGCCGATCATTCGTATACGCTCATCTTCAGCCGCCATTCATACCTCTCCTTCGCTTCAACCCCGTCCGTCGACCGGCCTTTGTCTTCAGTTGTCATCAGTATATGTCATAGGCTGTCGTCCTGTACCATACGATGCGGTTTTATGACGTAAATATTTAATGCGCTTAATCTATCTTTCGACATCGGGTTTGCATATAATTAAAGGAGCAGAGAAAAATCGGCTATTACGCTAATGAAGAGGTGAGCCTTAGGTGGAACCGGCTGCTGAATTCGTGAAGAGCTGGATGAAGCTCTCAAAGGACTGGCAAACCCAGATGGAGGCGGAGATGGCGCCTCAACTGACCGGAGGACAATTGCAAGTGCTGGAGCTGTTGCAGGCATACGAACCGATGAAGCCATCCGAGCTGCTGCCGCATCTGGAGACGACGCCTGCCGCCGTGACGACGCTGCTCGACCGCATGGAGCGCAACGGACTCGTACAGCGTACGCGCGATGCGAACGACCGCCGCATCGTATGGGTCAGCACGACCGACGTCGGCCATACCGAGCGCGAGCGCGGCCTGCGCATCCGCAGCGATATCGTCAACCGCTCGCTCGACCGTCTGTCAGCGCACAACCGGCAGCTCCTGGTGTACCTGATCGGCAAAGTATCGGGCACGAGGGACAAGAAGGCGCTCGAACGCAAAGAGGACCCGCAGGCGATGTAGCGCAGCGACCGACGCGCGGCATGGTGCGAACGGAAATTCGTGCATACGCTGGAATGTGTTGCGATTGACAACGGCAAGCGATCGCGTTAACATGATGCCTGTCGATTGTTTTAGAATGCATGTATGCAAATTCGTATAACCTCGCGATATGAAGGGCGGGGGTCTCTACGGGAAGCCTTAACTTCCTTGCTACGAATACCGGATCTTTTTCATGAGGTCCGTATTTGGTAGCAGGGAAGTTTTTTTGTGCTTGATTTTAGAGACAAATACTGGAGGTTAGCAAGAAATGAAATACAAAATGTCAGTATTGCTGGGCGCAGTCAGCTACGGCGTGCTGTCGACGATCGTAACGAAGGCGTACGGAAGAGGCTATGCGCTCGGAGAAGTCGTCGGCAGTCAAATGCTTGCAGGGTTTGCGCTTGTGTGGGTATTCCTGCTGATCCACAAGCTGAGAAGCGGCCGCGCCGCCAGTAACGCCCATATTAAAACGGCTGAACACGCGCCGCCGAAGCTTGCGTGGAAGCAGCGCGTGCTGCTGATGGCGGCAGGCGTGCCTACGGCGGTCACGGGGCTGCTCTATTATCAGTCGCTGCGCTATATCCACAATTCGATCGCCATCTTGCTGTTGTTCCAATTCACGTGGATGGGCATCTTGATCCAGGCGCTCGGACAGCGGCGGCGCCCGAGCCGCACGATGATGTATTCGCTTGTCGTGCTGCTGGCGGGAACGATGCTCGCGGCAGGCGTCCTCGACGAGGGGATGAGCAGCTTGAACGGGATGGGGCTGCTGTTCGGGCTGTCGTCCGCGCTTAGCTATTCGTTGTTTATACTGGTCAACGGCAAGGCGGTGCCCTCCGCGCATCCGGTTCAGAGAAGCGCATGGATGATCACTGGCGGTCTGCTGTTCGTATTCGTATGCTTCCCTCCTGAATTTCTGATCGACGGCAAGCTACTGTCCGGCTTGCTGCCGTTCGGACTGCTGCTCGGCTTTTTCGGCGCCTTTCTGCCTCCGATGCTGTATGCGATCGGAGTTCCGCGCATCGGGGAGGGACTGACCGGCATTTTGGGCGCCGCTGAGCTGCCTGTCGCGGTCATCTTGTCGTCCGTCGTCCTCCACGAGCATATCGGGTATTTGCGCTGGGTGGGCGTCGCCGTCGTATTGCTGGGCGTGGCGCTGCCGATTCTGTCCAGCAACATGCGGACGACGACGAGGCTGTCCAGAGGCACGTTGCCGCAATAAAAAAACGCCCGGGCTGCGGCCCGGGCGTTGCAGTGTTGCAGTAACTCATGCTATTCGGCGCTCTCCCAGCGACCGTAGATGCCGCAGGGCAGCGTCAGCCCGCTGCGCGTGATCGGCAGGCCGATCTCGCCGCAGTCGATTCTGCCGCCGTGGCGGCGTCCGATCGACATATGCAGCAGGTTGTGCAGCACCGTCGGAGACAGGCCGGTCGTGTACGAGTTGACGAGCACGAACAGCGGATTGTCGGACAGGATGCTCTTGCATTCCTCGAGAAACGGGTAGAGACTGTCCTCGAGCTTCCAGGTCTCGCCGCCCGGACCGCGTCCGTACGAAGGCGGGTCCATAATAATGGCGTCGTACTGCTTGCCCCGGCGCTGCTCGCGCTGTACGAACTTGAAGACGTCGTCGGTGATGTAGCGTACGGGCGCGGATTCGAGGCCGGACAGGGCGGCGTTTTCCTTGGCCCACTGGACCATGCCCTTGGCGGCGTCCACGTGGCACACCTCGGCGCCCGCGGCAGCGGCCGCCACGGTCGCGCCGCCCGTATACGCGAACAGGTTGAGCACGCGGATCGGTCTGCCGGCGTCCTTGATCCGCTTCATCATCCAGCTCCAGTTGACCGCCTGCTCGGGAAACAGCCCCGTATGCTTGAAGTTGGTCGGCTTGATGTGGAAGCGGAGCTGTCCGTAGGAGATCGTCCAGCGTTCGGGCAGCTGCTTGTTGAACTGCCATTGTCCCCCGCCGGAGGAGCTGCGGTAATAGTGGCCGTCGGGCTTCTGCCAGTCGGCGGTCTCCTTGGCCAGCGGCCAGATGATCTGCGGGTCGGGGCGTCTTAGGATGACATCTCCCCACCGCTCGAGCTTGTCGCCCGCGCCGGTGTCGATGAGCTCGTAGTCTTGCCAATCGGTAGCCATTCTCATAATCTGCGTTAACTTCCTTTGCTTAATGAATATGTCGCGATGTCGCGGTCGATTTGTCTAGCGCACGTCTTCGAGTGCGCCGCATTCCGCCAGGAACCGGTAGCCGAACCCGCGAACCGTGTGTATGTATACCGGGCACGAGGGATCGGGTTCGATTTTTTTGCGGAGATTGCTGATATGAACCATTAGCGTGCGCGTATCCCCCATGCTGTCCGTATGCCACACGAGCCGGTACAGCTCGTTCATGGCGAAGATGCGGTTCGGCTGGCGCGCCAGCACGCAGAGCAGCTCGAATTCCTTGGCAGAGAGCTGGAGCGGCTCTCCGCCGCGCTTCACCTCGAAGCGGACCGGGTCGATCTCGAGGCTGCCGTATACGAGCGTGACGGGCTGCTCGTCCGACTGCGGCCGCTCGCGCTGACGTCTGCGGCGGATGTGCGCATGGACTCTGGCCACGAGCTGTCGCGGGCTGAACGGCTTGGTGATGTAGTCGTCGCCGCCCTCGGACAGGCCGAGCACGATATCCGCATCCTCGCCTTTGCAGCTGAGGAACAGGATGGGCACGTCCGCGCAGCTGCCCGCGCGCATTTTTTTGCACACCTCGATGCCGTCCATGTCGCCGAGCGACACGTCTAATATGACGAGATCGGGACCGAGCGCCTCCGCGATTCGTATCGCATCCGATCCATCGTGAGCGGCATGCACCGCGAAGCCTTCCTTCGTCAGGTATAACCCGATCAGTTCGGTGATCTCCCGCTCGTCGTCCGCGACGAGAACGGTGCCGATCGGTCTGCCCAAGATGATTCCCTCCCATAGCGATGTCAACTTTCGACTGAACTTTATTATACTTAAAGCGTTGACGCATAAGCAATGCGCGTTTACGATGAGAGCAACGATTCAAGGCAGGAGCGATACGCAATGGGGTTGAAAAAACGAACGCGGGGGAGGTCCGTCTTAGTCTTCGTCGTGCTCTTCGTCGCGCTTGCAGCAACGGCGGCCGGCTGTGCCTGGCGCGACGGAAAGCCGACAGACCGTCCGGCGCTGCAGGACGGCGTCATGGATCTGCGCGGCTATTCCTTCGAGCGGAGCGGCACCGTGCCGCTTGCCGGGCAGTGGCGCTTCGCCTGGCGCGGGACGTGGGGCAAGGCCGCCTACGACCGGCTGATCCGGGTGCCGGGCATGTGGAGCAGCTTGCCGCGCGACGGGGACGGGCGCTTGACGAGCCAAGGCTACGGCATCTACCGGCTGGAGCTGCGCAATCTGCCGACGGATGAGGGCATGCTCGGCATCCGGGTGCCTAACCTGTCCACCGCCTATACGCTCTACGTGGACGGCGAGCAGGTCGCAGCCAGAGGCCGGCCCGGCAGCTCGAAGGAGGAGACGAAGCCCTATCAGTCGCCCGATATGATCTTTTTCAAACCTGCCGGCGGAGCCGCCACGATCGAGCTCGCGCTCTCGAACTTCCACCACCGTACGGGCGGCATCCGGAGCGCGCTCGTGCTCGGGACCGCAGGGCAGATCAAGCAGCTGACCTATGAACGCGAGGCGAGGGAGCTGATCGTGCTGGGCTGCCTGCTCATGATCGGCGTCTACCATCTGGGGCTGTACGCGCTGCGCAGGCGGGAGCTGGACAATCTGCTGTTCGCGTTTTTGTGCATTTGCGTCGCGGGCCGGATGAGCGTCATCGGAGAAGGGCTGCTCCCCCGGCTCGCGCCCGCACTGACATGGACGGCGGCGGGGAAGCTCGAATACAGCTTTTTCGTGCTGAGCGTGCTCAGCGGCTTCGCCTATTTCCGCCGGACCTACAGCAAGGAGCTGACCCGGATATGGACGTATGCGGCTTGCGCAGTCGCGGCGGTGCTGATGGGCGTGACCTGGGCGCTGCCGCTGCTTGCGTCTAGCTCCATCATGCCGCTGTACCAGGCGTTTGTCGTCATTTTGAGCGGGGCTTCATTATATTTGCTCATCCTGGCGCGGCTCAGAGGCCGCGAAGGAGCGACGCTCGCGCTGATCGGCGTGGCGGGTCTCGTAGCAGCGATACTCAACGATATATTTCTATATAACGGCTGGTGGCTGTCGTTCGATCTCGTGCCTTTCGGCTTGCTGTTCCTTATTGTTATGAACTCATTTATTATCTCGCTGCGGTTCTCCCGCACGTTCGTGAAGGCGGAGAAGCTGTCCGCCGAGCTCCGCAGATGGAACGGACAGCTCGAGGCGCGCATCGCCGAGCGTACGGAGGAGCTGCGGGCGATGGAGCAGTCCCGCAGACAGCTCGTCAGCAATATCTCGCATGACCTGCGCACCCCGATGACGCTCATTCAGGGCTATCTCGAAGCGCTGCGCGACGGCGTCATCACGGACTCGGCCCAACGTGACGCCGCGATCGGCTCGATGCTGAAGAAGGCGGAGGGGCTGAACGAGCTGATCCGGGATTTGTTCGATCTGTCCCTGCTGGAGGCGCGCCAGGCCAAGATGTCGTACGAGCTCGTCCCGCTGCAGGGCTGGCTCGAGCGCATCGCTCAAGACTACGGGCTGGAGCTGCAGGAGAAGGGCATCCGGTTCGCCTGCGCCGCCGCCGACGCGGAGTTGGGCGCATCCTACCTGAAGCTCGACGAGCATCGGATGGACCGGGTCATGTCCAATCTCATCTACAATGCGATCAAGGCAACGCCGCGCGGCGGAGAGATACGGGTCGTAGCGAGGTGGGGCGCGAGCGCCGGCGAAGCCGAGATCGCCGTATTGGACAACGGCTCCGGCATTCAACCCGAAGATCTGCCCTATCTGTTCGACCGGTTCTACAGAAATGACAAGTCGAGACAAGCGTCCTCCGGCGGCAGCGGACTGGGGCTCGCCATCGCGAGGGAGATCGTCGTCTCGCACGGCGGACGGATCGAAGCGCGCATTCGTCCTGCGGGCGGCAGCGAATTTATGCTGACGCTCCCGCTGTTCGGGAGCCTGGAAAAAGAAGAGGAGCTGATATCGTGAAGGTGCGAACGGGAAAGCGAGCGTTAGCGGGTGCGATAGTCCTGCTGCTCATCCTGCTGGCTGCGATCAGCGTGCTGCGGTGGCAGGGATATGACGGATGGGACAAGGCCGCGGCCGATGCGGTAGCCGACTGGCGCAGCGATGCGTGGACGAGCGCAGGACGGCTGATGAACGAGCTGGGGGCGACCGCCGCTATCGGCGCAATTACCATATTGTCGGCGGCGTATTGGGGGCTGCGGCGCGAATGGAAGGTCGCCTTCTCGTTCGTCGGCGTCGTCCTGCTGGCCTACCTATTGCAAATGTCGCTCAAGGCAGCGTTCGGATGGGAGCGGCCGGGAGGGGCGTGGGGAATCGATCACGACGGCTATGGGTATCCAAGCGGCAATGCGTCGATTGCCGCCGCGCTCTACGGATGGTGGCTGCTGCTCGCTGGGTACATGCTGCGCAGCCGCTTGATGCGGGTTGTCGTAGGTGCGATTGCGGTCCTGATGATTGTGGCGACATGCTGGAGCCGGGTGTACTTCAGCGTACATTATTTATCCGATGTCGCGGCAGGCTGCTGTGTCGGCGGGATTTGCGCGCTTGCGGCCGGCTTTATTTGCTTTTGGCGACGCCGCTCCTCGGTATTTTATTGAATTCTCCCTCTACGACGCCGAGCAGCAGGCCGATCGACAGTTGGCGCTGATCGTGGTTCATCGACTTGAACAGCTCCAGAATCTTGTGCTCCTGCGTCTCGATGGGGTGATCGCTGCGCTGCGTGCCGGCTCCGCCGATAATATAGTCCAGCGATACGTTAAAGAAGGCGGCGAGCTTGATCAGCGTCTCGTATACGGGATGGCGGTTGTTGATCTCATAGTGACTGTATGCGGATCTCGTGATGCCGACCTGGCGCGCCACTTCCTCCTGGGACAGATGGCGTTCAAGCCGCAGCTGACGAAGACGATCTCCCATGCTCATATTTAAATTCTCCTTGATAGGTTAGACTATTTGCTATAACTTTATGATACATATTGTATCATGTCAAGCGTTTTCAAGAGGGATCGTCCGATTTCTTTTACAGACGGCCTCGTTTATGGTAGATTAGAATCATTATAATCTAATTCCTCTTCAGGCGGTTATCTGATAAAGGGGGCAGCCCGATGGCGGCAATCGACGACCAATTAGTTAAAATAAATAAACAACTGCAAAGCAAAGGCTATAAATTGACCTCGCAGCGCGAGGCCACGGTGCGAATTCTCCTCGAATACGAACAAGATCATCTGAGCGCGGAAGAAGTGTTCATGCTCGTACGCGAAGTGTATCCGGACATCGGCCTCGCGACCGTGTACCGGACGCTGGAGCTGCTGGCCGAGATGCATATCGTGGAAAAGATGAACTTCGGGGACGGCGTCGCAAGGTACGATCTGCGCGGAGACGATCATGCGCATATGCATCATCATCTGATCTGCACCGTGTGCGGCCGGCTCACGGAGATCAAGGAAGACTGGCTCGGGGAGCTGGAGGAACGCTTGGAGCGCGAGTACGGCTTTAAAGTAAGCGATCACCGGCTGGAGTTCACGGGCACGTACATGCATTGCCAGCGCGACGGCTGCAAGCACGGCGGCAAGGCGGTATCCTGACGCAGCAGTCTCCATACGACGAACCAAGTTGCCGTCCGGCCTGAAGGACGGCATCTTCGCATGCCCGAATATGCAGCGGCGCAGGCCGCAGGAGAAGGGAGCAAGCAAGACGTGCTGTCCGACAATTGGCGGCGGCTGGAGCCGTTCATCCGGTCGCTGCCCGCCAAGGAACGCTACGACAAAGCGGACCTGCTCGTCCCGCAGACGCTGCTGTCGCAGGTCGGCAGCGTCGAGATCTATTATGCGCCGCATCATGAATATGTGAACCGGGCGGCCCGGATCGTGATTGTCGGCCTAACGCCCGGCTGGCAGCAGATGGAGCTCGCCTACCGGACCGTCGGACGCGCCTTGAATCAGGGACTGTCCGCCGAGGCGGCCTGCCGCGAAGCGAAGCTGACCGCCAGGTTCGCGGGCAGCATGCGGACGAATCTGATCGGCATGCTGGATGCGCTCGCGATCGCCGCCAGATTCGGCGTGCCGGATGCCGCCGCTCTTTTTGACCGGGATCGCACGCTCCTGCACACGGCCGCCGTGCTCCCGCAGCCGGTATTCGCAGCAGGGGCCAACTACACGGGTCATCGGCCGCCGCTCCTGCCCGGCACGGTGCTTCACGATCTGGCTGTCGAATCGCTTCGCGCCGAGCTGGCGGCGTTCGGGAGCGCGCTCGTCATCCCGCTGGGACGGACGGTCGAGCAAATCTGCCGCAGGCTCGCGGATGATGGCGTCATTCGGGAGGAGCGCTGTCTGTGGGGGTTCCCGCACCCGTCTGGCGCGAACGGCCACAGGCACCGGCAGTTCGATGAGGCGAAGGCGGGCATGTCGCGCGTGCTTGACGCTTTGGACCGTTAGCTCAGGCTGCGGGCTTCAACGTCGGCTCCGCGGAATGCGGCTGCCGCTGTCTAGCGCTTGTCCGCTTTGCGCTTCAACTGCCGCGCCCGGAACAACAGCCAGCCGACGGCGACGATCATAATGATGAACATTATCGTATACGTGACAATCATAGGTGCACCTCCGATAGATTAAGGTTTACCCGGAAGGCGCCTTCCTGATTCATGCTTCGATTGGCCTAACTGTCATACAATCGGTTACAATAGAATGGAATTCATGCCAAGGAGGAGAAGCTCAGGTGAAATTCAGTCAACTCGGCAAGTCCGGCATCAAGGTCAGCAAGCTGTGCCTCGGAACGATGAACTTCGGGGTCGACACGGATGAGAAGGAAGCGTTCAGAATGATGGACGCGGCGCTCGATGCAGGCATCAACTTCTTCGACACGGCGAACATCTACGGCTGGGGCGAGAATGCCGGCCGCACCGAAGAGATCATCGGCCGCTGGTTCGCGCAGGGCGGCGGACGCAGGGAGCGCGTCGTGCTGGCGACCAAGTTCTACGGCGACATGAGCGATCCGCTGGACGGACCGAACAGCGGTGCGGGCCTGTCCGCCTACAAGCTGCGCAGGCATCTTGAAGGCTCGCTGCGCCGGCTGCAGACCGATCATATCGAGCTGTATCAGATGCATCACGTCGACCGCAACGTCTCGTGGGACGAGCTGTGGGAAGCGTTCCGCGTCGCTCAGTACCAAGGCAAGATCGGATACGTCGGCTCCAGCAACTTCGCGGGACGCGATCTCGTGAAGGCGCAGTACGAGGCCAAGGCGAGAGGCATGCTCGGTCTTGTCTCGGAGCAGCACAAATACAGCCTGATCACGCGCCTGCCCGAGCTTGAGGTGCTGCCCGCCGCGCAGGAGCACGGCATCGGCGTCATCGCCTGGAGTCCGCTCGACGGCGGCCTGCTGAGCGGACGCGCGCTTAATCCCGCGCCGGGCTCGAAGCGCGCGAGCGATCAGACGCGCGTGGACAAGTACCGCACGCAGCTGGAGGCGTTCGCGGAGCTGGCCGGCGAGCTCGGCGAGTCCGAAGCGAATCTCGCGCTGGCCTGGACGCTCGCGCATCCTGCGATGACGGCGCCGATCATCGGGCCGCGTACGATGGAGCAGCTCGAAGGCGCGCTCCGCGTCGTCGACATCGAGCTTGGCGAAGATACGCTCAAGCGGTTGAACGAGATCTTTCCGGGACCGGGCGAAGCGCCCGGCGCATATGCCTGGTAATGATTATACAAGTCACTCAAGCAATGCAGCGCCCGCAGCTTTTGCGGGCGTTTTTATATGGAATTGAATGGTGGAATAGTATCAAACGCAATACTTGAACGACAAAATTCGATGAATTATGATTAAATTCGCCAGTTATTGGATGTAATATTGCTGAAAACCACGTATAATGGTACAGATGGCGACTTGCGTCCGCAGCTGGCGCCCAGCATGACAAATCGGGAGGCCCCCAGCATGATGCATACGCACGGTACATACGACCTCTCTTTGGTATTACTCTCTTATATAATTGCCGTGATGGCTTCTTATACGACGCTGGATCTCGCCGGGCGCATCAGCAGCGCCAGCTCCAGGCACCGAACGTGGTGGATCGGCTTCAGCTCGGCGATTATGGGGATGGGCATCTGGTCCATGCACTTCGTCGGCATGCTCGCCCTCCGGCTGCCGATGTCCGTCCGATACGACAACCGCCTCGTCTTCATCTCCGTTTTTGCGGCGATTGCGGGCTGCTTCGTCGCCTTGTTCCTCTCGTCCAAGCCTACGATAGGCTACCGGCGCCTGTTACTGGCGGGCTGCTGCCTGGCGGCCGGCATATGCGCCATGCACTATATCGGCATGGACGCGATGATGATACCGATCGACTATTCGCCGGCGATTGTCGCCTTGTCCGTGGCGATCGCGCTGATCGCTTCGGTGGCCGCGCTGTGGCTCGGCTTCGTATACCACCGTCAGCAGAAGCGCTACGCCGTTTTCAAGAAGCTCGGCAGCGGCCTGATCATGGGAGCGGCGGTGGCGGGCATGCATTATACCGGCATGAGCGCGGCCGCCTTCCGGACGCATCATATGGACATGCATGCGACCGACATGTTCGCGAGCCAGCGGCTGCTGGCGTACGGCGTCGTGAGCGGCACGTTTCTGACGCTCGGCCTGTCGCTGGTCGGCATCGTCATCGCCAAGCGGTTCGCGGCGAAGCAGTCGCGGATCGAGGAGAGCCAGAACTGGTACAAGGCCATCTACGACAGCATGAGCGACGGGATCATCACGCTCAGCCTCGACCGCAAGGTTACCGGCCTGAACCCGTCCGCCGAACGAATCGTCGGCACGGCCCAGTCGGCATTGATCGGCATGTCGCTTGAGGAGCTGCTGCGCGTCGCCAACGCCATGCGCACGGAGGAGCTGGCGCGTATCCTCGAGCTGGCCGACAGAGGCGAGCGTCAGCAGTACGAAGCCGTCGTTCGCAATGTCAAGGGACAGCAGCTCGATCTGCGCGTATCGATCGCCTCCGTCCTGTCGGGCGACGATACGGTCGGCATGTATATGAAGCTCCGGGATATTACCGAGGAGAAGAACAAGGAAGCGCATATTCGAAAAATGGCGTACGAGGACGATCTGACAGGGCTGCCGAACCGGCGCAAATGGCAGGAGGATCTGTCCGAGGCCGTCGCGCAGTTCGGGCTCCATCGCGGCTGCTTCGCCGTCATGGTGCTGGATATCGACCGCTTCAAGCTGATCAACGATTCGCTCGGCCATCAATACGGCGACCAGTTCCTGAAGGATGTCTCCGAACGAATCCAGCTTGCGATCGAGGACAGCGGCGCCCAGCTCGCCCGACTCGGCGGGGACGAATTCGCAATTCTCGTCATGAACACTTGCAGCAGGGACAGTCTGTCCGCCTTGGCCGAGGAGATCGTGCATCAGATTCAGCGTCCGTACCCGCTGCATCACCAGGATTACTATGTGACGGCGAGCATCGGCATCGCCATCTGTCCGGAGCATGGCGAGGCGCCCGACCAGCTGCTCAGGCATGCGGACCTGGCCATGTACGAGATCAAGAGGCAGGGGAAAAACGGGTACCGCTTTTACCAGGCGGATCTGGACGACAAGCTCGCCGAGAAGCTCGAGCTCGAGCGCGATTTCAGGCAGGCGCTGCCTCAAGGCGAGCTGGAGCTGTACTATCAGCCCCAGGTGCGCTCGTCCGACGGCAGGATGATCGGCGTGGAGGCGCTCGTGCGCTGGAACCATCCGCGCAAAGGCATGATCTCGCCGGGCATATTCATCCCGCTGGCCGAGGAGATCGCCCTCATCGGCGCGCTTGGCGACTGGGTGCTGCGGGCGGCTTGCCGCCAGATGCGCGAGTGGCATCTGAACGGCGGCCCGCTCGTGCCGATCTCCGTCAACCTGTCCTCCCAGCAGTTTTACCAGCAGGATCTGGACGAGCATATCTCCAGAATCTTGCAGGAATCGGGCCTGGCGCCGCAATATTTGGATCTGGAAATTACGGAGAGCATGATGATGGATGTCGAGATGTCCACGCAGATTTTGAATCGTCTGAGCGCGCTCGGCGTCCGCATCAGTCTGGACGACTTCGGCACCGGCTACAGCTCGCTCAGCTACCTCAAGCATTTCCCGATCCACAAGCTCAAGATCGACCGCTCGTTCATCCGCGATATTACGGTGAGCGAGAGCGACAGAGCGATCGTCGCGACGATCATCTCGATGGCCGAACACTTGAAGCTGGACATTATCGCGGAGGGCATAGAGACGAAGGAGCAGCTCGACATCCTGCGCGCCGAGTCCTGCAGAGAGATCCAGGGCTATTACTTCAGCAAGCCGATCCCGGCCGGAGAGATCGAGCGCACTTTCTTCGCGCCGCTGCGTGACGACAGCGTCGAAGCGCGCAGTTAGAGACGCCGCCCAATCCCGAGACGATGAACGCCTCCACACAAGAGGAGCCCCGGTCGCTACGACCGAGGCTCCTCTTGTTCCGTTCCTATGCTATGCTTCGCTAATGTCGGCGAATATCTCCTCGAGCTCCTCGTCCGCCACCATCTCGATCTCCGACGGATAGACGCGGCGTCCGTATTCGCTGAGCATATAGCGTGCGATCGATTCCTTGAGATTCGCTTCGACCAGGTAGCGGCTGCGTCCTTCGACCCATACCTCTGCGGTGAAGCCTTGCTCGTCATCCCACGATAGCTCGACCTCGACGGAGGTAGCCGGCACTTGCTGCCGCTCCGACGTATGCAGGCATACCGCGTTTACGATCTCGTCCGTCGTCAGCCGCATATCGGATTACCAGCGGCGCTGGTTATCGTTCGGGCCCTGCGGTTGATGCTGTCTGCGTCTGCGCAAGGAGTTCACGATACCCATGATCAGGACGATAACGAAGAAGATCGCGGCGAGATTGACCAACATGCCGAGGATGTCGCCGAAGAAGCCCATGCCGCCGAACAAGCCGCCGAACAGCATACCGGCGATGCCGCCGATCATCAGACCTTTCATGAAGCTGCCGCCGCTGTTGAATCCGCGCTTCGGCGTCGTCGTGCCGGCCCCCGCCGTCGTACCATTGTTTTTGGTCGTGCTCTTGGATACGTTGTCCTGCGCCTTGGCCGGCGTCTTCGAATACGACCGCTTAGGCGTGCTGAAGCCCTTGCGCGCGGCGTCCGCAGCGTCGGCCGGAATGACAACGGCTGCCGTGAAGGCGAACAGCGTGAACACGAGCAACATCTTTTTCCACATATTGTGCGATTCCTCCCGTGTGATTGAGTTACCCTCGTTAATACGGCACCAGACGCGAACGGTTTCATTTTTCGGCGTTTTTTCGTATGCTGGTGAATAACGAATCTTGCGTTAGCCAAGTCCGAACGAAGGAGCACGCCGCCGACATGATCCCATTATTCCCAATTCCCGAACCGTTCGTACGTTACCTGGCCGAATATCACGCGCAGCGCGATTACTTCGAATGCCATGAGATTATGGAGGAATATTGGAAGGAAAAAAAAGAAGCGGCCTATGAAGGCTGCTGGCTGGTGCTGATCCGGATCGCCGTCATGCAGTATCACGCCCGCAGAGGCAACGGCGCCGGTGCCCGCAAGCTGCTCGCAAAGGCGACGGAGGAGATCGAGCCGGAGCGGATGGACGAGCTCGGGCTGGACGGCCGGCGTCTGCAGCAGATGCTCGAGCGCAGAAGATCGGCATGGCCAAGCGACGGAGATGTCGTCTACGACGACTTCAATCTGCCGATCGTCGATGACGGGCTGCTGGAGGCCGCCGTCCGCGCGTCCGAAGCGATGGGGGCCAGGTGGCTCTCCTCCGGGGAAGACGCGGACGAGAGCGTCGTTCACCGCCATCTGACGCGGGACCGGACGGAGGTCGTCGAGGCGAGGCAGGCTTCCATTAAAAAAAGAGGCCTCTAAAAGAGGTCCCTCCCGGTATGTCGGTTATTCCAGCAGCGCGCTCGCGTCGCTCTGCGCGGCCAAATATTCGTAGCCGTCGGTCACAAGGTCCAGCGCGCCGGTCACCGGGTCGATAATAAGGCCGTGGATCGGCGTTCCCGGCGGCAGGAGCGGATGATTGCGCACGATCTCCACGCTCTTCTCCACGCTGCTCTTGACGTTCTCGAAGCCGGTCAGCCAGCGGGTGAAGTCGACGCCGGAGTTGTGCAGCATACGGATCGTATCCTGACGGATGCCGCGGTTCATCATATGGCCGACGACGACCTTCGGGTCGATGCCCGTCATGCCGCAGTCGTGATGCCCGACGATCATGACCTCGTCGCCCTTCAGCTCGTACAGGGCAACGATGACGCTCCGCATGATGTTGCCGAACGGGGCGGTGATGATCGCGCCCGCGTTTTTGATGATCTTGGCGTCGCCGTTGCGGATGTTGAGCGCCTTCGGGAGCAGCTCCGTGAGGCGCGTGTCCATGCAAGTGACCACGACGAGCCGGCGGTCCGGCGCATTGTTGTTGACGTACTTTTCATACTCGTTGTTCGCTACGAATTCGCGGTTAAAGCTCAGTACTTCGTCCAGCTTTCTCGTCATGTCCCATTACTCCTATCCGTGATGAGTGCTTGCAGATGTTCTCAGGTCGACGGCGCCCAGACGGTTCGTATAAATCTGGCCGTCGCTCGACAGCTTGAAGCTGCGGGCCGCCGCATCGTAGGATACCTTGAGGACATCGTCGAAATAGACCGCATGCTGCGGCTCGTACCACAATTCGATCTGCGCGCTGTCCGCCCGAAGGTCGCCGGGAGCCGGCTTGTCGACCGCCCACAGAAAAGGAACGCCGTTCACGGCGCAGCCGCATCCTTCGTTGTCCGACACCAGCTTCCAGACGCGGGCCGGAGGATCGAACTTCGACCGAAGCGCGGCAGCAGCTTCATCGCTCCACTCGATTTTCAACGTTCTTCGCCCCTTACCAGCAATGTTAGACCGTTATGTTGATTATAGAGATCGCGGCAGGTATGATCAAGGGGTCTGCCATACATTTGGAACTGAAAGGAATGAGATCGGAATGAGCGAAAATGCCGCCGTGAAGGATGCCGCAATCGACCGATTTCGCGAGCTGACGACCCGGATCAAGCATTACGAGGAGCTGCTGGGCGTCGTCTACTGGGATATGCGGACCGGGGCGCCGCGCAAAGGCATACCGCAGCGCTCGGAGGCCGTGGGGGCGCTGTCCGCGGAGATGTTCCGCCTGTCGACGTCCGACGAGATGGGCGAGCTGCTGACCGCGCTGTCCGCGCCGGACGCTCAGGACGCGCTGTCCGACATTGACCGCAAGCTGATCAAGGAAACGCGCAAGGAATACGAACGCAACCTGAAGATCCCGCCGGAGCTGTACCGCGAGTATGTCGTGCTGACCTCGCAGGCCGAGACCGAGTGGGAAGACGCCAAGGCGAAGAGCGACTTCAACGGCTTCCTTCCCTATTTGAAGCAAATCATCGACTATAATCGCCGCTTCATCGAGCTATGGGGCGTCAAGGGCACGCCGTACGACACACTGCTCGACATGTACGAGCCCGGCACGACGACGGCCGAGCTCGACCGGCTGTTCGCCGAGCTGCGCAAACGTCTCGTGCCGCTGGCCGAGGAGATCGCGGCGCGCGGCGACAAGCCTGACACGTCGTTCCTGCAGGGCAAGTTCGACAAGGCGGCGCAGAAGCGCTTCAGCCTGTACATCCTCGGCCAGATGGGCTACGACTTCGAGGCGGGCAGGCTCGACGAGAGCGTGCATCCGTTCGCGACAGGGCTCGGCACGGGCGACGTGCGGATCACGACGCGTTATCTCGAGGACGATCTGACGAGCGCCCTGTTCGGCACGATCCATGAGTGCGGGCATGCGCTGTACGAGCAGAACGTCGATCCGAAGCTGAACGGCACGCCGCTCTGCGGCGGCACGTCCATGGGCATCCACGAGTCGCAGTCGCGCCTGTGGGAGAACATGATCGGGCGCAGCCGCGGCTTCTGGGAGCGGTACTTGCCCGAGCTGAAGCAGGAGTTCCCGGACCAGTTGGACGGCGTGAGCGCAGAGGCGTTCTACCGCGGCATCAACGTCGTGGAGCCGTCGCTTATCCGCATCGAGGCGGACGAATTGACCTACAATCTCCATATTATGATCCGCTACGAGATCGAGAAGATGCTGTTCAACGAAGGACTCGAGCCCGAGCGGCTGGAGGAAGTGTGGAACGCCAAGTATAAGGAAGCGCTCGGCATCGAGCCGGCGAATGCCGGCGAAGGCGTGCTGCAGGACGTCCATTGGTCGGGCGGCATGTTCGGCTACTTCCCGTCCTACTCGCTCGGCAATATGTACGCGGCGCAGATGATGAAGACGGCGGAGCGCGAGCTGCCGGGCCTCTCGGCCGACATCGCGGCCGGCCGCCTGGCGCCGCTCAAGGAATGGCTGACCGAGCAGGTGTACCGTCACGGCAAGATGCTCGAGCCCGGCGAGATTATCGAACGAATCACCGGCGAGCCGCTGCAGTCGACATATTTGTGCGACTATCTGGAGGGCAAGTACAAGGGGATCTACCGGCTCGGTTAAGATCGGCATCGGACGAACAAAGGGATGAACAGGGGGCGTTTCCTGTTCATCCCTTTTTTTAATTCGTCGGCAGGGCCGCTCTGCGATATTCGGCGGGCGGCGTGCCGTAGCGATCGGAAAATACGCGGGTGAAGTAGTGAACGGACTGATAGCCGGTGAAGCCCGCGATTTCCTTGACACTGTGCAGCGTCGTCTTGAGCAACCCTTCCGCTGCGTGCATGCGCTCCCCGGTGACATAATCTACGAACGACAATCCGAGTTCTTCCTTGAAGATGCGGGACAAATGCCGGACGGATATGTTCAAATAGGCGGACACTTCTGCCAGACCCAGCTCGCCCGACAGATTGTCGCGGATATACCGCTTCGCAAGCTGGACGAGATGAGAGCGGGAACGGGAGGACGAATTGGCCTTGACGGGAAGCGTGCCGCTCGGCTGCCCGAACGTTCGGGGAAAGGAACGGAGCAGCATGGCGCACAATTCGGCCGTCAACGGCTCGCCGTCCGCCGCATGCATGAGCACCTGCCGGTACAGCGCCCGCCATAGCAGAGCGGTCACGCCTTCCGGGCAGAGCACGACGGGGGAGGGGCTGCCGAGCAGCCCGGATTCATACGCCTCGGCTTCGGGGGACGTTACGGCTGCGGCGAGTTCAAAGGCGACAAAAAACAACTGCAAACCCGTCCGGCTGCGGATCTGATGCCAATGTCCGGGCAGCGAAGCAAAAAGAACGCCGCCTTCGAGCCGGTACGTCACCTCTTCGTCTTCGTATTCGCCTTCCCCCTCGAGCACGTAGCAAATCTCATAGAAGGAATGCCGGTGGACCGGATTGTCATAGTGCTTCCATGTCAGCCCCCAGTTAAAAATCCGGAATTCAACGCCATCGCCGCATTTTCTGTAGTTCTGATTCAGTATCCGGGTCGCGATTGCAAAGTTCTCTTCGGTCAATAATCTCACCCCTTGGCGCAATTGTGCAAATGGAAGGCCAGCCTCTGCAAATACAGCAGACTCAGACTCTCTTATACTGATTGCGATAGGAGCGTTTTCAGTACAGGAGGGACTCCGCGTGGATAAGCTGATTAAAGCAGAGGACGTACAATTTTACAAGGAAAACGGATACTTGCTCGTCCGTGGCCTGTTCACGGCCGCGGAAGTGGAACAGATGCGCAGCGCCGTGGCCGGCATCATCGACCGCGCCTCGAAAACGAAGTACGACGGCAATGCGACATGGCAGGGAGACTATCTGCCGCCGGAGGAATTGAAGAAGCTCGTGCTCAAGGGCTTCCACGATGTGCATTATCATGATGCGTCGTTCACCCGCGCCGCCGTTCATCCGAACATGACGGCCGTGCTGTCGCAGCTGATCGGACCGAACGTACAGCTGCATCACAGCAAGATGCTGGTCAAGCCGCCGGAGAAAGGCGCCGCCTTCCCGCTGCATCAGGATACGCCTTACTTCCCGCATGCCAGCCATACGATGCTCGCGGCCAGCGTCCATCTGGACGATTCGGATATGGAGAACGGCTGTCTGTGCGTCATTCCGGGCTCCCACAAGCAAGGATTGCTGCCGCATGTGGGCCGTTATTATCTGGATCACAGGGAATACCCATTGTCCGCGGCGACGCCTTGTCCGGCCTCGGCAGGCGATGTGTTGTTTTTTAACTACTTGACGATCCACGGCTCCGACGTCAATCGCAGCCCGCGCAACCGGCGCAACGTCCTGTTCCAGTACCGCGATCCGACGGACCTGCCGACCGAGGACGTCCATGTCAATTGGGGGCAAGGGCTGATGGTATGCGGGGAAAATCCGATCTACAGAGCGTATCAGCCAGAATACCAGTTGAAATCGTAGGTCGCCGCTGCGCTGCGGATTGCGGATAGACAATCATTCGGACCTGACGTCCTTTGCGGACGGCGGGTCTTTTTATTTTGGTCAAATGATATGCCATTTGATATAATGACGGCAATAACAATGAAGGGCATGAGATGGAATGTCGCAGGACACGCCGTTATATCGCAAAATCATTTCGCATTTCCTCCGAGAAATCGCGGAACGACGGCTATCGGCCGGGGACAGGCTGCCGACGGAGCTTGAAATATCCGAGCGGTTCGGCGTCAGTCGGATCACCGTTATTCGCGCGATGCGGGAGCTTGAGCATCAAAAGCTGCTGTACCGCGTAAAAGGCAAAGGCACCTTCGTCCGCGAGGATGTGGGCAAGCTCGGCGACCTCGCCATGCAGTCCGAAACGGGCGCGCTAATAGGAAGTGAGCCGGGCGAGCGCGAGCGGGCCGAAAAAACGGATATCCCGCTGATCTCTGTCGTCATGAGCGACTCGGAGCAATCGGGGCGGGATATTCTGCTAGGCATCGAGCATGCGGCCCGCAAGCACGGCTATTACGTCAGCTTCCACAATGCGACGATGGACCCGCGCGTGGAGCGGAGCTTGCTTGAGAAGCTTGCCGCAGACGCCCGGGGGATCATCGTCTATCCCTGCGCGGGGCTGGACAATATCGATCTGTTCAGCGGCATGACGATCCGGGGATTCCCGTATGTCGTCATCGATCATCCGCTTGAAGGCATCGAGGCACCGCTATTCGCGCCCGACAACGAGGGCGGCAGCTACGCGATGACCCGGCATTTGATCGAGCTGGGACATGTTCGGATCGCCTTCGTCGCGCCGGGGCTGTATGTGCATCCTTCTCTCCGCCAGCGCTACAACGGTTACTGCCGCGCGCTGATCGAGGCCGGAATTCCCGTACGCCCGGAATGGATCGAATCCGCGGATTGGCCTTCCGGCAGTGAGCCGGAGGCGCTTCGACAGGGGGCAGCCTCTACGCTGAAGCGATGGCTTGCCGGCAGCTGTCGGCCTACGGCCTTGCTCGCCGGCAACGATATTCTGGCCATTCATCTGATGAAGGCCGCCCAGCTGGCGGGAATTTCCGTTCCCGGCGAGCTGTCCGTGGCAGGCTTCGACAATCTCCCTATGACCGAGTATTTGGAGGTGCCGCTGACGACGGTCGGTCAACCGTTTTACGAGATGGGAGAGCGTGCCGCTGATGCGCTGATCCGGCTCATCCGCGACGGCGAACCCGTCGCCGGCGAGCGGCTGGATACGAAGCTCGTTATTCGCGCCTCCACCTCGGTTCCCTCCGTACGCTAATCTCATCTCGCTGCTGCGGGAACGGTACGTCTTGCCTCTCGTCGGGCAAGGCGTTTTTTTGCGCGCTGCGACGAGCAGAACTTATTCAAAATAAATGATATAACATATTATTGTGGTGGAGCGCCCGTACATTTATAATGATATATTATATACTTGGATTTTAGGAGGCGCTAGCATCGTGAGCGAAGCAATTCGAAAAATAAACAAGATGTACATCCTGTCCCACACCCATTGGGATCGTGAATGGTATCAGGACTTCCAAGGCTTCCGCCTGCGGCTGGTGCATATGATGGACGAGCTTATCGAACATATGGAGCGGGACGACGAGTACCGCTACTTCATGCTGGACGGACAGACGATCATGCTGGACGATTATATGGCTATCCGGCCTGAACGGAGGGACCGGCTGGCGAAGCTGATCGCCGACGGGCGAATTCGGATCGGACCCTGGTACGTCATGCCCGACGAGTTTCTGGTCAGCGGCGAGTCGCTGATCCGCAACCTGCTGAAGGGCATCCGGGACAGCCGCAAATGGGGGGCCGAGCCTGTCCGGTCCGGCTATGTGACCGATATATTCGGTCATAACAGTCAGTTGCCGCAGCTGCTTCAAGGGTTCGGAATCGATCACGCCATGTTGTTCAGAGGTTTCCACGGGGACGGCGATCCGTCCGAGCTGTGGTGGGAAGGCGCGGACGGCAGCCGGGTGCTTGGACTGAAGCTGGACGAGGACCGTTCCTACAGCGATTTTTACTTTGCCGTGCGCTGGCCGTTTTTCGACCGGGATGACGATTATGCCGGCCATACGGAGGAGCTGATTCAGCGCGCGAACCGGCTGCTCGCATTCAAAAATGAACGCGCGACAACCGATATTGCGATCGGCATGGACGGGGTGGACCATGTCGAGATCGAGCCGCAGCTGGCTGGGCTGCTGCGGACGCTGAGCGAAGGTACGGGCGTCGAATTCGTCCATGCCACGATCGAACAATACGTGGTCGATCTGAGGAAAAAAGTGCAGGACCTGCGGGTTCACAAAGGCGAGCAGCGCGCGCTCGGGTACAGCGGCATCAACAACTGGGTGCCGGAAAATGTGCTGTCGTCCCGCATTCATCTCAAGCAGCACAACCAGCATGGCGAGAATCTGCTGGAGAAATGGGCGGAGCCGCTCGGCGTTCTGACAGCAGCTGCGGGCAAGCCCTATCCGGCGGGATTTTTGACCGAAGCCTGGGCGCATCTGCTGCAGAACCATCCGCACGATTCGATCTGCGGCTGCTCGATCGATCAGGTCCACCGGGACATGATCTACCGGTTCGACCAGGCCAGATTGATCGGCGACGGACTCGTGAAGGAGAGCGTTCAATATATCGTCGACCATCTGGACGAGGGCCGGGTCGACGGCAAGCAGGTGCTGGCCGTATTCAATATGTCCCAGAGCGCGGTGGACGGCATCGTACAAGTCGAGCTGGCGCTGCCGGTCGGCTCCGACGCCTCCGTGCGCATGGCCGAACACAATCTGCAAGGGACTTCCTTCAAAATCTTCGACGGAGACCGGCGCGAGATCGCCTATCAGGTGCTGTCGGTGCAGCGCGGACATACGGAGATGTACAGGCCGTATCGCGAGCTCCCGCGCGGCCGGATCAGCGACGTGTACCGGCTGGCGCTGCATGCGGCGGTGCCTCCGTTCGGCTATGCGGCGTATACGGTAGAGCCCTTCGAGCTGGACTGGCACGGACCGCTCGAGTATAGCGCGCCGAAGCTCGTCGCCCCCGTGCGCCATCCGGGCTCCCAGCAAATTCGCGCACGAACGTGGGACACAGGACGGGTCCGGGTGGAGGTGCAGCCGGACGGCACGATCGACATCACCGAGAGCGAGACGGGCCATACGTTCCGCGGGCTGCTGCGCTTCGAAGACGAAGGAGACATCGGAGACGGCTGGACGCATATGGCGCCGATTGCCAATGAACGCTTCACCTCCGCCGGCTCGCCTGCGCAGCTGTCCATCGTATACGATGGCCCGTATGCCACCTGTCTGCGCATTTGTACCCTTATGCGGCTGCCGAGGGGCATCGATACGTCGGGAATGCGGCGCAGCGAAGAGTGGACGGACTATCCGGTCACGACGTTCGTCACGCTGCTGCGCGGAGATCCGAAGGTCTATTGCCGCACGGTCGTCGACAACACGGTGCGCGACCACCGCTTCGGCGTCTGGTTCCCGACGGGACTCGATACGGACAGCTATGCCGCCAGCACGCCGTTCGATCTGGTGAAGCGCCCGCTGCGCCAGCCGGATCAATCCGGCTATTTGCGCAAGCCGTACGAAGCATTTCCGCACAATGGCATTTTAGCCGCGAACGACGGAAAAGCAGGAATCGCGATTTTCAGCAAAGGGCTCTATGAAGTATGTCTGCGCGAAGACGATAACCGCGCGCTTGGACTGACGCTGTTCCGCAGTACGGCCAAAGAGGTCGGCACCGATCCGGGCGACGGGGGGCAGCAGCTGCGGACGATGACGTTCGAGTACGCCATCGAAGCCGGACGCGTCGACGACGATTATGAGAGCGGACTGTGGCTGACGCATCAGCGCTATGTCGCCGGCATCCGGACCGGGGAGCGCCCCGCGGGCCGCGTATGGAGACAATCGCCCTATCGCAGGGAAGCGAATCTGCCGCTCACGGCATCGTTTCTCTCAATAGAAGGGGCAGGCTTGCAGATCAGTGCGCTCAAGGCTGCCGAGGAGGGGGAGAACCGCTGGATCGTGCGTCTGTTCAACACGACCGATCGGGAAGCAAGCGGCCGGCTGATCTGCCGTCGGGAGCTTGATGAAGTCCATCTGCTCAACCTGAACGAGGAGCCGCTGCAGAAGCTGGACACCCTTCGGGGAGAGATCGCCGTCAAGGCGGGGCCCCGGCAGATCGTCACGATCGGATTTTGTTGGAAAGTTTAAATCGGACTCGCTCCTCCGGTCTATGCCTTGGATAGCCGCCGGAGCGGGAAGGAAACGCCAGAAGCGCCGTCGAATTAATGCACATGCTGTCGAATCGTTTCGCACACGACTGCGACAGCCCTGCCGGAAGGAGGCTCCGATATGACATGGACAGTATGGATCGCGGATGACGAACGAATCCAGCGGGAAGGCATCGTCCGGCATGTGCCCTGGGAGCAAATGGGGCTCGTCCTGGCCGGTACGGCGCCCGACGGCGAGGAGGCGCTCAGACTCATGCGCGACGCGCCCCCCGATATATTGGTGACCGATATTAAAATGCCGATCATGGGCGGTCTGGAGCTGGCCAAGCACGCGAGGACGCTCAATCCGCGCTTGAAGATCATCATTATAAGCGGTTATGACGATTTTGAATATGCGCGCACGGCGATCGAGCTGAGCGCCACCGCCTATTTGCTGAAGCCGCTGTATTTCCCGGATTTGCTCAATACGCTTCAGTCGGTCGCCGCCGCCTGCGAAGAAGAGGCCAGGCTCGAAGAGACCCGGCTCCGTCTGCAGCGTCAAATGGAAAAAAGCAAGCCGCTCGCCGTGCGCCAGCTGCTGCGCGACCTGCTGCAGGGACGCCTGGCCGATCCGGCGGCGGCCTCCGCAGGCATGTGCGAGGCGGGCATGCCTGCGGAGGCTGAATATGTCATCGGCGTCTTGCAGACGGATGAGCCGATGAAGGCCGGCAAAAAGGAAAAAGAAAGCGGCGATATCCGGCTGGCGCAAAAATTGGAGCGCCTCTGCCTGGGACTGCGTTGGTCCGCATCCTTCTGGTCGGACGGAGGCGAACTGATCTGGGTAGCAGCCGCGCAGGAGGAACAATCGCTGAATATATTGGAAGCGCTTCGTTCGTATGCGAACATCGAGCTTGGCTGCCATCTGGCCGCCTGCGTCGGCGCCGGCATACGCGATCCCTTCGCATTTGCCCAGTCGTACCTGCGAGCCGCCGCCGAGCTGTCGCGGAGGGCCGGTCCGGGTTTCGATGAGACGATTCTACTCGGGGATGCCCAAGCCATCAACAAGGAATCGCCCGTGCAGCGGATCAAAGCCTACATCGAGGCCCGGTATGCCGGACCGATCACGGTAGAGGAACTGGCCAAGACGGTGTACCTCACGCCCAACTATATCAGCAATCTGTTCAAGGAGCAGACCGGCGAGACGATCACCGATTATGTGACCGGCGTGCGGATGCGTCATGCCCGGACTCAGTTGGCTGACCCGCAGCGCAAAATATACGAGATCGCAGAGAGTACGGGCTTCAACAGCACGTCGTACTTCAGCGTCGTGTTCAAAAATATGTACGGCGCAAGTCCCAAGGAATACAGGGAGACGCTGATGGGGCGGACTTCCGAATGAGGCTGCCGCAGCGCGTTCACGACATCTCGATCAAGCACAAGATGATGTTCTGTTACGGCCTGCTCGTGCTGCTGTCCATCCTGGCGCTCGGAGCTGCCTTTTACGCCAGCATGCAAAAGTACGTCTACGAGCAGGCGAGCGAATCGTACCGGCAGACGCTGTCGCAGGTCGTCCTGAACACGGAATACAAGCTCAACAATTACGATCAGCTGCTCGGCCAATTCGTGTCGGATTCGAAGTTCGTCGGCGCGGTCTCGTTTGCCTATACGTCGCCAGGCGATTATTCCTTCGCCTTCCTGAACACGATCTCGCGCTACTTCGAGGTCGGCAAGCAGGACAGCAGCATCGAGACTCTCATTTTATACAAAAACAACCCGACGCTGCCCGAATCCGGCGACGTGCTGATCGATATCGATTATATAGCCCATACCGGCTGGTATAACGAATACTTCGCGCAACTGGACAACTATACGATCAACGACTATATCGCGCTGTCCAAGCGCAAATTTTGGATCGTCACGGACGAGATGAACAGACCCGATTACCGGCTGGCCGGAGAGACGGGCGGAGCGGAGCATGCGAGGCGGGTCGCGATCATTAAGCCCGTGATATATGGTTACGAAAAGCTGACCGGCGTCTTCGAACTGTTCGTCCGCTATGACCGCATATTCGGAGACTTCGCGGCAGCCGGCGCCGGACGGGACGACTATATGTTCGTCGCGGACGACAAGCTGCGGACGATTTATGCGAGCGCTGGGAGCGGCGCTGCCGTGCCGGGGGCGCTCACGGCAGCGTTAACGGAGAAGATGGCGATAGCCGGCAGCGGCGCGGCGGGCAAATTCAGCATGAAGCTGGACGGCGCGGACAAAATGGTGCTGTACGAGCGGGCCGGCGATTCGGGCTGGCTGTATGTGCGGGTGCTGTCGTACGACCGACTGTTCGCGGGGGCCAAGACGGTCAGGCAGTTCACGATCGCGGTCGGCGCGGTGTGCCTGCTGGTCAGCCTGCTGCTCGCGCTGGCGCTGGCCCGGATGATCGCGCGGCGGCTGTCCGTGCTGTCCGCCCAGATGAAGAGCGTGGAGGATCTGACGCTCGACGTGAAGGTGGATATCGACGGCCGCGACGAGATCGGTGCGCTGGCCCGCAGCTACAACCGGATGATCCGCAAGCTCAGGGAGCTGGTCGAGCAGTTGACGGCCAGCCAGCAGACGCAGCGGGAGTCCGAGCTCAAGGCGCTGCAGACGCAGATCAACCCGCATTTTCTGTACAATACGCTGGCGACGATCAACTGGATGGCGATGGACGGTCAGAATGACAAAATCATGGGTATGGTCAATCATCTGGCCACCTTTTACCGCTTGTCGCTCAACAAGGGGCTGCCGCTGCTGGCGGTCAGGGAGGAGATCCGCCATCTGCGGGCCTATACGGAAATTCAGAAAATCCGTCTGGAGGAGCGCATCGCCGTAACCTATGAGGTGGAGGCGGATATCGAATCGTGTCTGACGTTGAAGCTGATCCTGCAGCCGTTCGTGGAAAATGCGATTTTGCACGGCGCGGAGCGCAAGGCAGGAACGACTGCGATCGCGATTCGCGCGCGACGCGCCGGCGACGATCTGGTATTCGAGGTCGAGGACGACGGCGTAGGGATGGCCGCGCCGCCCGCGGCCGAACTGATTCCCTACGGCAACGGCTACGGCATCCGCAACGTGCACGAGCGCATCCGGCTGCACTACGGGCCGGCGTACGGGGTGACGATCCAAAGCGCGGCGGGCGTGGGGACGAAGGTGACGATCGCGATTCCTGTAGTGAGAGACGTATAGGACGGCGCAACAGCGCCCCTCGCGCGCAGCGACGGGCGCTGTTGCGCGCTTCGGAGGCCGATGCCGTATCATTTTGCAAGCGGATACAAAATGCGTAGAATTTTTAAACCAGTCCCGTAGAATTGTGGATTCTGAGTCCGCCGCTCCCTCTTTATACTTAGAGTCAGCAAGCGCAACTACAGAACAAAAGGGAGTGTCGATTTGCAGAGCGTATGGAATAATCGCTATCTTTATCTGTTCGTCCTCCCGGGCGTCGTCTGGTTTCTCGTTTTTGCCTATCAGCCCATGTACGGCGTGCTCATCGCATTCAAGGACTACGACATTATCAAAGGCGTATTCCGCAGCGAATGGGTCGGGCTGGCTCATTTCAGGGAGCTGTTCGGCAGTCCGAACTTCCCCGTACTGCTGCGCAATACGATCTCGATCAGCCTGCTGAAGATGCTGTTCGGCTTCCCGGCGCCCATCCTGCTGGCGCTGCTGCTCAACGAGGTGCGCAGCCGGCTGTTCAAGCGGCTGGCGCAGACGATTTCCTATCTTCCATTTTTTGTATCCTGGGTCGTCATCACCGGCATCTGGTACGATCTGTTCAGCGTCGACGGCGGCTTCATCAACGAGGCGCTTGCGAGCCTCGGCCTGATCAAGGAGCCGGTATTCTGGTTCGGCGATCCGGATTATTTCTGGGGCATGATCCTCGCCTCCGACATCTGGAAGGGCATCGGCTTCGGGACGATCATCTTCCTGGCGTCGATCGCCTCGGTCAATCCGGAGCTGTTCGAATCCGCCGTCGTGGACGGCGCGAACCGCTGGCGCCAGGTATGGCATATTACGCTGCCGGCCATCCGGGCGACGATCATCCTGCTGTTCATCCTCAATATCGCGCATTTCCTGGACGCGGGCTTCGAGCAGATCTATGCGATGCAGAACAACATGGTGCTCGACCGGGCGGAGATCATCGATACGTATGTGATGAAGGTCGGCGTATTCCGGGCCAACTACGAGCTCGCGACTGCCGTCGGATTGTTCAAGTCCGTCATCGGGTTGATCCTGCTCGTCACAGCAAATTTTATCGTCAAAAAGTTTGGAGAAGACGGCGTCTTCTAGGGCGAGTCTGAATACTCCGAGGGTTTTCAGACACGCACTAATGCCGATTCATCTTGAGGACACCGGGAGGTCAACATGAAGCCAACGCGTGGGGAACAGACGTTTCAATGGTTCAACTATATCTTTCTGAGCGTGCTCTGCTTCAGCTTTTTGTTTCCGTTCTGGCGCATCGCCGCGATCTCGCTGAACGAAGGGCTGGACGCTTCGCGCGGCGGCATCAACTTCTGGCCCCGCAAGTTCACGCTCGACAACTATGCGGCGGTCTTCTCCAGAAGCGACATTGTGAATGCGTACACGATCTCGATATGCCGGACGGCGATCGGGACGCTGCTCTCGATCGTGCTCGTCTCGCTGATGGCATACGGCCTGTCCAAGCAGCGGCTGAAGGGCCGCAGCGTCATCAATGTGATGCTCATTCTGACGATGTTTTTCAGCGGCGGACTCATCCCCACCTATATGCTGTACAAGTCGCTGCACTTGCTCAACAGCTTTTGGGTTTACGTCGTTCCTTCGCTCTACGGCGCCGCCTCCGTGTTCATTTTCCGTTCCTTCTTCCGCGCCATGCCGCAGGAGCTGGAGGATTCGGCACAGCTTGACGGGGCGAGCGACCTGACGATTTTCTCCCGGATCGCGGTGCCGCTCAGTCTGCCGATCTTCGCCACGATGGCGCTGTTCGCCGCAGTCGGACACTGGAACGACTATCTGACCGCCGTGATCTACACGACGAACGAACATCTGCTGCCGCTCCAGACGCTCCTTATGAAGGTGATGAACATCAATCAGAACGAGACGGGTACGATGGCTTACGGCGTCGTGAACCTGAGCGAGAGCTCGAGGCGGACCGTGACGGCCGAGTCGGTCAAGATGGCCATGCTGATCGTCGTCGTCCTGCCCATATTGACGATTTATCCGTTTCTCCAACGTTATTTTGTGAAGGGAGTGATCATCGGCTCATTAAAAGGCTAGAGAATCGCTTCCAACAAATTTAAAACAAGGGTGGTAGTCGTCCATATGAAAAAACAAGCCAAGCTGATCGCGACGCTAATGTCCGTCTCCATGATCGGGGCCTCGCTCGCCGCATGCGCCAAAGACAACGGCAATACAAACAGCAAGCCTACGGGCACAGCCGCGGCATCGGCAACTTCTTCGGCTGCGGCATCGGCATCGGGAGCAACCGCGAAGGAAGAGCCGCTCAAGGTCAACGTCATGATCATGCACACGTTCGACAATGCGCCGCAGGCGAACAACCGGATGCACCAATGGCTGCTGGAGAACAAAAACATCGATATCCAGCTCACGGCTGCCAACACGAAAACGCCGGCGGACAGGATGAACACGATGCTGGCGAGCGGCGACATCCCGGATGTGGTCAGCATCCTGACGGACGACATCAACAACGCCATCGCCAACAAGTGGGCGGAAGCGGGCTATATCGCCGATCTCGACCCGTGGCTGGCCAAGTATCCGGACCTGCTGAAGTATACCGATCCGGATTTTAACAAAGTGACCTATGCCAGCAAAAAAGACGGCAAAATGTACATGATTCCCGGCAATCCGGCGGCGAACAAAGACGTCATGCAGATGGTCATCGGCCCGATGATCCGCGAGGACTGGCTGAAGCAAGTGGGCATGTCGCCGCCGAAGACGACGGACGAGCTGTATGCGGTACTGAAAGCGTTTAAAGAAAAAATTCCGGACGTGGACGGCAAGCCGATCATCCCGGCCTCCTTCGACAATTTCCGCCAACTGCTCATGTATTCCTGGACTCAAAACTGGTTCAACCTGTCGGCGGATAACAAAACGCTGACCTGGTGGTTCAACAATCCGCACATCGAAGACTACATGGTATTTATGAACAAGCTCTACAAGGACGGTCTGCTCGACCGGGAGACGATCACCCAGCAGCCCGCGCAGTACCAGGCCAAGCTGAGCTCGGGCCGCGTGGGGTTCACGCTTAATACGAACGGCCCGATGGACACCGCCAACGGTGCGCTGAAGGCCGAAGATCCGGCCAAGCGCTTCATCCCGAACCCGCCGATCCAGGTGCCGGGTCTGCCGATGCCGGTCTATCAGGAGTCCAGCTTCACGATGGCCCAGGCGCTGACCGTCTCCAAGAAGTTCGCCGAAAACACGCGCAACATGGAGCGCCTGATGGAATTCCTCAACTGGAGCGTGAGCAACGAGGGCGCCACCATCTTGAGCACGGGTCCCGAAGGCGAGTTCTATGTCAAAAATGCGGACGGTCTGCTGGAGCCGAAGCCTGAGGTGAAGGCGCAGCAGGACAAGGCGGACAGAAGCTTCGAGACAAGCTCCGGCGTCTTCTATTACAATTTGCTCAATGCGCCAGTCATTCCGCGTCCGACTGTCATGCCTGGCACCGACGAATTCCAAATGGCGCAGACGATCTGGCTGCCGGCCGTCGGCGAGCAAAACGTGCCGTTCAACTTCTCCGGCACCGGCCCGGTCTGGGACAAGCACTGGCCGAACCTGTGGCCCGAGATCAGCAAGTGGGAGGCCAAGGCAATCTTCGCCGATTCGGAGGCAGAAGTCCGCAAGATCACCAAGGACATGCTCGAAAACTTCAAAAAGATCGGCGAGCCGGAAGTGACGGCCGAGAAGCTGAAGCTGATCGCCGACTATGTGCAGAAAAATCAGCAATAATGCGGATGGGCGGTCAAATATGGAGCTAAAAGTCGTCGCGATCGGGCTGCGGATTCACGGAGAGTACGCGATCCAGGAAATATTGAAGGCGGAAAACGTCAGGCTGGTCGCCGTCATGGAGACGGAGGAACGCTGGCGGGCGGTGGCGGAGCGCTACGGCGTTCCGTTCTACCGGGATTATTCGCTCATGCTGGACGAGGTCGATTGCAATACGGCCATCGTCTGCCTGCCCAACGATCTGAAGACAGATGCGGTCATCGAATGCCTGAAGCGGGGCAAGCATGCGATCTCGGACAAGCCCGTCTCGATTACCGAAGACGAGCTAACGCGGCTGGAGCGGCAGATCGCCGCTTCGGACGCCGAGTGCTCGGTCCTGCTGACCGAGCGCTTCAACCCGCTGTACGTCAAGGCCAAGGAGCTGATCGATCAAGGCGCGATCGGCGAGATCGCGGGCTGCATCATGATGCGGCCGCACGAATCCACCGCCCAGCGGGAGGAGCCGTGGATGTACGACAACGCCCGCAACGGCGGTCTGATCGTGGATCTGATGATCCACGACATCGATCTGGCCTTGTGGATGTGCCGCGGCGAAGTCCGCGAAGTGACGGCCCGCTCGCTGCATACCCGCTTCTTTGCGGACAAGCCGGACTATGTCGACTTCGCCCAGGCGCTGTTCGTGCTGGAAGGAGGCGTCACGGTCCATATCGAAGCGGACTGGCTGACGCCGCGTGGTACGGCATGGGACTGCCGGATGCTCGTGATCGGTACGGACGGCACGATCGAGGTGCTGTCCAAGTCGGGCGAGGTCATTCTGTGCACGCATGATCACAATCACCGCAATGTAATGGAAGATTCCCGTGAGCCTGACAGCGTATGTCTGGACTTCGTGCGCAGAATTCGCGGCCAGCAGCCGCAGATTCTGTCCGCCGCCGACTGTGTCGCGTCGGCGAGAGCCGTCCTGCTGGCGCGCAGATCCAGTGAATCGGGACAATTGGAATCCGTTAGATAAGGCCATTCATTCGATCGAATCGGAGGCTGTCTCATGACGATGAATCGATTGCTCAAAGTGCTGCTCATGCTCGCGCTCGCCGTGTCCGGCTGGTCGGGCTTCCAGGCCAGACCGGCTGCGGCCGCGGCCTTCCCCGTCATCTACACGTTCGATCTGCGGACGGTGTCGGGGACGTTCAATACCGCCGAATCCTACGACATCAAGCTGTTCGTGTCCAGCCTGCAAGGCATCGTCAATCAGAAGGGGCCGCGGCTTTACGTCTACAATTCCTTTTATGTCCAGACGCCGTCCATCACGCCGTCTCAAGCGATGCAGATCGACGAGAAATGGCTGGATACCTTCCGCAAGCCGGGACAGTGGCTGAGCGAATATACGGTCACGCCGCTCGCTTCGATCGAAGCGCTGGTCAGCACGTTCAGATCCGAGCTGGCCGGCCTCGTCGTCTGGGATCCGAAGGTGGATGCGACCGCCAACGTCGCGACGACGATCGCGGGCATCGAGCGTACGCCGGCTGTCATGGGCGGCGGACGCCTGTACGCCAGGCTGACCGCCGCGCCCAACAGCCTGACCGTCTCGCGGAATCTGGTCGGTCAGTTCACCGGCAACAACGCCAAGACGGATGCCTATGTATGGGCAAAGCAGCAGTATCTGGACACAGGGCTGGCCAATGCGGGTGTACTTGGCTATATCGAAGACGCGTATGCGAGACAGCCCATTACCCATTCCCAGGAGTATACGTCGGTCCGGGACATCCTGGTCATGCGCAAGGCCTTCGTGTTCGATCTCAGCCCATGGGGCGACGAGCGCGCATTCGATGCGCCCAATCAGACGCTGGGCAAGGATCTGGACACCTTCCTCGCCATTATGCAGTCGGCTTATACGCTGTACGGCAGCAAAAGTATGATCGAGGTTTACGGATTTTTCCCCTGGTGGGACAAATATTCGACTTATGGCGGCAAAGGCAGCCATACCGAGTTCGAGGGCGAGTGGAAGATGGTCGAGCATCTGTCCAAGTATAACGCCGCTATCGTCAATGTCATCGATACGATGGGCGACGCGAATATGTCGGTTCACTGGTGGGCGCCGGTCGCGACGGACCTGAAGCCTGCCGCCGAAGCCGGCAGCCGCCCGGTGCTGGCCAACAAGACGTACATCCTGTGGGGGATGGGCGATCACGACGCCTCTACCGTTCATTATCAATTCCCGTATGTGTGGAATTCGGATCCTGCCCGGGGCAAAACGCCGATCGCCTGGAACATCGTGCCAAGCACGCGGAATGCGGGCGATCTGATGCAGTTCCTGTACGACACGGCAACCTCGAACGACTATTTTGTCGCCGGTGCGGGAGCGGCAGGTTATGCAAATCCCGATTACGTGCACGATGCGTCCGTGTGGCGCAATTGGAACGAACGGCTCTACCGTTCGACAGGCTATACGATGTCGGGCTTCGTCCTGAACGGCAACGCCGGTCCCGTCACGCCGGCCTCGGAGGAGGCGTATCGCTGGTTCTCGAACGATCTGTCGCTCTTTTACAATCCGAATCTGAGTTCGCCCAAGCCGGATGTGCGCAGCACGAACATGGTCGTCATGGGCGACAATGTGCCGATCGCCAACAACGATGTCAACGGCCAGGCTGCCTACATTTACAATGTGACGGCAACGCTGACGAGTCCGGGGACGGCGCCGAACTTCTTGTACATCAAGCCGGCGTTTTCGTCCACCGAATATATCAGCCAGGTGATGAAAAAGATCATCGCGGAGCATCCGGAGTACAACTACGAGGCGGTCGATCCGTATACGTACGCTTCGCTGATCCGGCAGAAGGTCAAGGGCGCCGTGGCAAGCGACGCCATCATCCTGGATGCCCAGCTTCCCGATCAGATGATCGCGGGGCAAAAGTATACGGCAAGCGTCACGGTTCGCAATGTGGGCAGCGCCGCCTGGACGGAGGCGAATCTGTACAGACTGTCCGCCACCACGGACAATGCGCTGATCTGGAGCGACTTTCCGGACGGCGGCTATTCCTTGGCTGCGGGCAATCAGCGGGTATTCCTGGCGCCGGCGGACAGCATTCAGCCGCAGCAGACGAAGACGTTCACCTTCCAGGTGCAGGCGCCGACGACGCCGGGGAGCTACTTGTTCGGAACGTCGATGATCAAGGACGGCACGGCGACGTTCGGCGACAATCGCAAAAAGACGATTCAGGTCGTATCGGCTCCGGCGAACGCGGCGCGAATCACGGCAGTCACTGTCCCGTCCGTCATGACGGAGGAGCAGGTATCCACGGTGTCCGTCACCGTGAAAAATGTCGGCACCGCTACATGGACGGCTGCCGACAACTTCCGGCTGGCTGCGATCCCCGACCGCAACGAGGTGCTGTGGAGCGCGTTCGCCAGCGGCGGATCGAGCAGCGGCGCCGGCAATCAGCGGGCGTATCTGAGCGGCACGGACAGCATCGCGCCCGGCGCGAGCAAAACGTTCAGCTTCTCGATTACGGCACCGCGTACGCGGGGCGTATACACCTTCGCAGTCCAGATGATCAAGGACGGCGTCGCGCTGTTCGGAGATACGGGTGTCTACGATATTCGGGTCACGCCGAGCGGCGCCTCCGCCAACAACGCGCTGAGCTTCAACGACGATGTTCCCGAGTACGTGGCGCCGGGCGATGTCGTACCCGTGTCGGTCACCTTCAAAAACACGGGGACGAGCGATTGGACGCGGGCGGGCAACTATACGCTAAAAAGCGCGGGGACGAATCAATTGACCTGGAGCAGGTTCCCCGATGGCGGTACAAGCGTTAGCGCGACGAATCAGAAGGTATATATGAGAGCGTCGGAGCGCATCAAGACCGAGCAAGCCAAAACGTTCTCTTTCTTCGTGACCGCGCCGACGACGCCGGGCGCCTACACGCTCTCCATGCAAATGGACAATGGCAGCGGCGGGTTTGGCGTTACGAAAACATTTACGGTCAACGTGGCCGCTCCGCGGGATGCCAAATTCGCAGCGTGGGACGTGCCTGCCGTCATGGCTGCCGGCTCCAAGGCCGGCGTGAACATCGAAGTACAAAATGCAGGGGCGAACAACTGGACGGAGGCGGGCCTGTTCAGACTCTATGCCGGTCCGACCAATCAATTCGGCTGGGGCGACTTCGGCGCCGGCGGCTACAGTCTTGGCGCAACCAACCAGCGTATCTTCCTGTCCGGCACGGAGACGATCGTCGCCGGCCAGCGCAAGAGCTTCTCGTTCAGCATTCAGGCGCCGACGACGCCGGGCACCTACACGTTCAGCGCAGGTATGATTCAGGACGGCGTCGCTGCCTTCGGCACCGTGAAAACCTGGACGATCACCGTGGTCGGCGGATACGAGCAGCGGGTGGACGTCGGATCGACGACGGCGTACACCGATGCGGACGGCAAAGTATGGGCGGCCGATCAGCCGTACTCAGGCACGAACACATGGGGCTACACGACATCAACAACAGTCGTCGATACGACGACGGATACGATCTCCGGGACGAGCGATCAGACGCTGTACCGCACGCAGCGCCTGGGCAGCGGCGGCAATCCGTTCGCTTATAAATTCAACGTGCCGAACGGCACCTACAAGGTAACGCTGGACTTCGCCGAGATCTACTTTAATACCGGCGGCATAAGAGTATTCAACGTCGACATCGAGGGCGCGAATATGCTGTCCGGCTACGACAACTATACGGCCGCGCTTGGGCACGACAAGGCGCGCAGATGCGAATTCGCCAAGATCGCCGTGACGGACGGCGTGCTGGATATCGACTTCTCCGCGCTCAGCGATGCGGCGGCGGTCGGTGCGATCCAGGTCGTGCGCACAGGCTGACGGGGCGGTCCGGCACCTAGAGGCTATCATACATTCAGCAGCGTAAAGCGAAGGTGGAGAGCGGCAATGGGAAAAATCAAAGTCGGCATCGTCGGTACGGGCTCCATTTCCAACTATCATATGAATGCGTACCGGAACAACGCGGATGCGGAAATATATGCGGTGTGCGATATGAACGCGGAGCGCGCGGCGGCGCAGGCGGCGGCATACGGAGCTCCGCAAGTATATACCGAGTATGCGGCGATGATGGCCGACCCTCACGTAGATGCGGTCAGCATCTGCACCTGGAACAACACGCATGCGCCGTTCGCCATTCAGGCGCTGGAAGCCGGCAAGCATGTGCTGGTCGAGAAGCCGCTCTGTATGACGGTTCAAGAAGCGTTGGAAGTGGAGACAGCCGTACTGAGGAGCGGCAAGCAGCTGCAAATCGGCTATGTGCGCAGATACGATCCGAATGCGGCCATGCTGAAGGGCTGGATCGATGAGGGAGAGCTGGGCGGCATCTATTATGCCAAAGCCTCCTGTCTGCGGCGTCTGGGCAATCCGGGCGGCTGGTTCGCCGACAAGGCGAGATCCGGCGGCGGGCCGCTCATCGATCTGGGCGTTCATATTATCGATCTTTGCTGGTATATGATGGGCCGGCCCAAGGTGAAGTCGATCAGCGGCAACACGTACAAGAAACTGGGGCTGCGCAGCCATGTGCAGGGGCTGACGTTTTACAAGTCTGCGGATTACGACAATCAATCGAACACTGTAGAAGATATGGCCAACGCATTGATCCGGTTCGATAACGGCGCCTCCCTGATGGTGGATGTGAGCTTCACGCTGCATGCGCGCAAAGACGAGACCCTGGTGCGCCTGTACGGGGACAAAGGCGGACTCGAGATCGATCCCGAGGTGCTGTTGGTCTCCGAAAAGTCAAATACGATCGTCACGCTGACGCCGCAGACGGACCATGCATCGTTCGATGCCGATCGGGCCTTTCAAAATGAGATCGATCATTTCATAACATGCTGCCGGGAAAATCGCGCTCCGCTTAGCCCCATTCAGGACGGCGTAGAGATGATGAAAATTTTGTGCGGCATTTACGAGTCGGCCGAGCAAGGCAAGGAGATCGTATTCGGCTGAGCGGCTACCGCAGACCGGTATATGCGAGAACAAAAGCCCGTCGGGATAAAACTCCGACGGGCTTTCCGCCGTCGCTTTGACGCCTTTCCCCCGAACAGGTACGATGGTGGAAGGAGCATCTCGCGCAAAACCGGAGGAATGGGCATGAACGTGAAGGAAGGCGCAAACAAGCTGAGTCGCCTCATCGGCCTGCGGGTGATGAAGACGGCGCTGGCTGCGCTGGCGGCAATCTATATCGCGATGCTGCTGCATGTCGACAATCCGCAGGCCGCGGGCATACTCGCCATACTGGGCGTCGATACGACCCGCTGGCGGGGGATTATGACCGTGTACGCGCGCTTCGCGGCTTCGGCGATCGGTCTCGTCGTCGCATCGGCGCTGTTCGCCGCGGCGGGCTTCCATATTTGGGCGCTTGCCGTATACATATTGATCGCGTTCCCGCTGCTCACGCGTCTTAAAATGAAGGAAGGCATCGTGACGGGCGCCGTCATCGTGTTCCAGTTGTTCCATAGCGGGATTGTATCGTGGCATACGATCGGCACGGAGCTGGCGTTGCTGGCGATCGGACTCGGCTCCGCGACGATATTCAATCTGGTCTACATGCCCAGGGAGGCCAAGTCGCTTGAAATGCTGCGGCGGACGACGGAGGCTATGTTCGCCGCGACGCTCGGCGAGCTGGCGAAGTTCCTGCGCGATCCCGGCACCGTATGGAGCGGCGACGAGCTGCTGAAGGCGGAAGCCGCGATCGAGGAAGGGCTGCAGGCGGCGCAGCGGGCCAGAGAGAACCGGCTGATCCGTCAGGACGAGCCGTGGCTGCTGTACTTCGGCATGCGCAGGGAGCAGCTCGACATGATCCAGCTCATGATGGAGAACGTTGCGTTCGTATCGTCCAGCGTTCCGCAGGCCGAGGCGATCGCATCCCTTTTTGACAGGCTCACGCGCGATGTGCGCTCCGAATTTTACGAGGGCACGACCGAGCGGGAGCTCGACCTGCTCGAGCGCGAGTTCAAGGCGATGCCGCTGCCGGCCACCCGGCAGGAGTTCGAGATCCGCGCCGCGCTGCTGCACCTGTGCAGGGAGCTGCGCAGATATCTGACGGTCGGGCGCAGAGGCAAAATGCGCAGGTCTTCGCGTTAAAGGACCGGCATACAATCAAAGAGACGGAGCGTCAATGCATGGATACATTTTTGTCACTCTAGACGAATGTCCTGCATAGACTTTTATTGAATTGATTGTATGGAGGAGGTCATTGCATGACGCTTGCGGATAAACGGCTGCAGCGAAGGGAAATTATCACGAAGGCAGTCTGCGGCAAAGGCCGCAAATTCTCGACGATAACCCATTCGGTCACGCCGCCGCACCATCCCACCAGCATTCTCGGGGCATGGATCATCAATCACCAGTACGAAGCGGTTCGTTCGGGTGACGGCATCGAAGTGGTCGGGTCTTACGATATCAACATCTGGTATTCGTACGACAAGAACTCCCAGACCGACGTCGCCAAGGAGACGATCTCGTACTCCGAGCTCGTGCCGCTCTCGTATGTAGACCCCCGCCATCGCAGCTCCACGGAAGAAGTCTCTGCGGATGCGACGCAGGAACCGAACTGTGTGGAAGCGCTGATCGGCGGAGGCGGCACTTCGGTGCTGATTCGCGTGGAGCGCGAATTCGCGGTCGAGATGGTCGCTGAGACCAAAGTATGCGTGGTAGTAGATCCGAACGGCTTCGACGACGGCAAGGACGCGGATTTTGCACTGGACGACGGCGATTACGAAGACCTCGATGCCGACCTGCTTGAAGACGATCTGTAAGCGGCCCGCCACGGCCGGTACTTATGTCTATGCAGAAGCGATGGAAGAGTCGAGGGCGGATGCCTGCTTCGTTCGGTAAAATCTGCCCGATACCGGAGAATACGCTCAAGACGCACGGGCTCAGGCCCGGACGCGGTCTTCAGGCGGCTGCCGGCTTCGGGACATGGACTGAGACAGGGAAGGGTCATCCGGCTTCGACGTTCAACCGTCGGCGGGACGGCCCTTCCCGTGTTTGATGCGGGGGGATGGCGATGGGAGAGTCCGCAGCGACATCTGCTGGCACCGCGGGGCGCGCCCGGGACGATGCCGGCGCTCTCCGGTTCGGGGATAGCTCCCCGGCGCAGGGAACCGTATGGGTAAAAGGAGAAGGCGCCGCCGCCGGGCTGCTGGCGTCGGCCGGCTGCAGGCGGCTGCCGGAGCGCGGCCGGCCGGACGCATCGGATGTCGTGATCTGCGTCGGGGAGAGCGGCTGCGGACAGATGGAGACAAGCAGCCGCGCGGCGCATCTCGGCGCGAGCGATGCCGTGGCTGCAGCCGCAGCCGGCCGCGCGGGAGCCTGGCGCTGGAATGCGTCCGCAGCGGCGATCGAAGCGCTGCCGCGCGGCGAGCTGGACCGGCGTCTCGGGCGCGAAGGGCTCCGCTCGGCGATCGAGACGGGCGATGCGGGCGGCGGGACGGGCTGGCGGCTTGCCCGCGGCAGCGCAGCGTCCGGCCGGCAGATGAATCAATATGCGGTCACCGTCTTCGGCATGGAGGCGCCGGTCATCCGGCCCGATCCCGGCGAGCATATCGGCGCGCGCGAGCTGGCGAGACGGCTGGCGCGCGCCTCGGCGCGGGCGCTCTATGCGCTCGGACTTGAGCTGGGCACCGTGACCTGGCAGGTGGACAGGTCGGGCCGCCGAGGGGTTATCGTCGGGCTGACGCCGTCGATCGGCGGGCTCGACGAGGCCGGCTCGCGCCGGCTCGCGTCTGCGGTGAGCGCGTTCGCCGCGCGCTGGCGCGAGGAGGCGGGAGGCGGGGCGGCCGAGGCGCGCCTCGGAGCCGACCCCGAGTTCGTCATGCTCACGGCGTCGGGCCGCATTGTGCCGGCGTCGCGTTATTTCGGCCGGGACGAGGCCGCCGGCTGCGACTCGGTTGTCGTGCGCGGCGTGCAGCGGTGGCCGCTCGCCGAGCTGCGGCCGCGGCCGTCGCGGGAGCCGGCCGTGCTGGCGCAGCGCATCCGCCTGCTGCTGCAAGACGCCGCAGGCCGCACGGCAGGGGCCGGCCTGCGCTGGCGGGCCGGCGCAGCGCCCGTGCGCGGCCTGCCGCTGGGCGGGCATCTGCACTTCAGCGGCGTCGCGCTCACGGCGCAGCGGCTGCGGGCGCTCGACAACGTCCTCGCGCTGCCGCTGCGGCTGCTCGAGCCGCCCGGCGCGGGCCGGCGGCGGCCGCGCTACGGCGCGCTCGGCGATTGCCGGCCGAAGCCGCATGGCGGCTTCGAGTATCGGACGCCGCCGAGCTGGCTCGTCTCGCCGCGGCTCGCGCTCGGGACGCTGTCGCTGGCGAAGCTCGCGGCGGAGCATGCGCGCGAGCTGGCCGCCTGCCGCCCGCTGGACGACGACGCGCAGCGCGACGCCTATTACGACGAGGGCGATCCGGCGCCGCTCCGGGCCGCCGCCGCCGCCGTGCGCGCCGCGCTGGAGGCGCTCCCCGCCTATTCGCGCTACCGCGATGCCGTGGCCCCGCTGTTCGATGACATCGCCCGCGGGCGCGTGTGGGACGAGAGCGTCGACATCAGGCGGCGGTGGCGCATCCCTGAATAAGCTTGCGCATCGGACCGCGGCGTCCCGCGGTTCCGATGGGCCTGCGCTGCAGCGACATGACGATAGCGTTGCTCGCCGCTCCCGAGCCCCGCCCGCCGCGGCCGCCCGTCGAGCCGCGCGCCCCTGCCGTTCCCCGCACACTGATGCGCCGCCATTAACTGCCTATTAGCAGTTAATTTTGCCTGATGCCCCCGTAATGCCGGATTTAACTGCCCCATTGCAGCTATTTCTCTCCTTTTCGCGGGATCGCCGCCTGTTTGCGGATATTAGCTGCTTATTTGCAGCTATCCGGTTCAAGCGGGCCGGCAAGAGAAAAATAACTGCACAATCGCATTTAATCGCTGTAGCGTTCGACCCGCGTATTGCCATTTCGCGCCGTTTTGCCGTTCTAGCACGACGAACTCCGCAAAGCTTGGTATAATAGATTGATTAGTTTAGGCGAATTAATGGAGGTTGCTATGGCCGGCTACACCCCGATGATGCAGCAATATTTGTCCGTGAAGGAAGAGGCGAAGGATGCGCTGTTGTTCTTCCGGCTCGGCGATTTTTATGAGATGTTTTTTGATGATGCGCTGACGGCGGCTCGCGAGCTCGAGATTACGCTGACCGGCAGAGGCGCGGGGCTGGAGGAGCGCATCCCGATGTGCGGGGTGCCCCACCATTCTGCCGAAGGATACATAGCGAAGCTGGTAGAAAAGGGCTACAAGGTAGCGATCTGCGAGCAGGTGGAGGATCCGAAGGCCGCGAAGGGCGTCGTCAAGCGCGAGATCGTGCGCATCGTGACCCCGGGCACGGTGATGGAGGCCAAGTCGCTCGGCGAGACGGCGAACAACTTTATCGTCGGCGCGGCCGAGCAGGAGGGGCGCTTCGGGCTCGCCGCGTGCGATCTGACGACGGGCGAGCTGTATGTGACGTCCTTCGCGGCAACGGTCGAGGCGGTCAAAAACGAGCTCAACGTCTACCGCCCCGCCGAAGGGGTCGGAGACGCCCGCTCGCTCGCGCTGCTCGACGAAGCGTCCCGCGCTTCGGGCAGAGCGCTCGTCGCGACGGTGCGCGGGCAATCGGATGCCCCGGATGCCAAGCTGGCCGCGCAGTTCCCCGAGGAGCGGTGGGACGCGCACGAGGCGGTGTCCAAGCTCGCCGTCGCGCGGCTCGCCGATTATCTGGGCGAGACGCAGAAGCGTTCGCTGGCCCATCTGCGCGCCGTCAAGCGCTACGACCCGCAGCAGTTCATGGCGCTCGACGCCTTCACGAGGCGCAACCTCGAGCTGACGGAGACCGTGCGCGACCGCTCGCGCAAGGGCTCCCTGCTGTGGCTGCTCGACCGCACGCGCACGGCGATGGGCGCACGGCAGCTGCGGCGCTGGATCGATCAGCCGCTGCTGGACCGCGCGGCGATCGACGGCCGTCTCGATGCCGTGGAGGCGCTGCACGGCAACTGGATGCTCCGTCAGGAGCTGCGCGACGCGCTGGCGGATATTTACGATCTGGAGCGGCTCGTCGGACGGATCGCCTACGGCACGGCCAACGCGCGCGATCTCAACGCGCTCGGCGCCTCGCTGTCGCGCATCCCGATGCTCAAGGACATCTGCGCCGAGCTCGGGAGCGGTCCGCTGTCCGCACTTGCGGATGCGCTCGATGCCTGCGAGGATATCGGGCAGGCGGTGGCGGCCGCGATCGCGGAGGAGCCGCCCGTTTCGGTTCGCGAGGGCGGGCTGATCCGCTCCGGGTATCACGAGCGGCTCGACGAGCTGCGCGAGGCCAGCAAGAACGGCAAGACCTGGATCGCCGAGCTGGAGCGCCGCGAGCGCGAGGCGACGGGCATCAAGTCGCTTAAAGTAGGCTTCAACAAAGTGTTCGGCTACTATCTCGAGGTGACGCGCGCGAATCTGGGGACGCTGCCCGAAGGCCGCTACGAACGCAAACAGACGCTCGCCAACGCGGAGCGCTACGTCACGCCGGAGCTCAAGGAAAAGGAAGCCCTCATCCTCGAAGCCGAGGATCGGATGGTGGATTTGGAGTACGAGCTGTTCGCCGCCCTCCGCGACGATATTGCGCTGCAGATTCCCAGATTGCAGCGGCTCGCGGAGCGGGTTGCGAGCCTGGACGCGCTCCAGTCGCTCGCCGAGGCGAGCGCGGAGCGCCGCTACGTCCGTCCCGTCTGGAGCGACGGCTACGATCTGCATGTGGAGGGAGGACGGCATCCCGTCGTCGAGGCGGTGACCGAGGGCGCCGCCTATATCTCCAACGATGCCTCGCTCACGCGGGAGGGCGGTGCGATCCTGCTCATCACGGGTCCGAACATGGCGGGCAAGAGCACCTATATGCGCCAGGTCGCGATGATCTGCATCATGGCGCAGATCGGCTGCTTCGTCCCCGCCGCGCGGGCCGAGCTGCCGATCGTCGACCGGATTTTCACGCGGATCGGCGCGGCGGACGATCTGGTCGGCGGGCAGAGCACGTTCATGGTCGAGATGAAAGACATCCAGATCATGACCGAGCAGGCGACCGCGCGCAGTCTCGTCATCATCGACGAGCTCGGGAGGGGCACCTCGACGGACGAGGGCATGGCAATCGCGCAGGCCGTCATCGAATATGTCCACGACCGGATTGGCTGCAAGGCGCTTGTGTCTACGCATTATCATGAGCTGGCGCATCTCGAGGAGACGCTGGCGGGCCTTCGCAACGGCTGCATGGCCGTGAAGGAGAGCGCGGACGGCGTGACCTTCCTGCGCAAGCTCGTGCCCGGCGCGGCCGACTCGAGCTACGGCATCTATTGCGCGCAGCTGGCGGGGCTGCCGGACTCGATCGTCACGCGCGCCTACGGCCTTCTCGAGTCGGCGGGCGCGGAGCCCGGGCGCAGCGCGCCCGGGCCGCAGGAAGCGCCGTCCGGCGAGGCGCTTGCAGCAGCGGCCGAGCCGCGGCGGGAGCAGGGCGGACAGACGGCGGCGGCCGTCTCGCCGCAGGCCGACTATGCGCCGTCTCCCGGCATTTTGCAGCTGTCGATGTTCGAGGAGTCGGCGGCGGCCGACGAGGCGAAGCGGGCGCGCAGCAAATATCCGGAGTCGGACAAGCTGCTCGACAAGCTCAAGAAACTCGACATCATGCGGATGACGCCCTTGCAAGCGATGGAGTGGCTGAACGACGCCCGCAACCATTTGATCGGAAAAGGGGATTGAATTTGAGAGAATACCGCAAACCGGCCGCCCTGTTGCTCAAATCGCTGCTTGTCTTGACGCTGGCCGCCGCGTGGCTGCCGGGCGGCGCATTGGCCGCCACGCAGGACCAGGTGAACGAAGTGCGCCAGCTGCTCGAGGAATACCACATCAGCAAGCCGACCGACGAGGAGCTCAGCAAACCGGAGATCGACGAGATGATCCACTCGCTGAACGATCCGTATACGGAATACTTCACGCCCGAGGATCTCCAGCGGTTCTCGAATGCGGTCGACCAATCGTTCGTCGGCACCGGCATCGTCATGACGGAGGACGACGGCGTCGTCTATGTCGAGGACGTCATCGAAGGCAGCCCGGCGGCGCGAGCCGGACTGTCTCCGGGAGATGCGATCGTGGCGATCGACGGCATGCCGACCGTGGGCATGACGGTGCAGGCGGTCGCGGCGGCCGAGTCCGGACCTGCCGGCACCAGCGTGGCCATCGCCGTCAAGCGCGGCATCGTCAAGCTGCAGTTTTTTGTCGCGCGCGCCGCGCTGCAGATGCCTGTGGCGTCCTCGCGGCTGATGGGCGACGGCGTCGGCTATTTGCGGCTGGATTCCTTCTCTTCGGATGCGGCCTCCCGCTTCAAAAAGCAGCTCGATTCGCTCGAGCGGCAGGACATCCGCTCGCTCGTCGTCGACCTGCGCGGCAACGGCGGCGGCTATGTCGATCAGGCGCAGCAGATCGGCGCGCTGTTCGTCGCCGACGGCATTCTGGCGCATGTGGCGGACCGCGACGGCAACGACACGCCGATCCCGCTCAAGGGCGTGAGCAGAGATTATCCCGTGTACCTGCTCGTCGACGGCGGCAGCGCCAGCTCGACCGAGCTTCTGGCCGGCGCGCTGCAGGAATACGGCGTCGCCAAGCTGGTCGGCGCCAACACCTACGGCAAAGGCGTCATTCAGCAGCTCATCTCCGTGAAGTCCGGCGGCACGCTCAAGGTGACCGTCCAGGAGTACAAGACGCCGGGCGGCAAAAAGGTGGACAAGGTCGGCCTGGCGCCTGACGTCCCCGTATCGGGCTACGTGCAGCAGCTGCTCAAGGCCTACAGGCTGGCCGGGGGCGGCAATGTCCGCCTGACCGCCGGCAGAGGCGCGCTTGTCGTCAATGGCGTCCGCATGGCGGGAGCGGGATTCGTGACGCGCAAAGACGGCGTCTGGTACGTGAACTCGCGGCTTGCGGCGCTGGCGTCCGAATCGGTGCTGAGCTATGACGCGAAGGCGCGGCAGATCGTGCTGACCAAACAAGGCGGCACGAACCGGCTCGCCACGAAGGACAGCCATGTGGTCGTCAAAAACGGCGTCAGCTATATCGATGTGCGGCTGCTGTCCAAATGGTACGGCAATCTGAGCTGGGCGTCCGCGGGCGACGGCACGCTGACGCTGTACGACGCGGCGGACTCTGCGGACGCGGCGGCTTGAGCAAGCCGCCCGCGCGGGAGGAGGAACATCATGGGCATTATCATTCAGCTGGACGAGCATCTGGCGAATCAGATCGCGGCCGGCGAGGTCGTCGAGCGCCCGGCTTCGGTGCTCAAGGAGCTGGTCGAAAATGCGGTCGACGCCGGCGCGAAGCATATCGATATTACCGCCGAGGAAGGCGGTCTCACGCTCATTCGCGTCGCGGATGACGGCGCGGGCATCCAGCCCGACGATCTGCGGACGGCGTTCCAGCGCCACGCGACGAGCAAGCTGGCGAGCGGACGCGATCTGTTCCAGATCGCCACGCTCGGCTTCAGAGGCGAGGCGCTCCCGAGCATCGCGGCCGTCTCCAAGGTCAGAGCCCTGAGCGCGGCCGATGCCGGGGGCCTCGGCAGGCTGCTCGAGATCGAGGGCGGCGGCGTGAAGCGGGACGAGGATGCGGCATCGCCCAAAGGCACGGATATGTCCGTGCGGGAGCTGTTCTACAACACGCCGGCGCGCCTGAAGTACATGCGGACGATCCAGACGGAGCTGTCGCATCTGTCGGATGTCGTCTACAGGCAGGCGCTGGCGCGGCCCGATATCGCCTTTACGTTCTCGCACAACGGCTCCGTGCTGCTGCGGACGCCGGGAGGCGGCGACCTGCGGCAGGTCGTCGCGGCCATCTACGGCACCGGCTCCGCGAAGGCGATGCTCGAGGTGCAGGCGGAAGGCCCGGACTTCGTATTGTCGGGTCTGACCGCCATGCCGAGCGAGACGCGCTCCAGCAGGAGTGCGATCACGACCATCGTCAACGGCCGGTTCGTCCGCAGCCCGGCGATCGTGCAGCCGCTGCTGCAGGCGTACCACACGCTGCTCCCGATCAACAGATATCCGTTATCCGTGCTGCATCTGCGCATGCATCCGTTGCTCGTCGACGTCAACGTGCATCCCGCGAAGCTGGAGGTGCGGTTCAGCAAGGAGACCGAGCTGCGCGCCTTCGTCGAGGCGGCCGTGAAGAAGACGCTGGACGCCTATGCTTACATTCCTTCCGGCATGGCCGTGCGCAAGCCGAAGGCCGAAGTATGGCAGCAGGAGCAGATCCGCTTCGGCATGCCGCCGGCCGGCGTGCAGCAACTCGCGCAGGCTGCCGACCAGACGGCTGCGGGCAGTGCGGCAGCGCCCGAGCATGAGACGGGCGGCGGCGCTTCGGCGGACGATGCTGCCGATCGCAGCCGGCAGGAGGAGACGCAGTCCGGGGGCGGGCACAGGCTGGCGGCGCTGACGGACGCTACTGGCGGAGCGGCCGAACGGTCTGCGCGTGACGATGCGGCTGGCGTCGATGCGGCGGAGACCGGGAGCGCACGGGCCGGACGCGACGCTGCCGCAACCGGGGGCGGATCGTCCTATGCCGGACGGGAAGCGCTGCGCGAGGCGCCCGCCGCCCGCGACTACGGGGCTTCCGGGAGCCGGGACCCATGGAGTGACCGGGGCAGGAAGCAGGACGCCCCGAGACTGTCCGCCGACGTCTGGCGGACGGCGTTCGGCGCGTCGGCCCAGGAGACGAAGCCGGAATTTCCCGAGCTGTACTGGATCGGCCAGCTGCACGGCACGTATATCGTCGCGCAGAACGATACCGGCTTGTACCTGATCGACCAGCACGCGGCGCATGAGCGCATTCACTACGAGATTTATTATGAGAAGTTCGGCGATCCGGCGGCGGCGAGCCAGGAGCTGCTGCTGCCGGTCACGCTGTCGTTCGCGCCCGACGAGTATGCGGTCATCCGGGGCAAGCTGCCCTGGTTTGAGCTGGCAGGCGTATATCTCGACGACTTCGGCGGCAATACCTTTATCGTGCGGGCCGTGCCGCACTGGCTGCCCGAGGGCGACGAAGCGGACATCGTGCGCGAGATGGCGGAGTGGATTCTGAAGGAACGCGGCATCGACCTGCACAAGATTCGGGAGAAGGCGGCGATCCTCTGCTCCTGCAAGGCGTCGATCAAGGCCAACCAGTCGCTCACGCGCGAGGCCGGCGAGACGCTGCTGCGCAGGCTGGCCGCCTGCAAGCAGCCGTATACTTGTCCGCACGGCCGGCCGATCGTCGTCAGCTTCACGACCTACGAGCTCGAGAAAATGTTCAAGCGGGTGATGTCGTGATCGTGACGACGGCGGAGAAGCCGGCGGCAAGCCTGACCGCCTACGCGCGCGAATTGGCCGAGGAGCTCGGCTGCCGCTTCGTCGAGCGCCGCCGCGAGACGCTGGCGGGACTATCCCGGCGCCATCCGGATGCGAGGGACGGCATACTTGTCGTCCGTCCGGACGGACTCCGGTTCGCGGCGGAGGGCGCGGAGCCGCTGTTCTATCATCCGAGCATGGCGCAGATTCGCGTCAAGCGGCTGTCGGACGGCGACAGCGACGCGCTGGTCGACGCCGCCGGCATCGTGCGGGGAGACGTCATCGTCGATTGCACGGCGGGGCTGGGCGCGGACGCGGTCGTGCTGTCGTATGCGGCGGGACCGGCAGGCAGGGTGACGGCGATCGAGTCGTCGCGCACGCTGTACCTGATCGTGCGCGAAGGTCTGCGCAGCTACGCGAGCGGCGTGCCGGAGCTGGATGCGGCGATGCGGCGTGTCGACCTGGTCCACGCGGAGCATCTGGCGGCGCTGCGGGAGATGGCGGACGGGAGCGCGGACGTCGTATACTTCGACCCGATGTTCGCGCGGCCCGTCCTCGGCTCGGCTTCGCTGCGGCCGCTCCGGCATCATGCGGAGGACCGGGCGCTCGGCCCGGAGGCGATCCGCGAAGCGCAGCGCGTCGCGCGCCGCGCCGTCGTGCTGAAGGACCACAAGGCGAGCGGCGAATTCGAACGGCACGGTTTCCGCAGGGTGCGGACTTCCTATTCGGCCGTGGATTACGGAGTGATACAGATTACATGAACAACAACAAGCCTCCGCTGATCGTGCTCGTCGGACCGACGGCCGTCGGCAAGACGGCCGCCAGCCTCGCGATCGCGCGGCAGTTCGGCTGCGAGATTATTAGCGGGGATTCGATGCAGGTGTACAGAGGGATGGACATCGGCACGGCGAAGCTGCCCCTAGCGGAGCGCGAGGGGATCCCGCATCATCTGATCGATATCAAGGACCCGTCGGAGCCGTTTTCGGCGGCTGACTTTCAGACGGCCTGCGAGCAGGCGATCCGGGACATCCAGCGCCGCGGCAACATCCCGTTTATCGTCGGCGGCACGGGACTGTACGTCGAGTCGGTGTGCTACGGCTTCAAGTTCCAGCCGACCGGCGGCGATCCGGCTTTTCGCGAAGCGATGCAGGCGCTGGCGGACAGCGAGGGCGCCGAGGCGCTGCACGGCAGGCTCGCCGCGGTCGATCCGTTCACGGCGGCGAAGCTGCATCCGAACGACGTGCGCCGGGTGATCCGGGCGCTCGAGATTCGCGAGACGACGGGGGCGCCCGCTTCGGAGCAGCTCGGAGAGGCGCGCGGCGACCGCAAGGAATCGCCGTACAATCTCGTATTGCTCGGCTTTCATATGGAGCGGGCGCGATTGTATGCGCGCATAGAGGAGCGCGTGGACGCCATGCTGGCCGCAGGGCTGCTGGACGAGGTGCGCGGCCTGCTCGCGGCGGGCCTGCCGTCGTCGGCCGTCTCCATGCAGGCGCTCGGCTACAAGGAGATGGCAGCCTATCTGGAATGCAGGCTCTCCTACGAGGACGCCGTCTCGCTGCTGAAGCGGGACACGCGCCGGTTCGCCAAGCGCCAGCTGTCCTGGTTCCGCCATATGCAGGACCTCATCTGGATCGACGCGGACGAGGATTCAAAAAACTCGAAACTTTTGCAATCGATTTATGCTATAATAGCAGGAAAGCTTAAAATAAGCCTGCAATAGGCGCGTACACAAGAAATTATTGGCGATGGGGGATACCGGTAATGAACAAGTCCATTAACATCCAGGATACGTTTCTGAATCAACTGCGCAAGGATAGCGTGCCCGTCACGGTATACTTGACCAACGGATTCCAGATCCGCGGCGTCGTCCGCGCCTTCGACAACTTTACGATCGTGATCGACAGCGACGGACGCCAGCAGATGGTTTACAAGCACGCCATCAGCACGTTTATGCCCCAACGCAACGTATCTCTGCAGCAGCAGGACACCGGGGCCAACGCCTGAAGCGGCAGCCGCCGGCTCCGCCCATGCGAAACCTTTCACCCCCATTTAGCGTCTAAATGAATAGCCAGACCGCCGAGCAACCCAAGTCCTGGGTTGTTCTTCTTTTGGGCGGGTATGGTATAGACAGAGAAAAACCAACTGTTAAAAGGGGAGAAAAGCCATTGGCTCAGTCTGCACCGAATCCGTCTCGAAAGGGAAAGGGCGGCAAGCCGCCTCGCAAGCGCGGACGCGGCAAGGTCGCGCTCATCTGGTTCATCTGCATAGCCGTACTGGCTGTACTCGCGGCGGCTGTCGCGTATTTGCTCGTCATTTTAAACGGAGAACGCGTTCTATCGGCCAATATCAATAAGCTTAATCTCGACCGCTCGACGATCATCGCCGACGCGGACGGCAAACAAATCTCCAAAATATCGATTACGGGCGGCAACCGCGAATACGTATATTACAAGGATATTCCCAAGCAGGTTGTCGACGCCTTCGTCGCTACGGAGGACAAGCGGTTTTTCGAGCACGGCGGGGTCGACCTGTTCGGCATCGGCCGGGCGCTCGTCAAGGACGTCGTGGCGCGCAGCATGGTCGAGGGCGCCAGCACGATCACCCAGCAGCTCGCGCGGAACCTGTTCCTGAACGCGGACAAGACCTGGTTCCGCAAAGGCACGGAGGCATCGATCGCCCTCGCGCTCGAGCGGCACAAGTCGAAGGAAGAGATCCTCGAGCTGTATCTGAACCGGATTTACTTCGGCAACGGGCAGTACGGCATCAAGACGGCGGCGAAGTTCTACTTCGGCGTCGGCGATCTCGACCAGCTCAAGACGTGGCAGATCGCCACGCTGGCCGCTATTCCGAAGGGGCCGAGCATTTACAACCCCTACAAGCACCCGGACAACTCGATGGAGCGGCGCGCCGTCATCTTGCGGCTCATGACGGACCAGGGGCTCATTACGGAGGAGGAGCGGGCGGAGGCGGCCGCGGTCGTCTACAAGCCGTCGATGGCGATGACGAACACGAGCAAGTTCGCCAGCTACTCCGACTATGTGATCGACGAGGCGCTTGATAAGCTCGGTCTTACGGAGGAGGAGCTGCTGTCCGGCGGCTATACGATCTTTACGACGATCGATACGCAGGCACAGACGGCCATGGAGAGCGAATTCGCCAAGGACGCCAACTTCGAGAAAAGCGTGGACGATACGCCGATTCAGGGCGCGATGGTCATCATGGATCAGCACGACGGCTCGCTCAAGGCGATGGTCGGCGGCCGCGATTATCAGAAGAGCGGCCTGAACCGCGTGGAGAGCCGGCGCCAGCCGGGGTCCTCGTTCAAGCCGATCGTCTCGTACGGTCCCGCGCTTGAGACGGGCAACTTCACGCCGGATTCGATATTGCGGGACGACAAGATCTGCTACAACAACGGCAAATACTGTCCGAAGGATTCGAACAAAAACGCTTATGTCGGCGCCATCGCAATGAAAGATGCAATCAGAAACTCGATCAACCAGCCGGCCGTCTGGCTGCTCAACGAGATCGGCGTGTCCACGGGCGTCAAGTTCGCGGGCAAGCTCGGCATCGAGCTGGACAAGGAAGACCGCAATCTCGCGATCGCGCTCGGCGGCCTGACCCGCGGCGTGACGCCGGTGCAGATGGCGCGTGCTTACAGCACATTTGCGAACGGCGGCAAGCTGCAGGATGCGCACGCCATCCTGAAGGTTACGGACGCTTCGGGCAAGACGGTGTACTCGTTCAAGCAGGACAAGGACAATCAAGTCATCAAGTCGATGACCGCCTATTATGTGACCGAGCTCATGAAGGGTGTCGTGAGCGGGGGCACGGGCAAGAGCGCCCAGATCAGCGGGCGCACGGTGGCCGGCAAGACAGGGACAACGCAGCTCGGCATCAGCGGCGTCAGCTCCGGAGGCAACCGGGACGTCTGGTTCGTGGGCTACACGCCCGAATATACGGCGGCCGTCTGGATGGGCTACGACAAGACGGACACCAAGCACTTTGTCAAAAACAGCAGCGGCCAGGCGGCCAAGCTGTTCTCCAAGATCATGACGAAGGCGCTGGAGGGCAAGGCGAAGCAAGCGTTCCCCGTGCCCGAGCAGGCGCAGGAACCTACGCCGCCGCCTACGCCGCAGACGGAAGCGATCACGGATCTGACGGGCGAATACGATACCGAGCAGGTCGCCGTCGAGCTGGGCTGGTCGGAGGTGGCCGGGGACGGCATCACCTACAAGATCTACCGTCAAGGCGGCGAAGACAAAGCCTTCAAGCAGCTGGCCGAATCGGTGACGCCTTCCTACGAGGATCTGTCCATCTTGCCGGATACGACCTATACGTATTATGTAAGGCCGTACGATGCGGCGACGAACACGGAGGGCGCAGAGTCGAATCGCGTCACCGTCCAGGTGACGACGGCGTTCGAACCTACGCCGGAGCCTACCGACGGACTGCCGCCTGTGGAGACGGAATCGCCCGACATCGGCGGCGATCCGGGCCGGCAGCCTCCGGAGGAGCCGTCGCCGGATCCGAATCAACCGAAGCCCGGCGAATCCCAGAGCCCGCCGCCTGCGTCGTCGAAGCCGCCCGGACCGTCACAGCCGTCCGGACCGGCGCAGCCGCCTGCGGGGTCCGAGCAGCCGGCAGGGACAACACCGCAGGGCGGGCCCGGCAAGGCGGCGACCCCGCCCTCGGAACAGCCGTCCGGCAAGCCGACGGGTCCGGGACGGCAGACGGCCAATAACAACAAGAGCAACGACAACAATCAGGCCGATCCTATGAATCAGACTCCGACGACGCCTTGAGCCGGCCGACCGGCAGGCAGGGCAGGACAGATCGGTTCAAGACATTGCATTTGTTCAGACAAGCGGCCCCCACCGCTTGTCTTTTTTTATATTTTTGTTCAGAATAGGTTCATTATAGATACCTATTGATGGAGGAATCGCGATGGATTGCAAGCTGGTGACCACACCGGCGGAGCTGGAGCAGAGTCTGGCCGTCCGCATGGAAGTATTCGTGAAGGAGCAGGGCGTGTCGCCCGAGGAGGAAGTGGACCGTCACGACGCATCGCCGGCCGCGAGCCGCCATTTCCTCGCGACGGACGCCGGTGCGCCCGTAGGCGCGGGGCGCTGGATCATTTACGAGCCCGGCACGGCCAAGCTGCAGCGGATTGCGGTAAAGCGCTCCTATCGCGGGCGTTCGGTCGGCCGGCAGCTCGTGCAGGCGATGGAGCGCGACGCGGCGCAGCTCGGCTTCGGCGAGGCCATCCTGGACGCCCAGTGCAGCGCCGAGGCTTTTTATGCCAAGCTCGGGTACGAGACGATCTCGCAGGAGCCCTTTTACGACGCCGGCATCTTGCATGTCAGAATGCGCAAGCCGTTGGGGTAAGATAGCTTAACTGGTTCGCACAGGCAAGTTGTGGTAAGCTTTGTGTAAACCTGACTATCGTGAACGAGAGAGGATTTATGAAACGAAAATTTTCCGATCGGGCCAACTGGCGCCGTATTTTAAAAAGAAACTATGCGTGCATCCCGATGGACGAGCCTTATTTCCGCGGCTTCGTGACGCTGTACAGGATCCAGGATCTCCGGGACCCCCTGTGGAAGGAATACAACGGCAAGCGAATGTGCCTGGCGGACAAGGGCTACCTTTGGACGCAGCATTATCCACGCGGGGAGCACTTCGTCGTGACGACGATGTTCGATTCGCGCGGACAAGTCGTCCAGTGGTACATCGATATATGCAAGACGCAGGGGCTGACCGACCAGCAAGTGCCCTGGTTCGACGACCTGTATCTCGATATCGTCGTGCTGCCTACGGGCGAGACGCTGCTGCTGGACGAGGACGAGCTGGAGGAGGCGCTGGACGACGGCCATATTACCCAGCGCGATTCGGCGATGGCGCACAGAACCGCGCAGCGGCTGCTGTCGCTCATCCGCCAGAAGAAGTTCCCGTACTTCGAGATGAGCCTCAAGCACCGCAAGCTGTTCCTTGAGCGTCTCGGCTGGGAGAGCGGGACGCCGTGACCGGGCCGGCGAAGCGCGATGGCCGCGCCGTCTTGCCGGGGGATGCCGGGCGTCCCGTCCGCGCCGCGTTCAGCAGGCGCAGGGTCTTGCTGCGCGCGGCGGTGTCGGCCGCGTGCCTCGGACTGCTGGCGCTGCTCGTCTGGTGCGGGAGCTTGTTTGTCATCATTAACCGGTTCCATGGCGAGCCCGCCCGGGGTCTCCCGCAGCCGTCCGACGTCGGCATCGTGCTGGGCGCGTCGCTCTGGGACAACAAGCCGAGCCCGGGGCTGCGCGAGCGTCTGGATCAGGCACTGTCGCTGTACAAGGCGCAGGTGTTCGCCAGGTTCATCGTAACCGGCGGTCTGGACGCGGGAGGCGCCGTGCTGACGGAAGCGGAGGGAATGCGCGACTATCTGATGCAGCAGGGCGTGCCTCAGGATGCGATTTTCATCGAGCCCAAGGCGACGAGCACCTACGAGAATCTGCGATTTTCCCGCGAGCTGATGGAGGCGCACGGATGGCGTACGGCGGTCATCGTGACGCATCAATATCACGGAGCGAGATCGCTCGACATCGCCGAGGCGCTGGATTACGAGCGGCCGCAGGTCAGCGTGACCGATTCGCAGGTCATGAACATGTCGTACCACAGATCCCGCGAGGTGCTCGCTTATACGAAGTGGCTGCTGCAGAAGTGGCTGTAGCGTTCGTTGCATGATGCACGGCCGGTCCGAATAGACTTGAAGTGCGGCGTTCGCGCCGACTTGAGGTCTGCGGGGTGGAGCTTTTCATGAGTGCGAGAGCGCATGGCGAGCGGGAGAGCGCCGCGGCGAGGCCTGCGAGACAGATCAACGTCGTGCTCCGGAGCCAGGAGGCGAACGCATCGGGCACGGCCGCGAATGCCGAGGCGCTGGGCGGCGCCAAGGGCTTGCCGTCCTCCGGACCGTGGGCGCTGTGGCAGCAGGAGCTGGAACGCATGGTCGGGCTCGACAATGTCAAGGAGCTCGTCTACGAGATATACGCGCTCCTGCAGATCGCCCAGTACCGGGGCGAGGCCGGATTACACAGCCAATCGCATGTTTATCATATGATCTTCAGAGGCAATCCGGGGACGGGCAAGACGACGGTCGCCCGGCTGCTCGCGAAGCTTTTTCAGAGCATGGGACTGCTGTCCAAGGGACATCTGGTCGAGGTGGAGCGCGCGGATCTGGTCGGCGAGTACATCGGCCATACGGCGCAGAAGACGCGGGATCTGGTCAAAAAGGCGCTGGGCGGCGTCTTGTTCGTCGACGAAGCGTACAGCCTGGCCAGAGGCGGCGAAAAAGACTTCGGCAAGGAAGCGATCGATACGCTCGTCAAGGCGATGGAGGATCACCGCAACCAGTTCGTGCTTATCCTCGCGGGCTATCCGCTGGAGATCGACATGTTTATGATGACGAATCCGGGCTTGCCGTCCAGGTTCCCGATTCAGATGGATTTTCCCGACTTTACGGTCGACCAGCTGCTGCAGATTGCCGAGGGCATGGCCCGGGAGCGCGATTACGTGCTGCTGCCGCAGGCGGTCGCGAAGCTCAAGCAGAACGTGCTTCAGGAGCGGGAGAACGTAGCCCAGTCGTTCAGCAATGCGCGATACGTGCGCAATATGCTCGAGCGCGCGATCCGCAATCAGGCGGTCAGGCTGCTGCAGCAGTATCCGTCGGCTTCACCGTCGCGGCAGGAGCTGGTAGGGATCAGGCCCGAGGATCTGAGGCCGCTGCCGGCTCCTTCGTCGCTCGGGGCGGCGGGCGGGTCCGCTTTTGGCTGGGGAATGAGATAAAGCGAGGGCGGCTGCGGGTACAATATTGAGGACGATATTCGAAGCAATGGAGGCAGCCGAACGCAGGATGAAGCCGAATTCATACGATACGGGCTCGCAGTTGGCCGAGCGCGCGCTGCTCGTCAGCCTGGTGACGGACGCCGTGCGCCGAACGGACGCCGATCCGATTCATTCGCTCGACGAGCTGGCGCATCTGGCGGAGACGGCGGGCGTCGAGGTAGCCGGGCGTCTGATGCAAAATCGGGACGTTCCCGATACGAGGTGGTTCGTCGGCAAAGGCAAGGCGCAGGAGCTGAAGCAGCGAATCGCCGAGGAACATGCGACGACCGCGATCTTCGACCAGGAGCTGTCCGGCGTCCAGGTGCGCAATCTTGAAGAAGAGCTCGACGTGAAAATCATCGACCGCACGCAGCTGATACTGGACATATTCGCAGGACGCGCCAAGACGAGAGAAGGCATCCTGCAGGTCGAGCTGGCGCAGCTCTCTTACCTGCTGCCCCGCTTGTCGGGCCAAGGCAAAAATCTGTCCCGTCTCGGCGGCGGAATCGGGACGCGGGGACCCGGCGAGACGAAGCTGGAGACCGACCGCCGGCATATCCGGAACCGGATCGGGGAGCTGAAGCGCCAGCTCGCCAGCGTGACCGCGCACCGCAAGCTGCACCGCGAACGCCGCAAAAAGAACGGCGTCGTACAGGTCGCGCTCGTCGGCTACACGAACGCCGGCAAGTCGACGCTTCTGCGGCAGCTCACGAGCGCGGACGTGCTCGCGGAGAATAGACTGTTCGCGACGCTCGATCCGACCTCGCGCACGCTCGCGCTGCCGAGCGGCAAGGAAGTGCTGCTCACCGACACGGTCGGCTTCATCCAGAACCTGCCGCACGATCTGGTGGCCGCCTTCCGGGCGACGCTCGAGGAAGTGAACGAAGCGGATCTGCTGCTGCATATCGTCGATGCCTCCTCTCCCATGAGAGACCGGCAGCGGGCGGTCGTCGACGAAGTGCTCGGCGAGCTGGGCGCCGGCGGGCAGCCGACGCTGCTCGTGTACAACAAGATCGACGATTGCCCGCCTTCGGACATCGGCGTCCTGGCCGGCGGGCCGGATTCGCTTCGTGTGAGCGCATTCAGCGCCCGTGATATGGAGACGCTCGTCCGCCGGATCGAGGACAAGCTCCTCGGCGAGGTGCGTTTGCTGTCGCTGCCCGCATCGCGCGGCGAGCTGGCTGCGCTCGCCTATCGCGTAGGCGAAGTGCTCGATCGCCGTACGGACGAGGACCGGCTGCTGCTGCGGCTGCGGATCAACCCGGACGATCTGCTTAAGCACGGCGGGCCGCTGGGCGATTTTTTTGTGGAGCATACGAATACGGCCGAGGCGCTGGAGCAATAGCGGATTCGGATTGGGGAGCAGCCGAGGAACATGACATACGACAAGGAACAACTCGAATTGCAATGGCAGCGGCTGTCGGAGCGCGCCGAGGCGCTTGCCGCCGGGCGGTTCGCCGAGACGGACCGCATCGCCGAGCGCAACAACTGGAAGGTTATCCGCGCATTTCAGAAGCATAAAGTCAGCGATTACCATTTCGCCTCGTCGACGGGCTACGGGTACAACGACCGGGGCCGCGAGGTGCTGGATCTCGTATATGCGGATGTGTTCGGAGCGGAGGCCGCGCTGGTGCGGCCTCATTTTGCGTCCGGCACGCATACGATCTCGACGGCGCTGTTCGGCGCGCTGCGACCGGGGGACGAGCTGATCTTCGTGACCGGCGACCCGTACGACACGCTTCGCAAGGTCGTCGGCAAGCCGGGCGACGGCAGCGGCTCGCTCGCCGAGTGGGGGATCAAGGCTAGGTCGGTACCGCTGCTGGCGGACGGCGGCGTCGACTGGCCGGCGGTCGCGGCGGCCGTGACGCCCGCCACCCGCATGTTCGCGATTCAGCGCTCGCGCGGCTACGAATGGCGGTCTTCCTTTACGATCGAGCAGATCGCGGAGATGGTGCGCCGGCTCAGGGAGATCAAGCCCGATGCGGTGATCTTCGCCGACAACTGCTACGGCGAATTCACCGAAGACCGGGAGCCCTGCGAGGTCGGCGTAGACCTGATCGCCGGCTCGCTCATTAAAAATCCGGGCGGAGGACTCGCGCCGAGCGGCGGATATATCGCCGGCCGGCGCGAACTCGTCGATCAGGCCGCCTACCGGCTGACCGCGCCGGGCATCGGCGCGGAGGTGGGGGCGATGCTCGGCGCGACGCGGTCCATCTATCAGGGCTTGTTCCTCGCGCCGCTGCTCGTCTCGCAGGCCGTCCGCGGCAGCATTTTCGCGGCTGCCATCTTCGCCGCGCTCGGATTCGAGACCAAGCCTGCCTGGGACGAGCCTCGGACCGACCTGATCCAGGCGATCGCCTTCGGCGCGGAGGCGCCGCTCATCGCCTTCGTGCAGGCGGTGCAGCGCGCAGCGGCCGTCGACGCCCATGTCGTGCCCGAGCCGTGGGACATGCCCGGCTACGAACATCCCGTCATCATGGCCGCGGGCACATTCATCCAGGGCGGCAGCCTGGAGCTGTCGGCGGACGCGCCCGTCAGGGAGCCGTACATCGCTTACATGCAGGGCGGTCTGACCTACGCGCATGTCAAGCTGGCCGTCAGGGAAGCCTGGGAGACGCTGCATCTTCTCGGGCTCGCTTGAGACTAAATGTCGTTTGGAAATAAACCTTACATTCCTTGACACGTTTTGCGGGTCGGGCTACAATAAAATGAGTTGCAAAAATCCGCGCCCGGATGGAAGGTTGATACGAAATGGCTGGCGACGAAATACGCAGAAATATGGCGCTGTTCCCGATTGGCATTGTCATGAAGTTGACCGATCTGACCGCCCGGCAAATACGATACTACGAGCAGCATGAGTTAATTCAACCCGCTCGGACGGCCGGCAATCAGCGACTGTTCTCGTTTAACGACGTCGAACGTCTGCTCGAGATCAAGGCGCTGATCGAAAAGGGTGTTAATATCGCGGGCATCAAGCAAGTGATGAACCCGGTCGGTGACGACGCCGACGATGCGACGATTATCAACGAACAGTCGGAGAACAAGCGGCGCGAGATGTCCGAGTCTCAGCTGCATCGCATGCTCAAGCAGCAAATCATGTCGGGCAACAGACGCCCTGGCCAGGTCTCGATCATTCAAGGCGAGCTGTCGCGGTTCTACAAGAACAAGTAGACGTAACCTACAACGATCAATACTAGGAGGCTGTTCATGAGCTATACGCGCGAAGACATCATTCGGATCGCCAAGGAAGAAAATGTCCGCTTCATCCGCCTGCAATTCACCGATCTCATGGGCATCATCAAAAACGTGGAAATTCCGGTGAGCCAGCTGACCAAGGCGCTGGACAACAAGATGATGTTCGACGGCTCCTCGATCGAAGGGTATGTGCGAATCGAAGAGTCCGATATGTACCTGTATCCCGATCTCGACACCTGGGTCGTATTCCCGTGGGTGACGGAGGATCGTGTCGCACGCCTCATCTGCGACATCTATATGCCTGACGGCACGCCGTTCGCGGGCGATCCGCGGGGAATTCTGAAGCGGGCGCTCGAGGAGGCGGAGGAGCTCGGCTTCACGTCGTTCAACGTCGGTCCCGAGCCGGAGTTCTTCCTGTTCCAGACGGACGAGAAGGGCAATCCGACGACCGAGCTGAACGACCAGGGCGGCTACTTCGATCTGGCCCCGACCGATCTGGGCGAGAACTGCCGCCGCGACATCGTGCTCATGCTCGAGGAGATGGGCTTCGAGATCGAGGCGTCCCACCACGAGGTCGCGCCCGGCCAGCACGAGATCGACTTCAAGTATGCCGACGCGATCAAGGCGGCGGACCAGATCCAGACGTTCAAGCTCGTCGTCAAGACGATCGCGCGCAAGCACGGGCTGCACGCGACGTTCATGCCGAAGCCGCTGTACGGGATGAACGGCTCGGGCATGCACTGCCATCAGTCGCTGTTCAAGGGCTCGGACAACGCCTTCTACGACGCGAACGACCGGCTCGGCCTGAGCGCGACGGCGCGTCATTACATGGCGGGCATCCTGCAGCACGCGCGGGGCATGGCCGCCATCACAAATCCGACGGTCAACTCGTTCAAGCGGCTCGTACCCGGCTACGAAGCGCCTTGCTATGTCGCATGGTCGGCGAGCAACCGCAGCCCGATGATCCGCATCCCGGCTTCCCGCGGTCTCAGCACGCGCGTCGAGGTTCGCAATCCGGACCCGGCGGCCAATCCGTATCTGGCTCTCGCGGTTATGCTGAAGTCCGGACTCGACGGCATTCGCAACAAGACGGCGCTGCCGGCGCCCGTCGACCGCAATATTTACGTCATGAGCGAAGAAGAGCGCATCGACGCGGGCATTCCGAGCCTGCCGCTCAACTTGCGCGAAGCGCTGTCCGAGATGCTGCGCGACGAGGTCGTATGCGAAGCGCTCGGCGATCATGCGCTGACGCATTTCTACGAGATGAAGGAAATCGAATATGACATCTATCGCACCCAGGTTCATCAATGGGAGCGGGATCAATATTTGACGACCTACTAAGGAACGGATCTATAGCGAAGCTTGCACGGCCGGCCTCTTCTTTTGAAGGGCCGGCCGTTTTCATGCTACCCCGTATGATACCGATTGCGTCGCTTGATGAACGGAAGCAAAGGGGGGGGCAATGTTGTCAGGTTAACTGCAAATATACAGTTAATCTCCGTGGTGGCGGCATTTTTCGGAGCGATAGCTGCGAATATACAGTTAATCTCGCGAAAATCGACCGTCATCCGGCTCAGGCTCGAAAATAACTGTATAAATGCAGTTATCGCCGCCAGATGTCTTGGCGCAGGAGAAAATAACTGCGGTTTGGCAGTTATCTCCCCTTTCAAGGCTGTGTTGCACGAACGGTTCGGGGAAGAACTTCAACGTAGCCGCATCCCTGTCGTCCAGGATCGTTCGTTCAAACGCAACAAACAGACCAAGGACAATACATTCATGAAGACCACGCGCCGGGGAGCGGCAGGGTTCTTAACCTGACAGCATTGGGGGGGGGGGCGGAATATGAGGAGCGAGCAGGAGATGATGCGGGTGATCGTCGAATTCGCCGCCGCGGACGACAGAATTCGATTGGCGACGCTTGAGGGCTCGCGCACGAATCCGACTGTCGACAGAGACGAATTTCAGGACTATGACATTTCCTACTTTGTGACCGACATGACGTCATTCAAGCAGGACGACCGATGGTTGGATATATTCGGCGTGCGGGCTATGATGCAGAAGCCGGAGGATATGGCGCTTTTTCCGCCGGAGCTGGGCAACTGGTTTTCTTACCTCATGCTGTTCGAGGACGGCAACAAAATGGACTTGACGCTGATTCCACTCGAGGAGACGGACAAATATTTCGAAGAGAGCGACGGTCTGGTCCAGGTGCTGCTCGATAAAGACGGACTAGTCGGACGCGAAGTGGTCGCAAGCGATCGCCAGTATTGGGTTCAACAGCCTGGGGACAGACAATTCGACGATTGCTGCAACGAGTTCTGGCTGGTCTCTGCCTATGTCGTCAAAGGGCTGGCGAGGGGAGAAATACTGTATGCGATTGATCATCTGAACGGGATAGCCCGGCCGAATCTGTTAAGGATGATGGCGTGGGAGATCGGGGCGCGGCACGGCTACACGTTCAGCGTGGGCAAAAACTACAAATATATCGACCGACATCTGCCGAAGCAGGATTGGGAGCGCTTGTTGTCTACGTATGCGGAAGATAGCTATGAGAGCATGTGGCGTTCATTGTTCGCTTGCTATGAGCTGTTCAGGAAATACGCGACTGAAGTCGCCGGTAGCTTGGGATACGTCTATCCGCCCTACGATGCGGCGATCTCGGCCTATACGCAAAAAATATACGAAGAAACGCACAGCGATGGGCGCTAGCAAACGTCGCTGCGCACAACAAAAGACTCGGCGGCGCCTTTCCGGCGGCGATGCCGAGTCTTTTTGCTGAAGGCTTCTGGACCGATCAACGAATGCTGCGGATTAAACCGATGACCTTGCCCAATATGCTGACATTGTTAAGGCGCAAAGGCTCCATCGTGCTGTTCTCGGGCTGCAGACGAATGTGATCGCGTTCCTTGTAAAAGGTCTTGACGGTCGCTTCGTCCTCTTCGGTCATCGCGACGACGATATCACCGTTCGTGGCGGTCTGCTGCTGCCTGACGATGACGAAGTCGCCGCTGTGGATGCCGGCGTCGATCATGCTGTCGCCGCGTACGGACAGCATGAACACGGTCTGCTCGCCGACCATCTGCGCGGGAAGCGGGAAGTACTCCTCGATATTCTCCGTCGCGGTGATCGGGACGCCGGCCGTAACCTTGCCCACAAGCGGGACGGGGCGGACGGACTGCGCGAAGCGGACGATCGGGTCCGGCTCGCCGTCGGTAATCTCGATCGCGCGCGGCTTGGTAGGGTCCCGACGAATAAGGCCCTTCTTCTCCAGACGATCGAGATGACCGTGCACGGTCGAGCTCGAGGCGAGGCCGACGGCTTCGCCGATCTCGCGCACGGATGGCGGATAACCTTTGTCCTTGACTTCATTTTTAATAAATTCCAATATGGCGGATTGGCGATTCGACATCTTCGACACCTCGATGCCCTCCTACAGTCTTGAGTTCATATGACAAATTATAACACAGAACCGGAGTTCGCACAAACATTCGTTCTCGGGGAACTTATGTTCGCAAAAAGTATTGACTCAAACATATGTTCGTGATAAGCTCCTATCAGAACAAACGTTTGGGGTGGATGAGATGATACAAGTTCAGCTTATCGGTTCGGACCGCAGCATCGGCACTCGCAATTCTAAGGACAATCGCATTACATATAGAAGTTCGACGGCCTTCCGCCGTCAATCGGGCCATACTGCCGCTTCTTCCGGCAAGACGACGCTGTCGTCCGCGAAGCTGCTGCGCTTGCTATTTATTCCGCTCGCCGCGCTGGTGCTGTTCGCCGGCTTGTCGATGTTGTCGGCCTCGGCCGAACCGGATACCGTGCGCCCTGCGAAGATCGGCGAATCGGTCGTGACGGTCGACAGCGGCGACACGCTCTGGTCGATCGCGCAGGATGTCAAGCCGTTCGCCATGAAGACGGGAGCCGCCGTGCATCTGATCATGAAGCGCAACGGGTTGTCGTCTTCGTCTCTGTCGTCCGGACAAAGTCTGATTTTGCCGGAGAAGCTTAGCCACTCCAGATAATCCGCGTTTTCATGTTGATTTGAGGCAGCGGACTTCGCTTCTGCTGCGCTGCTCTGTCACCATGCGATATTTGGTTGAATAGATTGATCCACAGACCGATATATTATCGGTCTTTTTGGCTTGCTGCTTGCCTTGACATTCCTGTTGTTATCATGTCAAATTAAAAGAGGCTTTTTTGGAGGTGACCCCATGGAATTCGACAAGCTGATCGCGCGGATCAACGAACTTGCCCATAAACATAAAACGGCCGGACTAACGGAAGACGAGACGGTTGAAAGACAAAAGCTGCGACAGTTGTATCTGGAAAATTTCAAGCGCAACTTCAAGCAGCAGCTCGACCAGATCGAGTGGACGGACGAACCTCCGACCGATACGATCAAGCATTAACGGCGCCGCCGATGTGCCCGGCGTCCGGAACGGACAGTCGCAAGAGAGAGTATAAGTGAAAGTCAGGCAGCGCGGCCGACAGCCGCAGTTGCCTATACATAGGGGGCTAAGCAGTGTCGCGTTCATGGGAACGAGCGGTTCAGCGCAATTCGAAGCAAATCAACAAACGGCGGAAAAAAGACGGCAAGCAAAGCCTGTCGTCCCCGGCAGTCCAGATTGACAGATTCAAAGGAAGAAGCATGATTATGCCGTTCACGCTCGTGCTGCTCATTATCTTCTACATATTGATGTTCAAGCCGTGGGCGGCGGACTTCAATCAGAGCGTCGGCATCTTCTGGTCCACGGTCGGATGTTATGTGCTGCTCGCATTGTTTTATTTCCTGCGTCGTCCTTATCTGGCCGTAACGAAGGACAAGCTTGAGACGCGCAAATTCGCAGGCTACAAGACGCTGAAGGGCATGGAGATTCGCAAGATCGTCCAGATGCCGGGCTACATCGTCATCGAGACGGTCAAGGGCGGCAACTGGGTGTTCTCGAAGCTGATGAACCGGTATCCGATCGACGCGATGGCCGTTCGTCTCAAGGAATTCGCTTCGCAGCATCAGATCGAGTGGGAGACGCGCGCCAAGTAAGCAGAGATGGTATGCGAGAATCTAGTAGCATAGGTATGGGGAGAGAACGCAGGATGGGTATTCAAGCGATTATGTTCGACCTGGACGATACGCTGTTATGGGACGACCGCAGCGTCAAGCAGGCATTCGAGGCGACTTGTGCTTACGCATCGCAGCGGACGGGGGCGGATGCCGCCGAGCTGGAGCAAGCGGTGCGCCGCGAGGCGCGGGCGCTCTATGAGACGTACGAGACGTTCCCGTTCACCCAGATGATCGGGATCAACCCGTTCGAAGGTTTGTGGGGAAACTTTACGGCGGGCGAACACGAGATGTTCCGCAAGCTTGGGCAGATCGCTCCCGACTATCGAAGAGAAGCATGGACACGCGGACTTGCGGCAGTCGGCATCGACGACGCGGCGTTCGGCGCCGAGCTGGCGGAGCAGTTCCCGATGCACCGGCGCAAGCTGCCGATCGCCTATGAAGAGACGTTCTCCGTGCTCGACGAGCTGCAGGGCAAGTACAAGCTGCTGCTGCTCACGAACGGCTCGCCCGATCTGCAGGAGGAGAAGCTGGCGATGACGCCGGAGCTGGTCCCGTACTTCGACGAGATCGTCATCTCGGGCAGCTTCGGCGAAGGCAAGCCGTCGCCGAAGCTGTTCGCTCATGCGCTCGAGCGGCTCGGACTCGAAGTCGGCGACTGCATCATGGTCGGCGACAAGCTGACGACCGATATCAAGGGCGCCAACGGCGTCGGCATGATCTCGGTATGGATCAACCGGCACGGCGCCGTCCGCAGCGACGAGATCGTGCCCGCCTACGAGATCGCTTCGCTCAGCGAGCTGCCCGGCTTGGCGGCGCGCCTGTCCGCCGAATGACGAGCTGCGTTCATTAAACAAGCCGCCTGCTTCGCGACAGCGAAGCAGGCGGCTTGTTTTCGTTAGCGGCGTTAATGATTACTTTACGAATGCAGGGTCTTCGTAAGGGTGAGCGATCCAGCCTTCCGTCTCGATAAACAGGCGCACGGCCACGACCTTCTTGGACTCGGTCAAGGTGAAGAAGTGAACGCTGCCTTCCGGTACGGAGATGACGTCTCCGGCGGTCAGGATGACGTCGAAGTAACCGGTCGCTTCGTCGCCGCGGATGATGAAGATGCCTTCGCCGGCCGTGATCGCGCGTACTTCGTCCTCGGTATGCGTGTGGATTTGCTCAAACTTTTTCAGCAGCTCCTCGATGTTCGGCGTGGACTCGGACAAGACGACGATATCCCATGTCTTGTAACCGCGGCGTCCGGCCAGGTCGCGAATCTCCTCGTCGAACGTCGAGAGGATCTCGGCCTTGTCTTCGGCGGACAGCTCGAAGTTCTCCTGCAGACGCTCCGGAAGCTTGCCCGGATTCCAGTGCTCGTACAGTACGCCTTGCTTGTCAAGGAAGGACCGGACGTTGTCTTCGCCTTCGATCAGCTCGTTCGTATTGCGCACGCGAACTTTAGCCATGTTTAATTCCCTCTTTCCCACTGTGAATTCAAGAATATGATGAATAAATTATAAACCTTGCATGCGGGTTTGTCGACAGTATCGAACGTGATCTTTCCGTGAATTCAACATTCTGCTACTATAGAAGTTAATGATTTAACCTATGAAGATACCCGGAAAAGGATGATACGTCTAAATATGACTTTAACCGATAAGAAAGTCCCTTTGCAAGAGCAGCTCAAACAGCGGATTCTGATTCTTGACGGCGCGATGGGCACGATGATTCAGCAAGCGGATCTGACGGCGGCCGACTTCGGCGGCGAAGAGCTGGAAGGCTGCAACGAGATGCTCGTGCTGACGCGCCCGGACGTCATTCAAGGCATTCACGAGCAGTATCTCGCGGCCGGAGCCGACATCATCGAGACCAACACGTTCGGCTCTACGTCCGTCGTGCTGGCGGAATACGACATCCCCGAGAAGGCGCGCGAGATCAATCTGGCTGCGGCGCGGCTCGCGCGCGAAGCCTGCGACAAGTATTCGACGCCGGACAAGCCCAGATATGCGGCAGGCGCACTCGGACCGACGACCAAGACGCTGTCCGTAACCGGAGGCGTAACGTTCGACCAGCTCGTCACGGACTACCGCGAGCAGGTGATCGCGCTCATGGAGGGCGGCGTGGATACGATCCTGATCGAGACCTGCCAGGATACGCTGAACGTCAAGGCTGCGAGCATCGGCGTCCGTCAGGCATTCGAACAGGCCGGCCGGACGCTGCCGATCATGATCAGCGGCACGATCGAGCCGATGGGCACGACGCTGGCCGGGCAGAACATCGAGTCGTTCTACGTATCGCTCGAGCACTTGAATCCGATCTCGTTCGGACTGAACTGCGCGACCGGACCCGAATTCATGCGCGACCATATCCGTACGCTGTCGGGCATCGCGAAGTCCGGCGTCAGCTGCTACCCGAACGCGGGGCTGCCCGACGAGAACGGCCATTACCACGAATCGCCCGAATCGCTCGCGCGCAAGCTGCGGGCATTCGCCGAGCAGGGCTGGCTCAATATCGCCGGCGGCTGCTGCGGCACGACGCCCGCCCATATCAAGGCGATGTCCGATGCGCTGGCGGACGTGCCGCCGCGCCGGCAGCTGGGCGAGCATCCGCCGGCCGTATCCGGCATCGAGACCGTATATATCGAGAGCGACAATCGCCCGTATATGGTCGGCGAGCGCACCAATGTGCTCGGCTCGCGCAAGTTCAAGCGGCTGATCGCCGAGGGCAAGTACGAGGAAGCGTCCGAGATCGCGCGCGCCCAGGTCAAGAGCGGCGCGCATGTCATCGACGTGTGCCTGCAGGACCCGGACCGCGACGAGACGGAGGACATGAAGAAGTTCCTGGACTTCGTCACGAAGAAGGTCAAGGCGCCGCTCATGGTCGACACGACCGACCCGGACGTCATCGACATGTCCCTGAAGTACATTCAGGGCAAGACATTAATTAACTCCATTAATCTGGAGGACGGCGAGGAGAAATTCGAGAAGGTCGTGCCGATTCTCCACAAATACGGCGCGGCCGTCGTCGTCGGCACGATCGACGAGCGGGGCCAGGCGATCACGCGGGAGGACAAGCTCGAGGTCGCCCGCCGCTCCCACGACCTGCTCGTGAGCAAATACGGCCTGCAGGCCGAGGATCTCATCTTCGATGCGCTCGTCTTCCCGGTCGGCACCGGCGACGAGCAGTATATCGGCTCGGCCAAGGAGACGATCGAAGGCATCCGTCTGATCAAGGAGACGCTGCCGAAGTGCCAGACGATTCTCGGCGTCAGCAACATCTCGTTCGGTCTGCCGGAGGCGGGTCGCGAGGTGCTGAACTCCGTGTTCCTGTACGAATGCACGAAGGCGGGCCTCGACTACGCGATCGTCAACACGGAGAAGCTGGAGCGCTACGCCTCGATTCCCGAGCATGAGCGCAAGCTGGCGGAGGCGCTGCTCTACGAGACGAACGACGATACGCTGGCGGCGTTCGTCGCCGCATTCCGCGACAAGAAGATCGAGAAAAAAGTCAAAGCCGCCAATCTGCCGCTCGAGGAGCGCCTGGCCGGCTATGTCGTCGAGGGCAGCAAGGAAGGGCTGCATGCCGACCTGGACGAAGCGCTGACGAAGTACGCGCCGCTCGATATTATTAACGGACCGCTCATGGCGGGCATGTCCGAGGTCGGGCGTCTGTTCAACAACAACGAGCTGATCGTCGCCGAGGTGCTGCAGAGCGCCGAGGTCATGAAGGCGTCCGTCGCGCATCTCGAGCCGCATATGGAGAAGGCCGATTCGGCCGTCAAGGGCAAGATCATGCTGGCGACCGTCAAGGGCGACGTGCATGACATCGGCAAAAATCTGGTCGAGATCATCCTCTCGAACAACGGCTACAAGATCGTCAACCTCGGCATCAAGGTGCCGCCGGATCAGCTGATCGCCGCCTATCGCGAGGAGAAGCCGGACGCGATCGGGCTGTCCGGCCTGCTCGTCAAGAGCGCGCAGCAGATGGTGCTGACCGCGCAGGACTTGAAGAGCGCAGGCATCGACGCGCCGATTCTCGTCGGCGGCGCGGCGCTGACGCGCAAGTTCACCAAGACGCGGATCGCGCCCGAGTACGACGGCGTCGTCCTGTATGCGAAGGATGCGATGGACGGGCTCGACATCGCGAACAGGCTGAGCGACCCGGCGCAGCGCGAGGCGATCGAGCTGGAGCACCGCACCGCGCTCGCCACGCTCGAGCGCGAGGAGGACAAGCCGGCGCGCCCGGCGCCGACCCGCGCGCGCAGCGCCAGCGTGGCGCCGGATGCGCCCGTGTTCACGCCGCCGGATTACGAGCAGCATGTGCTGCGCGACTATCCGCTGCCGCATGTGCTCCCGTATGTGAACCTGCAGATGCTGATGGGCCATCACCTCGGCCTCAAGGGCAACGTCGACGAGCTGCTCAAGGCCGGCGACGAGCGTACCGTCCAGCTCAAGGAGACGATCGACGGCATCATGGCCGACGCGCAGACGAACGGCTGGCTGAAGCCGCAGGCGATGTACCGGTTCTACCCGGCGCAGGGAGACGGCAACGACATCCTGATCTACGATCCGGCCGACCGCAAGACGGTCATCAAAAAGTTCACATTCCCGCGGCAGGCGGTCGAGCCGTACCTGTGCCTGGCGGACTTCCTGAAGCCCGTGGACAGCGGCGTGATGGACAGCGTCGGCTTCCTCGTCGTTACGGCGGGTAACGGCACGCGCGAGCAGGCGGAGATGTGGAAGGAGAGCGGAGACTATCTGCGCTCGCATGCGCTGCTCGCGACCGCGCTCGAGGTGGCGGAGGGCATGGCGGAGCGCGTGCATCAGATCATGCGCGACAACTGGGGCTTCCCGGACCCGGCCGACATGACGATGAAGCAGCGCTTCGGCGCCAGGTACCAAGGGATCCGCGTCTCGTTCGGCTATCCGGCCTGTCCCGATCTGGAGGACCAAGGGCCGTTGTTCGAGCTGATGAAGCCGGAGGATATCGGCGTGAATCTGACCGAAGGGTTCATGATGGAGCCGGAGGCTTCGGTGTCCGCGATGGTGTTCGCGCATCCGGACGCCAAGTACTTCAACGTAGACAAGGCATAGCATACTAGGCGAAAACGAGAGGCCGTCCGGCGTCGCGCGAGCGGCGAGGGACGGCCTTTTGCCGCGTGATGAGGACCGGCAGAATTAACGTGGGCATGCGCTGTCATCATGCGCTCTGGCGGGCGGCAGCGCGGTGCGCGGCGCGGCGGGTTTGCGGGAAATGTTCGAACTTTTCCCGGGAAAGCGCAGGATGCGACAACGAGCAACGCGAATCGTCCGTCGTAAAGCGAGTTTTTCGACCGAACCCCCCTGAACCCGTTCTCATTCGACGAAAATAATTAAATTGCGCGACAATTCTCATAATTTCCTGAATTCAGTTTTGATGCGGCCGAGCGGCCAAAACGAGAAATGCGATCCGCCGTTGCCGTACGAACGTACATTCTGTACAATGAAAAGTACACGAGAAAAATGTACACGACAGAAACGGAGCGATGCGGCATGAATCCCCTGACGGGCAAAGCGGCGACGATGGAGGAATGGCTCGATCACCTGAGGGGCAGCCGGGAGATCATGGAGAACGTAACGCACTGGCACACGTTGCCTGCCCGTCCCGCCCGCACCGCTCCTTTTCCGCAGATGCTCGACCCGAGATTGGCCGCGGCGCTCGGCGCCAAGGGGATCGAGACGCTGTATACGCATCAGGCTGCCGCGTTCCGCGCGGTAGAGGAAGGCCGGCATGTCGTGACCGTCACGCCCACCGCCTCCGGCAAGACGCTCTGCTACAACCTGCCGGTGCTGCAGTGTCTGCTGACCGAGCCGAGCGCACGGGCGCTGTATCTGTTCCCGACCAAGGCGCTCGCCCAGGACCAGGTGGCGGAGCTACAGGCGCTCGCCGACGCGATGGAGGTCGACATCAAGACGCATACATACGACGGGGACACGCCGCCGACCGTACGCCAGGTCATCCGCAATGCCGGCCACATCGTCGTGACGAATCCGGACATGCTGCACTCGGCGATTCTGCCGCATCACACCAAGTGGGTCAAGCTGTTCGAGAATCTCAAATATATCGTTATCGACGAGCTGCACGCCTACCGCGGCGTGTTCGGCAGTCATGTGGCCAACGTCATTCGCAGGCTGAAGCGGATCTGCCGGTTCTACGGCAGCGCACCGCAGTTCCTTTGCGCGTCGGCGACGATCGCGAACCCCCGCGAGCACGCCGAGCGGCTCGTCGAGGAGTCCTTCGCCCTCGTCGACGACAACGGCGCGCCGGCCGGGGAGAAGCATCTCGTCTTTTACAATCCGCCGGTCGTGAACAGGCAGCTCGGCATCCGGCGCTCCAGTGTGCTCGAGTCGCAGAAGCTGGCGGCTTCGCTGCTGCGCAGCGGCATCCAGACGATCGTGTTCGCGCGCAGCCGGGTGCGGGTCGAGCTGCTGCTCACTTATTTGCAGGAGCTCACGAAGCGGGAGTTCGGCTCCAAGTCGATCCGCGGCTATCGCGGCGGCTATCTGCCGAAGCTGCGGCGCGAGATCGAGAAGGGGCTGCGCAGCGGCGAGATCCGCGGCGTCGTCAGCACGAATGCGCTGGAGCTTGGCATCGACATCGGCCAGCTGCAGGCCTGCGTGCTGAACGGCTATCCCGGCTCGATCGCCAGCACATGGCAGCAATCGGGACGGGCGGGACGGCGCCACGGCAGCTCCGTTACGTTTCTCGTCGCCAGCAGCAATCCGCTCGATCAGTACCTGATTCAGCATCCGGACTATTTTCTCGGCATGCCGCCCGAGGAGGCCCGCATTCATCCGGACAACCTGCTCATCCTGCTCGACCATATCAAGTGCGCGGCGTACGAGCTTCCGTTCGAGTCGGGCGATACGTTCGGCGGGGAGAAGCTCGTCGACCTGCTCGAATTTCTGGCGGAGGAGAAGGTGCTGCACGAGACGGCCGGGCGCTGGTACTGGATGGAGCAGGCGTTCCCGGCGCATGGCATCTCGCTGCGATCGGCGGCGCAGGAGAACTTCGTCATCATCGATATGACGGACGGGCACCGCGTGCTGGGCGAGGTCGACCGGTTCGGCGCGCCGACGCTCATCCACGAGGAAGCGATCTATTTGCACGAAGGCGTGCAGTACCAGGTCGAGAAGCTGGATTATCCGGAAAAGAAGGCGTACGTGCGCGAGGTGAACGTGGATTACTTCACGGATGCGAGTCTTGCGGTCGAGCTTAAAGTGCTGCATGTCGACAAGGAGCGCGAGTCTCCCGGCGGCGCCATCGTGCGCCAGTACGGGGAGCTGATGGTGACGGCGAAGCCGACGATATTCAAAAAAATGCGCCTTCGAACGCATGAGAACATAGGTTCCGGTCCTATACATCTGCCGGAGGAGGAGCTGCATACGAGCGGGTACTGGTTCTCGTTCTCCGAGGAGGAGGCGGCCGCGCGCAGCGCGAACGATATGCAGTCCGCCCTGCTGGGGCTCGCCAACGTGCTGGTCCATCTGGCGCCGCTTCATCTGATGTGCGATCCGATGGACATCTGCGTCGTGCCGCAGGTCAAGGCCGTGCATACGAAGCGGGCGACGATCTATTTCTATGACCGCTATCCGGGCGGCATCGGGCTGAGCCAGCGTCTCTACGAGAAGCACGACGAGCTGCTGGCGGAGGCGGGGAGGCTGATCGAGGGCTGCGGCTGCCTGAGCGGCTGTCCGGCCTGCGTCGGCCCGATCGAGGAGGTCGGCCTGCTCGGCAAGGATCTGGCGCTCGGGCTGATCCAGTCTGCGGCGGGGGCCTCGCAATGAGCAGCCTGCGGGATCGGCTTGACCGTCTGCGGGCGCATGCGGCGTCGGTCAAGGAAGCAGAGGCGGCGTTCCGTGAGGCGGCCGAATCTTCTGCGGGGGCGGATGCGCGGCACGGGTCGGAGAGCGCCGGTGCTGCGGACACGCTCGGCGCGCAGGAGACAGAGCGGCTGCAGGATGCGCTCGGCGCGCAGAGCGATGTGCGAGTCGTGCCGGAGTCGGGGCTGCCGGACGAGGCGGCGGGCGAGCGGACGGCTGGGCAGTCGAAGGCTGCGGCGGTTGAACAAGGGGCGGGTGAGCGGTTGACGGACGCGCTCGGCGAGCGCTTGCCGGACCGGACCGCGAATGGGCTGCATCCTGCCTTGAGCGCGCTTGGCGTCACGGAGGTCGCGGGCGAGGCAGGCTGCTTCCTGCGGCGGCGGGCCGTCTACCCGCTCGAGCATCGGCACGGTCACTATGTGCTGTCCGAGCTGACGTCCGGCGCCGGCAGGCTGCATCCGATCGCGGCGCGGCAGAACCGGGCGGGACGCGCGGCTGTATCGGCGTCAGATGCGACGGCGAGCGTGCAGGAGCGCATCGAGGCGCATCGGCTGCTGTTCCTCGATACGGAGACGACCGGGCTCGGCGTCGGCACGGGCAACTTGCCTTTTATGATCGGGATCGGCTATGTGGATCACGGGGAACGGACATTTGTCGTCGAGCAGCTGCTCATACGTCATCCGGGCGAGGAGCGGGCGATGCTGGCCTATCTGCTCGGCAGGTTCGCGGACGTGACGCATCTGGTCACGTACAACGGCAGGTCGTTCGATTGGCCGGTGCTGACGAGCCGCTTCGTGCTGAACGGCTGGCGGCCGAGCGGCGAGGGGCCCGGCCATCTGGACTTTTTGCATCCCGCGCGCGCGCTCTGGAGAAATACGCTGCCCTCCTGCAAGCTCAGCCGCATCGAGGAGGACCGGCTCGGCATCGTCCGGAGCGAGGACGTGCCCGGATCGCTGGCGCCGGAGCTGTATATGCGCTACTTGAGCGACGGCGACGGCTCCCATCTGCGCGGCGTGTACGTGCACAACGAGCGGGACATTCTGACGCTGGCGAGCCTGGCCGTCCACTTCGGCGGATTGCTCGAAGGGCGGCTCGGCGCGCAGTGGGCGCTGCCGAGCGAGCCGGAAGAGCTGTACCGCACGGCGGCCTGGCTCGAGGAGCACGGGGGTGCGTCCCACGCGGAGCGGCTGTTCGAGGCGCTGTGCGCGGAGGAGACGCAGGACGGCCGCTGGCTGCTGCCGGCGGCCGCGCGGTTCAAGCGGCTCGGCCGGCTCGAGGAGGCGGCGGCGCTGTGGGAGCGCGCGGCGCGGCATGCGGAGGCGCGCCTGCTGCCGTCCGCGGAGGCGCATATCGAGCTCGCGATGCATTACGAGCATCGCCGCCGGGACCCGCGCGCCGCGCTCGATTATGCGGAGCGCGCGCTCGCGCTGCTGCAGCGGCGGTCCTCGCTGCGCCAGAGCGCGCGGGCGCGGGCGGAGCTCGAAGCCGTGAGGCACAGAATGGCGCGGCTTCGCCGCAAGCTGGAGGCGGCGATCCGGTCAGGGTGAGCCCGGCCGGTCGGGCGGACGGGTGTGCACACGAATGATGCATTTACACACAAGTTCGAGCATGCGGCAGCGGATAGCAACGGATGCGCCATCATGCCGCTATTCTGCGCATGTCCACCCGAAGACGACGCGACGCGACTCATTCATAGCATCGAAATGATGCCATGATGAGTCTATCCGGCGAAAGCGCCGCACCCTCGATTGCCCATAGCACCATTATGGTGCTCTCCCGCACATATTCGCCCAAACAATGCCGGCTCATCGCCCCGCCGCCCTGCCTTAATGCGCATGGCTCTGGATGGACGTGATGCCGGCTTCAAGCCTTGCACGCTGCGCGGGTTGCAGTACATTGCCCTGGATAGCAGATGAGGACTATACCTTCCAAATAAAGCAAAATATTGGAGCGGCCTACTTCAGACGGCCGCTTTTTAATTGGCGCGTACGGTTGCAGAGCGGTCGACAAAAGGGTATTGTGATTCATATAATGTTGGCAGCCAAATAAACGCATCACAGCGTCAAAGGAGTCTATGCAACATGTCGCATGAAACGCTGCTGCTCCGCGAGGAACGGCTCGCCCGCCCGCCGAAGGCGGTGCTGCTGGATCTGGACGGCACGCTCTATCGCGGGGAGGAGCCGATTGAAGGCGCCGCCGAACTGGTCAACCGGCTTGAAGCGGCGGCAGTCGCCTGCTGGTACCTGACGAACAACTCGACGCGTACGCCGGAGCAGGTGGCGTCGCATCTGCGGGCGCTCGGCATTCCGGCGTCCGCCGACCGCGTCATCACCTCGGCTTCCGCCGCGGCCGACTATGCCAAGCGGATGCATCCGGGCGCGTCGGCCTTCGTCATCGGCGAGCACGGGCTGCGCAGCGCGCTCGCCGAAGCCGGCGTCGCCATGCCCGGAGAGGACGAGCTGTCCCGCGGCGCACCCGTCAACCTGGTCGTGCAGGGGCTCGACCGGGGCATGACTTACGCACAATTGACGGCCGCGCTCGGCTACCTGCTGGCCGGCGCGGATTATCTGCTTACCAATCCGGACCGCAGATTGCCTGTCGCCGGCGGCGGGTTCATGCCCGGCGCGGGCAGCCTGGGCGCGCTGCTCGAGACGGCGAGCGACGTCGCGCCCGTTATCATCGGCAAGCCGTCGGGCATTATGATGCAGTACGCCCTTGGCCTGGCCGGGGTCGAAGCTTCGGAGGCCTGGGTGATCGGCGACAATCCGCATACCGATCTCGCCGCAGGCCTTGCGGCCGGATGTCCGACCGTGCTCGTGCTGACGGGCATTTGCGGGAGCGACGATTGGCGCAGCCGCTGCGAGCGGGCAGACGCGATGCCTGACGCAGTATGCGCGGGACCCGAGGCGGTCTATGCGCTTGTCGCGGGACTGGGCGTCCGCTAGGCTTCGCCGAACCGGAAGTCCGCCTCCCGCGTCAAGCGGCCTGCGCCCCAACCACCTTACATAACCGCTGCCCGCTCGCCCACTGCCGACATTTTCACGATACCGATGAGACGATCGCAGGCCGCCTGCGGGCTGGCTTGAAGAAGGGATGAAGATTATGCCGGAATGGCCTGAAATGGACACCTACCGAAGACTGCTGTCGCCGCTCGTATGCGGACAGATGATCCGGGAGGTCGCTGTCAACCGAGACAAGACGATCAACGAGCCGCCGGAGACGTTCAAGGACGCGCTGAAAGGCAAGCGTATATTGTTCATCGAGCGCAAAGGAAAGCATCTGCTATTCCACCTGGACGACGGCAACCGCCTGCTGCTCCACCTCATGCTCGGCGGCTGGATGTACTACGGACAGGAAGGCCCGAAGTCGGACGATCACTATCAAGTGATTTTGACGCTGGACGAAGGCAACCGGCTGTTTTTTGCCGGCCTGCGCCTCGGCTTTCTCCACCGCCTGAGCGCCAAGGCCGTGCTGGAGCGGCTGTCCGATCTCGGACCGGACCCGATGGACGCGCGCCTGACCGAGGCCGCGTTCGCGGCCCGGCTCAAAAAGCGGCGCGGGCGGCTCAAGCCGGTATTGACCGACCAGAAGTTTCTGGCGGGCATCGGCAACTGCTACGCGGACGAGATTTGCTTCGACGCGAGCATACATCCCGCATCCCAAATCTCCGCGCTGACCGACGACGCGGTAGCCCGCCTGTACGCTTCCATGCGGAAGGTGCTCGCCGAGGCGGCGGACGGCGGCGGCTATATGGAGCACCCGCTGACGGCGACGGACGAGAAGACCGGCGGTTATCTGGACCGGCTGCTCATCTACGACCGCGGCGGCGAGCCTTGCCCGCGCTCGGGCGATCCGATCGTGCTGGAGACGCTGGCCGGACGCAAGATGTTCTACTGCCCGGCCTGCCAGCAGGAAGCCTAGCATGCGCGCGGTCGGCAGCCATGTCAGCACGCGGCGGGGCTACTACGAGGCGGCGCGCGCGGCTGTTCGCATGGGCGGCAGCGCCTTTCAGTACTTCCCTTCCAACCCGCGTACGCTCGTATCGAAGCCGGTGGACGAGGCGGACGCCGCGCGCTGCGCCGCCTATTGCCGGGCAGAGGGCATCGTCTCGGTCGGGCATTCCGCCTATGCGATCAATCCCGCGGCGACCTCGGACGCCGCCGCACAGATGGAAGCCTGCACGCTTGGCGATCTCGCGATTGCCGAGGCTTGCGGCTCGATCGGCACGGTCATTCATTTTGGCGTCATCCGCGGCGACGACCCGCTGCAGGGCTACCGCGACATGATCGCCTGGCTCGACCGCACGCTGTCCCGCTGGGAGGGCAAGGCGCTGCTGCTGCTCGAGAACCAGGCCGGCAATCACGGCGAGGCAGGCCGTACGCCGGAGGAGATGGTGCAGATTCGTTCGCTTTGCGCTTATCCGGACAAGATCGGATTTTGTCTGGACACCTGCCATTTATTTGCGAGCGGCGAATGGAACGGCTCCGACTGGCACGCGTTCCGCGAACGCGCAGCGAAGCTCGGCTATTGGGATCATCTCGCGGCATTGCATCTCAACGATTCGCTGTATCCGTCGGGCTCGCGCAAGGACCGGCATGCGCCGATCGGAGAGGGCTATATCGGGGACGGCAGCTTCCGCGAGTTGCTCGCCGCGCCTGAGCTTGGACAGGTGCCGTGCTTCCTGGAGACGCCGCCGGAGCAGGACGGTACGCACGAACGGCAGATTGCCCGTGTCCGCAAGCTGATGAGCGAAGGGGGATGACCGAGCTTGATCCATGTGTTTCTGGACGATGTGAGACCTTGTCCGCGAGGCTTCGTGGCAGCCCGTACGGCGGAAGAATGCCTGCTGTTGCTGCGAGAGTGCGAAGTTGATATTTTGTCGCTCGACTACGAGCTCGGTTACGGGCAGCCGAGCGGGTTCGCAGTCGTGGGCGGACTGCTGGCCGCGGGTACGTACCCCAGGGAGGTATATGTCCATTCCTCGAGCATGATGGGCCGCGCGCAGATGACGAGAGCGCTGCGGGAGGCCGCCGTGCCCGGCATGATCGTGCATGACGGGCCGATGCCGCCGGACGTGCTGGCCCGAGCCGCGAACGCGGCAAGCGCCGAGCGCCCGGGGAGCGGCGAATCGTGATCGAGTGGGCGGCGCGCGACTGGCGGCGCGAGATCGACGGGCGGACCGGACCGCTCGCGCTGTATGTTTATACCCCGCTATGCGGCACTTGTGCGGTCGCCCGGCGGATGCTGGCGGTGGCCGAGGCGTCGCTGCCGGAGGTTGCAATTTTCACAGCCAACATCAATGTTATGCCCGGTCTCGCCGAGGCCTACAAGATCGAGAGCGTGCCTTGCCTGCTGCTGCGGCGGGCGGACGGCGCATGGGACAGGGTGTACCGGTTCGGCTCGGTCGTAGAGGTCAGAGAGAGACTGGCCGAATTGTTCAAGGGAGAGGAAGAGAGACATGATTGAACTGCGGGACATAGTATGGAGGCGGGAGAGCCGGACGATCCTGCAGGGCGTTGACCTGACCGTCAAGGAAGGCGAACGCTGGGTGCTGCTCGGCCGCAACGGCTGCGGCAAGTCTACCCTGCTGGAGATGCTCACGGGCTATTTGTTCCCGACGAGCGGTACGGTGGACGTGCTCGGCCATCGGTACGGCAGGGTCGACGTGCGCGAGGTGCGCAAGCAGATCGGCAACATCGGTCCCTCGCTCATCGAGAAGCTGGTCGGCCGGGATCCGGTATGGGAGATTATCGTCGGCGGCATCAACGCCTATCTGCGCATTTACGAGGAGATTCCGGACGAGGTCAAGGCGCGCGCGCGGGAGGAGCTGGACCGCGTCGGGCTCGGCTCGCGCTTCGACCAGCCGTTCGGCACGCTGTCGCAGGGCGAGCGCAAAAAAGTGCTGCTGGCGCGCACGATGATGGCCGATCCAAAGCTGCTCATTATGGACGAGCCATGCGCCGGCCTCGATCTGTTCGAACGGGAGAAGTTCCTCGATTCGCTCGAGACGCTATCCAGACGCGTGCAGGGCATCTTGTACGTGACGCATCATATCGAAGAGATCGTGCCGCTGTTCACGCATGTGGCGCTCATGGCCGAAGGGCGGATCATCGCCGCAGGACCGAAGCGCGAGGTGCTGACGCGCGAGCTGCTGCAGGGCGCTTACGACGTGCCGGTGGACGTGCGCTGGGTGAACGACAGACCGTGGATTACGGTCGAAAAGGGGGACTAGCGTGTCTGTATTCATCGGAACGAGCAATCCCGGATTTGCGCCGTACGCGATGGAGGAGTTGCGCCGCAGGTGGCCGGGGATCACGCTCTCGGGACTCGCGCCCGGCGAGACGTTTAAGCTGTCCGTAGACGGGACGGACGACGAGGCGCTCGTGCGTCAGCTTCGCCGGGACGAGCCGATTTTTTTAAGGCATCTGTTCCCTGTGCGCGAGGAGCTCGCGCTCTCCGAGCAGGCGGAGGAAGTCGCCGCCGCGCTCGTATCGTTCGCGGGCTCGCTGTCCGCGGAAGTGCGGGGCGCCAAGGTCGCGATCCAGGTGCGCAAAGCCCAGGACAGCACATTCCCCTTCTCGTCGGCCGAGGCGCGGGACCTGATGGTCCCGGCCTTGCTGGAGGCGGGCGCGCAGACCGTGTCGCGGGGAGCCGACCTGATTCTGTCGGTCTATACCGCCAAGCGCAGCCTGTATGTCGGCTTGTCCGCGCCGCGGGACAATCTGTCCGACTGGCCCGGAGGCGCGGTGCGCTTCCGCCGCGAGGAGGGACTGATCTCGCGCGCCGCGTTCAAGCTGCTCGAGGCGGAGCAGACGTTCGACCTGCCGCTGACGCGCTTCGCGAGCGCGCTTGACCTGGGCGCTGCGCCGGGCGGCTGGACGTCAGTGCTGCTCGAGCGGGGCCTGCGCGTGACCGCCGTCGATCCCGCCGCCATGGACGAGTCGCTGTACGATCACCCGATGCTCCGCCATCTGCGGCAGAACGCGGCCGAGCTGAACTTCGCGCCCGGCACGTTCGACCTGCTCGTCTGCGACATGAGCTGGGACCCGCATCATACGGCGCGCATCGTCAAGCAGCTCGCCCCGGCGCTGTCCGCCGGCGCTTCGGTTATCGTGACGCTCAAGCTCATGTACAAGAAGCCGATGCAGACGATCGCCGACCTGCTCGCTTCGTACGAAGAGAGCTTCGATATCAAGCGGGTCAAGCAGCTGTTCCACAACCGCGACGAAGTGACGGTATGGATGCGCAAATAGCGGGCGGGCACGAAGACGAAGCAGATACTTCCGCATCGTCACTGCGTATGATATAATTTTCCACAATCGCATATTCGGACGACGGAAAAGCATTCCGCGTTGGAGACGGCTCTTGGCAGAGCCGCTTCCGGCGCGTTTTTTTTATGGCAGCCGGGCGCGAGCGGCGGCTGACGGGCGGACGGATACCGACAATGAAGCGGGGAAAGGGGAGAAGAGAGCATGCGTGGTGAAGATGTTCGCCAGCCACTGCCGACGCTGGCGGCGGGAGAACTGGCGGCCGGCCGCTACAGGGTGGTGGAGAGCCTCGGGCGGGGCGGCATGGCCTGGGTATATCTCGCCGAGGATACGAAGCTCGGCGGGCGTCCGGTCGCGCTTAAGCTGACCCGCACGTACGATCGCGGCGACGGCTTCATCTCCGAGGCCAGGCTGCTCAGCGCGCTGCGGCATCCGGGGCTGCCGCAGATCGTCGATTACGAGCCGCCGGACGGCCGCGGCATCGCGTTGATCGTCATGACCTATGTCGAAGGCGTCACGCTCGCCGAGCTGATGCGCAGGCACGGGATGAAGCTGCCGCCGGCGAAGTCGCTGCGCTACTTGCTGCAGCTGGCGAGGACGCTGCAGTATTTGCATGCGCAGCGGCCGCTCGTCGTCTTCCGCGATCTGAAGCCTGCCAACGTCATGATCGACGGTGCGGACAACGCCATCCTGATCGACTTCGGCATCGCGAGGGAGTTCAAGCCGGGTATCGGGCGCGATACGCTGATGCTCGGCACGCCTGCGTTTGCGGCGCCGGAGCAGCTGCGGGGCGAGCAGAGCGACGCGAGGACGGACCTGTACGGCCTGGGCGCGCTGGCGTATCATCTGCTGACCGGAGGCTGCTATGCCGCAAGGCAGGCGGCCGACGGGCGCGCGCAGTGGCTCGGCGGCGTCCCGCCCGCGATCCGGGATTCCGTGCTGCGGCTTCTGTCCGAGCGCCCGGCGGACCGTCCCGGGAGCGCGGCCGAGGTCGTCCGGACATGGAGCGCCTATGCGGCGGCGGACGACACTCTTGAGAGAAGCGATCCCGTCCATGTGCAGCCATCCGCGCTTGCTGGCGGGCCGCTGCCCGGCAGACGGAGGGACGATCGCCTCCGTCGGCGGGGGAGCGCGACCCGCATCGTCGCATTCGTGTCCGCCTATCCCGGCGCGGGCGCGACATTCGCGGCTCGCATCCTCTCCGGGCGGCTGAGCCGGATGGGCGCCGCGCACGCGCTCGTCGAATGCCCCGGCGCGGAGCCGGAGCTGTACAACTGGCTGGACGGCATCAGGCGCATGCCGTCCAAGGCGCCCTTCGCGGACCCCGCCGGGATGGGCGCCGTATCGCCGGCCTGGCTCGCAGGCGAGGCGGCCTGCTATCCGCTTCGACCGGACAGCTCGCCTCAGGATGTCCCCGGCCCGGGCTTCGCCGCCTGGCTTGCCGGTCTCGGCATGCCCGTCGTGCTGCTCGATGTCTCGGGCGCCTGGCAGACGCCCGCCGTGTCGACGTGGCTCGCGGAGCATGCCGACGCGATCTGCGCGGTGGCCGATCCGTCGCCGGCCAAGTGGAGCGAGCGCAGGCAGCGCGCCTGCGGGGCGCTGCTCGGCAGCGCGGCCGGCGAAGGCGCGCGCATATGCTGGATCGCCAACCGCGACGTCGACTTCGCGGGCCGCGCAGATTGGCTCAGGCTGTTCCCGGAGCGGCCGCGGCTTATGCTGCCGCAGCTGTCGCCGTCCGCGGTCGTACATTGGCTATGGCAGGGCGGCGAGATCGCGCTGCCCCCGCGCGCCCAGGCGGACGCCGACGATTTCTGCGCGACGCTGCTCAGATAGATCGGACGGTGCTGGCGGTACTGTATAACGCATCCATTCGATCTGACAACCCTGTCATGGTACAATAGAGGATAGCGGAATCGCGCGAATGCGATATCGGCAGTACGATTTGAACGAGGTGGACGACAATGAGCGAACGTATATTGATTATAGAAGACGAGGACGGCATCGCCCGCATTTTGGAGCTGGAGCTGAAGCATGAAGGCTATGAGGTCGGCCGTGCGGCGGACGGGCGCACCGGGCTTGAGATGGCGCTGAGCGGCGAGTGGGATCTGCTGCTGCTCGACGTGATGCTTCCCGGACTCAACGGCGTCGAGGTGCTGCGCCGGTTCCGGCAGAACGACAATGCGGTTCCCGTCATTTTGCTGACGGCGCGCGACACGGTGCCGGACAAGGTGAGCGGGTTCGAGCACGGCGCCAACGATTATGTCACCAAGCCGTTCGCGATGGAGGAGCTGCTCGCGCGCGTGCGGAACCTGCTGCGTATTTTCAAGGCTTCGCGCGAGGGAGAGAGCGAGGATGCGCTCAAGATCGGCGATCTGACGATCGAGCTGATCACACGCAAAGTATACCGCAAAGACCACGGCATCGATCTGACGCCCCGCGAGTTCGAGCTGCTGCTGTATCTGGCGCGGCACAGGGGAACGGAGAAGACGCGGGACGAGATTTTGTCCGACGTGTGGGGTTATGAGTATATCGGCGATACGAACGTCGTCGACGTGTATATCCGATATTTGCGTCAGAAGATGGACAAGGGCTACCGGCACAAGCTGCTGCATACCGTTCGCGGCGTCGGCTACATGCTCAAGGAGCCCGAAGTATGACCCTAAGGCTGCGCTTTACCCTTTTTACCGTATTTTGGTTGATTTTTATTTTGATTTTGTACAATGTGTTCGTCTACTACTTCGTCATCAAGGTGACGACGCGCGGCGAGCTGCAGCTGCTGTCGAGCAAGGCGGACCTCGTGATGGAGACGCTGCGCAAAAACGAGATGTCCGGCATCGACGACTCCGCGCTGCTCAAGGACATGTACAACGTCAACGAGATGATGCGGATCGTCACGCCCGATTCGAGAGTCGTGAACTCGGTGGGCGTCGACAAGCAGCTGCTCGCGCTTCCGAAGGAGGTGCGCACAGTCTCGCATTCCGACACGATCAAGGTCGACGGGCACCGCGTGCTGACCTGGTCCGTGCCGATCTACGACAAGCACCGGCTGATCGGACAGATCGACAGCGCGCGTTATTTGACGGCGCTGGACGGGTATTTGCAGATTTTGCTCGGCGCGCTCAGCGTGACGAGCGTCGGCGCGATTATTTTCGCCATCCTCGGCACGTTCTGGTTCACCTCCCGGCTCACCGGGCCGATCGGACAGATGGTGCAGACGATGCGGGAGATCGACCGGAGCGGCAAGCTGCAGCGTGTGAAGATGGGACGCGAGGAATCGGTGGAGCTGCAGCAGCTGATCCGTGCCTTCAACCAGATGATCGAGCGGCTCGACCGCACGATCGAGCGGCAAAAGCAATTCGTGGCGGATGCCTCGCATGAGCTCAAGACGCCGCTGACCGTCATCGGCAGCTATGCGGATATGCTGAAGCGGTGGGGACGCGACGACGTCACCGTGCGGGACGAAGCGATCGAGGCGATCGCGCGGGAGACGGAGCGGCTCAAGAAGCTGACGCTCTCGATGCTGACGCTCGCCGAGGCGGAGCAGGACGACTGGCTGAGCAAGAGCCGCTTCGACATCGTCGCCATCGTGAACGAGCTGTCGGGCGTGCTCCGCGCGACGTTTCTGCGCCATATTCGCGTCCATGCGGGCTCGGGCGCGATTCATATGACCGGCGACAAGGACAAGATCCGTCAGATGATCCTGATCTTCCTGGACAATGCGATCAAGTACAGCAAGGAACCGATTGACGTGCGAATCCGCACGGACAAAAACCTCGTTCGCATCGAGGTGACCGATTACGGCATCGGCATTCCCGAGAACGAGATTCCGTATATGTTCGAGCGGTTCTACCGGGTCGACGAGGCGCGGCACCGCTCGACGGGCGGCAGCGGCCTCGGCCTGTCCATCGCCAAGCGGATTATCGAGCTGCACGGCGGCACGGTCGAGGTGTTCAGCAAATCCGGCAGCGGCACGACGATCGCGATCGCGCTGCCGAACAAGTGAGCGGCAGCCTGCTTGTGCGTGACACAGCCAAAAAAAGCCTCCCGGGCGCCGGCTTGGCGATATCGGTGAGGCTTTTGGCGGTCGGCGGTGGAGAGGCAGGCTCCATGATAACGAGAGACCGGAAGCGGCCCGCAGTTTTGCGAGAGACGTCCGCTTCGGTTACAGCACCCGCTTCGCGGTCTTATAGTGACTCTTCCAGTAGGAAGCGCTCAGGCTGGTGACGGTGACGCCGGGCTTGCCGTAAGTGTGGAGAATCTTGTTGCTGCCGATGTAGACGGCGACATGTCCGATCTTGGAGCTGTTGCTTGATTTGAAAAAGACGAGATCGCCCTTTTTCAGGTTCGCTTTGGCGACCGTCTTGCCTTTGAGCGCCTGCTGACTCGACACGCGCGGCAGCTCGACGCCGTACTTGCCAAAAATATATTGCGTGAAGCTGGAGCAGTCGAATACGGACGTGGAGCCCGAAGGCGCGCCGAGCCGGTATTTGACGCCCAGGTATTTTTTCCCGAGCGTGATGATCTTGTCCGCCTTCGCCGTCTGCTTGGCAGCGGCTGTGGCCGCGGATGCTGTCTTCGCGTGTACGACAAAGGTTCCGGAAACGGTCAAGGTGAAGCAGAGCCCCAGAGAGGCGATCGTGCGGATCATTTTACTGCGAATCGTTGTGCTCATGTTGTCGTTCGATCCTCCGTCCATGATTCGGCACGCAAGGGGCCTATTGATTAACCCTAATATACCAAATTTAAAACATCCTATAATTTTCCAAAAAGAAGACGAGCCGCATATTTATGCGGTTCGTGTCAGTTTCTTAGAGTTGGATGATAATTCTCTCATAAATCGCCGCAATTGCACTCGCATACATGCCGGCTATAATGAAAAGATATTTAACAAGGGGGAAGACAGCATGAAAATGAGAGTGTCGGCCGTTCAATTCGCGTTGAAGGATGTCGATAGCGTAGAGGAATGGAGCGCGCAGATTCGGCATTACGTCCGCAACGCATCGGAGTACGGCGCGCAGTTCGTACTGTTCCCGGAGTTCGTCACGACGCCCCTGCTCGGCATCGGCGAGGCGTCCGGCGGCGCAGGCCGGCCAATCGAGACGCTGACCGCGTATACCGATATGTACACCGGCTTGTTTTCCGAGCTTGCCCGGGAATCCGGCATGTATCTGTTCGCGGGGACGCATGTGACGAAGCGGGGCGAATCGCTGCGCAACTCGGCGTTTCTGTTCAAGCCCGACGGCACCTGGCATACGCAGGACAAGCTGCATATTACGCCGACGGAGGTCGAATCGTGGAACGTCCAGCCGGGCGATGGCGTCAGCGTCATCGATACGCCGTTCGGCAAGATCGGTCTGCTCACCTGCTACGACATCGAGTTCCCCGAGATCGTGCGGATGGTGCGGGCGAAGGGCGCGAATGTCATCTTCTGTCCTTCGTGCACCGACGACCGGCACGGCTACTATCGGGTGCGGTACTGCTGTCATGCCCGGGCGGTCGAGAACCAGATTTATATTGTGACGACCGGCACCGTAGGCTCACTCTCTCGCGTCGACTTCATGCGGGCGAATTACGGGCAGGCGGCCGTCATCACGCCCAACGACATTCCGTTCCCGCCGCGCGGCATTATGAGCGAAGGGGAGATCAACGCCGATATGCTGATCACGGCCGATCTCGATCTGTCCTTGCTGGACGATATTCGCGAAGCCGGCTCCGTGACGACCTGGCGGGATCGCAGGACGGACCTGTATACGGACTGGCAGTAGGAAGGGAGGCTGGGTATGCGCAAGCAAGCGATCGTATCGGACGGGAAACGGACGAGTGTGGCGACGGTGATCAACTATGAGAAAAAGGATTTCGGCCAGCTGATCGAGGTGCAGGCGGAGAGCTTCCCGCCGCCCTATCCGCCGGAGCTGTGGTGGAACGAGGCGCAGCTCGAGCAGCATGTAGCGCGATGCCCGGAGGGCGCGCTGTGCGTCGAGGTCGACGGCAGGATCGTGGGGTCGATGACGGCGCTCCGGCGTACGCTCGCGGACGGCGACGATCATCATAGCTGGGCGTCCGTGACGGACGCAGGCTATATCCGCAACCATGAGCCGGACGGGGATACGCTGTATGTCGTCGACCTGTGCGTGCGTCCGGCGTACCGCGCGCTGGGCCTGGGCAAGCTGCTCATTCAAACGATGCACGAGACGGTCGTCCATCTGGGCTGCAGGCGGCTGCTGAGCGGCGGGCGTATGCCGGGCTATCACAAGCACGCGGACCGGCTGACTCCGGAGCAGTATCTGGCCGAAGTGACGGCCGGCCGGCTGCGCGACCCAGTCGTGAGCTTCCTGCTGGGCTGCGGCCGCATGCCGATCGGCGTGGCGCACGGCTATCTCGAGGACGAGCAATCATGCGGCTGCGCCGCGCTGATGGAGTGGCGCAATCCGTTTTTGAATTAGAGCGCGTGGCGGCGGCGGATTGGGCGAAATAAGGATGCGCCATCGTCTTATCTGGCGTGGCGGCGGCAGATTGGGCGAAATAAGGATGCGCCATCGTCTTATCTGGCGTGGCGGCGGCGGATTGGGCGAAATAAGGATGCGCCATCGTCTTATCTGGCGTGGCGGCGGCGGTTTGGGCGAAATAAGGATGTGTCATCGTCTTATTAGGCGTGGCGGCGGTTTGGGCGAAATAAGGATGTGTCAGCGTCTTATTGGGCGTGGCGGCGGCGGTTGGGCAAAATAAGGATGTGTCATCATGTGTCGTCGTCTTATCGGGCGTGGCGACGGCGGTTTGGGCGAAATAAGGATGCGCCATCGTCTTATCTAGCGTGGATGTGGCGGGCTGAGCGAAATAAGGATGTGTCATCGTCTTATTGGGCGCGGTGGCGGCGAATTGGGCGAAATAGCGATGCGCCATCGTCTTATTGGGCGCGGAGGCGGCGGATTGGGCGAAATAAGGATGCGCCATCGTCTTATCTAGCGTGGATGTGGCGGATTGGTCGAAATAAGGATGTGTCAGCGTCTTATTGGGCGTGGCGGTGGCGGATTGGGCGAAATAAGGATGCGCCATCGTCTTATCTAGCGTGGCGATGGCGGTTTGGGTGAAATAAGGATGTGTCAGCGTCTTATTGGGCGTGGCGGTAGCGGATTGGGCGAATTAGCGATGTGCCATCGTCTTATCTGGCATGGAGGCGGCGGATTGGGCGAAATAAGGATGTGTCATCGTCTTATTGGGCGTGGTGGTGGCGGATTGGGCGAAATAAGGATGTGCCATCGTCTTATTAGGCGTGGCGGCGGCGGTTTGGGCGAAATAAGGATGTGTCATCGTCTTATTGGGCGTGGTGGTGGCGGTTTGGGCGAAATAAGGATGCGCCATCGTCTTATCTAGCGTGGATGTGGCGGGCTGAGCGAAATAAGGATGTGTCATCGTCTTATTGGGCGCGGTGGCGGCGATTTGGGCGAAATAAGGATGCGCCATCGTCTTATCTGGCGTGGAGGTGGCGGTTTGGGCGAAATAAGGATGCGCCATCGTCTTATCTGGCGTGGAGGTGGCGGATTGGGCGAAATAAGGATGTGTCAACGTCTTATTGGGCGTGGCGGCGGCGGATTGGGCGAAATAAGGATGTGCCATCGTCTTATCTAGCGTGGAGGCGGCGGATTGGGCGAAAAAGCAGATAACGCAAAAAAAAGCCAGGATGGATGACCCCATCTGGCTTTTTTTGCGATCCTATGCGTCCAAGTCGGCCAGCGCTTCTGCGGCGGTGAGACGGCCGTCTGCGACGTTGCCGGCCATTTGTCCAAACATGCCGAGCGTCATGAGGAACAGATCCGTGACATGCAGCGTCTCCGGATCGGGCAGCCGATGTTTGTCGCTCACAGCCCATACGTAGCGGTAGTATAGCTCGCTTGCTTCATTCAGGCCGAAATGCCCCAAGGGCATGCGCCCGTTGACGGTCATTAGCAGCTCGGCAAGCTCGGCACGGCGATCCGCCTGCACGGCAGGGGAGACGACGGTGTATAGCTGCAGCAGGCGAATATCGCCGATATCCTCGTCCGCCAGCGGGACGAAGGTGAAGGTCAAGTAGCGTTCGCGCCCGTCTTCGCCCGCTTCTGTCGCCGCGAGCAGGGCGGGGATCGGCACGCCTTCCGTCGGTTCGATCAGGCGGCAGGGCAGCCCTGCCTCTGTGAGCGAGCGCTCCAGAAATCCAAGTTCGGCCAGATCGCGCGCATAGATTGCGTTGGCGTCCATATATAACTCATCTCCTCAATCTCGGTGTGGGCACTATTGTTCAAACGCCTCAGCGCTCCTTCATGCCTTTGACGAGCAGCTCGCGCTGCTTTTCGACGTTGCCGTTCAGGCGGTACAGCTCACTCGGCGAGATGCCGCTGGCGGCGATGAAGTTCTCGACGCGCTTGTACTGCTTGAGGGTGCTCTCGTCGCCGGGACGGTATTCGGGCAGCGCGGCGACCATCTCGAGAATGAGGTTGCTATGCTCGATCCGCTTGGCCAGCTTGACGGCCGACGACTTGTCCGCGTTGAAGACGGCCTTGGTGACGCCCCAGGCGCCGGGTTGGGCGGCGCGGTCGCGTCCCATCTGCTTGACCGTGCGCGCCACGCTCATCGTCGCGCCGGCCCCGGCCGCCGCCGCCTTCAGCGGCACGCCGACCTGGGCGCCGACACCTGTAAGCGTAGCGATATCGCCGGCAATGTTTGTCATCTCCAGGCCGATCTCCATCGTACCGCGGATTTGCCGCTTGCGGTTGATATATTTCATTTCCTTGGCCAGCTCGTAATCCTGGATGTCCTTGAGCTCCTGCGCTTCTTCCGCATCCGCATTCGCGCCGAGCGCGATGAGCTGGTCCTTGCGCGCCTTGAGCTTCACCGGATCGGTGCCCGCGTTGGTCGACCACAGATGGACGCCGCCGAGCGTACGCTTTTTCGAAGCGACGATATAGTCCTTGTTTTTGCCGCCCGCGCCGTAAGCGCCCTTGAACTCCCGCTTGGCCGCGGTCATCTTCATGACCGAGACGGTCGCCTTGATCGAATTGTACGTCTTGATCGTGATCGAGATGCCGCTGATCGCGATACCGATGCCGGGGATGGCGGTGGCGAGTCCGGCCGTGCCGACGTCGAGGATGTCCTTGATCGACTTGACCGTCTTGACCACGCCCTGCGCCGCTTGCAGGCTGTTCTCGAGCAGGTCGAGCGTGCCGGTGATCGCTTCGTCCTTGCTGAGGCCCTCGTCGCTCATGCCTTTTTTGAACATATCGTATATGCCCTTGACGACGGAAAATGCGCTCTTGATCGCGGAGATCGCTTCGCCGACCGAGCCCGACCAGTCGCTGACCGCCTCGGCGTGGCCGATGCCTTCGCCGGTGTGAACGACACCCGCGTCGTTGACGACCGAGGCGCCGCTTTCGACCAGCTCCTGGCCGGCTTTGGCCGTGTCGATGACGCCTTCCGCGACGTCCATCCGCTTTTCATGCCCCGACTTCTCGGTGTCGCGGGCTGCGGACAGCGTTTTTTTCATGGCGACGAGGCCGCCGACGCCGGACATGACGAAGTCGAGCGGGCCGGTGCCGACGTCGAGATGGCTTTTGGCGTTTTCCAGCGCGTCCTTGTCGTCTTCCTTGCCCGCGACGCCCTTCAGGTCGTCGATCGCCATCTCCAACTGCTCCGACTTGGCGCCCGGCACGAGCGTGCCGAGTTCCTTGACGGTATCCGCCAGCTCCGCGTTATCCTCGAGCGCGTCTTTGTCGTCCTCGGGAGCGTTGCCGACGGACGACAGCGCACCGCCGGATTGCTGGGCCTTGATCTCGGCCAGCTTGTCCCGCGCGCCCGACAGACCGCCCATCGGCTTCAATTTTTCTTTGCGGATGAAGCCGTAATCGCTGCCGAACTTCGCCAATTTCCAATTGCCCGTCTTGTCGTAGATCTCGTACATGTCGAGTTCGCCGCGATACTTGATCTTGCCGCCGACCATCGTGTTGGCATCGACCTCGAACGTCTCGTTGCCCGTCGCGTCGTTTTCCTTTTTGAAGCTGCGCAAATGAGCGCCGGCAAGCGATGTCTGCGTCGCCGACTTGGGAGAAGGCATCGAGGCGGGCAGCTTGCTAGGGTCCGTCAGCAGCTGGAGGACGGAGGCGTTGCCCAATGCGCGCTGCATCTGCAAAATGGCGGCCGGAGACTGCATGCGCTGCAGCGTCGCGGTCGCCGGAGCTGCCGTGGCACGGGCGGGCCTGGACGCTGCGGCGGCGGGGGAGGTGCGGGATTTGGCTTCGAATGCGCTCATGACTGCATGTCTCCTTGGCGATGAACGAGAATGGACGACTCAAAAGCTGGTTGCGGATTCGTAAAAAACGGCGCGACGGACGGGCGAGTGCGACGAGCGGCGGTCATGACCGCTGCCCCGGCATAAAAGGAGCCACATGCTCCGGCAGCTCCGGCGTCGGACGATCCGCCATCCGTTGAATCGTCGGAGCGCTCTGGTCCGGGATTGCGGCCGCCCGCTCGCCCATCGCGTCGGCTTCCTTCTCCAATGCCGGATCGTCGTTGATGCGCAGCCCGCTCTTGAGCTGCGTGGTCGGCAGCACGCGGCCTTCACGCTGCTGCACGACATGCGCCAGCTCATGTCCGATCATTTTCTGGCCGTTCTGCGTGTCCGGGTCGTATTGGCCGGGAGCGAAGTGGATATCGTTGCCCTGGGCATAGGCCAGAGCGCCCGCGGCGGAAGCCTGCGAAGAATTGGTATGGACGTTGACGTTGGAAAAGTCCGCGCCCATCGCCTTCTCCATCTTCGCCTGCACGTCGAGCGGCAGCGCGCCGGGCCGCTCCGCCTTGCGCTGGGCGGGGGCGGCTTCCTCTTCGAGCGCAGCGCCGGAGGAACGGAGCATCTGCAGGACGGCCCGGTTGCCGACGGAGCGCTGCATGGCGAGCAGTTGGACGGCTTTGCCCCGCTGCGGCGAGGCGGCGCGTTCCGCCGCTGCGGCGGACGTTTGCGGACGGGACTTGGCATACGATCGGCTCAAGCTCGCAACCTCTTTTCCGTACATGGATTTGTCCCTTATTATAGCTTAAATTTTCCAATGAAAAACGAAAAGTTTTGAAAGGCGCGCCGCCGATATTAAAAAGGCAGTGCCATACGGCAAAAGAGATAGAAAACCGATCGAAATCCGTCGTTTTTTTGTCGTAAAAATGTCGTTATATGGTATGATACGCGTGAAAGAGTACGTCACAGGACCGCTGCGGGCGGCGGACGGAGGGAAGACAGTGGCTGCGAGCGACGACAACAAAAGGCAGGCGGAAGACGACGGCTGCGTGCTGACGCTGGACGGGGAGCGCTCCGACATCGACATGCTTCACCGCTTCATGGCGGACGCGGCGGGGCGCTTCGGCTGGAACGCGCGCACGCAGCATCATCTGACGCTCGCTTGCGAGGAATTGCTGACGAACATCATTTCCTACGGCTATCCGCAAGGCGGCATCCCCAGAATCCGGCTGTCCGCGGCGGCTGCGGAAGGCGGCGTCCGGCTCGTGCTCGAGGACAATGCGGCGGCGTTCGACCCGCTCGGCCAGCCCGACCCCGATCTGACGCTCGATCTGGACAGCCGCCCGATCGGCGGGCTCGGCGTATACTTCGTCAAGCGGCTGATGGACGATGTGCGCTACGAGCGGCTGCCGTCGGGCAACCGGCTCACGATGATTAAATACGAATAGAAGAGGTGTTACATATGAACTTGAACGCGACGGTGAAGGACGGCGTCGCCGTCCTGGCGATAGAGGGGCGGCTCGACGGTCAGAACGCTTCGGAGGCCGAGACGGCGTTCGGCGGCTTGGCGGCAGAGGGCCACAGCCGCTTCGTGCTGGATATGACGGCGCTTCAATATATCAGCAGCGCGGGGCTGCGGGTCGTGCTCGTCGCCGCCAAAAAAACGAAGGCGATCAAAGGCAGTCTGATCTGCGCGGGCATGAACGAAGCGGTGCGCGAGGTGTTCGAGATGTCGGGACTGCTCGGCATTCTGGAGACGGCGGATGCGGCGGATGAGGCCGTGGAGCGCCTGGCAGGCCGATAAAGCCGCGAAGCGAAGCGGAGAAAGGCGAGAGGCGGATCGGCGCGGCATCGACGATGCGTCGGGTTCGAAGGCGCAGCGGATTCGGACGGAGGATGGATCGATGGAACAGTGGTGGATGGCGGCCGTGCCCGCGCTGCTGGCGGGCGGTCTGGCCGGTGCGGCGGCCGTCGGCGCGGTCTGCAGGTCGCGCGTGCGGCGGGCCCGTACGCTGCTCGATATCAGCTTGCAGCTGAACTCCACGCTCAAGCGGAGCGAGCAGATCGGGCTGATCGTGGAGCGGGCCAAGACGATACTGCCGGTGGAGGCAGCCTCGGTGCTGCTGCTCGACCGGGACAGGCAGGAGCTTTTTTTCGAAGTGGCGACGGGAGGCAAAGGCGACGAGGTCAAGCGCATCCGTCTGCCGCTGGGCGAGGGCATCGCGGGACTCGTCGCGCAGTCGGGCGACAGCATCGTCGTCAACGATCCGGCGAGAGACCCGCGCTGGTCCAGCCGCGTAGCCGAGACGACGGGCTTCGTGACCCGCAATCTGCTGACCGTCCCGATCGTCAACGGCGGCCAGGTGGAGGGCGTGCTCCAGGTCGTCAACAAGACGGGGGGGCGGCCTTTCACCGATCGGGACCGTCTGCTGCTCGAGGCTGTCGCGCTGCCGATGGCGGTCGCGCTCGAGAACGGCAGGCTGTACGAGCAGCTTGAGAGCTCTGTGCACGCGCTGGCAGCGACGACCAAGATCAAGGAGCGGCTGGAGAGCGAGCTGCAGATCGCGGGCGGCATCCAGATGAGCTTCCTGCCGCGCACGATGCCTTCGGCGCAGGAGCCGTTCGACATTTGCGCGCTGCTCAAGTCCGCGAAGGAGGTCGGCGGCGATTTTTACAACTTTTACAAGATCGATCAGACCCGCCTGTTCTTCACGCTCGGCGACGTGTCCGACAAGGGGATTCCCGCCGCGCTGTTCATGGCGGTCGCGCTGACGCTGCTGAAGGGCAAGATGAGGTCCGATCTGTCTCCGGGCGAGCTGCTCCGCATGGTCAACGACGAGCTGGCCAAGGACGATCCGATGCTGTTCGCGACGATCGTATGCGGCGTATTCGACGTCGAGACCGGCGAGACGACGCTCAGCGAGGGCGGCCACTGCACGCCGTATCTCGTCCGGTCGACGGGCGAAGTGCTGCCGCTCAAGCTGCGGAAAAGTCTGCCGCTCGCGGCGATGCCCGAATCGAGCTACTACGATACCGTGGTCACGCTCGCGGACGGCGACCGGCTCGTGCTGTACACGGACGGCATCACCGAAGCGGAGAATAGCGCGCAGGAGCAATATGGCGGGCAGCGGCTGCAGCAATTCCTGAAGATGACGCCGGGGATGTCGAGCGCCGAGGTGATCGATGCCCTGTTGATGGACGTATTCATGTTCGCGGACGGAGCGCCGCAATCGGACGATATCGCGGTGCTGAGCCTGATGCGTCGCTAAAGAGGAGGCGCGCCATTGAGCGGCGACGGAATGTATCGGGACGGGGCGCAGTTATTGGCGGACGAGCTGCTGCTGCTCGAGGAAGGCCTCCAGACCTTGCTCGGGCCGGAAGGAGAAAATCCGCTGGCGGACCCGCTGGCCGCGCTGAAAGGACTCGTCGTGACGCCGGGCGAACTGATCCGGCCGAGGGACGAGGAGGAAGTTCCCGCGGAGCGCTGGGAAGACTTCGTCCGGCGGCGGCGCGAGGCGGAAGAACGGATGGCGGAAAAAGAGCGCCGGAGCGTGCTTCACGGCATCGCACTGCCGCTGGCCGAGCTGACGGAGCGGCTCGGACTGTCGCGCTGGGAGCGGCGGCTCGTCGTGCTCGGCCTCGCCGGCGAGTGCAGCCGCCGCTACGAAAAATGGTTCGGCTATCTGAACGACGACGTGACGCTGAAGTCGGCCACGCCGGACCTGGCGCTGCGGCTGCTGTGCGATTCGGCGGACGAACGCGCCGCAGCGAGGCGCGCGCTCGCAGGACCCAAGGCGCGCCGCCTGCTGTTCGATGCCGGCGAGGAGGCTTATGCCGGAGCGCCGGGGCTGCGCGATCCGCTCCGGCTCGATCGCCGCATCGTCAGCTTTGCGCTGGAGGCGGAGGCTGTGGATTGGCGGCTCGACGGCATCGCCCGCCTGCTGGGGCCGGCCGACGGCGACCTGCCGGAGTTGCCTGACGACGATGCGGCATGGCATACATTGCAGCCGCTGGCGGGGGACAAGCCGCAGACCGGCTGGCCGCTGGTGCAGCTATGGGGACCGGCCGGCTCGGGCAAGCTGCTCCGGGCCCGTCGTCTTGCGGCCTCCAGAGGGCAGCCGTTGCTCTGCGTACGCGTCGACCGGCTGCCCGCCGATCCGCTCAAGCTGGCCGCCGCGCTCGCGCGCATCGCCAGAGAGGCGCTGCTCGGCGGCGCGGCGCTCTGCTTCGCGGAGGGCGAGAGCGGCAAGGCGCCCGAGCCGGCGCTGCTCGGCGTCTTCGGCGACGCGCTCGGCGACTATGCCGCGTTCGCCGCGCGGCCGCTCGTCTGCTGGACGAGCCGGGACAGACGCACGCCTCACGCCTTGCCCGGCGCAGAGGGACGGACATACTGGCAGGCCGAAGCCGGCCTGCCGGATGCCGCGCGGCGCGCGGCGCTGTGGCAGCAAGCTGCGGCGCATGGCCGAGAAGGCGTACCGGGCCCGATGCCCGGACGCTACGAGGAAGGCCTGTTCGAACAGCTGGCCGACAAGTACCGGCTCTCGCCGGGCCAGACGCAGCAGGCGTGGAGGCTGGCGCGCGTACTGGCCGCCGGCGCCGGCCGCGCCTGGCCGGAGGCGGCCGAGCTGGAGGAAGCTTCGCGCGGCCAGTTCCGCCACCGGCTGTCCGAGATGGCGGAGCGGATCGTGCCGAAGCGGGGCTGGAGCGATCTGGTGCTGCCGGCAGAGCCGCTGGCGCTGCTGAAGGAAGCTTGCGGACGATTCGCCCATCGCGGACGCGTGCTCGAGGAATGGGGCTTCCGCGACAAGCTGCCTTACGGTACGGGCCTGCATCTGCTGCTCGCCGGCCCGCCCGGCACGGGCAAGACGATGTCCGCCGAGATCGTCGCCGCCGAGCTGGGCCTCGAGATGTACCGGATCGATCTGTCGCGCATCGTGAGCAAGTATATCGGCGAGACCGAGCAGCGGCTGCGCGAGCTGTTCGCCGAGGCGGAGCAGAGCGGGGCGATCCTTTTTTTCGACGAGGGCGACGCGCTGTTCGGCAAGCGGACCGAGATCAAGGACGCCCACGACAAATACGCCAACATGGAGGCGGCGTACTTGCTGCAGCGGATCGAGGCGTACGACGGGGTGACGATTCTGGCGACGAACCTGCTCCAGAATCTCGACGAAGCGCTGCTGCGGCGCATGAGCGCGGTCGTCAAGTTCCCGGCGCCGGACGCGGGCGACCGCGAGCGGATTTTCAGGGCGCATCTGCCGCCATCGGTGCCGACGGACGAAGACCTGGATCTGGCTTTTCTGGCTGCGCGGCTGGACGTGGCGGGCGGACATATCAAAAATATCGTGCTGACCGCAGCCTTCCTGGCGGCGGGAGAGGACAGACCGATCGGCATGGCGCATCTGGTGCGGGGCGCCGCCCAGGAGCTGCGCAAGATGGGGAAAATCTGGGTCAAGGACAACTTTGCGCCCTACGACGCCTGAATGCGATACCTGAAAAGGTTGCAAGTTTTGGATAGCCACTGGACGCAAATGCCGATATAATAAAAATATTGGCGAAAATTGTAGGAATCTCTTGGGATTCTTAGCATATATTTTATGCCTTCGGGAGGGGTGGCATCTATCGGGTCTTATACCGCGATCGCTGAAGTCGGTTCGAGCCTGCTCAAGCTGCTGCGCGAGCAGTTGTCGCCCGATCCGGTCGCCCGTCCGGACTTGATCGGCCTGGCTTCTCCGGCGGACAAGGGAGACCTCAGCCTGTCCCTGTATCTCGTCGGCGTCAGGGAGAGTGGCGACGCCCGCAGGAATACGATGCAGACGCAGGGCGGACAGCTTCGATACCCCCCGCTGGCGCTCGATCTGACCTACCTGGTCACGGCGCACTCCGCAGCCGAGCCGCTGGCCCGCACGCTGGACGAGCATCTCATGCTGGGCAAGGTCGTGCAGGTGCTGTACGACAACGCGGTGCTGCGCGCGCCGTATCTCGAAGGATCGCTCGCCATGAGCGGAGAGGAGCTGCGCATCACGGCGGAGAACCTCGACACGGACCAGCTCGTGCGGCTGTGGCAGTTCGGCGACCTGCCCTACAAGCTGTCGCTCGTGTACAAGGTCGGTCCGATCCTGCTGGAGTCGAACCGCGTGAAGCCGGGACCCCGCGTCGTCGAACGGCGCATCACGCTGCAGGACATCGGGGGAGGGGAACGGCCATGAGAGCGGAGTCAACCTCGGTATACCGCTGCTCGCTGGTCGTACTTCCCGTCGATGCCTGGACGGGGCGCGCCCTGTCCGGTCCGGACGTATCCGTCCGGCTTGAAGGGCTCCCCGGCAGGCCGCTCCGCACATCCGACGGCGGTTGCGCTTTCATCGACGTGGCAGGCACGGCCTGCACCGTCGTCGTAGAGGCGCCGCTCCGCCTGCCGTGGCGCAGCGCGGTCGACCTGACGGCACTGCCGAAGCAGGCGCCCGTCGTGATCGCGCCCATGCTGCCCGGCTCGCGGCTCGACCCGCCGCCCGGCGCGACGGGACTGCGGCTGCGCATCGCCGATGCCGCCGGCAAGCCTGTGCCGGGCGTAGCAGTGTTCGCCTGGACGGAGGAAGAAGGCTGCGGCCGCGGCCGTCTGGCGGACGATTGCAAGGACGGATCCGCGGCGCTGCGATACGCGCCCGAGAACGGCAGGCTGCTGCCGGGCGATCCGTTCGTCATCATGGATCGCGGCGGCAAGGCCGTGGAGCGGTGCCGTGCCGGGCCGGACACGGGTCAGCCGGGGGCGCTGGCGCTCGAAGCGCCGACCGCCCGCGACTGGCGGCGGGGCGCGATGCTGCTGCCCGCATCGGCGGCGCGCACCGACGGCGACGGGATCGTGACGCTGCCGCTGCGCGGCGCGTACCCGCCAACGTTCCGCGTGAAGGCCGAGCTGACCCTCGGCGGCGCACGGACGCGGGCCGATTGGACGGCGGCAGGCGGCGCCCTGGCTTGGCAGGAGCAGATACAATGGCCCCCCGGGTGAGGGCGGTCCGGCGGCCGCCGGACCGCATCGATCGAAGGGGGGCGACCCTGCACGCCAAGTCGCGGATCGCTTAACGTCAACGCTTCGCAATTCCGACCGGTCGAGAGACCGACGCCGGGCGGGAGTTCTTGAACGCAAATATGACGTCGGAGCGCTTCGCCGCGAGGCGGAGGCGCGGCGTCATTGATTCAGAATCAGAGGGTGGGCGGGCAGCGGGTCTTCGCTATCGTTAAGTCGGCATGGCCGGCGATACGAGACGCTTCGCTGCCGCGCATCACCTATCCCAACACCGGAGAGGAGGAACTGGCTGCCGGCGGATGCCACATCGCGTACGACATCAGGACGCATCCGCAAGGGAGCCGGGGAATATGGCAGAGTATTTATCGCCAGGGGTATATGTGGAGGAATTCGAGAGCGGGTCCAGACCGCTCGAGGGCGTCAGCACGAGCACGGCAGGTTTTATCGGACTGGCCCAGCGCGGCGCGGTAGAAGGCTTGCCGCTGCTTGTGACCGGACCGGCGGACTTTCAGCGGGCATTCGGATCGTATTTGTCCGAGAGCGCATTCGGCAGTTACCGTTTTCTTGCTTATGCGGTCGAGCAGTTTTTCATGAACGGCGGCTCGCGCTGCTACGTCATGCGGGTAGCGCCGCCGGACGCGAAGCCTGCGTCCAATGCGGACAATCTGGCGGACGTCCTCTCCATCTCCGCCAAGAACCCCGGCGCATGGGGCAGTCTGGTCAGCGTATCGCTGGCGCCCGCCAGCAAGGCGAAGACGCAGATTTACGAAGTGACCGACAAGCGCTATCGCGTTAAAAACGCAAACGGATTTTACGCCGGCGACGTCGTATCGTTCGCGGACGGTGACGATGTGCAGCTTGGCCGGATCGTCAGCGTGCAGGACAACGTCATCGAGCTGGCCGAGCCGCTGGCCGGCGACGTCGTCGACACTGCGCTGCTGCCGACGAAGGTGCTGTCGACGAGCGAATTTACGCTGACCGTCGTCTTTGGAGACGAGGTCGAGATTTTCGAGAAAGTATCGCTCAACCCTGAAGCGCCGTCTTACCTGGACAAGGTGGCCGGACGCTCCAACCTGGTCGACATCTGCGCGCTCGTCACTTCGACGGCTGCGGTCGCGCCTCTCGAACAGTTGACCGGCAACGCCGAAGGCGTGCTCGAATTCGTCCTGACCGGCGGCAGCGACGGCACCGTCGGCAATCTGTCCGCCGCGGACTTCATCGGCGAAGACCGCGGACCGGGCCGCCGCACGGGCATCCAGTCGTTCATCGACAACGACGTGGTCAGCATCATGGCGATCCCCGGCGTGACCGATCCGAACGTCCAACTGTCCCTGGTCGCGCATTGCGAGAATCTGGGCAGTCGCTTCGCCATTCTCGATATTCCGCGCGAGAAGACGAAGGTGGCGGACGTCATGACCCACCGCAATCTGTTCGATTCCAGCTATGCGGCGCTTTACAATCCGTGGCTGTCCGTGTTCGACCCGCTCGACAAGCGCAATATCTTCGTGCCTCCGTCCGGCACGATGGCAGGCGTGTACTCCCGCTCCGACACGACGCGCGGCGTACAGAAGGCGCCTGCGAACGAGGTGCTGCGCGGCGTCGTCGGACTCGACGTCCAGTACAACACCGGCGAGCAGGATATTCTGAATCCGGCCGGCGTCAACCTGATCCGTTCGTTCACCGGTCAAGGCATCCGCGTATGGGGCGCCCGCACCGTCTCTTCCAACTCCCAGTGGAAGTATATCAACGTTCGCCGCCTGTTCATTTTCCTCGAGGGATCGATCAAGGCAGGTACGAACTGGGTTGTCTTCGAGCCGAATACCGATCAGCTCTGGGCGCGCGTGCAGCGCACGATCGACGCCTTCCTGACACGCGTATGGCGCGACGGCGCGCTCGTCGGGTCCAGCCCGTCCGAAGCGTTCTTCATCGATATCGGCCGCTCCACGATGACCCAGGACGACATCGACAACGGCCGCCTCATCTGCGTCATCGGCGTCGCGCCGGTCAAGCCGGCCGAATTCGTCATCTTCCGCATCACGCAGAAGACCGGCTCCGAATAAAGCCAGCCTAACTTGATCGCGCCGTCCGGACCGGAGGCGCTCATGATATTCACGGAAGGGGATTCCCATGACAGGAGAACGTACGGATCCGTACCGCAATTTTAGATTCCGCGTCGAGCTTGAAGGTCTGCAGCAGGCGGGCTTCAGTGAAGTGTCGGGCTTCGACGCTTCGTTCGACGTTATCCAGTACCGCGAAGGCAACGAGGTCATCACGCCGCGCAAGCTGCCCGGCCTCGCGCGCTACGGCAACATCAGCCTCAAGTGGGGCGCTACCGATTCCCTCGAGCTGTGGGAATGGATTCAGGACTGCGTGAACGGCACGGTCGAACGCAAGACCGTCACGATCATCGCCATCGACGAAGAAGGCACGGACGTGGCGACCTGGCAAGTCATCGAAGCTTGGCCGGTTCGCTACACCGCGCCCAACTTCAACGGTCAAGGCTCCGAAGCCGCTATCGAGCTGCTCGAGCTGGCGCACGAAGGCATGACGCGTTCGCAATAACAATCAGAGCCCTGACGGGCGGCGAGAGGGCTGACCCGCGGCAGCGATTTTTTGCGCCCGCGGAGCGGCCTTCCCGCATTTAAGTCGGAGCATCGCTGTGTCGTACCGCCTGCGCTTTTGTTGCGCCGGCGGCGCGCGTAGCCGATTGCAAGAAGTGCAGGTCCGCTATGCCGGACCCGCGTTTCTTGCAGTTCGCCGTTACCGCACATGACCCGGCCGACGGGCGGTTTAGTCCGACAGACCGGCGTTTCAATATGAATTCAACGAGTGGAGGACGCCATCCATGGCTTTTCAAACCGAATACGACTTCGAGCTTCCGCGCGGATACGTCGACGATGCCGGCAATCTGCACAAGCGCGGCGTCATGAGGCTGGCCACGGCCGCCGACGAGATTTTGCCGATGCGGGACCCGCGCGTCCAGCAGAACGCCAGCTACCTGACCGTCATCCTGCTCGCGCGGGTAGTCACCCGGCTCGGAGAGCTCAAGCATGTCGATACCAAAGTCATAGAAAAGCTGTTTACGGCAGACCTCGCCTACTTACAGAACATATACCGCCAGATCAACGATCTTGAAACACCCAAGCTCGAAACAATTTGTCCGAAATGCGATCACGAGTTCGAGGTGGAAGTGGATTTTTTGTCCGTAGCGGAGGGCCTCTCGTAACGTATCCTGCCGAGCGTCTGTACGAAGAGGTGGGCTTCATCGCCTATTACTTCCACTGGCCGCACGACGAGATTATGGATATGGAGCATCGGGAGCGCCGCCGCTGGTGCGACGAGATCTCCAAGATCAACAAGAAGCTGAATGACGAGCCGGACAAAAACAATCCGTTCGACGTATTCGGCAGGAGGTGAGCTTCCAGATGACGGCAAACGGCGTTGCACGCGACGTGCTCGGCAGCTTCCGGTTCGACGTGGAGCTGGACGGTATGCTGGTGGCCGGTTTCTCCGACGTGCAGGGGCTCGAGTCGCAGACGGAGTTCGAGGAGTATCGCGAAGGCGGCGTGAACGGGTACACCCATCGCCTGCCCAAGGGCACGCGTTATTCCCAGATCGTGCTGCGTCGCGGCTTCTCCTCGTCGTCGGCGCTGTGGGACTGGTACGATCAGACCGTGCGGGGGACCGTGACGCGCAAGAGCGGCTCGATCATCCTGTATCGTCAGGACGGCGAGGAGCTGTGCCGCTGGAATTTTTTCGAGGCGTATCCGGTGAAGTGGAGCGGTCCGTCGCTTGACGCCCGGTCGAGCGATATCGCCATCGAGTCGGTGGAGCTTGTACACAACGGCATCAAGGCGATTTTTAATCGGAAATAGAACGGCGGCAGGCGGGTGAGCGGAAGGTCAGAGCGGTCGGAAGGAGGGGTAGCATGAAGCGAGCCAGAGGGGGAATTCCCCCTGCCGCGGAGCTTGGGAGAGCGCGGACGGAGTATGCGTCCTTCGCCGAAGCTATCAAGCGCAAGTACGCGTCGCTTCGCGGACAGGGCCGTGCTGCCCGTCCGGCGCTCGTCTTCCGCGCGGCTCCGGCTTCCGGCAAGCGCCGGCAGGAGGCGCAGGCACCGCGTTCGCAGCTTCGCGCGGGTACTTCGCCGGCGATCAAGCTGCCGGCGCCCGTCCGGGGGCCGGTCGAGACCCGCACGATCGTCAGGGAGCGTATCGTCGAGCGGCATACGGTCGTCGTCAAGGAAGTCGAACGCATCGTGCGCGAGCAGCGGATCGTGCGGGAGCTGGCCGTGAACGCGCCGTATCAGGCTGCGCCGCGGCCGGGCGTTGAGACGGTGGCCCCGCAAGAGCGGCAAGTGCGTAGGGATCGCGATGAGGTTGCGCCGGGGAGGCGCAAGGATCGGGGAGAGGCGGCATCGAATGGGCGCACCGGGCGGTCTGAGAAGGCGCCGTCAGAACGGATGGAGCGGTCTGAGAGTGCATCGCATGGGCGCACGGAACGAGTTCAGAAGGTGCAGCCAGGAAGAGTGGATCAGGGCGAGAAGGCCCCGCTTGAACGCATGGATCGGGACGAGGCGGTGTACGACAAGGCGCGACTGGAGTCGGGCGGCCCGTCTGTCCACAACCGGGATGGGCGGGATAGCCCGCGCCCTCATGCCGATCTTCCGCCCGTGCGGCAGAATAAGCGGGATGTAACATTAGAGCAGCCGGGCAGACCGCAGACGCGCGTGCCGGGAATCGGCGACCGGCCGGCGTCCCGGGCCGGCGCTCAAGAGTCATTGATGAGCGCACGCGGCGTCAGCGGCGCGCCGGGCGGGCTTGCAGGTTCGGACCGGGACAAAGGGCGGACGGGCGACGGCGGCTTGGGCGTGGACGGGAATCGTATCCGGCAAGGTTCGGGCGATGTCGCGAGCGCAGAGACGTCAGGCTTGGAGCAGGAAGCTGTAGATCATGTCCGGCTGCTATCGGAGCCGGGCAGTGACGCTGCCGGCCTATCCGGGCAACTGCCGCATGACGGCGCGTCCGCGCTTGGCAGGGATCGCGTTTTGCCGGCAGGCAAGGCGGAGGCAGCCCAGCCCAGGGCGTCCGGTGCTGCTGCGGCAGGCGAGCTCGGCAGAGGCACAGGAACAGGAACAGGAACAGGAACTCCGGCTGCGCAGCAATCGGGACGGCAGAACGACATCCGCCGCCAGATGCCGCTGCCAGGTCTCGGCTCACGGCAATCCGCACGGGAATCGTCGCGCCAGATGCCGCGGACGGGTATCATCGCCGTGTCGGTGCCGGCCGTGCGGCAGCTGCTGGCGCGGCTGACCGGCGGCGTTCGGAGCGGGATGTCCGACAAGCGCACTATGACGATCTCGTCGCCCCGGTACGTGTACGCGATTGGCCGGCGGCATCGCCGCGGCGGGGAGCCGCGCTCGGATGCGGGTGCGCCACGCGGAACGACGCCGTCTGCGGGATCGGCCGCAAGACGGGCGATCACCGAGGCTGCTGCAGCGATCCCACAGGTCGGCGCGCAGTTTTTAACGTCTCCGGATTCGTCCGCGACACCGATGGCGGGACTGGGCCGAAGGAGCGCTGCTGCGCCCGATCTGACGAACCGCAGCAACCGGGAGCCGCTGCCGCTTGGCGGCAGCGAAGCGAATGCCCGCAGTCGTATCGAATCGGATGCTCGCAGTCGCACTGAATCGGATATACGCAGCCGTTCGGAGCAGGGGAGTTCCTGGGGAGCATCTGAACTTGGCGTCGATAGAGTAGAGACGAACGACGGACGGAGCGACGGGCGGGTCGGCATACGTAGTGGCGATGCCGCTCGCGCAGGTCAATCCGGCACTGCGGCGAACAAGCCGGACGGCTCGGTTGTTGTCCGCGGCGTTGAAGAAGATCGGCTTCAAGCGTCGATCTCAACGGATTTTTCCCGCAGCCAGCCCGGCTCCACTGTGCGCGAAACGCACGGGAAGCTGCAGGGCGGCGAACTTGACGGCACGCATGATGCTCCGGCGCGAAGCGCCGCCGACGCTCCAAGCGGCATCCGGTCCGCCCAACTGCGCGCCAGAGCCGGATCGGAACGTTCCGGACAAGCGCGTCCGGCTGGAGAGCCAAGTCTGGAGCATATTCAGGAACAAACTCGTCCAAGCGTTGCGTCCGACTTCGACTTCGAACAGGCCGCTTCATTGAATAACGAAGCGCCGGCGATGGCTCCTAGGAGCGAAGACGAGTTTGTCGATGCAAGTCATGCGAATACAGCGCCGCAGCTTTTCGCCGGAACGACGAGAGAAATGCGGTCAACTGAAAAGATAGAAGAGACAGAAAAGATAGAAGGGACAGAAAAGATAGAAGAGACAGAAAAGATAGAAAAGACAGAAAAGATAGAGGAAAAGACTGACGGAGCATCCGCCATCGAAGCGGAACACTCGGGCTATGCCGAGCAACGCGGTTCCCGGGACATCGGGAGCGTGCGGCCGTCCGGGTTGCTCAAGCTGACGCTTGCAGCGAGAGCGGTCGGCGGTTCGCGTGCGGCGCCGATCGGGATTCTGATTCACGGCGGCGTACGGCGACCGGCAGGCACGGGCGTTGCGCAGGCGGCCATGCTGAACCGGGACTACGGCTCCCGCTGGCGGCTCGCCGCCGAGTCCGGCGATCGGGCCAAGCAGTCGGATCAAGCGCCGGCTCGGCCGGAGCCAGACGAGCTTCGATCTCAGCAGCAAGAAGCTGCTGCGCGAAGCCAAGAAGAGACCAGGCCGGTCCGCAGTCTGTCGGGCAGATTGGCCCAGCGCAGAGAGGCGAACGAGGAGGCGGGGCTTAAGCGAACCGCATCGAACCGGTCCGAGAGAGCCGACTCGTTCGGGTCCAAGGAAGCCGAGGCTTCCCGGCCCACTTCGGCAGAGCGGCAGCGGTCCGAGAGGACAGCTTTGCCCGGTACGGGCAAACCGTCCTCTCAGCCCGGCCTGCAAGCAAATGCCGTCTCCGCGGAGCCAGTGAAGCCGCCGGTCATACAAGCGCGCGAGATCGGGCGCACCGGCGTTCGTCAGGCAGGTATCCGGCAGCCTGTACGCCCGGAGAGCGGACAGAGCATCCCGGCGTCCAAGCTTGTGCTGCGGCGGACGCTCCCGCGGGGCGCGACGGGCGGATCGCATACGGCAGCGTCCGGTCTGCGCTTCGCGCGGGCCGCCAAAGCGGGCGAAGCGCGCGTCCAGCGGTCGGATGACGCCATGAAGTCTCTGGCCGATCACGCTGCTGCGGCTGCGAGACCAAGATTCAAGCTCGGCGCGGTCGGAAACTTGACGAACGCAGCGCGCCAGGAGACTGCGGGAGGGCGAGCGGGCATACGACTCGGCCATTCGCATAAGCCGCAAGGCCGTCGCGAAGCAGCCGACAACGGTATAAACGGAAGCGGCGAATCGTCTTCTGCCGCGGTGCGAGCAACCATTCGAGCTACGCCGACAGAGCGCGGTTCCCGTCTGTCGGCCGCAGCGGCCGGCAGCGCCCGCAGCGATTCGCCGCGACTGGTGCTTAGTCGCGGCTTGGCGCCGGGATTGTCGTCCGGCCCGCTTGTCGGCAGACGCCGGACGCTAGACGCCGCGTCTTCGCTTTCTGCGAACGCACGGCCATCCGGCACTCGCGGCGCAGCTCGCGATGGGCATCAGCATCAAGCGGAGCCGACCGTCGGACATTTGCGGCATCCTGCTCGCGATGTCGGCCGAGCGCGCTCGGAGCGCCCGGTGGCGGATACGGAAGGAGCGAGCGAACGGAGTCTCGACGCGTCCGGCACGTCCGGCGTTCCTCCGGCTGCGGGAGCGGCGACGCTGCCGCCAGCAATGCGCGAGAGCGCGGCTATGCCAAGCAGCTCGCGGATCCCCGGCCGCATATTAGCTTCTGCCGGCTTGAGCCGGACAGGAGCCGGTCGGGGCGAAGCGGGCATCGGCGGAGCAAGATCGGCCGGCATCGGTATGCTGCACGTCAGACCGGGCCTGGTGCGGAACGGTTCGTTGGCTGTGCGGAAGACGACGCATCGAACCGATCGCACCCCGGCCAAGATCGCTCAGCCACTTCGCACGCTTAAGCGGGGAGAGAACGGGAGCGCCGTCATCGCCCCTTCAGAAGCTTCTTTTATAGAAGCAACTCGTTCAAATCGAAGCGACGCGCTGCCGGGAACTATGGCACACAGAGGCACGAAAACCGGCCAAACGCAGCGGCATCAATCCCGGCCGGCGACTCATGCCCCGGCCACGGCGCGCGTAGCGGCGCAAGGGATAGCTGGCGCTAATGCAGAAGCAACTGGCACAGTCGGCGCAACTGCCAGAGGCGCGATGAGATTGCGCCGCATCGGCGGCGCAGAGTCTGCCGGCTTCGCGCCGGGCGCGCGCGCGACCCCGTCCGGCACAGCGCCGGTGAGACAAGCGCGGGGCGCTCTGATCCCGGCGACGTCGAGACACGCGCCGGGCGTTCGAATGGCGCCGTCCGGCTCTGCGACGACGAGACAAGCGCCGGGTGCCCGGACGACCTTGTCCGTCCCGGCACCGGCACGCCCCGCGCCGGGCGCGCGCATGTCGCCGTCCGGCCGTCCGGCCGGCGATCCGGCGGCCCCCGCCGTGCCCGGCAGCGCGCATCGCCGCGGCCGCTTGCCGTCGCCGGCCGGCCTCGCGCCGCGCCGCAGCGGCACGACGGCCTTGCCCGCTGCGCCTGCCATCGGCATGTCGCATCGCGGCGCCACCGCGGCGCCGTCTGCGCCGGCCGAACCCGCGCTTGCCGCGGCGGCAGCGCCGTCCGCGCCTCCAGCGGCCGCCGGCTACGCCGCGCCCTCGCCGCTGCGCTACGCGGAGCGGCCGCGCGCAGCGGCGGCTTCGGCCCCGGCAGCGGCGATGCCCGCTGCCGGGCCTGCGCCCGCCGCCGAGCTGGAGCTGCGCCGCCAGCCCAGACCCGCGGCCGAGGCGCAGCCGCCGGCACCGCCCGAGCCGCAACAGCCGCCGCAGCTCAGCGCCGAGCAATTGCAGCAGGCGGTCCGCGCGATGCCGGAGCTCGATCCCGAGCGGCTGGCCGATACGGTGTACACGGCGCTGATGCGAAGGATGAAGTTCGAGCAGCGACTTAGCGGATATTGACGGAGGAATCCACGATGGCCCTTTCCAAAGCCAAAATCGTTATCATCAAGAGCAATTCGCAGGAGACGGTCGACGTGCTGTTCAATCCGGGCGAATACGTGCTTCAGGCCGGCAACAGCTACTCCTGGCATTCGGTGCCGGGCTTGCAGTCTCCGATCGCCCAGTTCGTGAGCGGCGAAGCGACGACGCTGACGATGGATCTTTTTTTCGACACCTATGAAAAAGGAACCGACGTGCGAACCCATACATCGAAGATCAGCGGCCTCTTGCAGGTCGACAGCGATCTGCATGCGCCCCCGCTGTGCCGGTTCGTATGGGGCTCGCTCAACTTCAAGGGCGTGGCGGAGAAAGTATCGCAGCGGTTCACGATGTTCCTCGACACCGGCATCCCGGTGCGGGCGACGCTCAACGTGACGCTGCGCGCCGTGCTTGGCATGACCGAGCAGTACCAGCAGGTGCCGCGGCAGTCCGCCGACCGCACCAAGCAGAAGACGCTGAAGCAGGACGAGCAGCTATGGATGCTCGCCGCCGAGGAATACGAGGACCCGTCCAAGTGGCGGGCGATCGCCGAGGCGAACGGCATCGACAATCCGAGACGGCTGCCCGCGGGGCGCAAGCTGACGATTCCGAGATTGGAGTGAAAAGCGCGTGACGGTAAAGTTCGATACGACAACCTACGACCTCGCTGCTTTGGAGAGCAAATACCGTTCGTTTTTCGCGCCGTCCTTCGAGATACTGATCGACGGGCAAAACCTGGTGCGCCTCGGCGCCGCCATCCCGTCGCTGCGCGTCACGTCGCGCACCGGCATGTTCTCGGACCACTTCAGCTTCCGCATCGCCAACGCCTTCGACCCGGTCGCCCGTTCGCTCAAGTGGCTCGGCTCTCTCGTCGACGTCGGCAAGTCGATTACGATTAACATGGGGTATACGGATCGCTTCGAGACGGTGTTCGAGGGGATCGTCACCGGTGTCGGTGTCGACTATCCGACCGGCGGCCTGCCTGTCGTGAGCGTCAAGGGCATGGACAAGTCGATGCTCATGATGCGCAGCAAGCAGTCGAGCCAGTGGAAGGACAAGCAGGCGAGCGACGTCGTCAAGCAGATAGCCGCCAAGTACGGACTGACGCCGGTCGTCGACGACACGATGACGCCGGTGCCGCGCATCGAGCAGCATCGGGTGAGCGACTTTCATTTTCTGCATTCGTTGGCCTTCGACAATGAGCGCGACTTCATGGTGATCGGCTCGAAGCTGTATTTTAAAAAACGCAATACGTCCGCTGCCGAGGTGCTCACGCTCACGTACGGCAAAAGCCTGCTCAGTTATTCCGCCGAGGTCGATATTTCCAATCAGGTGACACAGGTCGTCGTGCGGGGCATCGATCCGGATACGCATCAGGCGATCGAAGCGAAGTCCAAGGCGGTCGACGTCATCGGCACGAACGGCCGCTCCGGGCCCAATATCGTAGGCGCGCTGTCGTCCTATCTGATCGAGACCGAATTCATGGAGTATACGACGGTGGCGGCGGCGCAGAAGCTCGCGGATTCGATGATGCACGACAAGGCGATGGAGCTCGTCACCGGCTCCGGGACGTGCATCGGCCTGCCCGAGCTGCGGGCCGGACGGTTCATCAAACTGGAGAACGTCGGCAGGCAGTTCAGTCAGCCGATGCTGCTCAGCAACGTGACGCATGCCATCGATTCAAGCGGCTTCGTCACCAGCTTCAACGTGGAGGGGAATGCCATATGATGGGGCAGGATAGCCCGGGCCTGCGGCCGAATGCGGGCAGCGTGAATGGCGTCATGGTCGCCACGGTCACGAACAACAGCGATCCGGAAAACCGCAATCGCGTCAAGCTGAAGTTTGCGGTGCGGGAAAACGACAATGAGACGGACTGGGTGCCGATCGCCTCGCTCATGGGCGGCGGCGGCCGGGGGACGCTGTTCGTGCCCGAGGTCGGGGACGAGGTGCTGGTCGCGTTCGAGATGGGCAGTCTCAAGCTTCCGTACGTCATCGGCAGCCTGTGGACCAAGAACAGCCTGCCGCCGGCCAAGCACGACAAGAACGATATTCGCAAGATTCGCTCGCGAGGCGGGCATGAGCTGCTGTTTCAGGATACGGACGGCGACGGCAAGATTACGATCAAGACCTCCAAAGGCTTCAAGCTCGACATCTCCGAAAAAGAGAACAAGGTCGAGGTGGCGACGAACGATTCGAACCAATCGGTCGTGCTGACCGGAGGCGCGACAGGGACGGTCGTCGTCAAGTCGGCCGGCGCCAAGATCACGCTGGACAAGAGCGGCAAGATCACGATTGAAGCGCCGAATGCCGTCGAGATCAAGGGGACGCAGCTCAAGATCGAGGCTTCCGCCCAACTGACGCTGAAGGCGTCCGCGAGCATTGACATGAAGAGCGACGGCATCATCAATATCAAAGGTTCGCTGGTCAAGATCAACTAGCGCGCCCGTCGGCGCCACTCGCGCCGGCGCGCGGGAAGGAGATGCATATGTCCGCTTCATTTCTCGGCAAAGGCTGGCGCTTCCCCGTCGGGGTCGACGCCACGACCGGCCGCATGCTCATGTCCGAAGGCGAGGACGACATCGCGGAGGCGATCCGCATCGTGCTGATGACGTCGCGCGGGGAGCGCGTCATGCGCCCCGGCTTCGGCAGCGGGCTGGCGAACTATGCCTTCTCCGGGCTGGACGAGACGACGCTGCGACTGCTCGAGAGCGACGCCAGAGAGGCGATCGTCGTCTGGGAGCCGCGCGTGAAGGACGTGGAGGTGCGCGCGCAGACGGACTCGTCGCGGCCGGGCCGCATCCTGCTGTCCGTCGACTACGTGGTCCGTTCGACCAACAACTTGTTTAACCAGGTGTATCCTTATTATCTCGACGAAGGCACCAAATAAAGGGCAGCGCAGCGGGAGGACTCTAGGGCATGAAGTCAGATTCAACGGACAGGACGGGCATTCGCCTGCCTCCGCCGATCGACGGCAGCGATATCGCCGCGTTCGCGGAGCGATTCAGAGCGATGGCGCCCCACTATACGCCGGAGTGGCGATTTTCGCCGGACGATCCCGATGCGGGCACCGCCTTGTTTTTTCTCGCGGCGGAGATGCTGGAGGAGAACGTCAAACGTCTGAACCGTGCGCCCTTGAACAACTTCATCGCTTTTCTGGAGCTGCTCGGCGTCAAGCTTCAGCCCGCCAGGCCGTCCCGCTCGCTGGCCGTGTTCCGTCTGGCCGAAGGCGCCTACGAGCCTGTCTACGTACCGCAGGGAACGCAGCTGGCGGCGGCCGCGCCGGACGGAGGGGAGGATATTCCCTTCGAGACGGAGCAGGCGCTGCTGGTGACGCCCGCGCGGCTCGTCGAGTGGATCAATGTCCATCCGCAGCGCGATATTATCGTGCGCGCCTCCGGCGCGTACGAGGACGAGCAGGCGGCCGGCGCCGCGCCCGAGATCGCGGTGTTCGGCTCGGAAGGGGACAATCTGCAGCGCCACGAGCTGTACATCCGGCACGACGAGCTGTTCGAGCTGGACCATCCGGCCCGGCTGACGATCTCCTGGTTCAACGCCGCAAGCCGTTACGTCGAGCCGGAGCTGGCGCGCGGGATGGCGAATACGGAGCATCTGGAATGGTCCTGGTACGACAAGGCGGGCGAGAGCTGGCGGCTGTTCGACCGGGTGACGAGCGAGCGCAACGAAGTGACATTGTGGAAAACGACCGCCGGCACCCTGGGAACCACGGACGTCAACGGCGAGGAGGGGCGCTGGATTCGGGCGCGGGTCAAGCCCGATCCGCACGAGCTGGCCGCCTCTCCGGCGCTGTCGGCTCTCCCCGAGGCGGAGCTGTTATCGCTGCGCGGCCAGCACGACCTCGCGGCCGATCCGGACGGCATCCCGCCCGCCTTGCTGTACGCGGGCGATCTGGAGCTGGACCCGGCGGGCTTCTTCCCGTTCGGTCAGCAATTCGTGCAGTATTCGCTGTTCCATCTCTCCTGTCCGGAAGCGTTCAGCAAGCGGGGCAGCCGCATGACGCTGCGGTTCGATGCGAGCTGCGAGCCGTGGGAGCTGCGCATGGCCCCCGATCCCGAGGTGCGGTGGCGGATGGTCATGCGGTCGTCCGACTTCGATCGCAAGCCGCCCCAGCGGTTGTTCGTGCGCCGGATGCTGTGGGAATATTGGAACGGCGAGAGCTGGATGCGGCTGCCCGGCAGCGGACGGTACGAGGAATTGTTCGCCGACATGTCGGACCGCGAAGAGAAGAGCTACGCGCTCGAACTGGACTGTCCGGCCGATTGGCAGCGCACCTACGTCAACGGCAATGCCGATTGGTGGCTGCGCGTGCGCGTGGCCGCGATGGACACGGTCAATCAGCCGGTCGTCTCGTATATGACGCCCCGCCTGTCGCGCCTGTCGCTGACATACGCTTATCCGTCTGCCGCCCGGCTCGCGCCCGAGCAGGCGCTGTCGCTCAACAATGCGGAGTGGACTGACAAGTCGGCACAGCTGCGTCAGGGCGGAGAGCCGTTCAAGCTGTTCACGCCGATCGCTTGTCCCGCGCCCGCCGTCTATCTCGGCTTCGACCGGCCTCCGCTCAAAGGGCCGATCCGTCTGTCCTTTCAACTCGGCAGGCGGGTGCCCGCGGACGGCGGCATGCCGTCGGTCGAATGGGAGGCGCTCGTCCGCGAGGGACTGACGCTGAATTGGGTGCCGCTGAAGGGGATGGACGCCACAAACGGATTTACGGAGTCCGGCACCCTTCAGTTCGCAGGCCCGCCCGGGCTTATGGCCGTCCGGTTGTTCGGCGAGGAGCGGGTATGGCTGCGCGCGTTGAACCGCGACGGCGCCTATGGGATCAAGGGCGCGAAGGTTCCGTCCGTGCTGCGCGTCGACCGCAACGCGGTGGCCGTCGTCCAGCGCCGCACGCTGCACGACGAGTACCCCGAGCGGTCGGAAGACGGCTGGCAGCTCGCGTCCGCGCCGGTCGTCTCGCAGGAAGTGTGGGTCGACGAGACCGGCTTCGTGAACGATCAGGCATTGTCCGAGATGGACGAGGACTGCTGCGAGGTCCATCGCGACAGCGAAGGACGGCAGACACGGGTGTGGATTCGATGGCTCGCGGTAGAGTCGCTGGCCGCCTCGTTCCCGCACGACCGGCATTATGAGATCGACGAAGCTTCGGGCAGGCTGCGCTTCGGCGACGGCAAGACGGGCATGGCGCCGCCGCTGGCGGGTACGGATAAGATTCGCGTGACGTATCAAGTGACCGAAGGCGCGCGGGGCAATGTGCCGGCTCTGTCGATTCGAAGCTTGCTGCAGCCGATCGCCTTTGTCGACAGCGTCGGCAATCCGGCGGCGGCGGTCGGCGGCGGCGACGCGGAGCCGCTCGCGCGCGCGATGGAGCGGGGCCCGCAGCATGCGCGTCACCGCGGCCGGGCGGTGTCGGCATCCGATATCGAGTGGATCGTGCGGGAAGCCGATCCGTCGATCGTGCAGGTGCGCTGTCTGCCCGGCCGCGATGCCGGACTGCGGCGCTCGCCAGGCAAGGTCGCGGTCGTGGCACTGCCGCTGGGCAGCCGGGAAGGCATCGCTTTTTTCCCGGGTATTAAAAAGAAAATCGAAGCGGCGATGCGGGACAAAGCTTCCAATCTGCTCTTGCAGGGCGGTCGGCTCGCCATCCTGCCGCCCGCGCTGCTGGAAGTATCCGTCACCGTAGTCGTCCGCGTCAGCTCCGCGGACGATATCGTGCCGGCGGAGGCGGACTGCCGGTCGGCGCTGAACCGCTATCTCGATACGCGCAGCGGACAGCTCGACGGGCGCGGCTGGCAGATCGGAGAGACCGTCCACGCCTCGGCGATGTACGGCCTGCTTCAGTCCGTGCGCAAGGTGGAGTCGGTGGAGCTGCTGCATGCGACTATCGTCGTCATCGAGCACGGCGAAGCTCGTGAGGTTCCGGAATCGGCGCTGGCAGATTACCCGCACGGCATCGTTGCCTCCGGGGTCCACACGGTTACGGCGAGACTGGGCTAGGCGCGATCGTCGGACGGCCCGGAAGCTGAGGGCGCGCATGCTTGCTGCGTGACGTGACGTGAATGGTGTAAGGGTTCGCGCGATGCCTCATGCGTCCTGCGATAGGCATGCGAGATAACGAAGGAGAGGAGGTGCGGTGCCAATGCTGCCCAGACTGCCGCTGGACGACCGGACATTCGATAGCATCATGCAGGAAGCGCGCCAGGGTATCCAGCGCAGGCTGCCGGAGTGGACGGACGAGAATGCGCACGATCCCGGCATGACGATGCTGGAGCTGTTCGCCTGGATCAGCGAGATGCAGCAATTTTATTTGAGCCGGGTGCCGGATCGCAACCGGCGCAAGTTTTTGGAGCTGCTGGGCGAGGCGCCGCATCAGACGACAGCGGCTTCGGCGCTGGCCTCTTTTTCCGAAATACGCGACACTGTGCGTCTGCCCGGCGGCACGAAGCTGCTGGCGGAGGACCAGGTGTTCGAGACGACCGCCCCGCTGACGCTGCGGCCGATCGGCATCGACCGGATCGTGACGCGGACCGAGCGCGAGGCGAGCGACCGGACGGCGTCCAACACGCAGGGCGATGTCGCTTTCTATGCGTTCGGCGCGGACGCGAGGTCCGGGAGCCGATTGTACGTATCGTTCGACCGGGAGCCGCCGGTCGGGGAGCCGATCGAGCTGACGATCCTGCTGGCGGAGGAGGAGGCGACCGGCTTCACCGGCGGCGCTGCCGCCTCGGCCGGGGAAGCCGGCGCGTACGGACGTCTGCTTGCGTCCAGGGAGGCGCATCCGGATATCGTGCCTTCCGCGCGCGTAGCCTGGAAGAGCTACGCCTTCGACGAGGCGACTGGCGCTTCCGCATGGCTGCCGATCGAGCCTGTCGTCGACGAGACCGTGCACTTAAGCTTCAGCGGACGGGTCACGATGACGCTCGCCGCGCCGCTTCGGCCCGTGCTCGTCCATCCGGCCAACGACCGGCCCAGATGGTGGATCTGCTGCGTGCTGGAGGAAGAGGGCTACGAGGAGCCGCCGCGCATCGACCGGATCATGCTGCATACGGCGCTCGTCGTCCAGCGCGATACGAAAAGCGAGACGCTTGAATACGAAGTACCCGAAGAAGGCCCCGTGATTGCAGCCGCCGATACTTACCTCTCGCGCTTCGGCCTGGGGCGCGTGCAGGTAAGGGAGCCTGACGGTCGCTGGCGGGAGTGGCGGGAAGTCGCGGATCTGCAGGCGGCCGGTCCCGAGGACCGCATATACGCCTGGACCGCGGACCCCGGCGGCGGAATCGCCGCGGCGTTCGGCGACGGCGAGTCCGGCATGCGGCCGCCTGCGGGTCCGGGCCGGGTCCGGCGCATTCACGCCGACCGCTCCTTTGCGGACAAGCGATGGATCGGCCGCAGCAACGGCCTGCCCCGGCAGCGGTTCGTCGTGTACGATCTGCCCTGCCGCAGGCGGGAACACTTTGTGCTCCAGGTCGGCATCCCGGGGACCGCCGCAGGCGATTGGCTATGGGAGGACTGGCAGCCGGTCGAGGACTTCGACCGTTCGGGGCCACTAGACCGCCACTATACGTACGACCCCGACACCGGGGAAGTGCGCTTCGGCGACGATGAGCGCGGCGCGATCCCGGTGGCATGCGAAGAGCCCAACCTCTGTCTGGTCGCCTGCGTCCTGGGCGGCGGTTCGCGGGGCAATATCAAGCCGCATCTGCTGACCGAATGGGTCTCGGATGCGCAGCGGGCGCTCGGCGTGTCCGTGACCAACGCAGGCTACGGATTCGGCGGCGCCGAGGGCGAGGACGTCGGCGACTGCATCGCCCGGCTGCGGCAGGAATGGCTCAAGCCGCATCGCGCCGTCACGGACGAGGACTACGCCGCTATCGCGCAGTCTACGCCGGGCCTGCGGGTAGCCAGGGTGCATGTCATCGCCGGATACGCGCCCGGCCGTTCGGAGCCGGCGCCCCATGCGGTGACGGTCGTGGCGATGCCGTACAGCCGTCAGCCGACGCCGAAGCCGAGTCCCGGTTTCCTGCAGACGGTCGCCAGGCATCTGGACGAGCGCAGACTCATCGGGACCGAGATCCACGTGATCGCACCGGAATATATCAAGGTGACCGTACATGCCGTGATCGTCGTCGAGCCTCAGTTCGCGCAGGAAACAAAACGGATCACGTCCGTTCTGAATGCGCTGCTCAGTCCGTCCGGGAGCCTCAAGTCGCCTTCGGGCTGGCCGTTCGGCCGTCCGGTGTACCGGGGAGATGTCTTCGCTGCGCTGAGCCGCATCGGCGGCGTGTCGTACGTACAGGATCTGTGGCTGGACGGAGAAGGAAGATACGCGGCCAAAAGCCAAGGCGGCGACGTGCTGCTGCCGCCGAACGGACTCGTATATTCCGGCGAGCACCGGATCGAGCTGCTCAGCCGGACCCAGGTTTGAGCCGGAAAATGGGCTGTGTCATGCAGAAGGGAGGTGAGCGGCAGTGAATGAAGAGGCTTTATTTTTTTCGGTGAACGTGCCGGCGCATTGGAGCCGCCGGGGCTGGATGGAGAACCTGGACAACGGAGAGACGCTGCGCCTGCGCAGCGATGCGCGCTACGGCGTCCTGGATACGGCGTCCTTCGGCGAGCTCGAAGGCATCGGCGCGGTCAACGCATTCGCCGTCGGTCCCTTCGCGCGGCTCATCCTGCTGGACGACGCGGGCGATTTGTGGCTGTACGACCGGCATAGCCGGCATCACGAGCGTCTGTTCGTGTCCAGACACGGGCTGTTCTCGGCCTCCGCCATGCTCGCGGCAGCCGGCGAGACGCTGTTCGTCGCGGATCCCGACGGCGAGCGAATGCTGGCCGCCTACGATATGGACAGCGGTCAGACCCGCTGGAGCCGCACGGGAGAATGGATGGACGGCATTTACTGCCGCCCTCTCGCTCTCCATTCCGACGGTCGCAGTCTTTACGCGCTGACGCTGGCTGAGCCGCCCGATGAGGCGGGAGATGCGCAAGCGCGTCCCGCCGGCCCGGCGCTGCTGCGGATCGTCAGGCTCACCTTATCGGGCGGGCTGGTCGCGCTGATCGGGGACGACAGGTTCTCGCTCAAGCTGCCGGCGGACGGCGGACCTCCGGGCAAGCCCTTTTTGACCGTATCTCCGCTTGGAGATATGTACGTTTACGACAGTCTCGGACGGACGCTGTTCGCCTTTTCGCCCGAGGGCGAGCTGACGACGCGCATGCTGCTGCCCCCTTTGTCGTTCGCCGGCCTGGCCGTCGACTCGAACCGGCAGATCTATGTCGGCGATTCGCGCACCATGGAGTCGGAGGGGGAGGACGACCGCTTTATTTTGCAGTTCAACGAGGCCGGCGAGCCGATCGGCAAGGTAGGCGGGTTCCGCGGCAAAGCCGACGCGATCCTGATCGACGGCAAGGATCGGATGTATATATTGAACGGCGAGCAGCAGACGCTGGCCGTGCTCGATCTGCAGCCGCAGACGCTGGCGATGGCGGGCGCGGGCTCGCTCGAAGGCTACTGGCTGTCCCGCGCGTTCGACAGTGCGGACCGAGAGACGGTGTGGCACAAATTTACGATGGAATCCGACGTTCCGGACGGGACGCAGCTGCGCGTGCGCTACTTCGCGGACGATACGGGGGTCAGGATGATCGCGGGCTCGATCCGGCGGATCGACGACTGGATCGCCCGCACTGATCTGAGCGCGTCGGAGAAGCTCAAGGGACTCGCCGATTTTTGGTCCGAGCCGGTTGTCAATCCGACGGACGCTTTGTTTTTTGGCGCCAAGGGACGGTACTTGTGGATGCTGGTCGAATGGATCGGCAGCGAACGCAGTACGCCGGCGATGCGTCGCATGCGCGTTTATTTTCCGAGGCAGACGCTGCTGTCGTATATGCCCGCGGTCTATCAGCAGGAGTCGGGAGGCAAAAGCTTCCTCGAGCGCTATCTGGCGCTGTTCGGCACACTGTTCGACGAGATGGAGGCGCGGATCGACGGCGTGTCCAGACAATTCGACCGGGAGACAGTGCACGGCGAACAGCTCAGATGGCTGGCTTCGTGGCTGGGGCTCGACACGAACGAATATTGGAGCGACGACGCGATCCGGCGCCTCATTCGCGCCGCGCCGGACATGTACAGGCACCGGGGCACGCGAAAGGGCATCGAGACGGCGGTGGAGACGCTGACCGGCATGAAGCCGATTATCGTCGAGCCTGCGCAGTACAAGTCGCTGCGCGAACGGGGGGAGTGGCGCGAGGTCATCGACCGGCTGTACGGCAACGATCCATTCACGTTCTCTGTGCTGCTGCATCCGGATCAGGCGCGCAGCGACATGGAGAAGGTGCTGCTGAGGCAGCTCGTCGACGACATCAAGCCGGCGCATACGGAGGCGAAGCTGGAATGGCTGCAGCCCTGGATGTATCTCGATCTGCATACGTATCTGGGCGTCAATACGGTGCTCGCGGAGCCTTCGATCTTCACGCTCGGCGACGGCCGCTCGATGCCGAACGACACGTTGATCGTGGATGCGAACATGAACCGCCGGCTCGATGCGCATATGCGACTGGGCATGGATTCCGAGATGGAGTGAAGGAGCGGACCCGCCGCGCGGTTCCGACGACAAGGAGGGGACTTGACGGATGAGAAAAGCGAGAATGTACCCGTTCGAGCGCAATCGGTATTTTTACGGCAAGCTGCTGACGGTGCGTGACTTCGAGTCGGAGCAAAAATATTTGAACAACAAGCGCAGACTGCTCAACCGGCTGCTGTTCGGGAGCGGCGTCGTCGCCGGCATGCAGGTCGTTGCCGTGGACGACAAGACGATCACGGTCGAGATGGGGCTGGCGATCGACTACTCGGGCCGCGAGGTCGTACTGCCGTCTCCGGTCACGCTGAAGCTGTCCATGATCGAGGGCTTCACGAACAACGAATACAAGAAAAACGTGTACTTGTATGTCGCCTATGACGAAAAGGGGCGCGAGCCGGTCCATTCCGTCGGCAATTCGTCGATCCGTGGCGAAGAGGTGAGCGAATACAATCGCGTGCTGGAGTCTTACCGGCTGTTCGTCAAAGAAGAGGCACCTTCTCCTTCGAGCTTCGAGCATGTGCGGCTGCTGGAGGATGTCGTCGTGCTGTACCAGGACGCCCATGTCCGCGTATCGCAGCGGATGCCCCGGTACGTCAATCCGGGCGATGTCGTCGACGTGACGCTGGTCGTGGAGAAGACGCTGCAAACGGCGAGAGTGGCGCTCAGCTTCGACTATGAAGCGGACGGCTTCAGTCCGGTCGGCGACAACGGATCGCATATCGAATTCGCGGAGCCGCGGGACGGGCAGGATACCGAGTACCGTCTGACCTACAGCGTCAAGGCGCACGATCGTCCCGATACGTCCGCCAAGCTGACGCTGCCTCCGCAGTCGGTGACGCTCGCGATCGGCGATCAGCGCGTCCCGATCGACCATGCCGCCGTCCACAAGGTGGATATCATCTCGCAGCCGGTTATGGGGCGTATTCTGAAAACCTGGTACGAGCGCTCGCTCGACCAGGCTGCCGAAGGCTCGGCGGAGCAGGAGATTTGCTTGGCGAAAATCGGCCTTCTGCAGCTCGGATCGACCTATATGATCGAGCAGGTCGAGCGGGTGCCGTTCGGGGAATACGTGCCCAACGCTTCGCTGCTGCAGAGGCTCTCCCAGGCCGACAGATCGGCATCGCTGCATCGCTTTTTTGCCGAGGCCGAGGCTTACGATCTCGAGTACGATGCGAAGCCAAGGCTCGACGTCAACTATCATCCGGAGCGCAATGCGTTCGACTTCAAGCTCGGCCTCCCGCGCCCGCAAGCGATTCAGGACGAGATCGCGACGGGAACGATCGAGGTGCCGCTGGAGCTGAACGCCAAGACGGGGCTCAAGTTTTTCTCGCGCGGCAGGCGCAACTATGTGACGGACGAGATCAAGCATGGCCTCGGCGCGGGGCAGGTGACGGTCCACGTCGGCCTGGCGCTTCAGGATACGCTGAAGGCGTCGATCTACTACGGCTCGCAGGACGTGTTCAAAGGAACCGAGTACGAGTCGGACGTCCCGAACGTGGACTTCGGCACGATCGTCTATCCCGAGCACGGCGGATTCCGCATCGGCATGCGGCTGAACGGCTCCACGGAGGCGGACAAGCTGAGCGTGCGCTGGTGGGCGTTCAAAAAGCTGCAGGAAGGCGCGTCGGCCGACGACGAGAGCGAACTGTCCGCCCGCCGCGAAGCTGCGCCCGGACGCGAGGAGCGCGGCTGAGGCTGCCGCTGACACGAATAGCATAGCCGCTTCGCGTCGTCGTACCGGAGGGCGGGCGAGACAAACAAGCCGCATCGCGGTCCCTGGGGGGCTGCGGTGCGGCTTGTTTGAATTGTCGGCAGACGGTCCATTGCGCGTAAAGTGAGGAGTGGGCGGACGAGCATGTAATGAGTGGGGGAATGTGCTGTAAGCGAGGAAATCAACGTTACTGGAGAGACGAGGGAGCCGGATCGTGCTGCAAGCGAGAAAAGCGCTGCTACAGGAGAGAGGCGCGGCTGTAAGCGAGAAAAGCACCGTTGCAGGGGGGACTGCGGCATGGGATCGTGCTGTAAGCGAGAAAAGCGCTGCTACAGGAGGGAGGCGCGGCTGTAAGCGAGGAAAGCACCGTTGCAGGGGGGACTGCGGCGTGGGATCGTGCTGTAAGCGAGAAAAGCGCTGCTACAGGAGAGAGGCGCGGCTGTAAGCGAGAAAAGCACCGTTGCAGGGGGGACTGCGGCATGGGATCGTGCTGTAAGCGAGAAAAGCGCTGCTACAGGAGAGAGGCGCGGCTGTAAGCGAGAAAAGCACCGTTGCAGGGGGGGCTGCGGCGTGGGATCGTGCTGTAAGCGAGAAAAGCGCTGCTACAGAGAGATTGCTGCCGGAGTAACGAAATAACCGTCAGGGCGGTTTGCCCTGACGGTTGCTTTTAGTGTGTTTGGGCGAATGGTGAGGGGGCGGGAGCATCCTCGAGCTATACTTGGAAAACGCCGATCGTCAGCCGGACCGGCTTGTCGTTGTTGTAATTGAAGTTGTACAAAATGCCGTTCCACTCGTAGGACATCGTGTAGAGCTTGCCCGACGCTTCCGTTTTAACGCCTTTTGCCGACGCTTTTTGGAGCGTGCCAAGCATGTCGTTGATGACGTATTTGTTCCATGTACGGACGAGTGTGACGGCGTACGCTTCGGGATTGTCCGGGTCGGGCTCCAGCTTGAAGCTGAACTGAATGCCGCCGTAGACTAGCTCGACCGGAGAACCCGCCGTGCCTACCTCATCGCCCGAAGGGAGACTCGGGGGCGTATTGGCAGCGCTGCTGCCGGTGCTTGCTCCGTTGACAACCGCGCCGCCTGCGGCGGTCGTCTTTGCGGGACTCGTGCCGCCGGCAGCAGTCTGCTGCTGGCTGATGCTCGGACCCGCAGCGTTTGCGCCTCCTGCTGCCGGCTGCGTCAAGTTGTCGCCGGCGCCGGCCCCGCCGTTTGCTGCTTCGCCTGTAGTCGATGCGCCGCCGCTGCCTGCCGCATCCGTCGCCGATCCGCTGCCGGACGACGGCGTGCCGACCACGGCGCCCGCCGCTCCTGCTGACGCGGCTTCGCTGCCTGCTTCAGTCTGCGTCCCCGCGCCAGTCGCTCCGCCGCTCGCCGCGCCGGCACCGGCCGCGCTCGCGCCAGCCGCTCCGGTGCTCACCGAGTCAGTACCCGCCGTGCCCGTCGTACCCGAGCCGGCCGTACCTGCGCCCGCAGCCCCGTTGCTCGCCGTACCAGCACCTGCGCCCGCTGCTCCGCTACTCGCCGCACCAGCACCTGCGCCCGCCGCTCCGTTGCTCGCCGTACCGGCTCCGGCACCCGCCGCACCCGCACTCGCAGCACCCGCGCCCGCAACTCCGCTACTCGCCGCACCAGCCCCGGCTCCAGCCGTACCCGCACTAGCAGCGCCTGCGCCCGTCGCACCTGCACCCGCACCACTCGAACCCGCGCCACCAGTCCCTGCACCCGCCGTGCCCGCACCTGCCGAATCATTGCCTCCCGCGCCCGTATCCGGCGTCTCGCCTGCGTCGCCGCCCGTGCCGGCGTCCTTCGAACCCGGCTGCGCGTCCGGCGCACCGAGCTTCTCCTGCAGCGTCGCGAGCGCCATGCCCATGAAGGCGGCGGGGTCGGCCCGTCCGGCGCTGAACATGCCCCTGTAGAGCACCGTGCCGTTCGGGTCCAGCAGCGCGCCGAAGCCTTGATACTGGTCGGCGCGGAACGTGCCCTGGTACAGCGGCGTGCCGTCCGCGTTGAACGCTTGTCCTTCGCCGTCGCGCAGGCCGCCGACAAAAGCGCCCGCGTACACGGTGACGCCTTGCTCGCTGAGCAGCGCGCCCGCGCCCTGGTACTGTCCGCGCACGAATGCGCCCTTGTACAGCGGCGCGCCCGACGCCGCATACTCGGTGCCCTCGCCGGATGGCAGTCCGGCGGCGAACGCGCCTTCGTAGCGAAGCGTTCCTCCGACATACTCCTTGCCTGCGCCTTCGTATTGTCCGCCCGCGAACGCGCCTTCGTAGACCGGCTTGCCGTCGTCGCCGTACAGCTTGCCCTCGCCCTGGTACAGTCCCTGGACGAACGCGCCCGTATACTTCACCTTGTCCTTGGCCGCGTAGAGCGTCCCGTTGCCCTCGTACTTGCCTGCGGCGAATGCGCCTTCATACACGACGCTGCCGTCCGGCGCGTACAGCGTGCCCGCGCCGTTGTAGGCGTCGGCGGCGAATGCGCCGCGGTACAGCAGGCTGCCGTCCGGCGCGTACGCTTCGCCGGAGCCGGCGCGCACGCCTTTGACGAAATCGCCGAAGTACAGCAGCTTGCCGTCGCCGTACAGCTTGCCGACACCGCTGTACTGTCCGCTCTCGAGCGGTCCGACATAGACGACGCTTCCCGTGGCGTCCACGATCTTGGCGGTGCCGGTGTAGCCCTTGTCCAGCGCCGCGGCAGCCTCGTACGTAGGCGTGCGGGCAAACCACTTGTCCACGAATTTGGGCGGGTTAATAAAGCCGAAGTAAGCGACGGCCAGCCCGATCAGCACGATCAGGACGACGAGCTTCTTGGCGATATAGTAGCTGCCGACCTTCCAGTAGTTGTCGAGCGAGCGCAGCCCGCCGCCGAGGACGGCGCGAGCCCACTGGATCAGCCACTTGAGGGCGCGCTTGGGCAGCGTCTTGGCCTGCTTGAGCGGCCGCAGGATGCGTCGTTGGATCGGCTTGATGAACGGCTTGAGTATCGTCTCTATCATCTTAAGGCACCTGAATCGTAAATTGGCCGGGGAGATTGATCTGGATGATGCCGCCGTAGCTGCACATGCACTTGGACGAGCCGTTCAATGCGGGGAAGTTGCCGACCAAGACGGTCGGGGAGCCGGGCGTCCAGGGCGCGGCGGTCATGGGCGTGCAGGGCATCGGCGTCATCACGCCGAGCTTGGCCGCCGTGGCGGCCGCTACGGTAGGGTTGGCCATCGAATTGCACATGCCGAACGGCATGATGTTCACGAATGGCTTGTTATCCATAATGTTGGCGATCGGCATCGCGGTCATCGTCCTGCTGGCCGGCAGCACGTTTAACGTTGAGGGAGCTACTCCGAACGAGCATTGCATCATCGCGCCGCCGCAAACCAGTTGTCCCATGCCCCATGTCACGCTCTTTTCCGATATAGGTAGAATTAATTATAGGAACAATCTATCAATATTTATATCCATAGTACCTCAATTTTTGAAATCTGTCATTTTGTGTTGACGGGGGGTGAATTAAGGAAGAACTTGTAGTACGATGAAACTATTGAGGTTCTCTCCGCAGAACCGTCGGAAGAGAAAGCGGGCGCCTATAATCGATGAAAAAAGTGGCTGTGTTGCTAGTATTGCTGTCTCTCGCGCTGTCCGGCTGGTCGGGATACACGCTCGCCGAGCGGGGCGACAAAAACGCGACGTCCTGGAAAACGACGCAAGGACTGAATAACCTGTCCCTGTCGGCTTCCGGCGGGGACGGCTCGATCGCCGTCGTGAGCGATTCGAAGCAGCATATCGAACAGTTGGACGCGGACGGGACGCTGCTCCGCCAGATGTCCTACGCGGCCGCAGGCCGGGACGCCAGAATCGACTTCAACGAAGCGGTCGCGGACGGAGAGGGCCGCATCTATGCGCTGGCTACCGCGCTCGATTCCTACGGTCTGTACGTGCAGAACGAACGAATATTGCGCTATGACGGCGGCGGCAAAAACGGAAAGCTGCTGTTCGAACGAAAAGGGGACGGCGCGAGCAAGCGCATCGGCCAGATCAGGGGCCTGCAACTTGCCGGAGACTCGCTTTATTTTTACGAGGCGGCTGCCGACAAGCTCCAACTGAAAAAAATCGTACTGCCGGACGGCGCGCCCGAGACGGTGTTCGAATTTACGCTTCCCCAGGATCGTTACTTGTCGGAGATTACGGGCACCGAGCCGGGACAAATCTACTTCACGACGCGCAGAGGCAGCATCTACCGGGTGAACGCCGACGGCACGAGCGCCAAGCTGTATCCGGAAACTGCGGCCGGCGGCAACTCCAAAAACTTCCCCGAGCTGCTGACGCTGCGCGCGGACGGCTCGCTCATGTTCGTCGACCGTCTCGTCAACGCCGTCGCGGTGCTCGATCCACTCGCCCCCGCCGCCGCCAAGACCGTGCTCGAGGACGCGGCTCTGCGCCGCGCGGCTCCCGGGCTGGACAGCTACGAGATGATGGACGTCAGGCAGACGCCGACGGGCTATACGGTCGTGCTGAACGACCGGCTCCTGCTGTTCGCGGCCGACTTCTCCCCGGCGGGTCAGGTCTCGCAAGCCTCGCTGGACAGCCGTACGCTGTGGGAGCGCCGGCTCGTATGGGGCGTCTTCTGGCTCGGCTTGCTCCTGCTCGCATTTTCCTCGCGCTTGTTCCACATTCACGTGCTTAAGCGGCGCACCTCCCTTTTTCTCAAGCAGGTGCTCGCCACCGTGCCGGCGATTCTGATCGCCATGATCTTGCTTTCCAACTTTATATACGACAGCTTCTCCTCCCGGATGGAGACGCAGATGCAGCGGGAGCTCGCGCTGCTCGCGCGCAACGGCCAGAACCTGATCGACGGCGACCGTCTCGCCCGCTTGCACTCGCCGTCCGATTACGGCAGCGCGGATTACAAGGCGATCCGTACCAAGATGAATTTCCTGTTCGAGGGCGAGGACAGCGAGCAGCGGCAGGGCCTGTACAGCACGCTGTACAAGTACGAGGGCGGCAGGATCTACATTGTCATGGACGACGACGACGGGGTCAACATGTTCAAGCCGTTCGAGGAGAGCGAGGACAATGCGGCGGTGTTGAAAGAAGGCGTCATCCGCACGGGACATTGGGAGGATGCGGACGGCAAGTGGCTGTACGCGATCGGGCCGGTGCGGGACAGCGAGGGCCGGATCGTCGGCATCTATGAGACCGGCCGCGATCTGAGCGTTCTGCAGCGGGAGAACCGCACCATCTACTACAATATTATTCAAAATATATTGATGATTACGGCCGGCCTCATCGTGCTGGTCACGCTCGCGACGTTTTTCCTGCTGTCTCCGATCCGCAAGCTGCGCCGCAGCGTCATGGCGATGGCCAACGGAGATTGGGACGTAGAGGCGAAGCTGCGCAACCGCGACGAGGTAGGGGATCTGGGCGAGCAGTTCAACCGGATGGCCCGCTATATCCGCCAGCACATCTCGGACATTACGTCGTTCAGCGAAGCTTCCTACCGGTTCGTGCCGCAGCAGTTTTTTCATTCGCTCGGCAAGAGAGGCATTCTCGATATCAGACTCGGCGATCAGATTCAGAAAAATATGGCCGTCATGGTCGCCAATCTGCGCGATTTCAGGCAGCTGTCCAAGACGCTGAGTCCGAAGGAAAACTTCGACTTCATGAACTCGTTCCTGCGGCGCTTCGGGCCGATCGTACGGCAGGAGGACGGTCTGATCAGCAAATATTTGGGTGCGGGCTTCATGGCGCTGTTCCCCGGCCATGCCGAGGAGGCGATCCGGGCGGCCGTGGCGATACGCCGCGAGCTGGCCGTCTACAACCAGCACCGGCGCGGCTCGGGGTATGTGCCGGTCGACATCGGGATCGCGCTTCACAAGGGGCCGCTCATGCTCGGCATCATCGGGGAGGAGCGCCGCTGGGAGGGCAATGTCATCTCGGACGACGTGCAGCGGACGACGACGCTCGAGCAGATCTCGGACCTGGTCGGATGCTGCATCGTCGCGACGCGCGACTATTACGAGCAGCTGCGGTCGCCCGAGCGCTTCCTGCATCGCTCGCTGGGCCGCATTCGGCTGGAGGGCAGCGACGAGGCGATGGAGCTGATCGATATTTTCGAAGGAGATCCCGAGCAGCAGCGCGCGGCCAAGGAACGGACGAAGGCGTTGTTCGAGCGCGGACTGGCACTGTGCCAGGAAGGGCGGTTCTACGACGCGCGCGAGACATTCGTCGAAGTAATCAAGCAGAACCGGATGGACAAGGCTGCCAAGCTCTACTTTTATTTGTGCGACGAGTACTATCAGAAGGGCTCGGGCGCCGGCTGGAACGGTACGCTCGCGGTCTGACAAGGCCAAGCGAAGCCGTGAAGCGCAGCTAAGCGGAGGATGGGAAGCGGGAGGGTTCGGAATTGGACAGCAATACGATTACCGTGCGCATCATCGATACGCGCGAAGCCGCAGACGCGGTCGTCGCTTTTCTTTTGTCGCCGCAGGCGTTCGACGACGAACGTCCGACGCCGGGCGAAGAGGAGCACTTCCGTACGCTCCCCTATATGGCGCTGGAGGGCAAGACGATCTACTGGTATGCGACGGACGCAGCCGGCGCGGTCGTCGCCGCTACCGGCGTCGCGGAGAACGAGCAGCGTACGGGCGGTTATACGTGGGATTACCTTGTCGTACGCAGAGATTACAGACGGGGCGGCCTCGCTCTTCGGCTGGCCGGCGAGATGCTGGATTGCCTGACCGCGCGCGGCGCCCGTTTCTTGGTGACCTATACATGCGACCTGCCCGTTTACGACGGGGTTCGGCGCTTGTTCGAGCGGCTCGGCTTTACGTTGAACGGCCGGTTGCCTCACTATTACTTCGATGGGGAAGACCGGCTTATTTATTATTTGAATCTGCGGCCCACAGACAGCCTGCAGCGTTAGCAGAAGGAAAGAAGTGACAGTCATGAATATGGCGCATGCCCTCGGAAGGCTGGGCGTACGTACCGAAGATCGGCGCAAAGTCAAGCTGATGACGCCGATCTTTCTCGTCTGCGGGATCGCCGAGGCGCTGACCTACAACGGCTTTATTACGTTGTTCAGCCAGCGCTTCGGCAGCGAATATTTGCCGTACATATATGCGGGCGAAGCATTGATACTGCCGCTCGAGGCGTGGTTTATGAGCTGGCTGGCGATGAAGCTGTCCAAGCCTGAACTGATGAAGACGATGTACGCCGTCATGACGGCAATTGTGCTCGCGGACGCGGCCGTGCTGGCGGCGCTTCGGATTGCGGGCGCGGACCTGCATTGGTTTTATCCGGTGCTGTTCCTGACCTCGAGCTTTGTCGTCCGCCAGCAGACGGTGCTGCTATGGAGCCTTGCCGTCGACGTCTGTCCGACGCAGCAGGCCAAGCGGCTGATGCCGTTGTTCGTGTCGGGCGCGACGCTCGGGGGCATGGCAGGCGGCCTGCTCACGCAGGCGCTCAGCCCGCTCGGTGCGGAGCTCGTGTACGGGCTCGGACCGGTATTGCTCATTGCCGCTTCCTTTAATTACCGCAAGGCGATCGCACAGTACCTGGTCCCGCTCGCGCTGCGGGCGGAGTCCGCCGAGACGGACGAGACGGCGAATTCCTTTCATTATATGAAACGCACATTCCGCTCGCCGTTTTTGCTAGGTGTGATGGGTCTGATGACGCTCATGCCTGCGCTCTACTACTTGGCGGAATTTCTGTTTTTGAATACGGCACACGGCTTTTATCAGGACGAGCAGCAATTCGCGCGCATGTTCGGCGTGGTGTCGACGCTGCTGTTTTTTCTCGCCTTTCTGGTCCAACTGGCTTCGGGCAAGCTGGTCGCCTGGTTCGGCGCGAGCGGGATGCTGGTCGCGATCGCCGCCGCATATGCGGCTGCCTTCGGCATTTCCGCTGTGCTGCTGGGCAGCCAGGCCGCAGCGGTGGCTGCCGCAGCGGGTGCCTACATGCTGACCAACGTGCTCATTTTTTACTCGGCGGAGCCGTCGTTCCAGCTGTACTACAAGACGCTGCCGATCACGCAGCGGGACGGCTACAGGTATGCCGCGCAGGGGCTCGCGTCGTTCTTCGGCATTCTGCTCGGCGCGGGCCTGCAGTCGCTGCACAAGGCGGCAGGCCTCGGTTATCCGCTGCTGGCTGCGATCGGCGCCGGCGCGGCCGTCCTGTTGACGGCGCTCGCCTGGACCGTGCGGCGGCTGTATATGCGGGAGCTGGTCAGAGGCGTTCAGACGCTCGGACTCGAGGACCGGGAGCTGATGGACTCTTACCGGGAGTTTTTCGGCAACGCGAAGGCAATGGGCTCTGTAGTTGCGCTGCTCCGGCACGAGCACGAAGGCGTGCGGGAGATCGCCGCCGACATCGTCGGGCGGACGCAGGACGAGCGTTATGCGCCAGAGCTGCTGCGCCTGCTGGACGACGCCGGCCCGGGCGTGCGGGCCGCCGCGCTGCGCGCCGTGAATCTGGCCGGCGCCGACCTGCAGGCGCTCGTTCGGATCGGCGCCGTGCTGGAGGACGAGGAGCCTGCCGTGCGAGCGGAGGGCGTCCGGCGGATGGCGCAGATGAAGCAGTGGCCGGCGCAGGCGTTTTTCTTTTTGCGGATGAAGCTGCTCGATCCGCATCCGGCCGTCGTCGCCGAAGCCGTCAAGGCGATGTATGCGCTCGAGAGCGAGTCGAGCTACGAAGCGTGCTTCGAGGCGATCGAGCGGCTGCTCGCGCAGGGCGGCGAGCCGGCGGCGCATGTATGCGGCGTCGTCGCGGAGCTGCGGCTGCAGCGGTTCGCGGAGCAGGTCGAGCGGCTGCTCGGCGATGCGCACCCGGCCGTGCGGCTCGCCGCGACTGCCTGCCTGGGCAAGCTGGGCGCCACGCATCTGATCCCGCAGCTGCTCGAGCGTCTGCCGGCAGGGGACCAGGAGCTGCTGAGCGTCACCGAGCGGGCGCTGACCGATATGGACGCCGCGGGCGCGCAGGCGCTGGTCGCGGCGCTGCCGGGCGCGCATGCGCAGACGTGGCGGGTGGCGATGGGTGCGCTCGCCGCCGTGCTGCCGGAAGACGAAGTCCGCGGACTTCTGACGGACGAAGCGATCCTGCGGATGGGCGAACTGGACGAGGTGGCTGCTTACCCCGCCGCGTTCCGCGCCGTCGGGCGGGAGGATCTGGCCGCGCTCGCTTCGCTGAGGTTCAGCGGGCAGCTCCAGCGGGTGCAGGAGGCCGTCTGGTCGCTGCTCGTCCGTCTGACCGACGAGCAGGTCGTGTCGTCGATTCGCAGGGCGCTGGACGATCCCGACGACGAGACGAGGAACAACGGCCTCGAGGTGCTCGCCGAAGGCGCGGGCGACCGCAGGCTCGCGCAGCGGCTGGCCGCGGTGCTGCAGGCGGACTACGACGGCGCCGATCGTCCGCAGATGACGGCGGAGCAGGCAGGGGCGGTGCTGGCGCACGCATCGCGGTCGACGGACGATTGGTGGCCCGAGATGGCGGCGGAAGCCGGGAGGGAGCGTGACGTTCACATGGAAGCGCAGGGGATGCTCAGCAGGCTGAACAAAGTCATTTATTTGAAAAACGTGCCGTTCTTTGCGGACCTGACGCTGGAGGAACTCGGCCTGATCGCCGGCATCTCCGCCGAGCGCACGTTCGAGGACGGCGAAGCGCTGCTGGTGCGGGGAGAGACGAGCGAAGCGCTCTACGTGATCGTGGACGGGAACGTGGAGCTGACGAGCATCACCGCGGCCGGCCTGGAGGCGACGCTCGGCGTGCTGGGCGCAGGCGAAGTGTGCGGCGCCACTTCCGCGCTCGACGAGTCCGCATCGACGGTATCGGCCCACGCGCTGCTCGGCGACGTGCGGGCGCTCGGCCTTCAGCGCGAGGCGCTGACCCGCCTCATCCGGCTGTATCCGGACATCGGCCTCGGTCTGCTTCGCGCCTCGCTCGCGCGCGTGCGGCTGCTGGAGCAGATGATGATGAGAATCGACTCCTAGCGGACAATGCACCCAGTACGCCGCTTTCCAACTTTACAAGCAGGACTGATTCTATTAGGATTTAAGACAAGAGCTGGCGATTGCTGAGGAAGACCGGGCGTATGCCGCCCCGTCTTCTTTTTTTCATGCGCCGGGAACAGGAGGAATGGTCATGGCTTTGGAATATCGCAAGATTGAATCGATCGACGATGCTTACTTTGCCAAAATGCATGAACTGATGGGACGTGTATTCCCGCCGGAGGAGGTGCTGGCGTTCGAGCTGTGGCGGGAGCCGCTGCTGGACCCGACGATCCAGGTGTACGTCGCGGTGCTGGACGGCGAGGTCGTCGGCGCGACGGAATACCGCTACCGGCCGGAGTTCGCCGTGGCGATGACCGACTTCACGATTGTGGGGCGCGCGGGTCTCGGCATCGGCCGCTTCCTGCTCGTGCAGCGCGAGGCGCATCTGAAGCGGCTCGAAGCGGAGAGCGGCGTGCCGATGCTGGGCATGTTCGCCGAGATTTACGACCCGGCGCAGCTGGACGAAGGTGAGACCGCCGGTCCGGTCGGACCGATGCATCCCGCCGTCCGCCGCGAGGTGCTGTCGCATCTGGGCTTCAAGCGGCTCGAGCTTGCTTATGTGCATCCGTCCTGGGATCACGAGGGCAAGGCGGTGACCGGTCTTGATCTGTGCTTCAGGCCTACGGACGACGAGCTGTCCGAGCTGCCGGCATCGCTGGCCGCGGGATTCCTGCGCTGGTATTATGCGGCGCTGCCGAACAAGCCGGAGGCTTGGGAGACGATGGTCGCCGGGCTCCAACGGCAGGAGCGCGTGCGCCTGCTGCCTATCTGAGCGCCAGGCACCGCCGGGCGGAAGGTTCATCACCGACTAGAATAACGGGACGGGAGCAGTTGTTCATCCCGCCTTCAAGAGAGAAGGAAACTCGTTTTGTCGAGCTTGCATGACGATATGTTCATTACAATATTGGGCAACGGCGATTCGCTCGGCACGCCGCGCGTGTACTGCGAATGCGCCGTCTGCGCGGAGGCGCGCACCGGCGGCCGCAACGTGCGGCGGCGCTCGGCGATCTGGCTGAACGCGGCGGACGAGTCGCCGCTGCTCGTCGACTGCGGACCGGACTGGCGCCATCAGATGGAGCGCCTCGGCGTCAGGCGGGTGGAGCGGGCGCTGCTGACGCATGCGCACATCGATCACATCGGCGGGCTGGCGGAGTGGGCGGATGCCTGCCGCTGGCTGGAGACGACGGCAGAGCTGCATGCGCCTGCGGAGGTGCTCGCCGACGTCCGCACCCGATATCCGTGGATCGGCGGTCGGCTCCTGCATCGGCCGATTGACGTGAGCGGGAGGCTGTCCTACGGCGGGTGGACGATCACGACCTGGAAGGTCAACCACGGGAAAAACGGCTATTCGTACGCCTACCGGTTCGATCACCCGGACGGCGGGGCGTGGGCTTACTGTCCCGATTCTATCGACCTGACGGAAGCGCAGAAGGCGCCGCTGCGCGGATTGTCGCTGCTGATTCTCGGTACGAGCTTCTATGAGGAGCCGTACCCGATGGAGACGCGGTCGCTGTACGATGTCAAGGAGGGATTGCTGCTCGCAGCGGAGGTCGGCGCCGGGTCCGTCGTCTTTACGCATCTGTCGCACGATATCGATGTCAGACGGGATTACGGCCTGCCGGCCTGGGCGAGCTACGCCTATGAGGGCATGGAGCTGCGCGTGTCCGCCGCCGCTATCAGACAGGGCTGAAGCGACATGGCGCGGTTTTTGCCGTCATACGAAGAAACGTCAGGGCCGGCATGCGCCCTGACGTTTCTGCTTTAATCCCGGCTTCGAATGACGAGCAGCGAGCCGCCGCGAAGCGCGATGAAGCCTTCGTCGGCTGTCAGCACATTGCTGACGCCGAGCGACATGCCTTGACGCAGCGTGGCGTCCGAGAGCGGGTAGGCGAACCCGGTCAGCGTGACGCCTGTCGCTTCGGCGGTCAGGGGCAGCAGCGATACAAAAGGGTAGCGGGCATCGGCTTCAAGGCGGCCGCCTTCGGTCAGGAGGCGAATCTCGTTGTGCGCGTCCACGAGGATGGCCTTCGCTCCGGCCTCCGCCGCGACGACGAGCAGTTGGACGTTGGCCAGACTATGGTCGAACCGGGTGCCGAGGCCGCCCGCGATGACGATGTCCCGGTAGCCGCGCGCCAGCGCTTCGCGAAGCGCAAGCTCGGTGTCGGACCAATCTTTGTCCACCGGATCGTACTCGGCCGTCTCGGCGGCTGCGGCGCGGATGCGCGCGAGCGCCTCGCCGTCGACCGAGTCGAAGTCGCCGAGGGCGAGATCGGGCGCGATCCCATGCTCGACGAGATAGAGGGCGCCCCGGTCTGCGCCGATGAGATAGTCGTCGGGCTGCGCGAGCGCGAGGCTCCAGGGGCCGAGACTGCCGCCGGTGAAGATGAGCGCGCGTTCGGAAGAAGACGGATTAGGCAACACTTTTCCTCCTGCCATTCAGTAAATGCGGCGAAAACCGCGAATAAATTCAGTATAAGGGCAATCGCGGTCAGATGCGACCCGCTTCCCGGTTCCAAGTGCGCACTATTGGCGCAAATTCTCCGTTGCAGCATTCGCCCGTCACCCGATACAATAGATAGGGCGGTTCGCGGGATGCATGCGCGGCGCCGCCGGATTAGAATCGGCCGGGGGTTATCGTCTTGACTTTGGACGTGTTTGAATGGTTCAGCATTATCGGCACGATAGCGTTCGCCGTGAGCGGCGCGATCGTCGCCATGGAGGAGCACTACGACATGCTGGGCGTATTCGTGCTCGGTCTCGTGACTGCGTTCGGCGGCGGGATCGTGCGCAATCTGCTCATCGGCGTGCCCGTGACGACACTCTGGAGCCAGGGGCTCCTGCTGAAGACGGCGGTCATCTCTATCATTATCGTATTCGTGCTGCCGGTCTCATGGATTTATCATTGGAAAAGAAGCGAAGCTTTTTTTGACGCGATCGGACTCGCCGCATTCGCCATTCAGGGTGCGCTGTACGCCGTAGAGGCGAAGCTGCCGGTCAGCGCTGTCATGGTGGCAGCGATGATGACGGGCATCGGGGGCGGCATGATCCGCGATATTATGGCGGGACGCAAGCCGCTCGTGCTGCGCGACGAGATCTATGCGGTGTGGGCGCTGCTGGCGGGCATGGCCGTCGGGGTCGGAGAGCTCCAGATGACCTGGACGCTGCTCGCGCTGTTCGCGGCGACCGTGACGCTGCGCATGCTGTCGGTTCATTATAAATGGAGGCTGCCGCGCAGAAAGCTGCTGGCTTACGGCGGACAAGCGGGCCCGGCTGTCGATGAAGGGAAGGGGTTATGAGCATGTATCGCGTATTGTTCGTATGTCTGGGCAACATCTGCCGCTCGCCGATGGCGGAGGCGGTATTCCGGGAGCGGGTGGCGCGCGCGGGCTTGTCCGGCGCGATCGAGATCGACTCGGCCGGCACGGGAGATTGGCATCTCGGCAAGCCGCCGCACGAAGGGACCCGCCGCATTCTCGATGCCCAGGGCATCTCCTATGAAGGCATGCTCGCGCGGGGCGTGCGTCCGGAGGACGGAGAGCGCTTCGACCTGCTCGTCGCGATGGACGAGAGCAATGTGAAGGCGATTCGCGAGGCACTGGGGGCCAAGACGCGGGCGGAGGTCGTTCGCTTCCTGTCGTTCGTACCGGACGCACGTCTGACCGATGTGCCGGACCCATATTATACGGGCGACTTCGAGGAGACATACGCGCTGATCAGCGAAGCGAGCGATCGGCTGCTGGCTCATCTGCTGGAGACGGGCAAAGTGACAGCGGCGGCACGGTAGCTGCACGAAAAGAATGGAGAGCGCGCGCAAGTGCCGTCAATTAAAAAAAGCTGAGTTCGCGTCATCATCGGCGCGAACTCAGCTTTTTTACATATGCGCCTGCGGTCCGAGGAATGCGCCGAGCGCTTCGGGCAGCTCCGTTTGCCAGAAGCCCCATTTGTGCTCGCCGTCTTTTTCCCGGTAGTCGACGTACGCGCCCTTGCTCTCGAGAATCCGCTTCGCCGCCCGGTTCAGCTCGACGAAGTTGTGGATGCCGCGGTCGGTCTCATAGGCGGTCTCCTGCAAGCCAACCGTCATCCATACGCCCAGTCCGGCCAGCTCGCCCTCGCCGGCCGCCTTCATCTGGGCGATCGAAGCGCCGTAGTAGGCGCCGGACAGCGAGAGCAGCCGATTGAACAAGTCGGGACGGCGCAGGGCGATGGACATCGACACCGTCGCGCCGAGCGAATCGCCTGCGAGCAGACGCGCATCGGGGGAAGGGCGGGCGGCGAAGTTTTTTTCCACGAACGGGACGAGCTCTTCGAACCAAAAATTCAGATAGGCCTCATGCCGCTCGCTGCCCGCCAAATATTCCTCGGTGCGCACCGATTTGTCGACGTCGACGGCCGCGATGATGAACGGCTCCCAGCTTTCCTCGAGAATAAGTCTGTGGGAGATCGTGGCGATTCTGCCGAAATTGAAAAAATCTTCGCCGTCCTGACAATAAACGACCGGATAGCTGAGCCATTCCTGATACCCCGGGGGTAAATAGAAGCGGACGGATCGCTCGCCCTGTTCCAGGTAATTACTGGGGATGATATGTTTGACGACAGTTCTGCGCACGGGGGACTCTGACATTTCGTTATCTTCCTTTCACAAGACCCGGACAAACGTATGGCGGCGCCGCGACAAGGGAAAAACATAGGAATGTCCGCTGCGGCGCCTGCCATTTTCAGGGCCTCATCCAGAGATTTGTATTAATGTGTTATACAACAATTAAGAAACTGTACTAGAAACATTTTGCGCTTTCATTTGATGAGAATTCAATAAATATGCCTTTTTTCTTTGACCAAACCACTAGGGCAGCGATATAATAATTCTATAACAGAAACCCCTCTTCCACAATTCATGACGAGGAGATGTAACAATGAGCAAAGGTTCTTTGGACGCGCCGGCCAAGCCGGGGCAGCAAGCAGCGCATATTGTGCATTCGGAAGACGTAACGCCGCTTCAAGTATTGTCCCCTGAAGGCGAAGTGGTCAATGCAGAGGCGATGCCGAACCTGACCGACGAGCAATTGAAGGAAATTATGTACCGCATGGTATTTACCCGCACTTGGGACGATCGGGCCGTCAATCTCGGCCGTCAGGGCCGTCTCGGCTTCTACGCGCCCGTATCCGGTCAGGAGGGCACGATGGTCGGCAGCGAATACGCGCTGACGAAGGAAGACTTCGTCTGCCCGGGCTACCGCGATATGCCGCAGCTCGTATGGCACGGCCTGCCGCTGTACCAGGCGTTCCTGTATTCGCGCGGCCACCAGCACGGCGGCCAGATTCCCGAAGGCGTGAACGTGCTGATGCCGCAGATCATCATCGGCGCGCAGATCCTGCACGCGACGGGCGTCGCCATGGGCTTCAAGCTCAAGAACGAGAAGCGCGTCGCGATCACGTACACCGGCGACGGCGGCTCCTCCGAGGGCGACTTCTACGAGGGCATGAACTTTGCCGGCTCGTTCAAGCTGCCGGTCATTTACTTCGTACAGAACAACGGCTACGCCATCACGACCCCGTTCGCCAAGCAGACGGCCGCCCAGTCGATCGCCCACAAGGCGCTCGCTGCCGGCATCCGCGGCGTGAAGATCGACGGCATGGACGTGCTGGCCGTCATCTCCGCCGTGCAGGAAGCTGCCGAGATCGCCCGCGAGGGCGGCGGCGCGACGCTGATCGAAGCGGTCACGTACCGTTTCCGACCGCACTCGATGTCCGATGACGCGACCAAGTACCGCACCAAGGAAGAAGAGCAGGAGTGGGCGCTGCGCGATCCGCTCGTACGCTTCGGCAAGTACCTTGAATCGAAGGGCCTGTGGTCGGAAGAGGACACGGCCCGCGTCAAGGAAGAAGCGAAGGCTGCCGTGAACGAGCACATCAAGAAGGCCGAGCAAACGGAAAAAATGACGGTCGCCGGCCTGATCGACTCGATGTTCGAGACGACGCCTCCGCACCTCGAAGAGCAAAAAGCCGACTTTTAACCGAAGGCGGCATCGATTCGGCGTCCGGCGCCGGGCGATGCCGTCCGGTTCCCGCGCGCAGTGGACCCGGCGGCCGATAACCGCACGAGCTGCCCGCGCGTTCGGACGATGGCGGAGGCTTGAGGCCGGTCCGCTCAATATTAACGGTACGCCTGCTTCGTGCAGTCGTCATCCTATAGATGGGAGAGTTCACAACCAATGGCGCAAATGAACATGATTGAAGCGATTAAAGACGCGCTGCGCGTCGAGCTGAAGCGCGACCCCGGCGTTCTGCTCTTCGGCGAAGACGTCGGCAAGGTCGGCGGCGTCTTCCGCGCGACGGAGGGTCTTCAAGCCGAGTTCGGCGAGCAGCGCGTATTCGATACGCCGCTGGCCGAATCCGCAATCGGCGGTCTGGCCGTCGGTCTCGCCACCCAGGGCTTCCGCCCGATCGCCGAGATTCAATTTATCGGCTTTATTTATGAGGCGCTCGACCAGATGTTCGTGCAGGCCGCACGCCTGCGCTACCGCTCGGGCGGCCGCTACAACGCGCCGATCGTCTTCCGCACGCCGTTCGGCGGCGGCGTCAAGGCGGCCGAGCTGCACACCGATTCGCTCGAAGGCCTGGCGATCCAGACGCCGGGCATCAAGGTCGTCGTGCCTTCGAACCCGGCCGATGCCAAGGGACTGATGATCTCGGCGATCCGGGACAACGACCCGGTCTTCTTTATGGAGCATCTTAATCTGTACCGCGCCTTCAAGGACGAAGTGCCGGAGGGTGAGTACACGGTACCGCTCGGCAAGGCGAACGTGGTCCGCGAGGGTAAGGATATTACGATCATCGCCTACGGCCTGATGGTGCACACCGCAGTCAAGGCTGCCGACGAGCTGGCGAAGAGCGGCGTGTCCGCCGAAGTCATCGACCTGCGTACGCTCGTGCCGCTCGACATCGATACGATCGTCGAATCGATCAAGAAGACGAACCGCGCGATCGTCGTGCAGGAGGCGCAAAAGTCTTCCGGCGCCGCCGCGGAGATCATCGCGCAGATCAACGAAAAGGCGATTCTGCACCTGGAGGCGCCGGTGCTGCGCGTCGCCGGCCCGGATACGGTATACCCGTTCGCGCTTATCGAGGACGCCTGGCTGCCTACGCCGGCGCGTATCGTGAAGGCCGTCAATCAAACGCTTCAGTTCTAATGTGAAGGAGGGATAGCGCATGGCAAGATTTGAATACCGGTTCCCGGAGCTCGGCGAAGGTCTGCACGAAGGCGAGATCGTCAAGCTGCACATCGCAGCCGGACAGGCTGTCACAGACGAAGACATTCTGATGGAAGTTCAGAACGACAAGGCCATCATGGAGGTACCTTGCCCGGTTAACGGCAAGGTGCTCGAAGTGTTCGCCAAGGACGGTCAGACGATGCGCGTCGGCGAAGTCGTCGCCGTCATCGACGCCGAGGGCGAGCTGCCTGAGCAGGCGCATAGCGGCCACGGCGCCGAGCCGTCCGGCCAGAGCGGCGAAGCGGATTCGGCCAAGGGCGGAGCGGACCTGCAAGGTCAGCCTGCGCAGCAGCCGGCCAAGGACAATGGGTCCGAAGGCGCTGCGCCTGCCGCATCCGCCGAAGCCGCCGAAGCGAAGCCCGCCGCGAAGGATGCGGCGCTCGTGCTGGCGACGCCTAGCGTGCGCAAGTTCGCCCGCGAGAAGGGCGTAGCGATCGCCGACGTATCCGGCACCGGCAAGCACGGCCGCATCACCCGCGAGGACGTCATCGGCTACGCCGAAGGCGGAGCGCCCGCGAAGGCCGAAGCCGCATCCGAGGCGGCGCCTGCCGCAGCGGCATCGTCCGCCGCACCGGCTGCGCGCGCTGCGCAATCCGGTCCGGGCGTCGAAGAGCGCGTGCCGTTCAAGGGCATCCGCAAGGCGATCGCCAACGCGATGGTCAAGTCCGTCTACACGGCGCCGCATGTGACGCTGATGGACGAAGTCGACGTGACCGCGCTCGTCGCGCTGCGCAACCGCTCCAAGGCGTTCGCCGAGAAGAAGGGCGTCAAGCTGACGTACCTGCCGTTCATCGTCAAGGCGCTCGTCGCCGCCGTGCGCGAGTTCCCGGTCATGAACGCGATGATCGACGAAGCTGCGAACGAGATCGTCTTCAAGAAGTTCTACAACATCGGCATCGCCACCGACACGGACAACGGCCTGCTCGTGCCGGTCGTATTCGACGCCGACCGCAAGAACATCTGGAATATCGCCAAGGAGATCAAGGATCTGGCGACCCGCGGCCGCGACGGCAAGCTGGGCGCTGGCGAACTGAGGGGCAGCACGATCTCGATCACGAACATCGGTTCTGCCGGCGGTCTGTTCTTCACGCCGGTCATCAACTTCCCCGAAGTCGCGATTCTCGGCGTCGGCCGCATCGATCAGAAGCCGATCATCAAGAACGGCGAGATCGTGCCCGCTTCGGTCATGGCGCTGAGCCTGAGCTTCGACCACCGCATCGTCGACGGCGCTACCGCGCAAAATTTTGTCAACTATATCAAACAGCTGCTTAGCGATCCTGAGCTGCTCGTCATGGAGGTGTAATCGATGGTAGTAGGAGACGCTTCTCTGGACATCGACACATTAGTAATCGGCGCGGGCCCCGGCGGATACGTCGCGGCCATCCGCGCAGCCCAGCTCGGCCAGAAGGTCATCATCGCGGACAAGGGCAAGTTCGGCGGCGTGTGCCTTAACGTCGGCTGCATCCCGTCCAAGGCGCTGATTAACTCGGCTCATCACTACGAATCGATGCTGCATGCCGACGAGTACGGCCTGTCCGCCGACAACGTCAAGGTCGACTTCGGCAAAGTGCAGGAGTACAAAGGCTCCGTCGTCAACAAGATGACGAGCGGCGTCGAGATGCTGCTCAAGGCGAACAAGGTGCAAATGTTCCAGGGTGAAGTGATGTTCATCAACGAGAACGAGGCGCGCCTGTTCAACGATCAGGAAGCGCCGCGCTACCGCTTCAAGAACTGCATCATCGCGACGGGCTCGCGCCCGATCGAGCTGAAGCCGTTCCCGTTCGGCGGCCGCATCCTGTCGTCGACCGAAGCGCTGTCGCTGCCTGAAGTGCCGAAGAGCATGATCATCATCGGCGGCGGCTACATCGGCATCGAGCTCGGCCAGATGTACGCCAAGTTCGGCACCGAGATCACGATCCTCGAGGGCGCGGACACGATCATGCCTGGCTTCGATAAGGACATGAGCAACCTCGTCGTCAAGAAGCTCAAGAAGAACAAGGTCGAGATCGTCAATGGCGCACTCGCCAAGGGCGCGGAGCAGACCGACAAGGACGTCACCGTGACGTACGAAGTCGGCGGCGAACAGAAGACCGTTACCGCAGACTATCTGCTCGTCACGGTCGGACGCCGTCCGAACACCGACGGCGAGCTCGGTCTTGACCTGATCGGCATCAAGACGACCGATCGCGGTCTGATCGAGGTCGACGAGCAATGCCGCACGAACATCAAGCATATCTTCGCGATCGGCGACATCGTGCCCGGCGCTGCGCTGGCGCACAAGGCTTCGTACGAAGCGAAGGTCGCGGCCGAAGCGATCGCGGGTCTGCCTGCCAAGGTCGACTACAAGTGCATCCCGGCCGTCGCATTCTCCGATCCGGAGTGCGCGAGCGTCGGCTACACGGAGAAGGAAGCGAAGGACAAGGGCCTGAACGTCAAGTCCAGCAAGTTCCCGTTCGGCGGCAATGGCCGTGCGGTCACGCTGGGCGGCGCTGACGGCTTCCTGAAGCTGATCTCCGAGGTCGACAGCGGCCTTGTCGTCGGCGCGCAGATCGCCGGCGTCGAAGCCTCCAACATGATCGCCGAGCTGGGCCTCGCGATCGAGATGGGCGCTACGATCGAGGACATCGCGCTGACGATCCACGCTCACCCGACGCTGGGCGAGATCACGATGGATGCGGCCGAGCTGGCGATGGGTCACCCGATCCACACGATCGCGCCCAAGAAATAAGACATGATGCTAAAATTAAAAACGGGATGGAGCAGCCGTATGCTGCTTCATCCCGTTTTTTGCGTTGAACGACGCTGTTCTGCAAGCTGTGACCGCGCCCGATCTAAACGGCGTGCTCCAGCCAGATGCGCCTGAAGTCGATCCAGCCGTTCGAGCCGAAGGCCGCGCCCTTGACGGACGGATGGAGGATCGTATTCAACCGGCGGTGATGCAGAAAGCAGATGTAATACTCGTCGCGCAGCCGGGTCTCGATCACGCGCATGATGCGCCAGCGATCTTGGGCGTGGGGCGACGCCAGCGCTTCGTCGATGCGGTCGACGATCCACGCTTTGATGCCTTTGTCGAGATAATAGTTCATGACGCATGCCTCATGCTCGTAAAAATCGATCTCGCATATTTCATCCTCGGCAATGACGAGACCCGAGAAGGTAAAGTCGCAGCCGTTGATCAGCTCGGGGAAGTCGATCTCCTTCCAGCCGGCCACGACGAGCTTGCATGGAATACCGAATTGGCCGATCCGATTCGCGAACCATCTGCCGTCCATCTCGTACTTGTCGTGCACGAGCAGGCGCAGCGGCTGTCCGTCATAGCCCGTGCCTTCCAGCATGGTGCGTATGTCCTCGTCGGAGACCGCGCGAGGCATGTATTTGAGACTATCCTCCGGGCGAATCGCATAGGCCGCCAGCGCGCGTTCGCCGCCGAGATCGGCTATCATGCGCTCCCGGTTCGCCATCAGGAAGACGGCGCGCCGGAACGTCTCGTGCTGCTGCCAGCCCGCTTTGTTCGTATTCCAGGTGAGCAGCGTGCAGCCCTTGCACAATCTCGCCAGCGATTGCCAGTCCGGCGAAGGAGCTGACTTGAGCGGATGCAGCGGGTCGCTGTCGTGCGTCTGCAGGATGGAGGGCAATCCGAACGTCGACAGCTCGCGGCAGTCCTCGGGGAGAATGACGATATCGACGCCGTCGAGAAGCGGACGCTCGGCGAAGTACGCGCGATGCGCCGACAGCTCGATCCGGTGATCGGAGAGCGACAGCAGCAAGAACGGACCCGAGCCGCAGGGCAGCAGCCAATAGTCCTCCTCGGACATTCCGCCGTAATTCCGGGGCAGGATGGACGTTGCGGTCGCACAGAGGAAGCGGTCGAAAATAAAGTTCGGCTTGTGCAGCAAGAACCGGATGCAGCGCGGCCCGACGATCTCGACGGCGTCCAGACTGCGGACGATCCATCGGTTGGCCGTGCCGGGTCTGCGCAGCCGCTCGAAGCTGAAGGCGACATCCTCGGCGGTCAGCTCCCTGCCGTTGTGGAACAGCACGCCCTTGCGCAGGTGAAACGTCCACACCGTCGCGCTCTCGTCGCTGGACCAAGTATGGGCGACGGAAGGAACGATCCGCTCGAGCTGCTCGTCATAGGTGACGAGCCGGTCGAAAATATGCTCCAGCAAATGCGCGTCGAAGGCGTAGTTGACTTGGCCTGGATCGAGCGTCTGGACGGTGCGGTAGACGGGAAAACGAAGCGTATCGCAATCCTCGTGGCCGCCGACGGTCTCCTGGTGCAAACCGAATCGGCCGTTCAGCCACTGGACGAAACGCGTGCGGGCTTCCGTGCTGCCGCCGTATGTCTCGAGCAGCTCGAACGCTATGCGATAGTTGCCGTTCTCCGCGTTCGAAGTCGCAAGCGCCACGAGGTAGTCTTCCTTGTCGGCCTTGAAGGCGAGCCGCGAGCGGTTGCCCCGTCCCCGTCCAGGCAGCCATGCGATCAGACCTTCCTCCTCCAGCTTTTTGAGCACGAGCTTCGCATTGCGGGGCGTACAGAACAGCGTCTCGGCCAGCTCCTCCAGCGTCGCCTCGACGGGCAGACCTGCCGAGGCGACGCCGAAGCGGTCGTACAAGGTCAGATAACGTTCGGCAGTCAGCATCGCTCCGACTCCTTCTTGCCCCTTAAAAGGGGAAATGAATTTAATTCATTATATTCCATCCGTCCTCTTTTAGACAACTGGCAGGCGCCGGCCGCATAGAAAAGGGGAAGTGCGCACGAGGAAGTGTGATCTTTTTATCCCCTTTTAACCGAGGCATAATGGAGACAGGAAGAAAAAGAAGATATTTAAGGAGGCAATGTCGTATGCTGGACGTACAATACACGCTGGAGAAGCTCGCCGAGTACCGGGAGCTCGGCCATGACGGACACGGAGGGCATATCGACGATCCGCTGATCGGCGCCCGCAGGCTCAGGACGCTGCGGTTATCGTTTCTCTCCTTGCTCGCATCGATCTTCGTCAGATAAGGCAGCCGCTCGCGGCTGCTTATTTTTTTGACCGTCCGTATCCGTTATAATACGAGCATGAATTACAATCGTGCGGACAGGGAGGCTCCGTCCGTTCGGGAAAAGAGGAAAACCAGCCTATGAATCCTTCATCCAAGCCGATCTCGGCTTCCCGATCCGTATTAACGGAAATGCTGTTCCCCGGCGACACGAACTATCACGGGACGATGTTCGGCGGGACGCTGATGCAGTATATCGACAAGATCGCCACGATCGCGGCCATGCGCCATTGCCACAAGCCGGTCGTGACCGTCGCCCAGGACAGCCTGGACTTCCTGTCGCCGATTCGCGTCGGCGAGGCGTTCGAGCTCGAGGCGTGCGTCACCTGGACCCACCGCAGCTCGATGGAGATCTATGTCGTCGTGCGCGCCGAGGATTTGTTTACGGGCGAGCGCCGCATCACGGTGACGGCGTTCAGCACGTTCGTCGCGCTCGGCGAGGACGGCAGGACGACGCCCGTGCCCGCCGTCTATCCGGAGACGGAGGAGGAGCGGCTGCTTCACGAGAGCGCGCCGGCACGCTACGAGCAGCGCCAGCAGCGCCGCGGTCAGCGTTATTCGTCGACAGAAGGACGGGACAAATGATACAATCGCTATAACGTTAAGATGAAAAGGTGAGGAAGGCTTGCGCAATTACTTGGATTTGCTACAGGATATTCTCGACCGCGGCACGCGTCGCGGAGACCGCACGGGCACCGGCACGATCAGCGTGTTCGGACGCCAGCTGCGGTTCGACCTGCAGGAGGGATTCCCGCTCGTCACGACGAAGCGGATTCACCTGAAGAGCGTCGTGCACGAGCTGCTCTGGTTCCTCAGCGGCGACACGAACATTCGTTATCTCAAGGAAAACGGCGTCTCGATCTGGGACGAATGGGCCGACGAGAACGGGGATCTGGGTCCCGTGTACGGCTCGCAGTGGCGCGCCTGGGAGACCCCCGACGGGCGCACGATCGACCAGATCGCACAGGTCGTCGATTCGATCAAGCACAACCCCGAGTCCCGCCGGCACCTGGTCAGCGCCTGGAATGTGGCCGAGATCGAGCGGATGAAGCTGCCGCCGTGCCACTTCGTCTTTCAATTTTACGTTGCCGACGGCAAGCTCTCCTGCATGCTGACGATGCGCTCCGTCGATACGTTCCTCGGATTGCCGTTCAATATCGCCTCCTATGCATTGCTCACCCATATGATGGCGCAGCAGTGCGGACTCGAAGCCGGCGAATTCATCTGGTCCGGCGGCGACGTCCATATATACGCCAACCATCTTGAGCAGGTCAATCTGCAGCTGTCGCGCGAGCCGCTGCCGCTCCCGAAGCTCGTCATCCGCCGCAAGCCCGATTCGATATTTGATTACAAGTTCGAGGATTTCTCGTTCGAGGGGTACGAATATCATCCGGCGATCAAGGCGCCCGTCGCGATTTGATCGCCATATCCTCGCAGCTTGTACCGTCGCGCCGTCTGCGCTTTTTCGAATAGTCGATTTTTGGCCGATAGTCGCAGGGAAGACGTCTATGTTATGATAGTTACACCAACGAACGACTGCGGGAGGCGTGGCTTGTGTCCGTGACTTTAATCGCCGCCGTCGCGAAGAACGGCGTCATCGGGGCGGACAATGGCCTGCCCTGGCGCCTGAAGGACGAGATGGCATACTTCAAGGCCCAGACGATGGGCAAGCCCGTGCTGATGGGGAGCAATACGTTCCGTTCGCTGCCGAAGCCGCTGGTTGGGCGTACGAACGTCATTTTGTCGAGGACGATGACGGAGGCGCCGGAGGGCTGCGTGATCGTGCGCTCCGTGGACGAGGCGCTGGCGCTGTACGGCGACCGGGAGCTGATGGTGGCCGGCGGCGCGGACGTCTACGCGCAGCTGCTGCCGCATGCGGACCGGCTGCTGCTGTCCGAGCTGTCCGAGACCGTGGAGGGCGATGCGCTGTTCCCCGCATTCGACCGGAGCGAGTGGGAGCTGGCATCGTCGACGCATCGGGCGGCGGACGAACGCAATCCGATCGCCTTCGATATGCGCGTCTACACGCGCCGAATGCCGGAAAGTGCAAACATTAGAGGGGATAATCCATTCTGATGGCCGTAGTCGTCAGGTATGATGGTCTATCATATATAACGGTGACCTGACATTGCGACACGATACGGTCAGGCACGCGAATTACCGACAGATGGAGGAAATGGGATGTCGACGCCTACGGGATTTATGGAATATCAACGCGAACTGCCCAGCGATCGCGATCCCCTCGAGCGGATCAAGGACTGGAACGAGTTCCACCGCATGTTCTCCGAGGAGCAGCTGCGCACCCAAGGCGCCCGCTGCATGGATTGCGGCACGCCTTATTGCCATACGGGCATGGAGATATCCGGCGGCGCTTCGGGCTGTCCGGTCAACAACCTCATTCCCGAGTGGAACAACCTGATCTACCGCGGGCTGTGGAGAGAGGCGTACGAGCGTCTCGCCAAGACGAACAACTTCCCCGAGTTCACGGGCCGCGTCTGCCCTGCACCGTGCGAAGGCTCGTGCACCGTCGGCCTGATCGGCGATCCGGTCACGATCAAGACGATCGAGCAGGCGATCATCGACCGCGCCTTCGAGGAGGGCTGGGTCGTGCCCCAGCCGCCGAAGCAGCGCACCGGCAAGCGCGTCGCGGTCATCGGCTCCGGCCCGGCCGGACTCGCGACGGCCGCGCAGCTTAACAAGGCCGGCCACAGCGTGACCGTATTCGAGCGCGCAGACCGCCTCGGCGGCTTGCTCACATACGGCATCCCGACGATGAAGCTGGAGAAGGATATCGTGCAGCGCCGCGTGGACCTGCTCGCCGAGGAAGGCATCCAGTTCGTCACGAACACGGAGATCGGCAAGGACATCCCTGCCAAGCAGCTGGCCGAGGAGTACGATGCGATCGTCCTGTGCGGCGGCGCGACCAAGGCGCGCGGGCTCGGTCCGGTCGAGGGCGCGAACCTCAAAGGCATCTACCCGGCGATGGATTACCTGAACGGCACGATCAAGAGCTATCTGGACTCGAATCTCGAAGACGGCAATTATATTTCCGGCAAGGACAAGCATGTCATCGTCATCGGCGGCGGCGACACGGGTACGGACTGCGTCGCAACGGCGCTCCGCCACGGCTGCACGAGCATCTCTCAATTCGGTACGCATGCCAAGGCGCCGCTCACGCGCGACCAGATCAACAACCCTTGGCCGGAGTATCCGAACGTCTATACGCTCGACTACGCGCATGAAGAAGCGAAGGTGCTGTACGGCGAAGACCCGCGCGCATTTTCCGTGCTGACGAAAAAGTTCGTCGGCGACGAAGAAGGCAACGTCAAGGAGCTGCACACGGTGCAGATCCGCCGCTACATCGACGAGACGGGCCGCAAGGTGTATGAGGAGATTCCCGGCACGGAGAAGGTGTGGCCGGCCGATCTCGTCCTCGTGGCCGTCGGCTTCGAAGGACCGGAGCAGACGCTGGTGGAGCAGCTTGGTCTTGAGACCGACCGCCGCACCAATGTGAAGGCCGCCTACGGCAAGTACAAGACGAGCGTGGACAAAGTATTCGCTGCCGGCGACATGCGCCGCGGCCAGAGCCTGATCGTCTGGGCGATCAACGAAGGGCGCGAGGCTGCCCGCGAGGTCGACCGCTATCTGATGGGCTCGACGATGCTTCCTTAAGCTAACCGGACTGCGTTGCCAATCATATGCTAAGCAAGGGTCGTTGCCGCGGCCGGGTCTTCGGACGCCGGCGGGCGACGGCCTTTTGTGCGCGGACAGGAGAGAATATCATGAGACGTTATGGAGACGAAATGCCGCAGGAGCTGCGGTTTACGGGGTATGAAGCGGTCGTCGAGCGCCGGGACGGACAGTGGGTGGACGTGGAGCTGCGTCTCGCGACGGATGCGTCGACGCCGCTGCCCCACGATCTGATCGATCCGACGGCGCTCATCGTCTGCACGCATGCCGGTCATCCGATCCAGATCGAGGCGCTGGATGAAGGCTGCGACTGCGAATATCAGTTCACGGCGTTTGAAAAGGAGCAGATCGAGCGGTACATCCACAGCGATGAATTGCAGCTGCGGATAGCGGAGGCGGCGGGCGGGACACGGACGTGAGAGCGGCGGCGCTGCTGTCGCGGGGCGATGTGTCGGCGATTCGCGCGTATGTGCGCGCCAAGTTCGCCTCGCTGCCCGAGGCCGGACAGGCGGACATCGTGGCCGACGCGATCGCGCGCGCGATCCGGGCACGGCTGCCCGACTGGCCGGAGGCGCTCAAGACGCAGGTCGCGGACAAGCTGATCGCCGCCTGCATCGTTGCCGAGCGGCGCGAAGTGTATCCGGCCGACGTGCTGGGCGCCTGTGCCGGTATGAAGGTGCAGGACGAAGTTCATGCCGAGCGCCTGTTGAGATGGCTGAGCGATCGAACGCAGATTGAACGGACATTGGATGAGATTCTGCTCCGGACGGAGGACGGCCTTGTCTGGCGAACCGATCCGGCGTTCATGGCGTTGACCGCGATGCGGGAGAATGAGGCGTGGCCGGCAACTGCCGCCGCCGGGTCGACGGACGCGCATGGCGGGATGCCGTCGGCGGCAGGTGCGGTACATGCGATGCGGCCGGTAAGGCGAATGCGGCAGGCGGCGCGCTTGATCGCCGTCGTCGTGCTGTTGGTTGTGACAGCGCTCTCACCGGAACTGGGGCAGGCACTGGACACGTCCGGCGAGAGCGCCGATTCCCGCCTGACGGCTTCCTGCACGAACGATGCCGATCCTGCGCCGATGTACGCACTCGAGACGGCCCCGTTCGCATTCGCGCCGTTCGACGCCGCCGCTGTCAAGTCGTATCTCGTCGGCCGGGAATCCGTACTTGCAGAGGAGCCGTACTTCGGCGCGATCGTAGAGAGCGCACGCAAGCACAACATCGATCCGCTCCTGCTGTTGGCCGTAACAGGCCAGGAGCAGGGATTTGTGCCGAAGACCGCCAAGCAGGCGAGCCGTATCGCGAACAATCCGTTTAACGTCTACCACAGCTGGCAGGAATACAATACGAGCATTCACGATTCGTCCGATATCGCCGCCAAGCTGCTGGCCAAGCTGAGGGCGGGCATTCCGGCAGGCGAAGAGCCGTTCGCATGGCTGAACCGGACCTATGCGGAGGACGCCGGCTGGGCGGATGGCGTACGGGCGCTGTATGCGAAGCTAAGCGGACTTGGGCGTCCGCAGGAGGGAGGAGGAGTCGCATAGTGGATCACTCCTTGCTGGAGCGAGGTCTGGCCGTCATCTCGGCTTGCCGGCATACGACGGGGGATATTTGGGAAGCGCACTTCGGGGCTGCGGCGATCGCGGCCTATTACTTCGTGCGGGACAATGGAATAAGCGGCAGTCTGGCCGAGACGATCGAGGCGCAGGCGCATCGGATGGTTGCCGGTCATCTGAAGGACGGGCAGGACGGATCGTCCCGCCGAGACGGCGCATCGTGCGAGATGAAGCTTCAATTCGCCGAACAGATGATCGTTGAAGCGCTTGACGAGACGATCGACGAGCTTCAGTGGGTGGGACACAATGTCATTTATGCGGCGCTCAGTCTGAAGGCGATGCGGGAGCTGGGGGGCTGGGGAACTGAGGCGGAGGTTGGGGGTATTGCCGACCTGATTCGCGCGTTCAAAGGCAAAATACCGGGCCGGTCATGGATCGGATTCACGGCGTCCGAAGTGAAGCGGCTGCCGGTTGAGGCGCTTCGTGCGGCGAAGCCAGTGGAGAACGGCCGCGAGCTGTCGAAGCTCGTGCTCCGGGAGCTCGCGGCATTTCGTACGATCTACCGGGCGGAGGCCCACCACGATCTGATCGGCCATATGCTGACCTTCTCGCATAGTCTCGCACTATTGGATGAGCTGGGCTGCAAGAGGCTGTTCGACCGCGGGCTGACCCCGCTTTTCAAGCTGATCGCCGTGCTCAGGACGACGCGAGACCTGGCGCCGGGCGACCCGATTCGGCTCGTATCCCCGGTCGACAGCGCACCGCTCGCTCCGGCATCGCCCTCGCCATGGCTGCCGACGGAGCCGGCCTATTGGGAGCGTGACCGCACACAGGACGATTGGGACTTCGGCCACGCCTTCAAGTTTCCGTTCAGCTTTTACGCACATGTGAACAGTGCCGGCGGGGCGGACGAGGCGGCTTGCCGCAACTTCAGGTTGATCCTCTGAATTGAATTAACGGCCCCGCTGCAAATATTCGCCGATTGCGGCAGGCACCTGACGCAGCGAGGACAGCGTCAGGAAGGCGCCGCTCGGCTGCGCGTCGATGGGCAGGACATTATAGTCCCATTCGCGCTCCTGCTTGAGATAGATGGCGTGCAGACCGCAGGACAGCGCCGGCAGCACGTCGGTGCGCACCGAATTGCCGATCATCCACGTACGGTCGAGCCGCAGCTGGCGCATGCGGAGAATATCCTTCAGCGCTTCGATATTTTTGTGCATATGGATATAGATCCGATCGCGGAAAAAACGCTCCAGCCCCATTTTCTCGATCTTGCGCTTCTGAATGACGGGGTCGCCGCCGGTATAGAGATGAAGCTGATGGCCTGCATCCTGGAGCGCCTCCAGCGTCTCGTTCATATAGGGGTAGGGCTCGACCTCCTGCTCGTAGACGCTGAGCCCGAGCTTCCACAGCAGCTCCTCCTCGGCAGCCGACGTCGGACGTCCGTGAAGCGCGCTGAAGTGCCGGTACGTATCGACGAACGATTGGGGAAAATGCTCGCTCTTGAAGCCGACGACGTGGACGCCGGCGATATCGATCTCGTTGTGCTTGGCCAGCGCTTCTTCCTTTGTCAGCCCGTTCGCCGCAAACCAGGTCGTCATCAAGTCGGCGAACTGCGCTTGGACGAAGTGAAAGTATTTGTTGCAATGTATCAGTGTATCGTCCAGGTCGAAAAGTATATTCTGCTCCATGTGGTTGCTCCTTGTTTGATTGCCTTCACTATGGGAGGCGAGGGCCGACACGCCGGTCCCGTACCGCATATCCCGAAGGCGGGCATGCATTCATTATGTCTAACCTGCCGGCGTTTGTAAATGAGCGAACCGGGCACGCTAAGCTTGCGCCCATCGCCCACAATCGAACGCGACGGAGGTGAGACGAGAATGCCGCCCTATCAAGGACCAAAAGCAGGAGCGAAAAGCGTCACGGCAGGCGGACGAGGAAAAAGCCAGACGACGAAGCTGGACAAAATGTCCCGCCTGCCGCCCAGCCTGAACGGGATCGACAAAAATCTGCCCTGATATGAGCAAAGCGGCTTGGCGTCGCTGCGCCGGGCCGCTATGCGTATCATGCGTACTTGTCGATCTTGGACCTCAGTTCGCGCTTGATAAACGCCAAACGCTGGCGAACGTAGAAGTCGTAGCTGCCTCCGCTGAGTTCGCGGGGGTTCATCGTATTGCCATTGTCATTGTCGACGATCACAAGACGGCCGCTGTCGTAAAATTTGAAAGTCAGATCTCGTGACGGCCGGGATCCCCTAGAAGGCTCCAAGTAGCGGAGGTGCTCGCAGTTCTCCATCCATCATCCCACCTTTGACTGGAATTGTTGGAACGTATGTTCTTGTTTCCATTATAGCAAACATTTGTTCGTATGGAAAGCAGTTCCGTAATGAAATACACTAGAAATTACGGAAAGATTGAAAGTCAGGGGGCAATCGGACGGGCATGATACATATCGCAGGTCTCACACGCAAGCTGCCGACAGGAAAAAAAGTGCTGGACGGCATTCACGGGCATCTGGAGCCGGGCAAGCTGTATGCGATCGTAGGCGCGAGCGGCAGCGGCAAATCCATGCTGCTGCGCTGTCTCGGGCTTAAGGAGCCGTGGACAAGCGGCGAGATGCGCATCGACGGCAAGGATGTGATCGCAGCCGGCATGTTCACCAGACTGCGGCTTAAACGCAAGATCGCTTATCTGGAGCAAAAGGCGCTGTTGTACGAAAAAAAGACCGCGCTCAAAAACGTCATCATCGGCGCAGTCGGCCAAGTTTCCTGGTTCCGCCGCATGACCGGCATGATTCGAAGCGACGACTACATGGACGCCATGGAGACGCTGGAGAACGTCGGCCTGATCGACCGCGCCCACCAGCCGGCGGAGAAGCTGAGCGGGGGCGAACGCCAGCGCGTCGCGATCGCCCGGGCGATCGCGCACGGGGCGGAGATCATGCTCGCGGACGAGCCGGTGACAGGACTCGACCCGCACTCGCAAGAGAGCATTATGGAAATGCTGAAGCGGCAGGCCAAGGAAAAAAATATGATTATCGTCGTCGCGCTGCACCGGCTGGAGCATGCGGAGAAGTTCGCGGACGAGATCTGGGGCATGCATGACGGCCGCATCGTGCTGAACGTGCGGGGGAGACGGCTCACGGGGGCCGAAAAGAATCAGATCTCCTGATGAGCGCGCGCGGGGCCGAACGCCGGCCGGCAGCAGGTACATAGACGCTCGCTTCACGGATGCGGCCGCGCGGGTGTGCGGAGCGGAGACGCGAACGGCCGCGTCAGTTACGCGTCAGTTAATGGCCGACACATGCGCAGCCGCAGCGCGCCGTTACTCCTGATCTTGCTTCGGCCTGGCTGCGGCGCCTGCGGCAGGCCCGCTTTCTGACGGACGGATTTGCGAGCGCTCCTTTCGGCTTTTCCAGGCACTTTCTTTTCTGCGTTTGGATGTGGACATCTGATCAGCTCCTGTCCCGGGCGTACGATGGCCCGTCATGCCTAGCTTGGCAAGGACGAAGCATTATTATTCGGAAGCCGCGGCTGCCTGGCGCATGGCGCCCAAGGCCGCCTTCGCGAAGGAGGAAGTAGCATTGAGCTCGACAAATAACGGCTATTCGGCCGCGCCCGGCATCGCATATCCGCTGCTCTCCATCAACGTGGGCAAGCCGCAGCAAGGTCAATTCAAAGGCAAGGCCGCCGTATCCGGCATATACAAGCAGCGGTCGGCCGGCCCCGTCACGGTGCATGAGACGGGCTTGGCGGGCGACGGGCAAGCCGATACCGTCCACCACGGCGGACCGGACAAGGCCGTATGCGCTTATCCTTACCGGCATTACGCCTTTTGGGAGGATATGTTGGGCGCCTCGCTCGAGTTCGGCGCGTTCGGGGAGAACTTCACGATCGACGAGCTCTCCGAAGCGGAGGTTTGCATCGGCGATGTGTTTCGGATCGGCGGTGTGACGCTGCAGGTCAGTCAGCCGCGCATTCCTTGCTGGAAGCTGGCGATGCGGTGGGGGCATGACGAACTGCCGGCGATGGTGAGAGATACCGGGAAGACGGGGTTTTACTTCAGGGTGCTGACGCCAGGAGAAGCCGCACCCGGCAAGCTCGAGCGCATCTCAAGAGATCCGTCAGCCGTCACGGTGGAGCTGGCGAACGAGATCATGCACCGCGGCCAGACGGGCAGGGCGCAGATGCGGCGCCTGCTCGCTGTAGAAGCGCTGGCGGACAGCTGGAAAGAGATGCTGACGGCAAAGCTGGCCCGCCTGGAAGAGCAATAGGCTCGAGGCGAACCCGCCGGCGCGGCAAGGCATGGGCAGTGACGGGTGACGGGTGACGGGTGACGGGTGACGGGTGACGGGTGACGGGTGACGGGCGGCAAAACGTTATTGCTGGCGGGTACGAGACTGCGAGCCGTAGGGGATGCCCGCAATATGCGCCGAAAATATTTTTAACGGCCTTAAAGGTTCACGGTATAAATCGCTCGTAAACGACACGACGGTCTCGCGCTCCGGAATGACGAACAAAAACTGGCCGCCGTAGCCCATCGCATAATAAATACGGGGAGTCGTCGGCGTCCGTCCTCCGCCGGTGAACGTCCACCAGTGATAGCCGTACGAGCCGAGCCAATCGTACGTATGATGCCGGGGCGCAGTCGCTGCATCGATCCAGGAGGCAGGCACGACCTGCCTGTCCCGCCAGCGGCCGCGTGCGAGCATCAGCTCGCCGAGCCTGAACAAGTCTTCGCCGCGGAGCGCGAGCCCGAAGCCGCCGATCGAGACGCCCTGGGGGTCCGTATGCCACTGCCATTGCTGTATGCCGAGCGGACCGAACAAGTGGCGGGCGGCATAGTCCGCTGCGGACAGACCGGTATGCCGCTGCAAGATGAGGCTGAGCAGGTGGGAGCAGCCGGAGTTGTAGCGCATGCGGACGCCCGGCCGCGCCTCCATGCCGCGTCCGAGGATGAAGGCGGTCCAGTCGTCCGATTCGCACATCGGGTTCGGACGTCCGCCCCAGGCGCCCCATTCCGGCCAGTCCATGCCTGCCGTCATGGCGAGCAGATGCCTCACCCGGATGTCGCGCAGGTCGCCCTGCGCGTCGGGCAGGCATCGGTCCAGCGGAGTGTCGAGCGGCGGGAACTGCCCGCGTCCGAGCGCGATGCCGACGAGCAGGGAGAGCACGCTTTTGGTCACCGAGTTGACCTTGTGCAGACGCTCCGCCGACTTGGCGTTGCGGTCGTATACCAATGTCGTGCGGCTGCAGCCGCTGCCGACGGACAGGCGGCAAGTATCGATCTTGCATTCGCCCGCCGCGCGCAGCAGTCCCTCGATATCGAGTGTGCCTGTCCGTATTGCCGTCGTCGCCATGCGGATGAGCCCCCTTTCGTCTGCGTATTATACCCAGCGCCGGCATGACCGAAGCGAATATATGATATAATGTACAGCAATGCGCGTGAGGAATTGTTGTTGTAATTAGGGGGGACTGGCTACAATGGAAAGGCGTTTTGTCATCGAGGCGGTCATGATCGCCATATACGGTCAGCTGCTTCTGCCGAAACGGCCTGTGGAATACCGGATTCCGTATTCGACAGTGATGGAATTGTACGATATGAAGGACAGCGACGAACCGGTCATGCCGGACCCGGACGACGACCGTCATGTCAAAGGCAAGATCGGCGAGATGATCGCTTACTTCGAGGATCCGTTCAACAAAAAGAAGCTCGAGCGCTCGCTGCTCGCGCCGTGGCGGGAGAGTCCGCCGCTGCCGATCAACGATCAGGTGACCCTGGTCGTCGTCAACGCATCCGAGAATATGCAGTACGGCGAGCTGCTCGACCCGATCGAGACGGAGATCGTATTGACGTCGCTTCGGGTGCAGAGCCCGATTCTGACCGATCATATCGAGTTTCAGGATAAAGTCGTGCAAAACAGCATACCGGTGCAGGTATACGATATCGATGATTTTGAATTCGCGGTGGAGGAGAACGCGGCCCCGCCCGACGAATTCATCCCTTGAGAGCTGCCGGCGGACGCCGGCGGCTCTCGTTGTTGACGACGAGGCCGTATGGTAGAATGAGGCGTTCCCATAATTTTCAAGGAGGCATGATTCAATGCTCGTAACGACGACCCCCAATGTAGAAGGATACAGAATTTCCGCTTATTTTGGACTGGTGAACGGAGAGACGATCATGGGCGCGAATATTTTCCGCGACTTCATGGCGTCGATCACCGATGTCGTGGGCGGCAGATCAGGCTCTTACGAGAATAAGCTCAAGCAGGCGCGCGATATCGCGGTGTCCGAGATGGTCGAGCAGGCCAAGCGGATGGGCGCCAATGCAATCGTCGGCGTGGATGTCGACTACGAGGTCGTGCGCGAAGGCATGCTCATGGTCGCCGTCAGCGGCACGGCCGTCACGGTAGAATCTTAAACGGCGCGATGGGGCGCGATGGGAGGAGGAACGGACATGCTGTATCGGAAACTGGGCGTTACCGGCCTTAAAGTATCGGCGGTCGGCGTCGGCACCTGGCAGTTCGGCGGCGAATGGGGAAGAAGCTACGAGCAGCGCGAGGCGGATGCGATACTCGGACGCGCCCGCGAGCTCGGCATTAACCTGATCGATACGGCGGAGTGCTACGGAGATCATCTGTCCGAATCGCTGATCGGACCGGCGATCCGGGCCAACCGTGCTGACTGGGTGCTCGCCACGAAGTTCGGACATCACTTCCACGGTCCGTTCGATCGCACGGACGAATACGATCCGCAGGACGTCGTGAAGCAGCTGGATGCGTCGCTGAAGGCGCTGCAGACCGATTATGTCGACTTGTATCAATTCCACTCCGGACCCGATGCGTCGTTCGACCGGGACGGGCTGTGGGATACGCTGAACAGACAGGTCGAGGCCGGCAAGATCCGGCATCTGGGCATCTCGATCGGATCCAACCGCAATCTGTACCAGACGGCCAAAGCCGCCGAGGTCGGCGCAGGCGCGATCCAGGTCGTATACAACCGGCTCGACCGCGCGCCGGAGGAGGAAGTATTTCCTTCCTGCGAGGCGCAGGGACTGGGCGTGCTCGCGCGCGTGCCGCTCGCGAGCGGCTTCCTGAGCGGCAAGTACAAGCCCGGCGCCGCCTTCGCCAGCTCCGACGTCCGCTCCCGCAGGGATCGCGAGGACTCGGACAGGCTGCTGCGCGAGGCGGAGGAGATCCGGCGCACCGAAGTGCCCGAGGGCGTCGACATGGCGTCCTGGGCGCTGGCGTGGTGCCTCGCGCATCCCGCCGTCACGGCCGTGATTCCCGGCTGCAAGGACGTCGCCCAGGTCGAAGCCAACGCGGCCGTCGTGTCGCTCGTGCAGCCGGGGCATCCGCAGGACATTTGACTTAGCCGCCGGCGCGGCCGTTGTCGTTCCCGAACGCCCTGCGAATAGAATAGACGCTTCCAAGCAAATACTGGGGGGAAACCCATAAAGGCGGTGCCCCCCATGTGCCAACGATTTTCATTAGCCGCGGATCTGCCCGAGATTACCGAGCGTTACCGCATCGATCAAGTCATCGGCCCGTACAGGCCGAGATACAATGTCGCTCCGACGCAGTATGCCGCAGTCATCGTCGAGGAGCAGCGCGAGCGCAAGCTCGAATCGCTGCGCTGGGGGCTCATGCCCTACTGGTCGCGCGATGCGGTCAATGCCGACGGACAGGGCATCGGCGACCGCGCCATCTACAGACGCATGACGAACAAGCAGCGCTGCGTCATCCCGATCAGCGGCTTCTTCGGCTGGGAGACCAAGGGCAAGGCGCGCCAGCCGATCCACTTCGTGCTGAAGGGCAGAGGCACGTTCGCCGTACCGGGCTTCTACGAGGTATGGCCGCGGGTCGAGGGCGGCGATATTCGGGCCTATACGATGCTGACGACGCTCGCCAACGAGCTGGTCGGCCCGTACTCGGACCGTATGCCGGCGATACTCGACGACGAAGGCATCGACGCCTGGCTGAGCGAGTCCAACATGGAGTACAGAGGCGTATTCAGCAGCATTCGCGCCATGGCTCCCGAAGAGATGATGATGTATCCCGTAGGCGCGTACGTGAACGAGCGGGAGCGGGAGACGCCGGAGTGCGTCGAGCCGATCCGCAATTTTTACTCCGCCATCCGGGAGTAGGAACGACAAGGCCCTCGGCGCATCGCGCCGGGGGCCGACTTATGGTGCAGGAGGCATTGGCGTGAACGAATCGATACAAGTTTATATATTGTCGGGCTTCCTCGGGAGCGGCAAGACGACGGTGCTGCAGCGGCTGCTCGAAGGCTCCAGGGCCAAAGGGTGGAAAACGGCGGTGCTCATGAACGAAGCCGGAGAGGTGAATCTGGACGGCGAGTATGTGCAGCCGGACGTGCCGATGGCCGAGCTGCTCGGCGGCTGCATCTGCTGCTCTGTCAAAAACGATCTGGGCGTGTCCCTGCTGCAGCTGGCCGACGAGCACCGGCCCGATGTCATCTGGATCGAGTCGACGGGTGTCGCGCAGCCGCTCGAGATGATGGACGCCGTGACGGAGGTCGCGATGTATACGAGGCTGGAGCTGCGGGGGCTCATCACGGTCGTCGACGCGCGCCACCTGCTCGACAGACTGAGACTCGGTGCGGGCAAGACGCTGCGCCTCATGCGGGAGCAGATTCGCGGCGCGGCGGTGCTATTGCTCGGCAAGACAGACCTCGTCAGCCCGGAAGAGGCCGACGAGGTGAGGCGCCAGCTGCGCGCATGGAATCCGCACGCGCCGATCCATGATGCCGTGCGCGGCGAGACGGAGCTGGACCTGATGTCGCTGCTGCCGGGAGCGGTCGGCCCGGCCGCGGAACCGGGGCCGGCTGTGCAGACGGAGTCCGGCCCGAGCGGAGCGCAGACGGAGGCGCAAGGCTCGTCCGCCGCTCATGACCACCAAGATCATGAGCACGCCCACACGCATGCCCGCGGTCACGCTCATTCTCACGGCCATGAGCACCACGGCCCCCGTTTGCACGACCATGTGCATGTGCTGACGTATTATCCCGAGCGCCGCTTCGCGAGCGAAGACTTCGAGCGCTTCCTGCGCGAGCTGCCCGATCAAGTATACCGCGCCAAGGGCATCGTGACCTTCACGGACACGGCTTCCCGTTATTTGTTCCAATTCGCGTACCGCGAATCCGACTTCCTGCCGATCACGCCGCAGAAGCCCGTGCCCGACGTCATCGTGCTGATCGGCGAAGACTTCAGCGAAGCCGAGATGACCGCCAGATTATCGCAGCTCGGCCATCCGTCGCAACAAAAATAGCCGCCCCAAAGAGGAGCGGCTTGTCCGTTGGCCAAAAATCAGAGGACGCGGCGGGCCGTCGCGTAATGCGTTTTCCACCAGCCCGAATTGATGCTCGAGATCGTGACGCCTGGCGAACCGTACGTGTGGATGACCTTGCCGTTGCCGATATAGATGCCGACATGGTGGATCGGCGAGTAGAAGAAGACGAGATCGCCGACCTGCAGGTTAGCCTTGGACACATAGCGGCCGACCTTCGATTGCGCCTGGGATTCGCGCGGAATCGAGACGCCGTTTTTCTTGAACACCCATTGCGTGAACGAAGAACAGTCGAACGAGCTCGTATTGCCGGTCTTGGCTCCGAACTTATATTTAACGCCCAAATATCTCTTCGCGGTGGCCACGACGTTCGAGCCCTTGGAGCTGGCGGTTACGGTCGCTTCGGCGGCGCTGGCCGTCTTGGCCGGCAGCGTCTGCGAAGCGCCTCCGAGCAGGATCGTCAACGCGACGGCGGACGCGATCAATTTTTTGAGCTTGTTGGATGCTGCCATATGGTAATTCCCCCTGTGCATGAATGTGGGTGCGTCTTGCTGCTAAACTCACTATATCAGACTTGAATCTCCCTCTATTTCCCTATAAGCAAGGAAAGCTTGGCCTGCCGCGATTTGTGCCGTTCTATGAAAAACAATTAAGAAAATATTAATTTTGGACAACTAGACAAACGGCCAAACACCGCTATTTTTTGAAACCGATAGGGGAAGCTGATAAAATGAGGTCATTCGAAGAAATGACGGGGAAAAGAGGGACAACCATGAACGTGACCATACGCGAGGCGACGCTCGCGAAGGATGAGGAAAACGGATATGTAGGCAAGGTTGTATTCGAGGTGGAAGGTCATGACGCCCCATACGAGATGGCGCTGCAAAGCGACAAGGGCAAGGAGTGGAGCTACTCGCTTCTCTTCGCGGGCAGTTCGGGCAGCGAGGCGCAGATCGATGCCGTAGACCGGGAGCTGGAGGAAAACGACGAGCTGTTCGACAGGATGATAACGGCTGCGGAAGAGGCGCTGCAGGAATAGCGGACTGCGGCCGGGCGCGGCTCTGCCGATGGCGGCTGCATATAAAGAAATCGGTCCCTTCCCCGCGGGAAGAGACCGATTTTTGTCTCGGCGGGGCGGCTGCCCCGCGCCAGAAGCGCTTCGTGCTACTTGACGATGAGCACCGGCAGCTTGGCGTGCTGCATGACGTTGTGGCTGACGCTGCCGAGCACGAACTCGCGGATGCCGCCGAGTCCGCGGCTGCCGAGCACGATCAGATCGGTACCGTTCTCGTCGGCATAATCGAGGATCGTATTGGCAGGGTCGCCGTCGATCAGCTTGAATTCCGCCTTTACCGTGCCCGGTACGTGGCCCTTGGCTTCCTCAAGCACCTTGAACGAATGGTCCATGTATTGCTGCGACCAGTCCGGCGGCAGCGTGACCATGAAGTCGCCGTTGTTGACGAGCGGGACCTGGTACACATGGATCACCGTGAGTGCGGCACCGTACCGCTCCGCAAGATCGGACGCATGCGCGATCGCCTTGCGGGACAGGCTCGAACCGTCATAAGCGACCAGAATTTTTGAATAGCTCATCGCCAAAAACCCCCTTGCCTCTAATTAAGTTGCATCAACCATGTAACTTCTATTATTTAACCATACCTGAACCGGCATAATCAATTTGAAGGAGGCGCAGCCCCGTGTCAGAAGATATACGATTCCGTGAAGAATCGGTGAAGCTCGACGATACGAAGCAACAGATTCGCAGCCAGATCGCGGGTATCGGCCCCAGGTACATCGGCAACGACTACACCGAGCAGATGCTCGACGCCGTTCGGCAGGAGCGCAAGGCGCGGCTCGAGACTTCGCTGAAGGAGCCGTACTTCGGTCGGCTTGACTTCAAGGAGGCCGGCAAAAAAGATCCCGCTCCGCTCTACATCGGCAAGGCGGGCGTCGGCGAGGCGCAGGGCCACCGGCTGCTGGTCGTCGACTGGCGGGCGCCGGTGTCGAGTCTGTTCTACTCGTTCTCGGGCGGCGATCCCGAGGTGAGCTACGAAGCGCCGGAGGGCCCGGTGGCGGGCACGGTGCATCTGAAGCGCAACCTGCTCGTGCGCGAGGGCGAGCTGCAGCGAGTCGTCGACAGCTACGCCGAGGGCGGCGAGCAGAGCGGCGGGGCGGGGGGCGACGAGTTCCTGCTGCACAAGCTCGGAGAGAGCAAGGACAACAAGCTGCGGGACATCGTCTCGACGATCCAGCAGGAGCAGGATGCGATCATCCGGACGGAGAAAAACAAAGCGGTGTTCATTCAGGGGGTCGCCGGGAGCGGCAAGACGACGGTCGCGCTGCACCGCCTCGCCTATTTGCTGTACCGTTACCAGGACCGTGTCCGCGCCGATCGCATGATGATTCTGGCGCCGAGCAAGATGTTTCTGAACTATATCTCCGGCGTGCTGCCTGAGCTGGGCGTCGGCGATATCGTGCAGCTGACGTTCGAGGACTGGGCGCTCGATCAGCTCGGCGAGACGCTGAAGATGAAGGACCCTGCCGAGGAACTGGCCTATTGGTTCGAAAATGCCGCCGGGCCGGCCGCGCGGACGAATGCGCCGGGCCTGGTGAAAGGCAGCACGCAGTATCTGGCGGACATCGACGCGGCGCTCGATGCGCTGGAGGCCGGACTCGTCCCGGACGAACCGTTCTCGCCGGACGACCGGCATATGCTGACCCCGCAGCAGGTGCGCGCGCTGCTGGCGGAGGAGCCGGCGGACGATCCGCTGATGAAGCGGCGGGAGCGGCTGCTCGGCCGGATCAGGCGCTGGATGGAGATCGAGATCGGCAAGGCTCGCTGGAGCGAATCGGAGGTCCGCAAGAAGGCAAACGCCAGATTCAAGGCGTATGCCGCGAAGCTGCCGCAGCATACGGCGTCCTCGTTCTATGTGGCCTGCGATGCGGCTGCTTCGGCATCCGGAGCGGGCGCGGCAGCCGCATCCGCGCAGGGAGGCGGCGTCAAGAAGCGTACGGGCAAAGCCAAGGCGCAGCCCGAATTCGGCCGCGAGGACCTGGCCGCACTCGTGCATATTCATCTCAGGCTGCACGGATCGCGCACCCCCGCCTACGATCATATCGTCGTCGACGAAGCGCAGGATTATTCGCCGGCCCAGCTGCAGGTGCTGCGGCAGCATCAACGCCTCACCTCGATGACGGTGCTCGGCGATCTGCAGCAGGGCATCCACGACTACGCCGGCATCACGGACTGGGCGGAGCTGCGCGGGCTGTTCCCCGCAGCGGAGACGGCCTACTACGAGCTGGACCGCAGCTACCGGTCGACGCTGGAGATCATCGAGTTCGCCAATCGGATCTTGCGGGGGATGGGCGGAGGCGTCAAGCCGGCGCGGCCGGTGTTCCGCAGCGGGCAGCCGGTGGAGGTCGCGCGCATCGGCTTGGCGGAGGATGCGGACACGATCGCCGGGATCGTGTCGGCATGGCGCGAGGAGAGCGAGCTGCAGAGCATCGCCGTACTGGCCAGGACGGCGCAGGCATGCGCGCGCATCCATGAGGGTCTGACCGCGCGCGGCATTCAGGCCTCGCTGCTCGAAGCCAAGCAGCAGCGGTACGAAGGAGGCGTCACGGTCGCGCCGGTGTACCTGTCCAAAGGTCTCGAGTTCGACGCGGTTCTGATTCCCGACGCGGACGAGACGAACTATCCGGCGGCGGATGCGAAGCTGCTCTACGTGGGCTGCACGCGGGCGCTGCACCGGCTTAAGCTGTTGTACGCCTCGGCGCCCACGGCGCTCGTCGAGGAGACGCAAGCGGCGGGGGAGGCGGTCCGATGAGACGCGGGGGATTAAGAGGCATCGCTACCGTCGTCGTGATCGTGGCCGTATATCTCGGCCTCAATGCGTTTGTCGGCTGGAACGCGATCGTATGGCTGGATAGCTGGCTGCCCGGCTACCCGGCCTGGGCGCTGTGGATACCGCTCGCGCTCGCCGCGCTCGGCTACTTGGTCGGGCGCCTGAAGTTCCTCCCGGCGCCCGTGGGCCGCGGCCTCAAAGTATTCGGCGCCTATTATATCGGCCTGTTCGAATACGCCGTGCTGCTGCTGCCGGTGGCCGATCTCGTCGTATGGCTGTGCTATGCGAACGGCGCACCGTATAAAATGACGGTAGAAGCGACCGGCTTCGTCGTCGCCGTCCTGCTCCTGGCGTGCTTCGCTTGGGGCACCTGGAACGCCTGGACGCCGATCGTGCGCCGCTACGACATCGACGTCGCCAAGGCTGCGGGAGGCAGGCGCCGGCTGGACATCGTGCTCGTATCCGACCTGCATCTGGGCAATATCGTCGGCAATCGGCATCTGGACCGGCTGCTGCCGCGCGTGGCGGACATCAAGCCGGACCTCATCCTGCTGGCCGGCGACGTGCTCGACGATGTGATCGAGCCGTTCGTGCGCAACAAGATGGGCGACAAGCTGGGGCAGCTGTCGGCGCCGCTCGGCGTCTACGCCGTCCTCGGCAATCATGAATACTACGGCGGCCATATCGAGGAATACGTCGGCCGCATGGCGGCGCTCGGCATTCCCGTCCTGCGGGACGAGTGGGCGACGCCGGGCGGCATCGTCCAGGTCGTCGGCCGCAAGGACAAGTCGGCGGAGGCGATGGACCCGGAGGGCCGCAAGCCGGTCGCCGAGCTGCTCGCGGGCCTCGACCGCGCGCTGCCGATCGTGCTGATGGATCACCAGCCGTACGGCTATGCGGTGGCGGCCGAGGCGGGCGTCGACATTCTCGTGTCCGGTCATACGCATCGGGGGCAGTTCGCCCCCAATCACTGGATCACCCGCCGCATTTTCGAGCTCGACTGGGGTTATTTGCGCAAAGGAAAACTGCATGCGGTCGTCTCCTCGGGCTTCGGCACCTGGGGGCCGCCTGTCCGTCTGGCGAGTCGCAGCGAGATCGTGCATCTGTCGGTGACATTCACAGGAGGAGCGTGAACCAGGTATGGAATGCCCATATTGCGGGGCCGAGCTCGAACGTGCGGGCGGCCGGTGCCCGAGCTGCAAGCGCAAGCTGTACGAAGTGACGGACGAAGACTTCGAAGAGGGCGGGACCGGCGCAGCGGGCTCGGCGGCGGCCAGCGGAGAGGCGCTCGAGGCCGGCGATGCGGCCGGCATGCGCGAGCTGATCGTGGCGCTCGAGGACCGCTTCGTCTGCGCCAAGTGCAACCATCAGGGCGGCTTGGCCAGAGAGGTGGCCATGACCGGCGCGGGGCTCAGCAAGCTGCTCGATGTCCAGCACAATCATTATTTGTTCGTATCCTGCGAGCGATGCGGCTATGTGGAGGTGTTCGATCCGGCGGTTCTGCTCGGCAAGAAGCCGGGCGGGCTCGGCACGCTGCTGGATCTGTTGTTCTGACGGCGGGCGGCGGGCGGCGGGCGGCGCACAGTTGTACGGGGCTGTACAGGGCTGTACGGGGCTGTTCGACCGGCGGAATATGATATAAAATAAGAAACAAGTCGAATTTCCTCATTTATCCATAGGATCCGAAGGAGCTCCAATGATGAAACGAATACTGCTGGCGGTGCTCGCCGCGCTCATGCTGCTCCTGCCGACCGCAAGCGTCTATGCGAGCTGGGCGTTCGGCTTCGTCGTCTACAACGACAACGTCTACAAGCTGACCGACGAGACGGTGCCCGCCGACCGGATCGGCTTGAAGATCGGCAAGGTGTCCATGTATACCGACGTCGAAGGCAGCTACAAGGGCAACTATTCGAACGCCCTGCCCAAAGACTCCGAATATCGCGGCATTCTCGGCATCGACGTCCAGGAGGCGATCGCGGCGGACACCGGCGGGGGCAAGTTCGTCAAGGCCGTATACCACGGTCGCAATCCAGGCAGCAAGATGGACGGCATGCGTTCATCGATGGAGAAGCTGGATTGGCTGTGGTCTCTCTTGATCGCCGCAGTCGCGGTCGCGGCCGGTGCGCTGTGGTGGCGCAGGTCGAGGCGCCCGGGGGCGCGGGATTAGAGGCGGAGGCGCGTATATACAGGCGATGAGAGGATCGGCGCGCACACGCTGTAAGCTCGGAAAGCGCGGTTGCAGGAGCGATGGTGTTTTGTAAGCGCGGAAAGCAACGTTGCAGGAGGGACGAGAGCGGCGGACTGAGCTGTAAGCGCGGAAAGCGCGGTTGCAGGAGCGATGGTGCTTTGTAAGCGCGGAAAGCAACGTTGCAGGAGGGACGAGAGCGGCGGGCCGAGGTGTAAGCTCGGAAAGCGCGGTTGCAGGAGCGATGGTGCTTTGTAAGCGCGGAAAGCAACGTTACTGGAGAGACGAGAGCGGCGGACCGAGCTGTAAGCGCGGAAAGCGCGGTTGCAGGAGCGATGGTGCTTTGTAAGCGCGGAAAGCAACGTTGCAGGAGGGACGAGAGCGGCGGACTGAGCTGTAAGCGCGGAAAGCGCGGTTGCAGGAGTAGGCCAACAAAGTATGTGAACAAAAGGACTGTTAGGGAGTCAATTTCATAATTATAAAGCCATATGGCACTAAGGCTTTCAGGCACAAAAAAAGGAGTACCTACCCAAGTTGTAGAAGTGAAAGGTTACCACACCACACTCTCAACAAAGGAGGTACTCTGTTGTATTCGATTCGCCAAGAAGAGCTGTTTTCCCTGCAAGAATTGATGGAAATGTCTCCCGATGACAAGTATGGACTGATTTTTAGCGAACTGGACTTGGCCCCTGCCCTGCGTGTGGTAAATAAACAAACACATCGGGGGCGTCCGGAAGAGTTGAATACGGCGGCCATGATTTATGCGCTGCTGATTTCAAAAATAGAACGCATCCCGACCACTAAGGATATGCTCCGACGTTTAAAGAGTAGTGTGGAGTTTCGAATGACATGCCGTTTTCGAGGCTCCGATGCCTTGCCAAGCGAAGCGTCATTTTCACGACTATACACCAAGTTGGCGGATAGTGGCGTGCTTTGGACGTTGCATGAGCAAATGATTCGGCGAGCGTACGCTGCCGGTTTTATTTCCGGTGACATTCTCTGCATGGACTCCTCTCATATCGAAGCGGACGAAAACAGCCCCGCTCGAAAAAAGGCCAAAACAGCCGCACCTGATACGCCGCACCCTGCGCTCATCACGGAGGCGGCGGTTAGCGTGCCTGCGCCATCGCCGGTAGCTGATCCTAGAAAACAATACAAGCGAGGGCGTCCAAAAGCGGAAGACATGGAGCGGCGGCGGCAGGAGAGAGCCGCATGGGAAGCCTCATTGCCCTTGTTTGAGCGAAAAATCGAAGAAATGCTGCCGCTCCCTTTTGAAGATCTGCAACCGCACATCCCTAAGGATCCGAGCTCTTCGAGCAAAACGGGCAGCGACGGAAAGCAGAAGTGGTGGTACGGCTACAAGCTCCACGCGCTGGCAGACAGCAAAAGCCAGTACCTGGTGTCGGCTCTCTTCAGCTCCGCGCATGTCAGCGATGGACGAATAGCGATTCCTTTGCTGAAGAAGTTTACCGGAGATCTTCCAAACTGGTCTGTCCGGCATGTGCTCGCAGACGCGGGCTATGATTTTATGGCCGTTTACAAACAAGTACGGGAAATGAATGCTTGGCCGCTAATTGATTTCAACGAACGCAGCGATAAGCCGCCCGAAGGATATAACGAGCAGTTCAGTCCGATCTGCGAAAAGGGGCACGCCTTCGTGTATGACAGCTTCGACGCCCAGTATAAGCGATTAAAGTTTACCCGTCCGAAGGAATGTGCAACCTGCCCGCTGCCGAGTAAGGACCAATGCCAGAAAATAAAAAAGATTAAAGTGGGACAGGATCTAAGACGGTTTACTGTGCCTGCGCGAGCGAGCCAAAGCTACGAGGAAACCTATGACCAACGAACCGCGGTTGAACGTATTTTTGCTTACTTAAAAGAATATTATGGCCTGGGTCGTTCTGAGCATCGAGGAAAACGTGCTGAGGTCGATGCAGCGCTAAGCGTATTAAGCTATACATTATGCCGATTTGCAGTCGACAGGAAAAACAGCCAAAGCCAAAAGCAAGCCTCTTAAAATTTGTGCAAAAAAGAGATTTCCTCGTTTTCTGCCCTCTTAAGCTACTGCTATGATTAATTATGAAATTGACTCTTAGGGAGCAGCTTTTCCCTGGCGGTCCTTTTTTCTCCTCGCCTGTCCTTTTTGCCGCTCACAGCTGCCGCACCGACCGCCGCACGATGAGCTCGGCCGGGAGCACGACCTTGCGCCAGGCGGACGCTTCGCCGCGGGATTGGATGCGGTCGAGCAGCATCTGCATGCCCAGATGCCCGAACTGATACGCCTGCTGGGCGATCACGGTGAGGAACGGATCGATCTCCGCGTAGGAGGCCAGCTCGTCGAAGCAGACGAGCGAGGTATCCTCGGGCACGCGCAGTCCGCGTGCGCGCAGCGAGCGCATCAGCTCGACGGCGAGCACGTTGTTGCCCGCGACGAAGGCGGTGGGCGGCGGGTCCATGCGCGTGAGCCAGGCATCGATCTCGGACAGGTCGCTGCGCGGGCCGAAGCTGGCCTCCAGCACGAGCTGCTCGTCGAACGGCAGATCGTTCAGCTTGAGCGCCTCGCGGTAGCCCTCGAGCCGTTCTCTGGCGCTGGAGATCGTCCGCGAGCCGTTAAGCAGGGCGATCCGCCGGTGGCCGCCGTCGACGAGCTGCTTCACGAGCCGCCGCGCGCCTTCCTTGCTGTCCCCGAGCACGACGTCGCTGTCGATGCCCGGCACCTCGCGGTCGAGCAGGACGAACGGCACGCCGTGTTTGCGCAGCATTTCCAGATGAGGGAGCGAAGCGTCGCCTGCGGGTGCGAACAGCACCCCGTCCGCGCGCGTCTTTAAGATCGTGTCGATATAATCCTTTTCCTTGTCCAGATTCTCATCCGTATTGCCGAACAGCAACCGGTAGCCATGCTTCTGCGCAGCATCCTCGGCTCCCCGCGCCAGCGTCGTATAAAAAGGATTCGTAATGTCGGTAATCATGAGAAACAGCAGGTGGGTCTGCTGCAGCACGAGACTGCGCGCCATCTGGTTGGGCACATAGCCGAGCTCGTCCATCACCCGCTTCACCTTGGTACGGGTCTTGTCGCTGATTCTGCCGGTGTTATTGATAACTCTGGATACTGTCATCGCAGAGACGCCGGCCTTCGCCGCGATATCGTAAATCGTGACCATCCCGTCCAGCCCTTTCGTAGCAACGCCATATCTATAATGTATATCTTACAAAAACAACGGATTGACAGCAAGACGTTTCGTTGCTAAGTTAGAGTTATCGGTAACATATCAATCGCTTTCAAGGAGGATTCATTCATGACAGATAGCGCCTACAGATTCCGCGGCGGCTTCCCCAAGATCGGCATCCGGCCGACGATCGACGGCAGACGCAAGGGGGTTCGCGAATCGCTCGAGGATCAGACGATGAACATGGCCAAGGCCGTGGCCGAGCTGCTCAGCAGCACGCTGCGTTATCCGAACGGCGAGCCGGTCGAGTGCGTCATCTCCGATACATGCATCGGCGGCGTCGCCGAAGCGGCAGCATCGGCCGACAAGTTCGCGAAGGCCGGCGTCGGCGTCTCGCTCACGGTCACGCCTTGCTGGTGCTACGGCACCGAGACGATGGACATGGACCCGACGCTGCCGAAGGCGGTATGGGGCTTCAACGGCACCGAGCGTCCGGGCGCCGTGTATCTCGCGGCCGTGCTGTCGGGCTATGCGCAAAAGGGACTGCCGGCGTTCGGCATCTACGGCGAACAGGTGCAGGATTCGGGCGACACGACCGTGCCCGAGGACGTGCGCGAGAAGCTGATCGGCTTCGCCCGCGCCGGTCTTGCCGTCGCGATCATGCGCGGCAAGTCGTACCTGTCGATGGGCTCGGTGTCGATGGGCATCGCGGGCTCGATCGTCAACGACGGACTGTTCCAGGAATATCTCGGCATGCGCACGGAGTATGTGGACATGTCCGAGTTCGTGCGCCGCATCGAGGAAGACATCTATGATCCGGCGGAGTTCGAGCGGGCGCTCGCCTGGGTGAAGGAAAATTGCAAGGAAGGCCCGGACAACAACCCGGCGCATCTGCAAAAGAGCCGCGAGGACAAGGACAAGGACTGGGAGACCGTCGTGAAGATGACGCAGATCGCCCGCGATCTGATGATCGGCAATCCGCGCCTCGCGGAGCTCGGCTTCGGCGAAGAGGCGATGGGGCACAACGCGATCGTGTCCGGCTTCCAGGGACAGCGCGCGTGGACGGATCATTTCCCGAACGGCGACTTCCTCGAGACGATGCTCAACTCCTCGTTCGACTGGAACGGCATCCGCAGCCCGTACATCGTCGCCACGGAGAACGACAGCCTGAACGGCATTCCGATGCTGATGGGCTATCTGCTCACCAACACGGCGCAGATCTTCGCGGACGTGCGCACCTACTGGGGAGCGGATTCGGTCGAGCGGGTTACCGGTCACAAGCTCACCGGCGCGGCCGCAGGCGGCTTGCTTCACTTGATCAACTCCGGCTCCGCGACGATGGACGGCACCGGCGAGCAGTCGAAGGACGGCCAGCCGGCCATGAAGCCGCACTGGGAGATCACGGAGGACGAGGCGCAAAAATGTCTGGACGCCACGAGCTGGCGCCCGGCGTCGGCCGAATACTTCCGTGGGGGCGGCTACTCGTCCGACTTCCTGACGCGCGGCGGCATGCCGATGACGATGTCCCGCCTGAACTACGTCAAGGGCATCGGCCCGACGCTGCAGATCGCCGAAGGCTATTCGGTCGACCTGCCGGCCGACGTGCACGACGCGCTCGACAAGCGCACCGACCCGACCTGGCCGACGACGTGGTTCGCGCCGATCGTCACGGGCAAGGGCGCGTTCCGCACCGTCTACGACGTCATGGACAACTGGGGCGCGAACCACGGCTCGATCAGCTACGGCCACATCGGCGCCGATCTGATCACGCTCGCTTCGATGCTGCGCATCCCGGTCAGCATGCACAATGTCGACGAGGCGCGCGTCTTCCGCCCGCGGGCCTGGGGACTGTTCGGCACGGACGGCATCGAGGCCGCAGACTTCAGAGCCTGCGCCAACTTCGGACCGTTGTACAAATAAGAAGGAGCTGCATCCGGGGCGCCGCATAGCGCGGGCCGCACCAAGCCCCGGACGCGCGATCCCGATGGAGGTCATCCGCGCATGAGCGCTACCGATATTCGCCATGAACTGTGCAAGTATGCCCGCAAGACCGTGTCCAACAAGCTGGTCGTCGGTCCCGGCGGCAATCTGAGCGCGCGCCACGAGGGCAAGATGTATCTGTCCCCGAGCGGCTTCGCGCTCGACGAGATCGAGCCCGAGCAATGGGTCGAGGTCGACATCGAGAGCGGCGAGATCGCCGATATCGGTCTTCGGCCTTCGTCCGAGGTGCTCATGCATCTGTACGCCTACCGGGCGAACCCTGCGATCGGCGCGATCGTCCACACGCACCCGCCTTACTGCATCGCCTTCACGCTCGTCGCCGAGGAGCTGCCGGTCATGTTCCCGGACCAGGCCGCGCTCGTCGGCACGACGACGTATGTGCCGTACGTGCTGCCGACGACCGACCGGCTCGCCGACGCCGTCGTCGCCAAAGTGAACGACTACAGCACGATCCTGCTCGGCAATCACGGGCTCGTCACGACCGGCCGCAATCTCCGCGAAGCGTATTACCGCACCGAGGTCGTCGAGGAGAGCGCCAAGATCTGGCTTATCGCGAGCGCGATCAAGCCGCCCAAGGCGCTGACGGACGCGGAGTACAAGGAGATCGCATCGCTCGAGAGCGAGGCGTACCGGATCGAGCTGCTGCAAAAAATGAAATAAGCGGAGGCTGACAGCGATGAGCGAGAAACTAGCCGCGCCGGGCGGACGTACCGCAGCTTCCGCGCTGGCCTTCGACATGGGGGCGAGCTCCGGCCGCGCCTATGTCGGCGAGCTGAAGGAGACGCCGGACGGCCGCCGTCAGCTGTATGTGGCGGAGATGCACCGCTTCGACAATGACGCGGTCCGCGTCGGCAAGCATCTGCACTGGGACATCCTGCGGCTGCTCCAGGATATCAAGCGGGGCATCCGCAAGACGTTCCAGGCGGGCTATGCGCCGGCCACGCTCGGCATCGACACCTGGGGCGTCGACTTCGGGCTGATCGACGACAACGGCGAGCTGCTGGGCAATCCGTATCACTACCGCGACCCGCAGACCGAGGGGCTGATCGAGGAGCTGGCCGGCCGCTTCGGCGCAGATGCGCTGTTCGCGGCCAGCGGGCTGCAGTTCATGCCGTTCAATACGATCTATCAGCTGTATGCGATGAGCAAGGCCCGCTCGCCCAAGCTCGCCGCCGCGAGGACGCTGCTGCTGACGCCGGATCTGCTGAGCTACCTGCTCACCGGCATTCCTACTTGCGAATTCACGATGGCGACGACGACGCAGCTGTTCGATCCGCGGACGCGCACCTGGAACAAGCCGCTCATGCGGGAGCTCGGCATACCGGAGGGGATGTTCCTGGAGCCGGTCGCGCCCGGTACGCGGATCGGCAGACTATCGGACGAAGTGCTGGAGGAGCTGCGGGTGCCGTCGCTGGAGACGGTTGCCGTGGGCTCGCACGACACGGCGTCCGCGATCGCGGCCGTGCCGGCTGCGGGCGAGCCGTTCGCCTATCTCGTCTGCGGCACCTGGTCGCTGCTCGGCACCGAGCTTGCGGAGCCGGTGCTGGCGCCGGAGACGCTGGCCCTCTCCTTTTCCAATGAAGGCGGCGTGGACGGCACCTATCAGCTGCTCAAAAACATTATGGGACTATGGATACTGCAAGAGTGCAAGCGGGAGTGGGAGGAAGCCGGAGAGCCGCATTCGCATGCGGAGCTGGTCGGACTGGCCGAGGCTGCCGCGCCGCTGCGCAGCTTCATCGATCCCGACGACGCCAGATTTTATGCGCCGTCCGGCATGACGGACAAGATCCGCGCTTATTGCAGGGAGACGGGGCAGCCGGAGCCGGGTACGAAGGGCGAGCTCGTCCGCTGCATCCTCGAGAGCCTGGCGCTGCGCTACCGGCAGGCGCTGGAGCAGGCGGAGCGGCTGACGGGACGCCGGTTCGGCGGCCTGCACATGGTCGGCGGCGGCATCCAGAACCGTCTGCTGTGCCGCTTGTCCGCCAGTGCGATCGGGCGTCCCGTATGGGCCGGACCTGCGGAGGCGAGCGCGATCGGCAATCTGCTCATGCAGTTCATCGCGCAGGGCGCCTGCGAGGATCTGGCGGAGGCGAGACGGCTCGTGGCGGCTTCGTTTCCGGTGGATGCGTATGCGCCGAGCGAGGCCGAAGCATGGGAGCAAGCTTACGGCCGCTTCATGAAGCTGCAGCGTTCGTAGCGTACTAGCAACGGAAGAAGTTAGCTTAATGCAACAGGACAGCTGATGTATAAGTAGCTGTCCTTTTTTTTCATTTCATGTTTATTCATGTCGTTACACGGATGACATCGGCGTCAGTCGCCAAGCGTGAACAGCTACCTATCCCCGTCATGAAGGCGGCCCGCCCGCCAGTGAGTTATAAGCTACCGAGTTTGTGCCTCAGATCTAACTCCAGTATGTTCAACTTGTATATTCTGGCATGTTCATGTCGCTACAGAACCAGCGGCCAGTACCGATCCTGCTGGCAGCACATCCGCCTGACAGATTCCAAGTATGACACAGCCGCGAAGCTGGTCAGATGCGAAACGCCAGAGATTGTGTTTGAACTCTACAAAAGAGCCCTACAAAACCTTAGGTTTTGTAGGGCTCTAACAATGGGGTTTCTAGAAATCGTATTCCACAGGTGAGAATAGTGACCATAAGCGTTTGTAGAAAGTGCCGTGGAATTGTTCTTAGAAAACTCTGAATGCCATATATCCTCTATGAGTTGTAGTTGTATAATCTTTGTTGTTCGATGCCGACTTTAGGTTAATATCAAATGCAAGACCAGCGTTTTGACTCTTATGTTGAGCGGTCCAAGGATATACTGATTCTGAAGGTGGGTTGCTTGCACTCGCATAATCGCGAGTATAATCAGCATGTTCAGAGTTTGCAATATAAGTAAAATATATAAGGGGTCTGTTAATATGGAGAAAAAGCGCAGTTTGTTTTTAGTTATTTTTCTTTTGTTGGTCGTAGCTTTAAGTCAAGGATGCTCATCTAAAAATGACAAAGATTACAATGTTGAACAATTTATTAAGGAGAAGCAAATAATAAATCCGAAAATAGTGGCTCTTAAAGATAAGTCGTATATCTTTTCTGGGGAAAATACTATTTATGTATTTAGAAACAAGGGAGACTTCGAATATTTTGTTGGAGAACCAAATAAAAGTTTCGTTATTGGAGGATTGGAAAAAGGTTCTGTCGGCATTATTATCAAAAATATAGAAATCGCAAAGAATATAAAAAGCTATAAGGTTATTCTTGACAGCATAGGAACGGATCACGAACTTGAATATAAAGAGGAGAATAATCTTGTCGTGCTTGATGAAAGAATATGGAATCCAAATCCGAACTTTAAAATAATATTTTACAATAATCTTGGAGAAGAAATTTTGACTGTTAATCATTAAACAAAGCATAAAATATGTGAATTAGGTCCGAGGAGCCGTTCTGTCGCTGTTCTGTTATTCACACTTAATCGCCTGTGGCATGGTCGTGAGCAGTGGATCGACTGAAGCGCCGGATTCTGCCGGTGGAACTGCACCACGTTCACATGAGGCGCACGATATTGCGATGCGATCGTCGCCGCGGCGCGTGCGCCGAATGGCCGGCTAAGTAAACCCTGATACTAAAAGTTGTTAACTAGCATACAGCATTCAGCTCCAAGAAAATCTTTTGTACAAGCTGCATCTAACATTCGCTTAACATTCGGTGCCTCGTTTCATCGATCGGATGAAACCGGGGCATATTTATTTGCAAATAAATCAACATAAAAAACAGTATTCGACATAAAAACTCATTATTCATCATAAACCGACTCATTTCGAGATAGTTGTTAAGCGAATGTTCATTCCTTGCCGATATGATAAGGGAAACCTTATATTTTCGACGCCGGACATGACGGCAGGAGGCGCACAGCAGATGAGATGGACAGTCGGCAAAAAGCTAGTAGGTGCGTTCAGCGCGATTATAATCGCATTCGCGGGACTCGGATTCATGAGCCTGGTCAACATGGACCGCATGAACAAGCAGACGCAGGAGATCGGAGAGGATTGGCTCGTCGGCGTGGAATCGATGAGCAAGATCAAAATCGATCTTCAGCAAATTACGAATTTGTATTACCAATCGCTCCTGACCGCAGACGCAACGGAGAAGAAAAAAACGACCGGTCAAATCGCGGAAGTATTTCCGCGGATCGATACGACCATAAATACTTACGCAGCCACGATCGTTAACGACGATGATCGGGTGCTGTACGATCAACTGTCCAAGTCCTGGAGCACGTTCAAAGCGAGCTTCGCCTCCGCCACGCAGACAAGCGATGCCCAGACGACGAAGAAGTCTACGGAAGCCTTTGCCGTGCTCGACAAAAACGTGGATCAAATGATCGAATTTAACCATACTGAAGCGCAAAAAAATGTAAAAGACAGCAAAGACCTGTTTCATAGCAGCGCCTCGTTCGTCTTTTATATCGGGCTCGCTATTTTGCTGCTGGCCGCCGCGCTGGCGTGGCTGCTCATTCGCAACATTATCAGGCCGCTCAAGCAGACGACCGACGCGCTCAGCAAAGTCGCTGCCGGAGACTTGTCCTTCGCACCGCTGACTTCCGGTCGAAGCGACGAATTCGGGACGCTGATCGTCAAGCTGAACGATACGCTCGCCGGGCTGCGGCAATCCGTGCAGCATATGCAGCAGAGCGCCACGGTGCTCTCGCTCTCGGCCAATCAGCTGTCCGAGGGCTCCGATCAGAACAGCGGTGCGGCCAACCGGATCGCAGAGTCAGTGTCCCTGGTCGCCTCGAATTCGGAAAGTCAGGCGAAGTCCGCGGCCGAGTGCGACAGGGTGATGGAGGAGATGGCGGAAGGGGTAGGGCGGATTGCGGAGACGACGTCGGAGGTGGCGGAGCTGTCAGCCGGCGCGTCGTCCGCAGCCTCTACGGGAACGCAGCGCATCCGTCATCTGTCCGAGCGCATGAATGCGCTCGAGACGACGATGGGACAGGCCGGCCGACAAATCTCCGATCTCGTGGCCAAGTCGCATCAGATCGGCGAGGTGACCGCCATCATCGGAGAGATCGCGACCCGGACGAACCTGCTGGCGCTTAACGCGGCGATCGAGGCGGCCCGGGCGGGCGAGCACGGCGCTGGCTTCGCAGTCGTCGCCGGCGAGGTGCGCAAGCTCGCGACGCAGACCAACGACTCCGTCGGCAACGTCTACGCGCTCATCACGGAGGTGCGCGAGCAGGTCGAGGCGATGTCCGGGCTGATGCGCTCGAGCATCGACGAGGTGCAGGCGGGCAGCCAGGCCGTCGGCGAGGCCGAAGCCGCGTTCACTCAGATCGCGTCCGCCTCGTACGAGGTGTCGTCGCGGGTGCAGGAGGCGGCTGCCGCAGCCGAGCAGCTGGCCGCCAGCTCCGAGGAGGTATCGGCCTCCGTATCCAGCATCGGCCATATGGCGTCGAAGACCGCTTCGATGACCCAGGAGGCAGCCGCCTCTGCCGAGGAGCAGCTGGCGTTCAGCGAGGAGCTGGCTTCCTCGGCCGGCACGCTGGCGGGCGTGGCCACTGAATTGAAGCAGGCCGTCAGCAAGTTCAAGCTCTGATCGGCGAGCGCCGCACTACGAATACAAGCTGCCTGTCGCGTTCGCGACGGCAGCTTTTTTTAACAGCTATACTGTGCAGATCGCCCATAGAGCTCTCGGGATCGTATGCTAAACTAGCGTTATATCACCCTGTCGGGAATCGGAAGATACATGTATCATGCAGCATCTCAAAGATCATATTGCACTTAACTCGCTCTGGACACACAACAAAAGAACCGCAGGGAAAGTTTTTTCCCTGACGGTTCTTTTGTTGTACAGACCGTTGATCGCGAAGCTACCCTTGTGAGAGCGGCAGCTCGACGGTCACGCGCGTGCCGGTCACGAGCCTGTTCGCGATCGCGACTTCGCCGCCGTGCATCTGCACGATCCGCTGGACGATCGAGAGTCCGAGCCCGCTGCCGCCGGCGGCGCGGTTGCGCGATTTGTCCACCTTGTAGAAGCGCTCGAACAGCCGCGGCAGATGCTCGGGCGGGACTCCCGGTCCGGTGTCCTCGATATGGACGATCGCGCTGGCGCCCGTCGCCGTCAGTGTGATGCCGAGCGCGCCCCCCTCCGGCGTGAACTTGATGGCGTTGTGCAGCAGATTGACCCATACTTGGCGCAGCTGCTCCTCGTCGCCTTCAAGCTCGCACTCGGCGAGCCGAATATCGAGCTCCAGACGCTTGGCCTGCCACTGGGGCTCCGAAGCCAGCACGACCTGGCGCAGCTGCTTGTCCAGACGGTAGGGGCGAGGATGGTAGGGCGGGCGCTTGGATTCGAGCGTCGTCAGCTTGAGCAGATTGTCTCCGAGCCGGGACAGCCGGTCGCTCTCGGCTTCGATAATATCGAGATAGTGCAGGCGCTGCGTATCCGCCAGCCGATCCGACTTGAGCGCCTGCGCGAAGCCTTTGATCGAGGTCAGCGGCGACTGGATCTCATGCGAGACGTTGGCGACGAACTGCTGGCGCATATCCTCGATCTGACCGAGATCGGCTGCCATCTGCTTGAAGTTTTTGACGACCTCGTAATATTGTCCCGCATACCGGGGATTCACCTCTACATTGACGTTGAAGTCGCCTTTGCCCATCCGCGCCATCGCGTCGGTCAGCGAGTTGACGAGCTTCATGGCGTTCGCCTCGGGCTGGAACAGGTACCGCACCGCCATAATCAGCAGGCCCAGCAGGAAAAAGGTGCAGACGACCGTCAAATATTCGCGCAGCGTACCCGGCATGGGGAGGAGTAGCGCGACACCCTTGAGCATGAAATGCGCAATCGTCCAGAGCAAGGAGTACCCGAGCAGGAATGCTGCGATCCCGAACAGATGCTGCAAAAAGTTAGGCAGCATCTCGAAGCGTGCACGCCAGCCGCCGGCGGCGAGCGCTTCCTGTCTGCGCTGCTCGTGCATGCGCGATTCGAACCTTTTGTGCATCTCGCCGTATTCCTTGTGACGCTTCAGGAATGCGCGCCAGGCGACGGACAGCCGCGACCCGCCTCTATTCACGACAGCACCTCCAATCGATAGCCGCCTCTGTTCAAGACAGCACCTCCAGCCGGTAGCCGAGCCCCCGGATCGTCGTGATGCGGAAGCCGCATTCGTCCGGGAATCGCTCCCGCAGCCTGCGGATATGCACGTCGACCGTGCGCTCGTCCCCCTCGTAGTCGAAGCCCCAGATCTGCTCGATGATCTGATCGCGGGAGAATGTCTGTCCGGGATGGCTCGCCAGCTTGAACAGCAGCTCGAACTCCTTGAGCGGGAGCGTGTGCGGCTGATCGTCCAGCAGCAGCTCGAACGTCTGCCGGTTCATCTGCACGCGGCCGATCTGGATCTGATGCGAGACCGCGATCTTGTATCTGCGCAGCAGCGCCTTGACCCGCACGACCAGCTCGGCCGGCTCGAACGGCTTGACCATATAGTCGTCCGTGCCGAGCTCGAATCCCTTGACCTTCTGCGCCGTCTCGCCCATCGCCGTCAGCATGAGGACGGGCAGCTCGTAGCTGCTGCGCAATTCCTTGCACAGCGCCCAGCCGTCCATATTGGGCATCATGATATCGAGAATGACCAGATCGAACTGCGCTTCGTCGAGCACCGCCAGCGCTTCTTTCCCGTCGCCCGCTTCTTGCGTCTCGAAGCCTTCGCGGTTGAGGAAATGCCCGAGCAGCTCGCGGATATTCGGATCATCGTCTACAATAAGTATGCGCGCCATTTTGTATCGGCCACCTTTGAATGAGGAGTTAGAGTCGAAGCCTTGCAAGCTGATAGTGTTATCATGCGCGGCCTATGTGAACTCAATATGAATCCTATTATGCAACAAGATGAATCCGTGCGGAAAGGGGAGGCGGCGATGTCACCGGAGGGGAAGAGGACACGCGGTCGGTTCGCGCCGACGCCGTCGGGCAGGCTGCATCTGGGCAATGCCTTGACGGCGCTGCTCGCCTGGCTGCAGATTCGCGCGCTGGGCGGGGAGATGATCCTGCGGATCGAGGACCTGGACCGGCAGCGGAGCAAGCCCGAGCTGGCCGGCCTGGCGCTGTCGGAGCTGCGCTGGCTGGGCCTCGATTGGGACGAGGGACCCGATATCGGCGGTCCCCATGCGCCATACGAGCAGAGCCGGCGCGGCGGCCTGTACGAGCGGACGCTGGACGAGCTGCGCAGACAGGGACGGCTCTATCCTTGCTATTGCAGCCGTGCGGACCTGCAAGCGGCCGCCCAGGCGCCGCACGGCCTCGATTCGGAGGGGCCGGCCTATCCCGGCACCTGCCGGCAGCTGTCGGCAGACGAGCGGGAGTCGCGCGCGCAGCGCAAGACGCCGTCGCTCCGCTTCGCGATGGACGAGACGAGGTTGTATCGATTCGAAGACGGGATCGCGGGGCGGCTCGAATATGCGGGCGGCAGCGGCGGGGACTTCGTCGTCATGCGCGCGGACGGGATCGTCGCCTACCAGCTCGCCGTCGTCGCGGACGATATCGAGATGGGAATCACGGATGTGCTGCGGGGGTGGGATCTGCTGGATTCGACGCCGAGACAGCTGGCGCTGTATGAGGCGCTGGGCGCAGCGCCGCCCCGGTTCGCGCATTCGCCGCTGCTGCTGGGCGCGGATGGCGCCCGCCTGTCCAAGCGCCACGGCTCGGTGTCGCTGACGGAGCTGCGCGAAGCGCATGGCGTCCGTCCGGAGCGGCTCGCCGGATATCTCGCCTGGCTGGCGGGTCTGATCGACCGGCCGGGCGAGCTGGCGCCGCACGAGCTGATCGCTTCCTTCGATCTGGCGTCGGTCCGCCGCCGCGCCGTGTCGCTTCCCGAGGATTGGCTTACCGTTTTAACCACCGGCTAACTTTTGAGAAGGGGGATCGATCTTATGCCTCATATTATCGGTACGCAGGTGCGCCTGCGCGAATATCGCCACGAGGACCTCGTCCCGATCCGTCAGTGGGTGAACGACGGCGGGATTACGGGGTATTTATCGGACATTTTCCTGTATCCCCACGGTCTTGAATCGACCGAGAGCTTCCTCGCCGATATGATGGACCAGCGGCCGGATTGCAGGAGCTTCGTCATCGCCGAGGCGGATACGGAGCTGTATATCGGGCAGATCGGGCTGGATACGATCGATTGGAAAAATCGGTTCGCCCGCATCGGCATTGTGATCGGACAAGCCGATCGCTGCGGCAGGGGGCTGGGGACGGAGGCGATGAAGCTGCTGTGCGGCTACGCCTTCAATGAGCTTAACCTGCATCGGCTCGAGCTTGAAGTGTACGACTTCAACGTACGGGCCTACCGCAGCTATCTCAAGTGCGGCTTCGTCGAGGAGGGCAGGCAGCGGCAGAAGCTGTACCGGCACGGGCAATATTGCGATATCATCCAAATGGGATTATTGAGGTCGGAATGGACCGAATAATAAAAAGCATCATAAATAATATTATGTAAACTAATTGCGATTATTTCTCTCGCAGCATACGTACGATGCGGTACGATTCGTATCAAGGCTGCATGCCCCATTCCCATTTAGCGGAATTTTATGCAACTCCTTAATCTCCTGTGCGTCTAATCAATAGATTGATAGACTCAGCGGGAAGAAAAGGAGATTGCGCTCATGTATAGCAAGACCAAGAAATGGCTGCCGGCCGCATTGGCGGCATGCATGCTGCTGCCGGTCGGGGCGGAGGGCGCCTCGGCCGCCACCGCGCCGGCCGTATCGATCGTGCTCGACGACGTCAAGCTGCCGGTATCGGCACCGCCGATTAATAGTAAAGGCACGATATTGCTGCCGTTCAGGTCGCTCGCCGAAGCGATCGGCGTTAACGCCGTATGGCAGCCGGCCACCAAGACCGTCGTCGCCAAAGGCAAAAATGCAGCGGGGGAAAACGTCGAAGTAAGGCTGACGCTCGGTCAGAAAAGCGCAACTGTTAATGGCGTTAAATATGCCCTGAATGCCGCGCCGGTCAATTCCGGCGGCTCCGTGCTTGTGCCGCTTGCGTTTTTTAGCCAGGCATTCGGCGCTCAGGTTGTCTGGGACGGTCCCGCCAAGACCGTACGCGTCACCTCGCCGCAGCGCGAGATGCGGCTGCTCGGCTTCTACGCGGTGTCCGCCTACGATCAACTGCCGCTCGCGGCCGGCTTGAACGACGTAGCGTTCGGTTGGACGCAGGTCGACTACGACGGCGCGATCTCGCTGACGGATGCGACCGGCGTGAGATGGTACTGGCCCAAGCCGGCGGGCGATGTGACGCCGGAGAGCATCGTCGCGCAGGTCAACGCAAGCGGCGGCGGCAGCTATCTGACCGTGCTCGGCAAGGACGGCAAAGGCCAGCTGATGAAGATGCTGACCGACAAGACGCTGCGTGACAGCTCGATCGAACGTCTGCATGCGCTGGCCAAGGACAATGCTTTCGGCGGCATCATGCTGGACTTCGAGGGGCTCGGCTGGCATGACGATCCGAAGATGGCGCAGTCGGTGTTGAATGCGTATGTGAAGCAGCTGTCCGAGGCGGTACGACCGGACGGCATCAAGGTAGCGCTCGCGGTGCCGCCGCTGAACAGCGAATACAAAGGCTACGACTATGCGGCACTGTCCAAGATGGCAAGCGAGCTGGTCATTATGGCGTACGATTATGAACAGGCTGATTCGGCGAACAAAAATCCGCAGTCCGTCACGAAGGTCGACGATGCGATACGATTGGCGATCGCGGCGGGCGCGCCCAAGGAAAAGCTGCTGCTCGGCATCAATCTGAATGCGGAGAACGAGTCGTCGGTAGACGACAAGCTCGGGCTCGCCAAGCGGTACGGTCTGGGCGGGGCGGCATTCTGGAGACTGGGACTGTTCACCGACGCCGAGCAGGCTGCGATCGAACGTTCGGTGAAGAAGATCGGGGGATAAGATGAGCTTCGAGGCTTTATTGAGCCGCTACGAGCCGGACGCGCGCTGGCGCGTGTCACAGGGCGAGAGCGGCTGGAACAATACGACGCGGATCGCGGAGAGCGAAGACGGCGTGAAGCGCGTGCTTCGCGTCTACGAGACGCACAAGGATGCGGACAAGATCGCGTTCGAGCACGATGTGCTGCGCAAGCTGGCGGACGCGGGCTTGCCCTTCGCCGTCCCTCGGCCGATCGCGGCCTTGGATGGCGCGACGTATGTGATGCTGGACGACGGATCGGGGCGCTATGCGGCCATGTTCAGCTATACGGAGGGTATCCGTCCCGACGGACGCGATCCCGTCGCCGCCGCTGCGATCGGGGCGGCAGTAGGCAGGCTGTCGGCTGCGCTGCGGGACATCCGGCCGGATGCCGCTCCCGCGTATTTGCCATGCTATGAGCTGGAGCATACGCATCCGTCTTGTCCGCAGCAGGTCATCGCTTCGTTCTGCGCCGAGCCGCCTGCGCCGTTCGCCGATCTGCGCGATCCGCTGGCGCGCATCGGCGCCGCGCTCGGCGCGTTCGGCGAGTCGCTGCCGGCGCTGCGCGCCTTGCCGCATCAGCTCGTTCACGGCGACGTGAACGACTCCAATCTGCTCGCAGACATCGCGGACTCCGGGCGGATCGTCGCCGTTCTCGATTTTGAGTTTTGCACGCATGAGCTGCGGGCGATGGAGCCGGCCGTCGTGCTGGCGGGACTGATCGAAGACGAGACCGCATTCGACGCGGCCGCCGCTTTTCTAAGCGGGTTCTGCGGGATCGTGCCTTTGAGCGAAGCCGAGATCGAGAGCTTGCCCATGCTCATGCGGCTGCGCAGGCTGGACGTATTCGTTCATTTCCTGGGGCGATACTTGAGCGGCGTAGATCAGGCGGACGTGCTCCGGCAGCAGCTGCAGGAGGCAGACGCGGGACTCGCCGTCCTGGATCGTAATAGCGTGCGCCTACAGGCATTATGCAGAGCGAGCTTGGGGACATTTGCGAATGATTGATTAGATGTGGAAGGGGAGGTGGCCGTCATGGCGATCGTACAAGTGACCATCGTGCCGCTCGGCACGGGATCGACGAGCGTGAGCGCGTATGTCGCGGCCGTGGAGCGCGTGCTGGCGCAGGCCGGAGAGACGATCAAGCATCAGCTGACGCCGATGAGCACGATCATCGAGGGCGAGCTGGACGAAGTATTGGCCGTCGTGCGGCGAATGCATGAGACGCCGTTCGAGAACGGCGCCTTGAGGGTGTCGACTACAATCACGATCGACGACCGCAGGGACAAGCGGGGCACGATGGAGCAAAAGATGAAGGCCGTCACGGATAAGCTGCAAAACGACCTTTGATCGGAAGGCTTGCTTGCGATTACGATTCGTTTTTCCGCCGGTCGATCGCTTCCTCCATCGTCTTGTCCGTCAGATGCGCGTAGATCTGCGTCGTCTCCGGCGAGGCATGCCCGAGCTGTTCCTGCGTCTTGTACAGATCGTTGGACAGATAGTAGTCGGTTGCGAACGAATGCCGCAGCTTGTGGACCGAGAGATAGGGCTTGCCGAAGCGCTTCGCATACTTGATGACCATCTCCTGGACAGCCCGCTTTGTCATGCGGGAGCCTTCTTTTTTGCCGTTAGCCAAGGCGAGGAAGAGGGCTTTTTCCCGTCTCGGCGCACGATAGCGCAGTTCGCGCTGCTGCAGGTACGCTTCGAGGTCGGAGAGCGCATCCTGGCGGAAAAAGACAGGCGTCTTGAACGTATCGTCGTTGCTCCCCTTGCGGTATACGTACACCAGCTTTTTTTTCAGATCGAGATCGTCCATGTTCAGGTTCACCAGCTCCGAGACGCGAAGACCCGAATTCAGCACGAGACTGACGATGCATGCATCGCGCGTCCGGTTCAGCTCATGCGCGTACAGCGCCTGCTTGTTGTCCGCAACGTCCGCAGCATAGGAATCGGCTATGTAGGCGATGAACTCGCTGATCTCCTGCTCCTGGAGCAGCTTGCCCTCCAGCTTGGCAGCCGTATCCTTGGGCTTGTGCGTGCGCTTGATCGACACCTTGGCCATCACATTGCGCTTGAGCAGCGGATAGTAGTCGTCATCCTCCGCAATCTGGCTCAGGTAGTGGAACAGAGAGCGGAGGGAGGAGAGCTTGCGCGAGATCGTCGTCCGCGTGTTCGCATGCTCGCGCCGGGTCGAGAGCTCCATGCGGAAGCTGTCGATCTCGTCCATCTTCAGCCGCTCCAGCACCTCGATCGGAATCTCCGACATCTTGCCCGCCTCCGTCAAGCCCTCCCGCATCAGCCAGTTAAAAAAAGTCTCGTAATCTCTCACATACTCAAGCAGCGAGGAGGGGGAGAGGTCCGGCAGCTTGTAGTTGATGAATTTCTCCACGTACCAAGGCATGCTCGGCACACGTTTATCCAACTCTTCGCGGTCTTTTACTTTCTGAAGGTTCATCCGTATCGCGCTCCATGCGGGTTTTTCTATTATTATAGCAGACTAATTGGACATGAAGGTCGGCATCGCTCCAACCAGAAGTCAGAATATATATTATGTAAATGAACGTGTTAACACCGTTAATTTTGTAGAAAGGTTGATACTAGGAGAAAAGGTTCATATTGTCGGATTAGGCAAAGACCATTTCTTATCTGTGGCATACCATGTTCCAAAGAACTCCTGCTCTCCGAGGATAGCACGATAGATTGGCTCCAAAAATGTCACGATATTTTCTAGTGCGATTTTGAAATCAAGTGTACAATCAATTCCCGTTCGGTTCAGGAAAGCATTCCACTGTTTAATTCGTCCTATATCAGCAGCAAACTCTTTAAAGAATAAGGGATGATTTTTCTCTACAATCGTGCCACGCCGCTGAAAAGTCTCCAAGACTGCTTTATGCAAAACTCGTCCATCATAGTTTTCTGCTATTAGCAGGGAATAAATATCATAGAAATCCTTCATTCGACTATTCATAACAGACAAACTGATCATGGCTTCAAACTTTTCTGAAATGACCGATTCCTTAGAATAAGCCTGTATCCTTGGCATCTCCATGTTAAGCAGTACAGGATAATCAATAATTTGCGGCTTAGGGATAACCACATCGCCAAAGCCGATGTCAAACTGCAAAACCTTCCGAATACGCCCCAGCATTGCGGTAACTTTTACACGAACGCCCTCGTATACCTGATCCTCTTTAATCCGTTCGATTGACATCTCGTCTTTAAGGTAAACAATACCATCGATTGGTACTTCAATTGAACAGATGTTAACAAACGAGTTGCGCAAATCTTCCAATTCATTTGGAAGTTTCTTGGCTAGAAAGTCAATGTCCCTCGTGGGACGAGATTTAAATCCCGTTTGCGAGTACAGAAACAGCCCGCCTTTAAGAATAAAATGATCTTTAAAGTCCGAAATGGATAAACGATACAAAAATCGTTCCTGAAAATAAAGCAGCAGCAGAGAATCGAATGCCTTCCCAGACTTGCGTGCAATATTCTTCAGCCGTTCGGAGACGGATGCAGAAATATTTGTAATATCGCTCATTCAGATCAGTACCTCCAAATATTTTTGAAGAACCGTACGAATCCTCAATTTATCCGCATATTGAATCAGTCTCGTGATGTTCTTGTACGGAGAGTGAAGATAGTTGCGTAGTCCTTCTTTCATAATATCGATGCCTATCTTCATTCGATACCTCACAATATCGCAAATGGTTTTCTCCGGATCATAAATGTTTACGATACCATCCTCAAGTTCCACTTCGCTTATACCCAAATGGTACTGAGTATCCGCTAGATAGACCACTTTAATCGGGGGATAGGCGGGCAACTTCGGTTTTTTGCCCCCTCGATGAATCGCAACTTGGTACTCACCAGGATTGTAGGTCGTAAGTTCGTAATAGGAGAGTGCAGACAGCAGACAAATAACCCCTTTGGGAACAAGTCTGGCAACTTCCACCAATTCTTCAATTGGATTATTGTTGTTGTGATCGGCATGACGGTAAAGACCTTGTTTTACACGAACGATCTCACCCTGTGATTCCAGTTTTTTAATATGATAATGGGTAATCCCTTCATTCAGCAGATCTTTAGTTCGGGCAATACCATGGTAATGAACAAATATAGAATCAACTTTTGATTTTATTTGCCGATTCATCTTTACACCCGCCATTCCATTCTCGCTATAAGTCATACTACTTCATTATTCGTGAGAAGAATTCATGTTCCTGTATTATTTACAAAAAAGTCTGCAGATAGACAAAAGTGAAGAAGGTTTTTTTAATTACGCAGTCTCTTGTGATATGTGGAGGATTCTTATGTCTGCATCATCCACTCAATAAAATAGGGGAACCTCATTTGTCGAGGTTCCCCATTATTAAAATCAATTCTTTACTTCTCCCAAAGCTCGACCAGTCGGCCATCAGGATCTTTGACCCACACAAATTGTCCAAAGTCACCCGCCTCTTTTGGCTTGGCCAGGGGGACACCAATTTGGGCGAGATGTTCGATCGTTTCGTTAAGATTATGGACTTGGAAATTTAACATTACTTGCTGATTCGTTGGAAAGTAACTGTCGTTCTCTGCAAAAAAAGAAAAGATCGTCTTGTTCTCTGCATCTGGCGTTATGACAGTCCCATTCCAGTTTTCGATGTCAATCTTGAGTACATCACTGTACCATTTCTTCGTAGCTTCCAGGTTTTTGGTTCGCCAGAATACGCCTCCGAAGCCTTTTATCATCATATCCAACTCCTGTCCTTTGTGATTTTTAACATAAATTTCGAGATTAAAGCTTAAACTCCTTTTTTAAAATGGAGTCAGAATAATAATTATGTAAACAATAATTTGGATTTTTATTACTAAGTGTCAAAGAGGAAGGAGCCAACACAGAAAATCATGTGCTCCTCAACTAGCCCATGTCTCCATAATAAAAGCCCGCATAAATGCAGGCTTCATTATGGTGCATTTCCTTCCTATTTAGCATTCGTTTTCATTGTACGACTTATTGCGACATTTAACGACACTAAAATATCGAATTCGACAGATTAATGCTCTAAATCTTCACAATACAAATCAGTGATGCCTCTTCGAATAATTTCGGTACGAAGCATATGAACAAAATCAGCATCTAGACCCAGCGAACGTGCTTCAAAATAACTGCTCGCGAGGTGCTCATCCTGCAAGTGAGCCAATATGAATCTCATTTGAGGTACGACTTTGCCTGATGGCGTTCTTAAAGCGTGGGCCGCTTCATGGAATCTCTCAATTTCTTCTTGAATTTTGTGGGCGAGATTTAACACTTCTGTGTGCTTTACATCCAGTGCAGACGCGTTCTCATGAAGAACAGTCTGCAGAGCCAGTGACACATATAGCGCCTCGTTGCCTTCTTTCAGCTGCTTCACCGTATTCACCTGCATACCTCATTTTTTGTGACTTCTAACTACTAGATTTTCTTTGAATGCATTTGATTTATATGTTAAAGTTTACCTGTAATTCCTTGAGCTTGTCAGTGCAATGTGTTTGCGCAAAAACGCACAAAAGAAATGCATTTTTTCCAATAAAAAAAGACTTGTGTTGTAAAGCCAACACAAGTCTTCATTAAACGCCAATTATAACCAATAACTTTGTGTACCAACATTATCATTAGATTTTAAAATTGTGTTTAGTATTCTTTGATCATCTTTTGAGGCTCCAAGCGTGTTTTTCACTTGACCTTCCTGATCAGGATTCTTAAAGGATTTTACAACTGCATGTAATCTTGAAGGGATTTCTAGTACCATTCTGATTACCTCCAATGTGGATATGTTTTCCTTTTTATACTAACATAATTTCTTGAAAGGGGAAGTGTTTTTTGTCGAATAAAATCATTTATAGGGCTTTTATGGCATTTCTTTTTATATTACAGTGTTGGTTTTTATTAATCACAATAAAATATCCGTATATGGATTTTGATGTAAAACAAGTAGATGGTAAGTGGTTTGTTGCAAAGATAGATGACACAAGTTTAATATTGAAAAAAGGACTCCATATCGGAGATGAAATTTTAAAGATTAATGGAGAACCAGTCGAGCAACACTCTTCTGTTATTCGTTGGAGTTCAGTTGATCAAGCTGACGAAATTACAGTAAAACGTAACGGCGAAAGTTTTGTGTTAACTACGGACCATTTGCCAAAATTTACAGCACATGATTTATTGTCCATCGTTGGAGGGTTTGGATGTTTTGCTATTTCAATATTAATATCTTATGGACTCAAAAACTATTTATCTGCAAAATATCTTTCACATGTCTTTCTAACAATCGGAATGACTTTTTTAAGTCTTGGAGCTTCAATCCGGGGGGATTTAATAGGTAAACTAGCACTTGGAACAGGTTTAGTTATGGTACCGGTTGTTATGATGCATTTTCTAATAGTTTTTTTGAAAGAAAAAGGACAGATTAACTTAAAATACAATTGGATAAAGTGGATTTATAGCTTTGTTCTTTCTAGTAATATCTTACAATTTTCTAAATTCAATAATATCGAATTAAATTACTTGATACACAAAGTTTTTTTTACATATGAATTAGTAATGTTTTCGTTAGGTTCATGTTTCATTATTCTTTTTTTAATATATGTTTATTTCAAATACAAAAGCACTCATCCTTATATGTCCACAATGTTAAAGACCATAGGCTTCTTCTTTGCGCTATCCATTTTTCCAATTATATGTTTTTCATTTGCCACAAAACTCATTTTTAATTTGGAATGGATTAAATCTGGATATTCAGCATGGTTTATTCTTATTTTTCCACTTTCCTTTACCTATCTCTTAGCCACAAAGAAAATCTATGATATCGATTTAGTAGTTCGCAGAATAATATTGACAACAGCCGTTTCAATAATCCCTGCATTAATTATCGTTGTTATGATCCCCCTCTTGTACTCATATAAAGTGGAAATTAGTCATATGGTTATAGCCTTTATATTTTTATTGGTTCTGGTATCTATCACATTGTACTCGTTGGAGTATCTAACTACGAAATTGGAAAAAACGATTTTTCCAAGACGTCATTATCTTCAAAGTTCTATTAAAAAAATTGCTAAAAAGCTAGGTTTTATTTCAAGCTTTAAAGAGTTAAAAGAGTTAGTTTTGCAAGACATCATAGAAATTTTACAAGTACACGGTGGTGCAATTATTTTCGAGTATTCTGACTCTATTGAGGTAATTAGCGAAGGAGAGATTTTAGAGTCAGAAGTTGTAGGGAGCATTAATCAAAAAGGTAATCCATCTGATTTATTGGTTTTTGAATTAACAAAAAATCAAGAGTATACAAGTTATTTAGTGCTTACTCGCAAAAAAACGAATACGTATCTTGGTTCAGAAGAAACGCAATGGCTTAATCTGATAATTTCGTACTTATCAATAAGCATGGAGAATCTATATTTAATACGCAAGATGTCCAATAAGCTGGAGCATTTAGCTTCCCAGGTTCCTAGCGAAGAATCAGCCAACGAAATCGCCTGGTTCCGCAAGCTGATGTTCGAGCTGCAAGAGAAGGAACGGTTCAGAATCGCTACCGATCTGCATGACACGACGATGCAGGATTTGTTTTTCTTAAAAAGAAAGCTCTCCACGCTGCTCGACAAGTATTCGGATGACTGGCAGGAATCTGAGCAGGCAAAAGGTTTGCTGGAATACATCGATATTATTAATATGAACTTGCGTCAGAGCTGCTTCGAATTGCATCCTTATTTGCTCCAGGAGCTGGGTCTGGTGCGAACGATCGACAAGCTGGTCGAGCTTGAACGATCGACGCTGCCTTTTATGATCGAGTTCAAATATACGGGGATTGAATTTATCGAGAGCTGCGACATGGAGATGAAGCGTCATCTGTTCCGCGTATTCCAGGAGCTCGTCAACAATGCGAAGAAGCATTCCAACGCCTCTAGAATATTGTTCAGCATAGGCGCAGCGAACGGTAAGCTGACGATATTGTACAAGGATGACGGCGTCGGGATAGCACCTGAGCAACCGGTCGTTCGGGAGATCGGAGGCACCCATATCGGACTGGAACAGATTAAGAGCAGGATTCTATCGATGCGGGGCTTGTTTGAGATTAATTCGGGCAAGGGCAGCGGTATGCTGTTCAGCGCCGTCATTCCATTAAAGGAAGGTAGGACTGCATGAAGCGCAAGGTTAAAGCAATTGTCGTAGATGATCATCCGCTCATGGCGCAGGCCACGCTGCAGCTATTGGACCAGATCGACAGGATCGAGGCGGCGGGTATCGCCAAGAGCGGGCAAGAGGCGATAGAGCTGTGCGCATCCGTCAATCCGGATCTGGTGCTGCTGGATTATCAGCTTCCGGATCTCAGCGGCACGCAGGTTGCAGAACAGCTGAGGGCCGCGAACCCGAACATGCGGATCGTTATTTTCACCGGCGTCGATGTGTCGGATCTGTTGGAGTACCTCCTGTCGGGCCAGATCAGCGGCATCATCTCCAAAGGGGTCAACGAGTCGGCGATCAAGCATATCGTGGCTTGTGTATTGGACAATCATGTCGTACTGCCGCAGAGCATGCTGCAGCAGCTGAAGAGCTCAGCGCGTGCGGATGCCGTGGAGTTCGTGCTGTCGGACGAGGAGGTGCTCCTCATGAAGCTCATCATCAAAGGCGATACGTATGAGAAAATCGCGGAGCAGATGTACATCAGCAAGCGATCTGTCGATAACTATCTTCGCAGAATTTACGAGAAATTCGGTGTGCAGACGAGGGCCCAGGCGATTGAGAAATTCGTGCAGAGTCCTCAGTATCAGGATTAGGGAGGGGTACCCGATGGATGCGGCGATCCGCGAGGAACTGTATCGGATGGTGGACGCATATGCGCTGGATGAGGCGTTGAATGCGGCGATCCGATCATTTATTGAGGAAAAGGCAACTGAGAAGACCGTGTGGTCGGACATGACCCGCTTCACGCATCATATGCTCGGCGGACAGTCGCCGCTGGTAACCCGGCATGCCGCATTGACGGAGCTTGTCATCCTGCTGCTGGACATCGTGGACGACCTGCAAGACCGTGACAGCATGCACCGGTCGTGGATGACCTGCGATCCGGCCGTCACGCTGAATGCCATCCTCGCCATGTTCGCGGCCATACTCGGCAGCGTCTCGGAGCGTCCGGGCACCGCCGGCAAGATCGCACAGCTGCTCGCACGCTCGATTCAAGGGCAGCAGGCGGATGTGACAGGAATGGTGCGCACAGAGGCGCAATATTTCAACATGGTGGCGAACAAGTCGGGCGCATTGGTGCAACTGGCGGTGCATATGGGGTATTCGCTTGTAGCAGACTTGGACGAGACGGTCGCGGCCACGCTGGATCAACTGGCCGTCTGCGCAGGCATCGTGTCCCAGATCGAGAACGACGCCCTCGACGTGCTGCGGCTCGACGGCAAGAACGACCTGCTGTACAAGAAGCGGACGCTGCCGGTGTTGTTCATGCTGGAGGACAGCCGCGCCGAATATCCCGTGCTCGAGCAATATTACGAAGGCGAAGTGCCGTACGAGAGATTCGCGGCCGAGCAGCTTGGACATGTGCAGTATGTACGGGATTCAGGCTGTATCGAATATTGCAAGGTCATTCAGTCCCTGTACAAGGACAAGGCGAACGAGCTCTACGAATTGCTTCCCCCGATGATCGAGCCTTGGGCCGGCAAATTCAGAAGCATATTTGTTCCGGATTATGAGATTCGGTATAATGCTAGTTGAGAGGGGGGCGTTAGAGGATGGCAAATCACTTTGCCGGAATGCGCTTAACTCATGCAAAGCCTGCGAATAGGGCGATACTTTGCATGGGGCCGGACTTTCAGAATTAACGATCGCCCGTACCAGCGTTATCGTTTCTAATCATGGGCTTTGCACCTTATTAGCGATTCATACTAATTAAGGGGCTGAAAGCATGCAACCATTCATTAGAAACCATCAATATAACCTGATCAAAAAACAAGTCGGTCTTCTGCAGCACACCTGCGCGACCGTCGCGGACCCGAAGATTGTCGAGTCGGTCCGTTCCAATATGCAATTCAAGCTCGCCGAGGCATTCCCGGACGCGGACGATGCGGCGCGCGATATGTTGAACCGCGGGTCGGAGCTGGGGACGGCGCCCGAGTTCCAGCTGTATCTGGCCTCGCTGGAGGCGCATCGGATCGCATTCGAGCCGGGGACCGAGCAGCAGCTGAAGAAGCTGTTCCCGAAAATCAAGAAGCTGAAGCTCCCCGACCTGGCGACGCTCGCCATGAAGGCGATCACCTATCTCGGCTGGTCGGATATTGCGGCGAACAAGCTGTTCGTCGTCTACCCGCTGGACGGCCGCCTCGTCGGAGTCGAAGGCAGGTTCACGCCGACGAACAAGAAGGGCACCTGCTTCGTATGCAACCGGCAGACGGAAGTCGGGCTGTTCACGGCGATCACCAAGTCCAGGCCGGCGAACGCTTCTCCGGACTACTACAAGGCGATCGGGAACTATATGTGTGTGGACAGCGAAGTTTGCAACAGCAACATTACGGATCCGGCGGCGCTTGAGCAATTTTTGAGAAACGTCGTGAAGTAACGGATCGGAGAACCGGCGGAGCGCGCAGCTTCGCCGGTTTTTCTCGTGGCTCGGCGGGGCGGTCGGCGGATTTAACGCAATCAAATCGTAAAATTGTTCAACCTCACGGCGGGTATTCCGTCTTATGATAAGAACAGATCGTTCCCGCTGAAGCGGGAGCAGACACCGCGGACCGGAGCAGCCGCGCAGGCCCGTCTTGTCCGAGCTTGCCGGAATCGGTTATATTCGAGATCAACGGATGGATAACCCACGGTCGGGAGGAGCGCCGCGATGTACAAGGTAATGATCGTCGAGGATGAAATGCTGGTCCGCATCGGGCTCAAAAGCTCTGTCGACTGGAGCCGCTACGGCATGGAGGTCGTGGCGGATCTGCCGGACGGGCAGGCGGCCTGGGAATTCTATACGCAGACAAAGCCGGATGTCGTCATCACCGACATCCGGATGCCCAGAATGGACGGCATGCAACTGATCGAGCGCATCCGCGCCGCGGACGGAGAGACGAGAATCATCGTGCTGTCCTGTCTCGAGGAATTCGACCTCGCCCGCAAGGCGATGGCGCTCGGCGTGACGGGCTATATCTTGAAGCTGACGATGACGGAGTCGGAGATCGGAGACGTCCTGAACGTCGCGCGCCGCAGCCTCGACGAGAAGGGGATGCGCAGCGGCGCGTCCGCGGGGAAGGCCAACCCGGCCGAGTCGGAGCTGGTCAAGGAAAAGGTGCTGAAGGACTTCTTGTTCTACAACATCTTCTCCGCCGAGGAGTTCGAACGGTTCGCGGCGCGTCAGGGCATGCGGCTGCGGCCGGTCCGTCTCGTCGCCTGCAAGATGGAGCTCGACCGCTTCGGCCAGCTCAAGGAGAAGTTCAAGGACGAGCACGGGCATCTCATCCGCATGACCCTGCTCAACATGCTCGGCGAGATTGCCGCGCTCAGGCGGCGGGGCGAGGCGTTCTGCATCGACGACCGGCATTACCTGCTCCTCCTGTCGTACGAGGACATCGCCTCGGAGCAGGCGATCCTGCAGGATATATACGCCATGCTGAATCATGTGCAGGAGGCGATCTCCACGTACTTCAGCGCCTCCGCTTCCTTTGGCGTCAGCGGCATCCGCAGCGGCTTCAGGCATCTGCCCCAGCTCTATGCGGACGCCGGAGGGGCGCTGCAGCACAAATTTTTGACCGGCTGCGGACTCGTTCACCGCTTCGGACAAGCCGCAGATCCGGCCGGGGCGCGTGCGCGGATCGAGAAGCTGCGCGAGTCTTCGCCGCTGCGCGCGCTGCTGTCGCCGATCAAGCAGAAGGAATATGCGGCCTGCCTCGACGCGCTGGAGGAATCGTTGTCCGCCGGCAGGAAGGCGACGGAGATTCGCCTCTTTCAATTTCTGCAATGGGTGGGGACCAGCCTGTACGACGACGTTCAAAACGAGAAAACGCTGCTGATGAACGTGACCGAACGGCTCGAAGCGTCGGATACGCTGCTTGAGATGCTGGACCTCGTGTCGGTTTATTTTGACGACATCGTGGAGGAGACGCGCAACCGCCTGCATATGAGCAGCGAGATCACGAAGGCGCTCCAGTACATCAAAAGCCACTACAAAGAAAATATCAGCCTGCAGGCCGTCGCCGATCATGTGAACCTCAGCTTCAGCTATTTGAGCTATTTGTTCAAAAAAGAGCTGCAAATTACGTTTATCGATTATCTCAACCGTTACCGGATCGAGCGGGCTAAGGAATTGATGACGGGCACGCAGATGAAGTCGTACGACATCGCCGTCGAGGTCGGTTTTTCGCCCGAATATACGTACTTCAGCAAAGTGTTCAAAAAAGTGACGGGTCTTAATCCCAACGAGTACCGGAGGCAGCGGTCGGCCGAACCGCTCGGGGCCGAATGAAGCTGGTTCGCGGCTTCGGGAGTCTGCGCTCGCAGCTCGTCCTCTCCTATATGCTGATCAGCGTGCTCGTCCTGTCGGCCGGCACCTACTACGTCTATTCGTTCATGCTGAACCAGATTCGGGCGCAGAACGAGCGGCTCCTTCTCCAGCAGTTCCAGCAGGTGGACCACAACATTCACGGCGTCGTCAGCGAGGTCGACCGGCTGTCCAACCTGTTCTGGCTCGACGAGCAGATCCAGTATTTGCTCCAGAACATCTCGGACAAGCAGGACGTCGACTTCGTCAACTATCAGAATCTGCTGCAAAACCGGATCGAGTCTTTCATTTTCAACTACAATTACATTCACTCGATTTATTTGACGGCCGAAAAGCAGGGGGTCGTCGGCGGCAACGCCGTCCAGACGCTTGTGCAGACCGAGGAAGAGTGGGTGCGCCTATTTTTCCAGTCGGATGCGTATCTGGAGTCTCAGCGCGAGTTCCCCAAGCTCATCGTGCAGGGCAACGTCAAGGAGTCCTACTACAATCCGTACAGGACGGGTGCGAGCGACGCGACGCTCGTCAGCATGCTGCGGGGCGTCCGGAGCGTATATGAGCCGAGGACGAGCGGCACGCTGATCTTCAATATCGACGAGCACTACCTGGCCTCGGTGTATGCATCGGATCTGCGGCCCGAGGACGGGGCGATGTACATCGTGGACAAGCAAGGCATCATCGTCTCCGGCAGCAGCAAGGACAAGATCGGCACGGCGAGCGCGTTCGTCCCGCAGCGCGAAGGCGCGGACTACGGCAGCCGCAACGAGAAGGACCGCAATGTGCAGCTGGTGTACTACAAGCTCCAGGATGCGGGCTGGTACATTCTCAAGGAAGTGCCGCTGCGGCTGTACACCGACCAGATTTACAAGATGCAGCGGGCGATCGCCCTGTTTTTTATCGCCAGCCTGCTCATCATGTTCGCACTGTCCTACGTATGGCTGCGCAAGATCATGAAGCCGCTGCATGTCCTCTCCGGCAAGATGAAGGACATGAGCCGAGGCGAGCTGGGCGTCACCTTCGAGCATGTGCCGGACAACGAGCTCGGCACGGTCATCCGGCGCTTCAACGAGATGTCGCTGAGCATCGTGGAGCTGATCGACAAGAACAACAGCATGCAGGAGCAGAAGCGGGAGACCGAGATCGAATCGCTGCAATACCAGATCAATCCGCATTTTTTGTACAACACGCTCAATATGGTCCGCTGGATGGCGAATATGAAAAAAACGGACGATATCGAGCGGAGCATCGTCGCGCTCGGCAACCTGCTGCGTCCGGTGTTCTCGAGCAAGGACCCGATGTGCGAGCTGCGCGACGAGCTGGCCTACCTGACGCATTATATCAGCATCATCAATATGCGGTTCAACGACAGCGTCGAGTTCGACATCGATGTGGACGAAGCGACGGCCGCCTGCCTCGTGCCCCGCTTCATCCTGCAGCCGCTCGTGGAAAATTCGATCGCCTCCGGCCAGCGGGAGGAGGAGCAGGAGATCTTCATCTCCATCCACGCCGAGTCGGACGGGGAGGAGCTGCGTATCGTCGTGAGCGACTCGGGCAAGGGCATCGCGCCCGGGCTGCTCGAGCAGCTCAATCGCAGCCTCGCATCGGGCGAAGCCTACGAATCGGCGGGAGGCGGCAGCGGTATCGGGCTGCGCAATGTCAATTCGCGCATCCGGCTGTACTTCGGCGAGCAGTACGGATTGCGGTTCGTGCCGCGCGACAGGGGAGCCGAGGTTGTCGTCCGCATGCCGTCGCTCACCGTCAACGATTAGTCTATACGGGACGAAGCAGGAGCTGGGCCTGCCTCGTCCCGTTTTTTGTGTGCGGCTGCATCGGCTTGAACAGGAGCGGAAAATCGTTCAAGCGCGCCTGCCGGCTGCCGCCGCTTTTTTTCAAGCGATTCGATAGATCGTTCATATGAAGCGGCGCGGACTGCGATTATGTTGATAAGGTCGGGGCCGAACGGCAAGCCGGCCCCGGCGGCGATCGAGGGTAGGGGAGGTGCTTGCGACACATTGTTTTGTAAGCGGTTACCGATTGTAAAAAGTCCAAAAGGAGCGAGTCGAGGATGATGAGGAAGAAGATGAATCGTGCGCTGGGCGTGCTGGGCGCCGCCCTGCTGCTGGCTGCCGCGCTGCCCGTGGCGGGACCGGCGGACGCTGCGGCCCTGACGCCGTCGCCGGAGACCGTCACGCTGACGATCGACGGCGGACAAGTAGTCAATGAGAACTTCCTGGGCGTAGGCGTGAATGTGATGCCGCTCGCGCTCATGCCGAAGTCGGCCAGCTACGGCTACGACGGTCCCGAGTGGGAGATCGACAAGAAGCGGATATTGACGATCAAGCCCAAGGTGGCCCGCTTGTGGTTCCAGGTCGACTGGGTGGAAAAGGAAAAAGGCGTCTACGACTTCGACAGCGACGAGATGACGGCCGTCTATCCGTATCTGGACGCGCTGAAGCAGGCGGGCACCGAGATCGAGCTGAACTTCGGCTGGAAAAACGGCGAGGAGATCCACGACTGGTTCGGCCTCCCCGGTGTCGATCCGTGGACGAGCGCTCCTGCGGACGTGGACGCCTTCGCGGCATCCGCATCGAATACGCTGGAGGAGCTGATCGAAGCGCGAGGCTATGACAACATCAAATACTTAACGTTCTATAACGAGCCCAACGGGAGCGGGGACTTCGAGACGGGCGGCGACAAGGCGAATCAGCAGCAGTACTATGCCAACATCGTCACCAAGGTCAGCCAGCGGCTCGCGGCGGACGGCCTGCGCGACCGGATCGGCATCTGGGCGCCGGAGGAGACGGGCGCGGCGGACTGGACGACGGCGCTGCATACGCTGGCGGACACACATATCGACGGCTACAGCTTCCATATGTACGGCGCCTCGTACGAGAGTCTGGGCGCGGAGATCGCGGCGCGCAAGACGGCGGTCTCGCCCAAGCCGGTGCAGATGACCGAGTTCGGCTGGTCCGCGGACGATGCCAGCGGCTGGGACTCGGGCTTCGCGAACTACGTGATCCGCGCCGCCAACGAAGGCTTGCAGTCGGCGCTCGTCTGGCAGCTGAACGGCGTATGGAGCACCGATCCGCTCGGCGACGTGAACGGCAACTACACGATGTGGGACTCGGTCGTGCAGGGGCTGACCGCGAAGCGGACATTTTACTCGGCCGGCTTGCTGAATCGGTACGTGCCGGCGCATAGCGACGTCGTGCAGGTTCAGGCGAGCTCGTCCGACGTCCGCGCAGCCGCGTTCAAGACGGCCGGCGGGGACTACGCGATCGTCGTCGAGAGCAAGGCCGGCACGCCCAAGGAGCTGGCGTTCGACTTCGGCGGGGAGACGGTCGGCAAGACGTTTTACAAGCATGAATACACCGACGGGATCACGAGGGACGGCAATGCGATCCTCCCGCCCGTGTCCGGCAGCTTCGCCGCGACGGACGGATTCGAGGATGCGGACGTCGCCGACGGCTACAGCTTCGCGATCTACACGACGGAGGCGCCGCAGACGCAGGTCAAGCTGACGCCGATCGAGGCGAAGGCGACGGGCGGCGGCACGCTCCAGCTGGCGGCGGAGGTCGTCGACCATACCGGCGGCGTCACCTGGAGCGTCATCGGCCAGGGCAACGGGACGATCGACGCGAACGGGCTGTACACCGCGCCGGACGTCGAATCCGAGCGGCAGGTGGCGATCAAGGCCGTCAGCGCCGCCGATCCGGACGGGTACGGCATCGCCAGCGTCACGGTGACGCCGCGGTCCGTCTCCACGCGCGTCGATGCGCCGACGTTGAGCCTGCCCTACGGCGTATACGATTCCTCCGAGGCGGTGACGATCGCGACGACTACGCCGGGCGCCGAGATTCGCTATACGCTTGACGGCAGCACGCCGACCACAGCGTCGCCGCTATACGAGCGTCCCGTTATTTTGGCGCCCGGGACGACGCAGCTATTCAAGGCCAGAGCGTTCAAGGACGGACTCGCGCCGTCGGGCGTGACGTCGGCCTTTTACCGGACGCTCGATGTCAGCGTGTCGCCGGACGGCTACTCGTTCTGCGCCTACGACGGCGGCGAGTGCTATTTTGAGGGTGACGGCATCGTCGCCTACGGCGCGGACGGCCTGTTCAACTACAAGCTCGCGAGTGACGGCATCGACTGCACGACGGCAGAATTCGGCGATCCGAATCCCGGCGCAGCCAAGCGCTGCTACTACAGTCCGGACGTGCCGGACGAGCTGCCGACGGTGACGTTCTACAACGCAGGCTTCGAGAAGCCTGCGGTCGCCAGCTACCGCAACGGGCCGTTCACGAACGGATGGACGTTCAGCGGTCATACCGGCGTACACAGCAATACGAGCGCGTTCAACCCGCCGCCGGCGCCGCAAGGCTTGCAGAGCATGTATTTGAAGACGGACAGCGGCATCGACGGCTATTTTTATCAGGAGATCAGCTTCAAGCCGGGCGACTACCAGGTCGGCTTCAAGGCCGCCAACCGGACCGACTTCGGCGGCCAGCAGACGTTCGACGTTTATTTTGACGATACGCTGATCGGCAGCTTTGCGCCGTCCGGGTCGTATACGGCGTTCCGCACGAATGCCTTCCACACCGACGGCGGCAAGCATACGATCAAGTTCCAGGCGACCTCGCATACGGGCGACAACACCGCCTTCATCGATGCGGTCGAGATCGGCGCGCCGAAGCCGCCTGAGCCGCCGACGCTGCTGAACGCGGGCTTCGAATCGCCGGCGGTGACGGCGTCAAGCGGCGTCAAGCCCGGCGCCTTCGCGGACGGCTGGTCGTTCAACAATCGCGCGGGCATCCAGCGGAACGGCTCGGCGTTCGGGGCGAAGGATGCGCCGGAGGGAAGCCAGACCGCGCTGCTGCAGACGAACGGCGGGCTGAAGGGCGAGATCAAGCAGACGGTCAGCTTCCAGGCGGGCCGCTACAAGCTGGCGTTCAAGGCCGCGCGACGCGGCTATGGCGGGCAGCAGAGCTTCGACGTCTACTTCGACAATACGCGGATCGGCGCCTATACGCCGCCGTCGCAGGACTTCGCTTCGTACAAGTCGGACGGCTTCGAGGTTCAGGCGGCGGGCAGCCATACGATCCGCTTCGCGGCGACGACGACGGAGGGCGACAATACGGCCTTCATCGACGATGTGAGTCTCATCCTGATCGGAGAGGCCGCCGACCAGACTGCGCTCGCGGGCAAGCGCAGCGAGATTGCGGCGGAGCAGCTGCAGGCGGCCGACTACACGGACGCGAGCTGGGCGGCGCTCCAGGCTGCGCTCGCTGCGGCGGACGGGGTGCTCGGCGACGCGTACGCGACGCAGGCAGAGACGGATGCGGCGCTGGCCGGGCTGACGGCGGCGCGGGAGGGGCTGGAGCCGTTCGTGCCGGCGCTGGCAGGCGGCGGCTTCGAGTCGCCGTCCGTCACGAACTACCGCGTCGGCCCGATGACATACGGCTGGACGTTCAACGGACTGTCCGGCGTGCAGACGAACGGCTCGGTCTTCGGTGCGCCGTCTGCGCCCGAGGGCGTGCAGACCGCGCTGATCACCTCGAAGAACGGTTCCCAGGGCGAGCTGTCGCAGACGATCCGGTTCGTCGGGGGCGAGTACAAGATCAGCTTCCAGGCGGCGCGGCGCGACTTCGGCGGGCAGGTCGGCTTCGACGTCTACTACGATACGACGCTGCTCGCATCGTTCGCGCCGACGAACAGAACCGCCTTCGCCGCCTTGGAGACGCCGGTCTTCGAGGCGACAGCGGGCAATCATACGATCCGCTTCGTGACCACGAACGACGCGGGCGACAATACGGCCTTCCTCGATGCCGTCGCCCTGCAGGCCATCGAGCCGCCCGCCGAGCCGCAGGCTACGGACAGACCGGGCAAGCCGGCGCTGTCGAGCGACAACGGCTACGACACGGGACTGCTGGACGGCGATTACAAGATCGCGATGAACCTGTGGTACGGCGAGAACGGCACCTTGTACAAGCTGTACGAGAATGACGCGCTGATCGACACGCAGCGGCTGACGAGCGCTACGCCGGCAGCCCAGACTGCCGTCACGGCGATTGCGGGGCGCACGGACGGCACGTATCGCTACCGGGCGGAGCTGATCAACAAAGCCGGCGTGACGACGAGCGACACGCTGACGGTGACGGTCAAGGACGCGAAGCCGGGCAAGCCGGTCCTGTCGGCGAACAACTGGGACGGCGACGGAAGCTACGAGGTGACGATGAACATGTGGTGGGGGACGAACGCCGCGACCTACCGCCTGTACGAGAACGGCGAGCTGATCGACGTCCGGCCGCTCGCAGGCGCTACGCCTGCGGCGCAATCGGCGACGACGGCGATCTCGGGCAGGCAGGCGGGCCGCTACGAATACAAGGCGGAGCTTGTCAACGCGGCCGGCGCGACGACGAGCGAGACGCTGACCGTGCTGGTGACGCATCCATAGACTGCATAAGGCCGCTTTGTCCGCCGCTTTTTCGGCGGGCAAGGCGGCTTTTTAACGCCGAATTGTTCAAGCGGTCGCAAAATCGTTCAAACGGGCGCGAGAAAGGGGCCGATATACTTCAACCTATTCGAGAGATCGTTCATTCGTCGCTGCCGAGCGGGCCTCTATAATCGAGACATAGACCAGATACACGAAGAGTTTCTTCGGGAGGGAAGGAGAGAGATTCAACATGGACATGACGGCTGCAGGCAAGGACAGCCCGAACAACAAACGATTCAAATCGGGACACAGAAAAAAGGACGGCTACAAGCTGCTGTTGGCAGCGCTTCCTTTTCTCGTTATCGCATTCGCATTCAGCTACGTGCCGCTTTTCGGATGGATTTACGCCTTTTTCGACTATCATCCGGGCATACCGCTCTCCAAGAGCGAGTTCGTCGGTCTCGCCAACTTCAGGGACATGTTCGGCGACAGCCGCATGGGACCTGTGCTCGTCAACACGCTGGCGCTCAGCGCGCTCTCCATCTTGACCGCGCCGATCCCGATGCTGTTCGCGATATTGGTGTCGGAGGTGCGCAGCGGCTGGTTCAAGCGCCTCGTGCAGACCGTCTCTACGCTGCCGCATTACATCAGCTGGATCATCGTCTACGCGCTCGCCTTCAGCATGTTCAGCACGGAGGGCGCCGTCAATACGATGCTGATCAAGACGGGCATCGGCGGCTCGCCGGTCGACGTGCTGGGCAACTACGACCGCGTATGGACCGTACAGACGCTGCTGCTGCTCTGGAAGTCCGTCGGCTGGAGCGCGATCATCTACCTCGCGGCCATCGTCAGCATCGACAGCGAGCAGTACGACGCGGCCAAGGTGGACGGCGCGGGCAGACGCAGGACAATCTGGCATATCACGCTGCCGAGCATCATGCCGACCTTCATCGTGCTGCTGCTGCTGTCCATCAGCAATCTGCTGTCCGCCGGCTTCGAGCAGTACCTCGTCTTCAGCAACGTGATGGTTGCCGACCGCATCGAGGTGCTCGACCTGTACGTGTACCGGCTCGGTCTGGTGACCGGAGATTACTCTTACTCGACGGCCGTCGGCATGTTCAAGTCGGTCATCAGCATCGGACTGCTGTTCGCGGTCAACCTGCTCTCCAAAAAATTCCGCGGCCAAGGCATCGTCTGACCGGAAAGGAGCTTCCCCATGAATACGCATACGGCTTCCCGGAAAGCCGCCGCAGCCGCGCAAGCGCCGCGTCGCAGACGTAAAATCGACGGGAAAGACTTAACCTTTAACATCATTAATTATGTAGTGCTGTCGCTGTTGATCGTAGTGACGATTTACCCTTTCTATTATATTTTCATCTACTCCATCAGCGATTCGATCGAGGCGCAGAAGGGGGTCACGATCTGGCCGACGGGCTTCTCGCTCGAAGCCTACCGCACGACGGCGAGCCTGCCGGGCATCATCGACGCAGCCGTCGTGACGATCTCCCGGACGGTCATCGGGACGGTGATCACCGTGTTCTGCTGCGCGCTCTTCGCTTATCTGATTACCAAAGAGGAGCTGCCCTTCCGCAAGGCGATCTACCGGTTCGTGCTCGTCACGATGTACTTTAACGCAGGCTTCATTCCCTGGTACCTGACGATGAAGACATACGGCCTGCAAAATAACTTTTTGCTGTACGTGCTGCCTTCCGCTCTCGTCGGATTCAACGTCATCCTGATCAAAACGTTTATCGAACAACTGCCCGCCTCGCTCGAGGAGTCGGCCAAGATCGACGGGGCCGGATACTTCCGCATATTTGCGAGCATCATCTTCCCGCTGTCCATGCCGATCATCGCGACGATCGCCGTATTCGCAGCCGTGGGCCAATGGAACACCTGGTTCGACAACTACTTTCTCGTGGAAAATCCGAAGCTTCAGACGCTGCAGCTCGTTCTCTACAACTTCCTGAACCAGTCGAGCAATCTGTCCAACATGACGACAGAGCAGCTCAACCGGGGCGATCTGGTCCGCACGCTGACACCGCAGTCGATCCGCATGACGATCACGATGCTCGTCACCCTGCCGATCGTGCTCGTGTACCCGCTGCTGCAGCGGTATTTCGTCAAAGGCATCATGATGGGCGCGGTCAAGGGCTGAAGCGCATAGCGAAGCATACATGCTTGGATTATCCGGCGAAATCGCCGATAATTATAAATCTCTACCATCTTAGGAGGGTTACGATGAGAAAGAAAGCAACACTCAAAGCGGGCGCGGCACTGCTCGCGACGACTTCGCTGCTGCTGTCCGCCTGCTCGGGCGGCGGGAACGGCAACGCCTCGCCGTCCGCATCGGGCAGCGCGGGGGCCAGCTCCGCCGCTCCAACTGCTACCGCCTCTGCAAGCGAAGCGCCCAAAGAACTGGTGACGCTGCGCGTGCTGGTCATGGAGCCGGGCACCAAGTGGAACAAATATCCGGACAGCACCGTGGCCAAGGCGATCGCGGAAAAGGTCGGGGTCAAGATCGAATATGTCGAAGCGGACGAGAACAAGTTCAATGTCCTCCTCGCCAGCGGCGACCTGCCCGACATCGTCCGCTCCGACGTCAACAAATACCAGAAGCAATTGATCGAAGGCGGCCTGGTCGTCCCGATGGACGATATGCTCGCCGAGCACGGCAAAGACATCGCGGCGAACATCCCGACGGTCGTCGATTACAGCAAGCAGAACTGGAGCAACGGCACGGGCAAGCTGTACTTCCTGCCGCCGCAGGTTCAGCCCAAGCCAGGCACGTCGATCAAGCCGATCACGATCGGCCCGACGATCCGCTGGGACTGGTACAAGGAGATCGGCGCGCCGGAGCTGAACACGATGGACGATCTGCTGTCCGCGCTCGAGCAGATTGTCGCGAAGCATCCGACGACCGAGGACGGCAAAAAGGTGTACGGCGTATCGATGTGGCAGGATTGGGGCCTGTGGCCGTACCTGATCCCGCCGCTCACGTTCACGATGTCGACGGGCACGACGAGCGATCTGACCGCTTCGCAGATCGGCGGTCATGACTTCATCAGCACGCTGACGGACGAGTCGTCCAACTTCTGGGTCGCCATGGACTTCTACAACAAGGCATTCCGCAAGGGACTGCTCGATCCGGATGCGCTCACGATGAAAAACAACGACTACATGGCGAAGGCGACCGCGGGACAGATCGTCGTCGGACCGGCGACATGGGCGATGGGCGACTTCAACGCGCAGCATACGAACGACGGCAAGGGCTACATCGTCGTACCGGCCGGCAAGCTCGCCTGGACGGGCGGCGTCAATCCGCTCGGCTGGCAGGACAAATCGTACGCCATCTCCAAAAGCTCGAAAAATCCCGAGAAGGCGCTGGACTTCCTGAACTATATTTATTCGTACGAAGGCGCAAGGACGATGTACAACGGCGCCGAAGGAAAAGAATGGAACGTCGCGGACGGCAAGCCGACGCTGACGGACGAGACGCTGGCGCTCAAGGCCGCAGGCGGCATCCCGTTCGAGTCGACCGGTCTCTCGCTCGACCGCAACATCATCGGGCTCGGCGGCGACGTCGTCGATCCGAACGACAACCAGCCGGTCGACCTGTTCGGCGCGGAGGAAGCGCTCAAAAAAGCGGTCACGCCGCTTGAAAAGGACTTCTCCGACCATTACGGCGCGTCGTACTCCGGCGAAGTGTTCCAAAAGCAAATCGACGCAGGCAAGCTGAAGACGTTCACGACGTGGATGGACGGTCTGTCGGACGACGAGATTCTGAAGCAGAACACGGTGCCCGGCGTGACGCTGAGCGACGATTACAAAAAGAAGGAAGCGGCGCTGAAGGAGCTGGCGGCGCGGCAGGCGGCCAAGATCGTGCTCGCCAAGGACGAGTCCGCATTCGCCAAGGCCAAATCGGAAGCGATCGATGCGTTCAAAAAGGCCGGAGCCGACGACTTCACCAAGTATTACAACGAAGAGGTCGTCAAGCTGAGAACCGCGCACGGTCTGCAATAAAGCAAAGCAAGCGGCGGCCGATGCCGCCGAGCGGAAGAGCCGGAGCCCGGGGGCTCCGGCTCTTCGTCGCAAAATTCGACAACGGGGAGTGACGCCTCATGGAGCAACGATACTTGGACGACGTGCAGGACGAGGAATACCGGCGCAGCTCGCTGTATGGCGACGCCGCCTGCGAGGCGGAGAGCCGGCAGCCCGTGTACGACGCCGCCGCAATGCCGCACGGGGGAGCGGCCGATTCGCCGGCGCAGCCGCCGGCCACGGACGCCGAGAGGATCTGCCTGTCGGGACGCTGGCTCATGAAGGGCTGCGCGCCCGCCGACCCGGGCGATCCGGCGCCGAACACGGGGTGGTTCGGGCGGAGGGCGACGCCGAGCCCCGGCATGGCCGGGCAATGGTACGCGAGCGGCTGCGACCGCAGCGACTGGCACGAAGTGACCGTGCCTACGACGGTGCAGCGCGCGCTCGTTCAGCTCGGCGAGCTGGCGGACCCGTATTGGGACACGAATACGATCGACGAGCTGGAAGCGCACGGCGAGCCGAAGGAGACGCCGGTCTGGTTCAGGCGGACGCGCGCCGAGCGGCAGGATTGGTGGTTCGCGCGCCGCTTCGAGGTGCCCGGGGGCTGGCGCGGGAGGCGGGTGACACTCCGCTTCGACGGCATCGACTATGCGGGCAGCGTATACCTGAACGGGGTGTCGCTCGGCCATCACGCGGGCATGTTCGGCGGACCCGAGCTCGATGTCTCCCGGCTCCTGACGTGGGAGGGCGCCAATGAGCTGGTCGTGCGCATCGACCAGGCGCCGCGCTCGTGGAACGGCATCCTGAAGGGCAGCCCGGGCTTCGGATGGCACTACGGACATCTGATCTCGCTCGGCATCTGGAAGGATGTGTGGCTGCGGGCCGAGCCCGATATCGCGCTCCTCGATCCGCATGTCGTCACGCAGTCGATCGGGGCGGACGGCGCGACGCTCGGCATCGAATATACGATAGACAGCGCCGAGCCGGGACGCGCGATGCTGACCGTCGCAGGCGAGATTGCGCCGATCGGAGGCGCGGGCACGGCACCGATCCGGTTCAGCAATGCCGTCGAGGCGCCGTTCGGACGCAGCCGGCACCGAACCGTGGTCCGCATCGCCGATCCGGCGCTATGGTGGCCGGCGGGCTACGGTGAGCCGGCGCTCTATCGGCTGTCGCTGGGCGGTCATGGCCATGCGGCGGCGACCGCGAAGGCTGCGCAGGAGAGCGACGGCGGGCCGGAAGCGGCGGCGCCCCGCACGCTGACCGTCGGCGGGGCCGAGGTGACGTTCGGCATCCGCACGATCGAGATGCTGGCGGCGGCGGGCGCGCGTCCCGAGGCCGATTATCGCTGGCAGTTCACGATCAACGGCGTGCCGATGTTCATAAAGGGCGCCAACTGGTGCTGGCCGGACCCGCTGCTCGAGCAGCGGGAGGCGCTGTATGCGCGTCTGATCGGACTCGCGCGACGCGGACATGTGCAGATGCTGCGCGCCTGGGGCGGCGGCATCGTCGAGGAGGACGTCTTTTACCGTCTCTGCGACGAGGCGGGGATCATGGTGTATCAGGAGTTCCCGCTGTGCTGGGGACCGATGGACGCGCCGCATACCGACTTCGGCACGCTCGACCGTCAGGTCGCGGCCTCGGTGAAGCGGCTGCGCAATCACCCGTCGCTCGTCATGTGGGGCGGAGGCAACGAGAACGGCGCGCCCGGCGGCGCGGACGAGGCGCTGCACCTGGTCGGGCGGCGGTGCCGCGGTCTTGATCCGTCCCGTCCCTATCACCGCACGGATCCTTGGGGCGGCAGCGCCCACAACTGGGACGTGTATCACGGCGGCGAGCCGCTCGATGCCGGCACGCTCGGCATGCCGGCGGTATTCTACGGCGAGTACGGCATTCCCAGCATGCCGGATCGCTCCGGCTGCGCACGCTTTCTGCCGGCTGCGGCGCTGGACGAATGGCCGCCGACGGAGGCGAGCCGGGGCTTGCTGGCCCACTTTCATCAATTTGCGCTGAAGGACATCATCAAGGTGATGCGCTACGGCGCATACGGCCCGATTCGCGACTGGGACACGTATATCGCGTATTCGCAGGCCGCGCAGGGCGAAGCGATCCGGTTCGCGGCGGAGCTTCAGCGCGCCGGCGCGGGCGAAGGCAAGACGGGCTTCTGGTATTACAAGCTCACGGACTTGTTTCCCGGCCATTCCTGGGGCACGGTCGACTTCTACGGCACGCCGAAGCTGTCCTACTACGAGGCGAAGCGCGCCTGCGCTCCCCGCTCTGCCTTCGCCACATTCGACCGGATCGAGGGCTGGGAGGCGCATGAGACGTTTACGGCGGCGATCCATGCCGCCAACGATACGTCAGCGGCGCTGCGGGGCGCCGTCGTCAGCGCCGTCGTCTACGACAGCGGACTCGGCGAGCTGTGGTCGGCGCGCTTCGAAGCGTTCGAGCTCGCAGCGAACGGGCGGCAGACGCTCGGCCGGATCGCGCTTGAACTGCCTGATGCGGCGCGCATCGCGCCGTTCCTGCTGTCCGTCAGGCTCGAAGCCGGAGACGGCGCGCCGATCTCGGACCAATGGTACGCCTTCAACGCGCAGCCGAAGACGGCGGACCTGCTCGCCTTCGAGTCTGCGCATCGCGGCGCAGACAACGAATATCCCGGCGCGCAGGCGGCGGAGGCGTTCGCGCTGTACGCGGGTCTGTCGGCGGCGCCGCTGCGCGAATTGCCTTCTGCTGCGCTCGCGCTGTCCGTGGCGCGCAGTCAAGCCGGAGGCGGCACCATCCGCATCCGTAACGTCGGCACGGTGCCTGCGGTCCGGGTGACGATCGAGGGCTTCCCCGAGGAGTGGAGCTGCTACCTGGCGGACAACGGCATCGGCCTTCGCCCGGGCGAGATGCGGGAGATCGGCTACGAAGCGGATGCCGAAGTCTCGCTTGCGGCGCTGTCGGTCGGCGCCTGGAATGCGCCTCGGGTATGGGCGGACGGGGCGGCTGCTGCGCAACGGGCGGGTGATGCGCCAGAAGGAGGAAACGAGCATGGAGCGTGAGGAAGCTGTTAGCCCTGTCTTCGGCGAAGCCCGGTGGATCTGTGCGCCGGGGCCGGATCATCGGCAGTGGGACGAATACGATATCGAGCTGGAGCTTGAAGTGCTGTCCGGCGGCGTGGACCTGCTGTTCGGCGTCGGTGCCGACGGAGGCGGCAGCGGTTGTGCGCTGGACTGCGAGGCCGGTACCGCAGCGCTGTTCGCGCTGGAAGGCGGGGAGCGGCGGGAGTGGGACAGCGCCGACGCCCCGGAGCTGGCGGTAGGCCGCGAAGCGAGGGAAATGCGAGAAGCGGGAGAAGCCCGAGAAGTTCGTACGGCGCTGGCGCTGCGCATCGAACGGCGCGCCGCCGCCGTCGCCGTGTATATAGACGGCCGCCAGGCTGTGGCCGCCGTCGAGCCGAACCGGCGGCCCGGCTCGATCGGGTTCAAGACCGGCGACGGCCAGGCGGCCGTCATCCGCAGGCTTCGCGTAGCAGCGCCGGACGGCCGCACGCTCTACGTCAACCGGTTCTACGACCCGTCCGCGATCCAGTTCTCGGGCGGACGGATCGACGGCTCGGGCAGCGGACTCAGGCTGGAGGCGAACGAGCTGGCGCTGTGCGAAGCGCCGATATCGCCGGACAGTCCGCTGCTGCGCCAAGCCTTCGAGCTCGCGTCCCCGGTCGTCCGTGCGAAGCTGCGCGTATACGCCCTCGGCTGGTACGAGCTGCGCATCAACGGCATCAAGGCCGATGACCGCGTGCTCGCGCCTGCGAATTCGCCGTATGCACGCAGGCTGCTGTACGACGAGTACGATGTGACCGGCCTCCTCGCTGAAGGTGGCAATGCGCTCGGTCTGTGGCTCGGCAACGGCTACAATATGAACTATTCGCGCTGGGGGTGGAAGTGGCAGCGCGAGAAGGCGGCGATCGCGGAGCTGGAGATAGCGCTGGCGGACGGCACGACGCGGACGATCGCGACCGACGAATCCTGGCTGACCGCGCCGAGTCCGCTGCTCGCGAACGATATGTACGACGGCGAGACCTACGATGCGCGACTGGAGCGGTCCGGCTGGGACATGTACGGCTTCGACGCGTCCGACTGGACGCCGGCTGCGCCGGCCGAGCCGCCGGAGGGCGGCTTCGCGAAGGGGGAACAGCCGCCGCTCAAGACGTTCGAGCCGCTGCGGCCGGTTCGGACCGTACCCGGTGCAGACGGCGCCGTCGTCTACGACTTCGGACAGAATATCGCCGGCTGGACGCGGATCAAGGTCCGAGGACCGGCAGGCGCGCGGATCGCGCTGCGGCACAGCGAGCTTGTCGATGCGGCCGGACGGATCGATCCGTGGACGAACCGCAACGCGGCGGCGACGGATGTCTATATAACGAGCGGACGAGAAACGGAAAGCTATGAGCCGCGGTTCACCTATCACGGGTTCCGATATGTCGAGACATCCGGAGACGCGGAGCTGCTGGACATCGCCGCCGTCCCCGTTCACAGCGATGTAGGCGAAGTCGGCTCGTTCCTTTGCTCGGACCCGGTGCTCTCCCGCTTGCAGCGCAACCTGCGGTGGTCGATGCTGAACAATCTGTACAGCATCCCGACCGATTGCTGCCAGCGGGACGAACGCACGCCCTGTCTGATGGACTCGGCCGTCGTCGAGGAGGCGGCCATCCACAACTTCGATATGCAGTCCTATTACCGCAAATGGCTGGGCGACATCCGGCACGACGCAGGCAACCCGGACTGGAGCGGCGACAAGGTGACGCTGCCCTGGCACTTGTACCAGTACTATGAAGATCGCGCTATACTGGAGGCATGCTATCCGTCGATCGCCGCTTATGTCGGTCTGCTCGCCGAGAAGCATCCGTCCGGTATCGTCGAGGAGGGCTTCGGCGACTGGTGCGCGCCCAACGAGGATGGCTGGGACAACTACTTCAACGAGGTCGCGATCGTGAATACGGCATTGTACTGGCGGCTCGCGACCGTTGCGGCCGAGGCTGCCGCAGTGTGCGGCCGGCAGGCGGACCAAGCCCGCTTCGCCAAGCTTGCCGACTCCATCCTGGAGGCGTTCGACGCGAGGTTCCATGACGGCCAAGGCAGGTACGGCAGCGGCTCGCAAACCGCGCAAATCATGCCCCTCGCGCTCGGGATGGTATCGGAGGAACATGCCGATGCCGCTTATGCCGTGCTGCTCGCCGCAATCGAGGCGAAGGGCGGAGGGCTCGATACCGGCATCTACGGGACGCGCTACTTGCTGGACGTGCTCGCGGACCGCGGGGACGCGGACCTGGCGCTCGGAATGCTGACCCGGCCGGAATATCCGAGCTTCGGCAATCAGATCGCGCAGGGAGCGACTACGCTCTGGGAGCAGTGGAGCGCCAGGGGCGGCATGCACTCGCACGATCATGCCATGTTCGGCGGCGTCGGCGCTTCTTTTTATACCCGGCTCGGCGGCATCGCGCCGCTCGCTCCCGGCTATGCGAAAATCCGGGTCAAGCCGGTCTTTCCTGCCCGCCTCGACTGGATAGAGGCGCGCCTGGACACGGTGCGCGGCACGGTCGCCTGCAGCTGGCGGCGGGAGGGCGCGGAGATTCGCGTAGAGGTGAATATTCCGGAGGGTGCGGACGCCTGTATCGTCCTGCCGGCATCTCTAGACCGGGAAGCGGTCCTGATCGAGCGCGAAGCCGGCCCGGGGCGGCACCGGTTTACGGTGCCGGACGGCGCTGTGCTGCCGCATGGACAATCGCATGGACTGTTGCACGGACAGTCGCATTGACAAGACAAGCGGAGGGAGCGGCGTCTTATGCTGCCTGGAGTTACGGTATCGGAAGACGGCGTCTCGCTCGGCGCCTGGCTTGTAGGAGATACGGTCTTGTCGGCATCCCCGCAGCGCAGAACCTGCTCGCCGACGATTGACGCGGATCTGCTGCCGGCGGCGGAGGCGATCGAAGGCGGTCAATAAACATACACGGAGCGGCAGTCTCATGCGGACTGCCGTTCTTTTTTTTGTTATTGCGGATCATCTCACAACTTAAGGGCTGACTCGCATGGTTGACAAACGATTGTCTTCGCTCGTAATATACATATAGGGGTATATGTATTACCCGCTGAGCGGTTTACGCCGCATTGGTTTGCCCAGCATTGTTCCAGAGGAAATACGACGAAGGAGGATGTTCCATGTCACAGTTAAAAGCGAATCAAACGCTGGATTGCAAGGGCCTGGCCTGCCCGATGCCGATCGTGCGGACCAAAAAGGCCATGGACCAGCTGCAGGCCGGGCAGGTGATCGAAGTGCAGGCGACGGATAAAGGGTCCCTGGCCGATATGCAAGGGTGGGCTAAAAACACCGGGCATCAGTATTTGGGCACGATTCAGGAGGGCAACGTGCTGAAGCATTACCTTCGCAAGTCCACCGCCCAGGAGGTCATGGAACCGAAGAAGTTTGCGCACCTCATTTCCAATGAGGAACTGATGCACAAGCTGGCGAGCGGAGCAAAGGTAACGGTGCTCGATGTCCGTGAGCCTGCCGAATATGCCTTTAACCGTATTCCGGGTGCGATCTCCATCCCGCTCGGTGAACTGGAAAGCCGCCTGGGCGAATTAAACTCGGAGGACGAGATTCATGTGATATGCCGTACGGGCAACCGCAGCGACATGGCGTGCCAACTGCTCGCAGAGAAGGGCTTCAAAAAAGTGAAAAACGTCGAGCAAGGCATGACCGAATGGACAGGACCTGCGGAACAAAACCAATAGCAACGCATGCATTCGCGTCTTAGACATTCGATACCACGAGGAGGAACCGCAAGATGGATATTTCGACAGAACCGAGCATGATGACAGCCAAGGAGCTGACCCGAATCGTCCTGGCCTCAGAAGAACTGTTCATTTTGGATGTGCGCAATGCAAGCGACTTTAACGACTGGAGGATTGAAGGGGACGGCACCGAGATCATCAACATCCCTTATTTTGAATTGCTGGACAGTGTGGATGCGGCGCTGGACCGGATTCCGGCTGGAAAAAAAGTGTTGGTCGTATGCGCGAAGGAGGGATCGTCCCAATTCATCGCCGAGCAGCTCGTTGAGGCAGGCCGTACGCATGTGCACTACCTGGAAGGCGGTATGAAGTCCTGGAGCGAGCATCTGGAGCCGGTCAAGATCGGCGATCTGAGAGACGGCGGCTCGGTATACCAATTTGTCCGCATCGGAAAAGGCTGTTTGTCCTACATGGTCATCTCCGGCGGTGAGGCGGCCGTCATCGATACACTCCGACTGACCGATGTATTCGAGCAGTTTGCCCGAGCGCAAGGCGCGGTAATCAAGCATACGCTCGATACGCACCTTCATGCCGATCATATTTCCGGTGGCCGCACATTGGCCGAGCGAACCGGCGCCACATATTGGCTGCCGCCCAAGGATGCCGATGAAGTCACCTTTTCATATGAAAAGCTTGAAGAGGGCCGCGATATTACCGTAGGCGGGACGAAAATTCAAATTCAACCCGTTTACTCACCGGGGCATACGATCGGCAGTACGTCGTTCATGGTGGATGACCGTTATCTGTTTACAGGAGATATTCTATTCATCGAGTCGATCGGTCGGCCCGATTTGGCCGGCAAAGCCGAGGACTGGGTGAGCGACCTCCGCAACACGCTCTACAATCGGTACAAGGAGCTGTCTCAGGAGCTTACCGTACTGCCGGCACATTTTGGCAAGGTTACCGAGCTGGGAGAGAGTGGACGCGTCATGGCCCGTCTGTCGGACTTGTACCTGCGCAACCCTGGATTAAACATCCGGGACGAGGGCGCTTTCCGCCGAACGGTAACGGAAAACCTGCCGCCACAGCCGAATGCGTATCAGGAAATCCGCCAGACGAATATGGGCAAATTGCTCCCCAGCGAAGACGAACAGCGTGAGATGGAGATCGGACCAAACCGCTGTGCCGTGCACGATAAATAAGATGAATAGAGATAGGAAGATACGCTGTGAACGGAATTTATGTTGTCCAACTCTGAGATGAAAGGAGAACGCCGTGGACATTCTGCTGGTTATCGTCATGTTAGCAATTGGACTGGTCGGATCTTTCTTTTCCGGCTTGCTCGGGATCGGCGGGGCCATTATCAACTACCCGTTGCTGCTTTACGTGCCGTCAATGCTTGGCATCGCTCATTTTTCGGCACACGAGGTGTCATCGATCAGCATGTTTCAGGTGTTTTTTGCTTCGCTGGCCGGTGTCCTTGCTTTTCGAAGAAAGCGTAAGGAAGGAGCCAGCGGTGTTGTACACAAAGGGCTGGTTCTCTACATGGGGAGCGGCATCCTGGCCGGCAGCCTGATTGGCGGCTACGTATCCGGAATGCTTCATGGCGATGTGATCAACCTGATCTATGGCGTTCTGGCGGTGCTGGCCGTCATGCTGATGCTGATACCGGTAAAAGGAAAAGAAGATCAGCCAGCCGCCGAGCTGCGTTTTAATAAATGGGTCGCTGTCGGAGCGGCATTAGTCGTGGGCGTGTTGTCGGGAATCGTAGGCGCGGGCGGCGCGTTTATCCTCATTCCCATTATGCTGAACGTGCTCCGCATTCCTATGCGTACGACCATCGCCTCTTCGCTGGCCATTGTGTTCGTGTCGGCCATTGGCGGCGTCATCGGCAAAATCGGCGGCGGTGGCATTCCCTTATGGCCTACGGTATTCACCGTAATCGGCAGCCTGATCGGGGCGTCGCACGGCTCTAAGATAAGTACGAAGCTCAACGTCAAGCTGCTCCGGTACGGGCTGGTTGTTCTCATTGCACTGACGGCGGTAAAAGTTTGGTCAAACATTCTTTGAATGCATGAATAAAAGGGAAGAGGGTGTAAGCCCATAATGAAAGAGAACACAACCATCGTGCTGTTCAGCGGCGAGCTGGACAAAGCGATTGCCGCATTCATCATTGCGAACGGCGCTGCGGCATACGACCATCAAGTGACGATCTTTTTCACCTTCTGGGGTCTGAATACGCTTCGCAAGGACGAAGCGGTTAGGACAAAGAAAGGCTTGCTGGAGAAGGCATTCGGCTGGATGATGCCCCGCGGCCCCCGGAAAATGGACTTGTCCAAAATGAACTTCGGAGGCTTGGGGCCGAAAATGATCAAGCATGTGATGAAAAAGCATCATGCGCTTACACTGCCACAACTGATCGAACTGGCACAGGAGCAGGGTGTTAAACTCGTCGCATGCACGATGACGATGGATTTGCTTGGTCTGCAGCAGGAGGAATTGATTGACGGAATCGAGTATGCCGGCGTTGCCGCGTATCTCGGGGATGCTTCGAACGGCAAGGTCAACTTATTTATATAATCATTGGATGTCGTTATTTTTTTGCTCTATAATATACCCATACCGGTATATCAATAGAGAAGGAGAGATAACACGATGGAATACAACTACACGGATGAAATGAAGACGCGTCTACGCCGAATCGAAGGGCAGGTTCGCGGTGTACTCCGGCTTATGGAGGAAGGCAAATCGTGCAAAGAGGTCGTCGCACAGCTATCCGCCGTGCGCAACGCCTCCGATAAAGCCATTGCCAACATCGTTGCAGAATATTTGCATCAATGCATCCTGGCTGAACAGGCGGCGGGGAACCAAGATACTGGCAAAATGGTGAAGGAAGCGGTAGAACTGCTGGTCAAAAGTCGTTAATTCTGCTTTTACGATCAAGGTGGACAGACAAGCTTGTCACCCAATACTTGTCACCTAATAATCGAACGAACTGTGCAATCGCAATCGGAGACAGCAGCCGTGGTTAACATGGCTGCTGTTGTTCGTTTTGGGGAGGATACGGGATATACTCGATGCGCTGAAGGTGAACGATAAATATAAAGGCAGCCGACTTGCCATGATTGAGGGAAGCGGGATCCAAAATGCGGTGTTGTGGAGGAGTTGGAAAGACTATGGAGGCCCCGGTAAAAGCCGGAGGGCTCTCACAGCGGCAAGCAGATAATGGCCGTCACGCCTCCGGCTTCGTTCGTCTCGTAGCGCAGGCCGTACGCTTCGCCGAAGCGCAGCTTGATGCGCTGGTTGACGTTTTTGATTCCGTAGCCCCGCGATTCCGGAACCGATGCGTTTTTCCCCTGCAAGTATGCGTTAAGCCGGTCGGTGTCCGTCCCCGGACCGTTGTCGTGGACGGAGACGACCGCCGTACGGTCGTGGACGAATCCGGCGATGACGATGCTGCCTCTGCGCTCCATTTTCTCGAACCCGTGCAAAATCGCGTTTTCCACGAGCGGCTGCAGGATCAGCTTGGGACAGGCCGCCTTCGCCACGAGCGGATCAAGCTCGTACACGACGTCGAAGCTGTTGTCGTAGCACAGTGACTGGATGTCGATGTACCGCCGGATCTGCTCGACCTCTTCGCCGATTTCCACCAGCTCGTTGGAATTGCCGGTAATGTAGCGGAACAGGTCGGACAGCGTGGACACGATGGACACGATCGGATGCGCTCCCGCCTCCAGGGCCAGCCAGTTCACGGAGTCGAGCGTATTGTACAGGAAATGCGGATTGATCTGCGCTTGCAGCGCCCGCAGCTCGGCTTCCTTTTCCCGCTTGCCCGTCTGATAATTCTCGTCGAGCAACTGATTGATGCGGTTCATCATCGTATTGAAGCTCTGATACAGAATGCCCACCTCGTCGTTCGTCGGCGGGGGCTGAATGAACACCTCGACCTCGTTCGTGTTATGGATGCTCCTCATCGTCTTGGCGAGGCTGCGGATCGGACGCGAGATCTGCTGCGACAGGAAGATCGACAGGAACAAGCCGGCGACGGCCGAGATCAGCGCGGATACCAAAATGATGTTGCGGACGAAGGAGGTGCTCTGCGAGATGTCCTTCAACGGTATGCGGGCGGTCAGGTTCCAGCCGGAGGAGAGGCGATAGTTATTGATCAAATACTTGGGATCGCGATCGTCCAAAATCTGCTCCGGGGCGGCCGTCCGGTCCTGCGGACGAGCGCCGGGTTTTTTCCGCAGCTCGCTGTCGTACAGCCGGTCTCCGCCCGCATCCGTCAGCAGCAGCCTGGTGGAGGGGGTCAGCATCGTTGCTTCCAGTTGCTTGGAAATTTGCGAGACGTCGAAGCCGATGACGACCACACCGATATTCTGCTTGATCGGGTCGCTCGTGCCGATATTTTCGGTCGCCAGCACCTTCGGATTTTTGATCAGCCTGGCGGCGTACAGGCGGTTGTTCTGATCCGGCGCATGGAACCAGTACAGGACGCCGTCGTTGTCGATCGTCTGCCGGTACCACGACTCGCTCGCCACCTCGTTGTCCCGAAAAAAACCGTAAAAGAAGTTATGCCCCGGCGTAAGCGCCTCGGCGAACGGAATGTCGTCCATCGCGAAAAACGTCACCGTATAGGACGTAAGAGCGCTGCTCAAGGGCACAAACAAATATTTCAGCAGGGCGTTGTTCAGCGTGATCCGATCCTGGTAGGTGGTCAGAAAGTCGGAGGGCGTCTCGTTCAAAATGTCCATGATCGTCGTGTCCGAGTACAGCAGCAAGGTGGCGTTGTCGATGCTGTTGATGAAGTTTTCCAGATTGATTTTGTTCTGCACCATGATCTGGTTCAAGTCGCGCGTAACCTGCCGCTGCATATGGTCGTGGAAGCGCCAGTAAATGATCGAGCTGGTCGAGGCGATCAGGAACAGAATGACCAGCAGGAACGTGACGGTAATCTTGTTGTTGAATCGCGAAAGCTTCAGCATCGGTTCACCTGTTCTCCACGCGGCTCATGACGTTTTTGTACTGCGAGGGGGTCAGGTCCTTATATTTCTTGAACACCTTCGCAAAGTAATGGGGGTCCGTATAGCCGACCTTCAGGGCCGTGTCGTTGATCGGCATGCCGGGCTCCTTGAGCAGCTCGCAAGCCTTTTCCACCCGCAGCCTCGTAATGTAATAACTGATATTCTCTCCGGCGATCTCGCGGAAAATAACGCTGGTATAGTTCGGCGAAAGCTGCAGCTCGTTGGAGATCGTGTACAAGGTCAGGTCGGGATCGTGGTAGTTGCCGGCGATATACTTTTTGACCTGCTCGATAATCGCGTGGCCGCGCGAATTTTTTTTGTCGCTGATAAACCCGGTTACTTCTCTGTACAGGCGGCTGATCGTCGCTTTCAGCTCTTTCTTCGTATTCGCCCCGAGCAGCTGCTGCCACGCCTTCTCCTCGGTCAAGCCGAACGATGACAGCGCGAGGCCGAGCGAGGCCGTGCATTCGATCAGAATATGCAGCAGCTTCAGGGAGAAATCCTTGACCAGCTCGAACTTCGTCTCTTCCAAATTCGGGAAATCGCTTTCAAAAAATGTGTCGACAAAGCCGACCTCGCCCGTCCGAATGGCGGAGGACAGCTTCTGCTCCAGGTTCGTGTGATACAGCAGCTTGACCAGGGAAAGCTTCTTCTCGTGATGCAGCGAAATTTCCGCGACGCGGCGGATCAATTGGTTCAGCTTGTCTTTGTCGATCGGCTTCAAAATATAGTCGGACACGCCGTACCGCATCGCGGTCTGGGCGTATGTAAAATCGTCGAACGCGCTCAGGATGATCACGACGGTCTCCGGGGCCTTCTCGTGGATGATCCGGCTCAGCTCCAGTCCGTCCATAACCGGCATCCGCACGTCGGTAATAATCAGCTCGGGATGGTGGAGCAAAGCCTGCTCCAACGCCTCCTTGCCGTTGCGGCATTCCCCGACGATCTCCGCATTGAGCTCGCTCCACGGGACCATTCTGCGCAAGCCGGAGACGACCGTGGTCTTGTCGTCGACGATCAGTACCTTCAGCAATGTCGCACCCTCCCTGTCTCGCCAAGCTCCCAGCGTGATTTTTAACCATGGTATAACGATTGAGGTCCGATAGCAAGCCGCACCGTTAAATATTCCACTTAATCGAGAAATGTTTCCCTTGAGGCCGCGGAGCCCAGTCCATAAGATGGTATAGCGTAACGGAGCGTATCCGATCTCAACGGTCAAAAAGGAGTACGGAAACATGACAACGGCATTTAAGCTTCATGTGGCGGAGGACGGCTGCGACGGCTGGAGCGGCACGATGACCCGGCCGAACGGGGCGGGGACGGACGGGCCGCTGGCTACGATCGGCCAGGCCCGCGACCGCATTCGCGCGATTCGCCGGGCCGGCAAGCTGCACGCGCCGGTCGAGGTGCTCGTCCATGCGGGCCGCTATTCGTTCACGGAGACGCTGCGGTTCGACGAGGCGGACCTCGGGGACGAGTCAACGCCCGTAACCTACCGCGCCGCCGGCGACGGGGAAGTGATCCTGGCAGGCGGCATTAGGCTGGACAAGTACGATATGGAGGACAACGGCGTCGCCCGGTTCTCGCTGGCCGAGGCGGGGCATGCCGGCCTGCGGTTCCGCCAGCTGATCTGCAACGGCGTGCGCATGCCGATGGCGCGCTACCCGAACTACGATCCCGAGCAGCCTTATACCGGGGGCTATCTGCATGTGGAAGGTCCGGCCGTGGATATCAACGAGGACGGGCACGGCAGGAAGGACCGGTTCATCTGCCGCGATCCCCGGCTCAAGGACTGGAGCCGGATCGACGAGGTCGAGCTGTTCGTATTCCCCCGCACGAACTACTGCAACGACATTGTTCGGCTGCAAAGCTACGATCCCGCGACCGGCGAGGTGAAGCTGGCCGAGCCGACGAGCTACGAAATCTACCCGGGAGACCGCTTTTACTTCCGCAACGTTCGGGAGGAGCTGGATGCGCCCGGCGAATGGTATTTGGACAAGCGGGCGGAGGTGCTGTATCTGCATCCGCCCGTACCGCTGGCGGACGCCGTCGTCACCGTGCCGCTGGTGGAAAATCTGATCGAGGTGAACGGCAGGCCGAAGCCCGCGGAGGACTTCAGCCTCGAGAAGATCGACTGGACCGATACCGGCGGGGAGATCCGGCTGGCGCAAAACCCGGAAGGGATCGAGCGCGGGTTCCTGACCTTCCAGGGCTTCACGGTGGAGGGCTGCGACGGAGCCGGCATCGTCATCCGCGGCGTGCGGAGCTGCGGGGTGCGGGCATGTACGATTCGCAATACCGGCAACGTCGGGGTGATCGTCCTGGGCGGAATCGCCTGCACCGTGGCCGATTGCGACGTTCGGGACATCGGGAATCACGGCATCTATGCGTCCGGGGGCGTGCGTTCGCCGTTCAAGGGCAGGCATGCGTGCCGTCACGACATTCGCAACAACTATGTCCATCATACGGGAGTGCTTACGAAAAACTCCGCCGGCATCGCGATCAACGGGGTCGGCATCGCCGTCGCGCACAATGAGGTCCACGACAGCCCGCGTTGGGGAATCCTGTCCAGAGGCAGCGATAATCTCATCGCGTACAATCATATTCACCATGTCAATCTGGAGACGAGCGACACGGCGGCCATCTACCTGGTGGATCGCGACCTGGCGATGAACGGCACGCGGATTCGCTACAACCGCATCCACGATGTGCTCGGCTATGCCGAGCCGAGATGGAGAAGCCACGGCCTGACCTACGGCATCTATCTGGACGACTATACGAGCGGGGTGGAGGTGCGGGGCAATCTGACGTACCGCACGCTGGGCGGCGGCGCGTACATTCATGCCGGGCAGGACAATGTCGTCGAGAACAATATGTTTCTGGAGACGGACGCGGAGCTGGCCCATTTCCGCAGATGGGAGCCCGAGCGGGAATACCGGACCTTGGGCACGCACGGCCTCGCGCTGCGCCGGAACTCGTTTTGCCGCAACATTCTGGCCTCCCGCCAGGCTGCGGCCAAAATGTATTTGTTCTCCAACTGCGCCACGGAGGAGCATGTGCCGGATGTGGAAGGGAATGCGTTCGAACACAATATCGTCTGGCTGTACGGCAACGAAATTCTCGTCGAGGTGGAGCGGCGGGACGGAGAGCGGTCGTCCTTGCGTCTGGCGGACTGGCAGGCGCTCGGATGGGACGCGGGCACGCTCGCGGCCGATCCGCAAATCGCGGATTTGGACGCCGAGGATTTCCGGCTGGCCGCCACCAGCCCGGCGCTCGCAGCCGGCTTCGAGCCGCTGCCGCTGGAGCGAATGGGGCTCGACCGGACCGTGCAGCGGCCGGAGCGCCGGAGGGAGCGACCATGATTTTTTCCACTTAATCACGGAATGTTTCCCTTGTGACAGCGCTCTCCATTCCCATAAGATTAGGGTGCAAAGCGCTTTGCACAACAACTTCAACCAAAACAAAGGGGACATTATCGAGATGAGGAACAAGAAAACCCGCGTTTCCGCATACACCTCGCTGGGACTTTTTCTCGCCTTCGCCGTGGCGGCCTCCGGCTGCAGCAAGGCGAACGACCAGGCGAGCAGCAGCAGCGGAGCGGCCCCCGGGTCGGCCGCCGCCCCCCAGGACAAGACGATAGAGCTGAAGATGATCTCCTGGCAGGGACAGAACCAGGCTTACTGGAACGCTTACGACGAAGCGATCAAAGATTATATGGCACTGCACCCGAACGTGAAGATCGAGCACATCTTCCAGCCGCTCGCCAACGACGGCTACAACAAGCTGCTGGACACACAGTTCGTGGCGCACAAGGCGCCCGATCTGATCGACCTGCAAGGCGCCAACATCGGCAAGTATACGGACCAGGACTATATCATTCCTCTCGATCCGTACCTGGGCCAGCCGACCGCCTACTCGGACGGCACGAACTGGGTCGACACGTTTATCGGCGGCGATTCCGGCTTCTCCAATCTGAAAACGACAAATAAATATGGCGCCATCTCCTTCGTGCCGGTCGACAACGGCCCCGGCATCGCGGAAAACCGCCCGTTCTACTACAACAAGGACCTGCTGGCCAAAGCGGGCGTCACCGCAATGCCGCAGACGTGGAACGAATTCATCGAGGTGCTGAAAAAGGTCAAAGCCGCCGGCATTACGCCGATCGCCGCCGACAACAACCGCTGGGTGAAGTGGATTACAAGCTGGACGAGCGACCAGTTCGTCGACGGCTATCTGAATCAGTATTTTGAAGATCAGTTCAAGGACGCACGGGCGCTGGACGACGCCAAGCGGAATCTGGCGGTGCTGACCGGCAAGGTCGACAAGACGAATCCGGTCGTCAATGCGGAATACGATCTGCTCAAGGAGTTCTCCCAATACTGGCAGGACGGCTGGGCCGGCGTGGACGATCTGGGCGCGCAGCAACTGTTCCTGTATCAGCAAGCGGCCTTTATCGTGGACGGCAACTGGAACTATAACTTCTACAAAGAAAATATCCACGACTTCGAGTGGGGCATCATGCCGTTCCCGCTGATCACGAAGGAAACGACGCCTTACGCCGCAGAAGGATTCCCGATGGGCGACAACAAGCTGGGCGCGGAAGGCTGGGCGCTGAACAAGGATCTGGAGAAGGACCCGGACAAGCTGAAAGCCGCCGTCGATTTCCTCCAATATTTGACCAGCAAGGACGCTCAGCAGAAGTTCGTGCAAACGGCGATGACGATCTCCTCGATCGTCGGCGTGGAAGCGCCGGAAGAATTGAAGCCGTTTATCGTCTCGGATAAGGCGACCCTGTCGTTCCCCGCCAAGTTCCTGCTGTTCGAAGGGGAAGTGAACGGCGTCGCGCTGTCCCAGCAATTTTACATGAACAAGATGAGCAAGGAAGAATTCCTGTCCAAGATGCAGGAGAGCGTCATGAACAAGGCGTTGAAGGACGCCAAAGCCCAGCTTGACCAAGAGACGGGCATCCCCCGGACGATCGCTTCGGTCGAGAAGGATCTGGCGGACCTGAAGGCGAGCAGCGCATCGCAGGTGCTGATCGACGACAAGCAGAGCACGCTCGACTTCCTGAAGCTGAAGCTGGAGCTGTACCAGAAATATGCCGGAGATACGGCGCACTAAATACGGCCAGGAAAAATAGGCGGTCTGATGCAGTTGCGGTCGACTGCCTATTTTTTTCGCAAAAAAAGAGGTGCAGAGCAAGATGAAACAACAACGATTGAACCCCTCATGGAAGGCCGGATTTCTGTTCGCGCTGCCGGCATTGCTGTTCACGCTGCTGTTCGAGTATTATCCGATCGGCAACGGCATTTACCACGCATTCTACCGATGGAACGGGGCGGATATCGAGAAGTTCGTCGGACTGGACAACTTCGCGGAGATTATTCGGGACGACGTGTTCTGGATCTCGGTGAAAAATATGTTCATCTTCCTCGCCGCCTCCATCGTGCTGATGCTGCCTACGTTCGTCGCCTGCATCGTGCTGTTCCGGCTGAAGAGCGCCAGGCTGCAATATATGTACCGCGTCGTATTCTGCGTTCAGATGATCATTCCCGGCATGGTTGTGCTGCTCATCTGGAAGTTCATGTACAACCCGCAGTTCGGCTTTTTCAACAAAGCGCTGGATTACCTCGGCCTGCATCAATATCAGCAGCTCTGGCTCGGCGACAGCAGCCTGGCGCTGTGGTGCCTGATCTTCATGGGCTTCCCGTGGATCTCCACGATCGGCGCGCTCATCTACATGGGCGGACTGCAGAGCATCGACGGCTCGATCTGGGATGCGTCGCAGATCGACGGCGTCGGACCGATCCGCAAGGCGTTCAGCCTGGAGCTGCCGCTGCTGAAGGGACAGATCAAGCTGAACCTCATCACGGTGATCGTCGGCTCGATTACCGGGTACGGCACGCAGCTCATCATGACGAACGGCGGTCCCGGCTTTTCCACGACGACGCCGGGTCTATATATGTATCAAAAAGCGTTCGGCACGTCCGCGGAGTACGGCTACGCTTCGGCGGTCGGGCTGATCCTGTTCGTCATCGCCCTGTTGATCTCTCTTGGGGCCATGAAGTTTATTAGGAGTGAAGAAGCATGAAGCTGCTCAGCGCGAGAAAAAACGTCGAATGGTTAAAGCATCTGTTCCTGATCGTAACCTGCCTCATGCTGTTCTATCCGCTGATTCTGATGGTGCAGATTTCGTTCAAGGATGTCGGTCAGGTCATCTATCAATTTTTCCAAATTAAGGGCCCGTTTCACTACGAGAACTATACGAGGGCCTGGCATCAGGTGAGCCCGCTTATTGTGAACAGCCTTATCATGTCGGGCGGAACGGCGCTGCTGGCCGTCCTGCTCGCGACGATGGGCGGATATGCGTTCGCGCGCTTGAGGTTCCCGGGGCAGGAAGTGATGTACTGGGCGATCTTCATCAAAATATTGCTGCCGGGCGTGCTGAATCTGATTCCCGCATTCGTCCTGGCGTGGAAGCTCGGCCTGCTCGACTCATATTGGGCGGTCATTCTGTTCGGCGCCGCCGGCGCGCTGCCGTTCTGGGTGTTCGTGCTGCGCATGTTCATCGCCCAGCAGCCGCAGGAGCTGTTCGATTGCGCGAAGATCGACGGGGCGGGCGAGGTGCTGACGTACCGTTATCTGGTGCTGCCCCTGCTGAAGCCGATGATCACGCTGATGGCGATCAATGTGTTCATCGGGACGTGGAACGACTACATCTGGCCGCTCGTAACGATCACGACGCCGGCGAAGCGCCCGCTGGTGGTTGGCCTGGCTTACCTGGCTTCAAGCTTCCCGAACGATTACGGTCCGTTGACCGCGGGCTATGCGATCGCTTGCGTGCCGCTGGCGCTGCTGTTCATCTTCGGGATGAGATTTTTCGTCCAGGGCATGACGTCGGGTGCGATCAAAATGTAGCGGCGAAGCCGCGATCAACGCAAAAGGGGACGCTATTGCCATGAAATATGAATTGAACACGCCAAGCATCGCATTGGCCGTTCGCGGCGGCGAAGACCGGATCGTGCTGCACAACCGGCGCACCGGCCATCTGCTGCTGGAGCTGCCTGCGGCCCGGCTGCTGGCCCCCGTGCTCGACGGGACGACTGCCTCTCTGGAGCTGACGGGCATCGAGGCCGCCGCGGACGGACTGATCTTGCGCTGCCGGTCGCAGCAGGTCGACGAGTTCCGGGTGAACATCCGCGTACAGGGGGACTGTCTGCTCGTCTCGTCCTCCTTTACGGCGGCTGCGTCCTGCGAATTGAACCGGCTGGAGCTGTGTCCGAGGGGGACGCGGGTCAACTTTTACGACCTGGTCAATTTCCGCAATCGCCATCATACGGCGCACACCTGGCCCGAGCTGAACTTCGGCGGCAAAGGCTTCAGCACCGACACCTACTCGGAGGACTGGCAATTCGCGCCGCATCCTTCCTTGTTCATTTTGCGGAAAAACGAGACGCATCTGCTGTTCGGGGCGTTAAGCCTGCCCCAGGCGTTCGGCATGCATATCGAGGTTGCGGAGTATGCGGTCAAGCAATGGTATGTGGACTACGGGGCTCCGGGCCGGGGGCAGCGGCTCTCGGCTGGAGAAGCCTTCGCATCCCCGGTATTCGCCATCGCGCTGGAGCAGCAATCGACGGTCTATCGGATGCTCGACCGGTATACGTCCCTGCTGATCGGGAACGGGTATATTCCGGACCCGGCGGTGAAGACGAGGCATGCCTGGCACACGGGGAATTTGTATTGCACATGGATCGACCAGGTATATTTGTCCAAAGCTGTAATTCCCGATGCGCTGAACGAGCAGGGAAAGGTGCCGGCGGCGGCGAATTTGCTGGATGAAGCTTTCGTGCGCAAGGCGCTGGACGTGATCGAGCGGGAGAAGCTGCCGTTTACGACGATTTTGCTGGATGACGGCTGGCAGACGACGCGCGGGCAATGGGACCCGCATCCGGACAGGTTCCCCGATCTGCGGGCGCTGGTCGACGAGATTCATCGCCGGGGCATGAAGGCGATCGTCTGGTGGAACTGGGCGGAAATTTTGGACGACGCGGAAGTCGACGAAGCGCATCTGCTGGCCGGAGGCAGGCTGAACAAGCATGGCTGCCGCATGCGGGATTACTCGCATCCGCGGACGCAGCAGGAGTATCTGGAGCCGCTTTTCCACCGCCTGTTTTCCTCGGATGAGGGCTGCTTCGATCTGGACGGCGTGAAGACGGATTTCCTGGCGGACAAGGTGCATGCGGATATGCCCGTCTACGACCCGGCGTGGCGCGGCGAGGAGAACTACATCTACCAGGTCACCCGTTATTTTTATCAGGTGATGAAGCGGATCAAGCCGGACGCCTGCCATATCGGCTGCGCCGGCCATCCGTACCTGGCCGCGTTCATCGACGTGAACCGAACGTACGACGTTACGAGCACGAACGTGATGGAGCATTACAACCGGGCGCTCATGCTGAAGCACTCAGTGCCGGGCTGCCCCGTCGCTTTTGATTTCTTCCTGTACGACGAAAATCGCGAGCGCTTCTTCGACCTCGCCAGACGGAACGGCTTTGCCGTCGAGGTCGGGAATATCCTCGCGGACAAGCACGATTATTTCTCGCCGGTTGAGCCGGCCGGCGACGACTATTATGCCGTCCTGCGCCAATATTTGTAATTTGTAGGCGGCGGGGGAGGAGCTTTTGGAACGTATGGAGCGCATGGAGCATGTGGAACATGTGGAACGTATGGGACGCACGGAACGGACAACCTTTCGTTTGAATTCCGAGCGGCTGGAGGTCGAGCTGTCCGCGCCGGGCGGCGCGTATCGCGGGTCCCGGTTTGACTGGACCGGACATGTCGTGGAGGCGACATTGGACGGAAAGCATCGCTTTTGCGCCGCGGAATCGCTTGCTCCGGGCCAAGGGAGCGGCGGCTTCGGAATTTGCGGGGAGTTCGGCCTGTTCACGCCGATCGGCTTCGACGAGGCCGCGCCGGGCGAGCCGTTCCCGAAGCTCGGGGTCGGCCTGCTGACCCGGCCCGACGAACAGCCTTATTCCTTTATGCGGCCGTATGCGACCGAGCCTTATCCCGTAGAGGTGAAGGCCGGCGCCGACTGCGCCGTTTTTGTGGCGGAGCCGGTCGATTGCCTGGGCTACGCAGTCCGATACGAGAAAGCGGTGTCGCTCTCCGCTAACGTTCTGACGATTGGCTACCGGATGCGCAATGTCGGGGACAAACCGATCGTGACGGAAGAATACGAGCACAACTTTTTGGCCGTCGACGGCGAGCCGATCGGGCCGGACTACGCGCTGCGGCTATCGCGGCCTTTCCGCGCCGCTGCGTCCATGCCGGGGTGCATCGAGGCGCGAGCGGACGGCATCGGCTGGGTCGAGGCGCCGACGGCGCCCTTTTATGCCCGCATGGACATCGCGGCGGGGGCGGAGGCGGGCTATCGCTGGGAGCTGCTGCACAAGCCGAGCGGTGTCCGCGTGAGCGAGACGGTCGATTTTGCGCCGTCCGCGATCGCGCTGTGGGGCGATCGGCATGTGGTCAGCCCGGAGGTATTTATCGCCCTTGCGCTCCGGTCCGGAGAGGAACGAGTCTGGACGCGGCGGTACGAATTTAATTGACGCAAGGCGCGTCCTGCCATAGCGGCAAGACGCGCCTTGCTTGTGAAAGGGAGTAAGAAGCTATGCAATCGGAGAAAGATGTATTCGCGGCCATCGCGGCCAGGGGAATTCATACCGGGCGTGCCGGACTGGTCGCCCCGTTGCCGCCCGAGCTGGGCGACAAGCGGCTGCCGCTCGCGCCTTATCGGGGAGAGGGGAAGTTCCAGCCGCAGGAGAAGATGGATACCGCCGAACAGCTGGCGGAGGAGCTGGAGCGGCAGCGCCAGTATTACGCGCCGTTCATGGCCGATCTGGCGCCCGCGCTGCCGGCCGTTCGCGGCTCGCTGCCGCTGCGGGACTTCGATTGGAGAGTTCAGACGGCGGACGATCGCCGCTCGTTCCAGGGCGTCCTGCTCGGGGAAGGGCAATGGGAGAGGGTTCGCATTCCCCATTACGGCGGACCGTTGGGACAAGCGACGACGTATTATCGCACTATGTTCTCGTTGAGCGAGGAGCAACTGCGGCTGGGGTCGTGCTTTGTCTGCTTCCGGGGCGTCGATTACAAGGCGCATGTCTTCGTGAACGGCAGCTTCGCCGGCTCCCACGAGGGCTTCTTCGCGCCGTTCGAATTCGACGTGACGGCTTATGCGCTCGCCGGGGAGAACACGCTGCTCGTGCGCGTGGACAACGACTATATCGGCTTGGGCAACGAAGCGGAAGCCCACCCTGGCATTCGCTATACGGGGGACAAAATTTACGCGGCGACCGGTCCGGGCTATGACGATCCCCGCATGGGCTGGCATCATTGTCCGCCGGGCATGGGCATCTACCAGGGCGTCACGATCGAGACGCGGGCGCGGATGTTTTTGCGGGACGTGTTCGTCAGGCCTTTGCCCGACGAAGGGCGCGCCGAAGCCTGGATCGAAGTCTATCACGGCGATGTTGTGCCTGCGGAGGCGCTGCTGGAGCTGTCGCTGTACGGACAGAACTTTGCGGCGACCTTGTTCGAGGGGCTGCGCTGCTCGCCGTCCGGCTACCTGGCGGTCGGACTGGGCGACTCGCTGACAGAAGCCAATCTGCGCCGGGAAGGGAAGCTCGACCGGCCTCAGCCGCTGTTCGCGGAGAAGGGCGTGAACCTGTTCAAGTTCACCTTCTCGATCCCAGACGCGAGAATATGGGAGCCGGGCGAGCCATGGCTGTATCAGCTCCAGGTCAAGCTCGCCGACGCGCAGGGGACACCGCTCGATTATGCCAAGCGGCAGTTCGGAATGAGGTCGTTCCGCATGGACGAGGAGGGCGAGCGAAAAGGGAGCTTTCTTCTGAACGGCAAAATGATCCGGCTGCGCGGCGCGAACACGATGGGCCATGAGCAGCAATGCGTCATGAAGGCGGATTGGGCGCAACTGCGGGACGATCTGCTGCTCGCGAAGATCGCCAATATGAACTTTCTGCGGCTCACACAGCGGCCCGTCCAGTCGGAGGTGTACGAGCTGTGCGACCGGATCGGGCTGATGGTGCAGACGGACCTGCCGCTGTTCGGCGTGTTGCGGCGAAACCAGCTGTGCGAGGCCGTCAGGCAGGCCGAGGAGATGGAGCGGCTCGTCCGTTCGCATCCGAGCAACATTCTCGTTTCTTATATCAACGAGCCTTTTCCCAACGCCGGCAACAAGCCGCACCGCAACCTCGTTCGCGATGAGCTGGAGGGCTTCTTCCGCATGGCGGACACGGCCGTTCGCCTCAGCAATCCGGATCGCGTCATCAAGCAGGTGGACGGGGATTACGATCCGCCGTCGACGGGACTGCCGGACAACCACTGTTATCCGGCCTGGTACAACGGGCACGGCCTGGACATCGGCAAGCTGCACAAAGGATACTGGCTGCCGGTCAAGCCGGACTGGTATTACGGTTGCGGGGAGTTCGGCGCCGAGGGTCTGGACCCTGTCGCTGTTATGAGGAAGCATTACCCGCAGGAATGGCTGCCGCAGGACGACGCGGAGGAGCGGGACTGGTCGCCGAGCCGGATCGTCGGCGCTCAGTCGGGCATGTTCCATTATTTCTTTTACGAGACGCCGCGCACGCTGCAGGATTGGGTGACGGCCAGCCACCGGCATCAGGCGTGGGCGACGCGGACGATGACGGAAGCGTTCCGGCGGGACGATCGCATGGTCACGTTCGCCATCCATCTGTTTATCGACGCGTTCCCGTCGGGCTGGATGAAGACGATTATGGACGTGGAGCGCAATCCGAAGCCGGCCTATTTCGCATACAGGGAAGCGTTGACGCCGCTGCTGGTCAATCTTCGGACGGATCGACTCACGCGGTTTGCGGAGCAGGAGGTCGAGATCGAGGCGTGGCTGTGCAACGACCGGACGGATATTCCCGGAGCCGCCGTGTTGCAATACCGCGTCGAATGGCAGGACGAGATCGTGTCTTTCGGCGAAGAGCCGGCCTCGATTCCCGCTTGCGGCAGCCGCTTCCAGGGCAAGCTTCGCTTCAAGGCTCCGCAGACCGGGACAAGGGGCGAATTGGTCGTCCGTCTCGGCCTGCTGGACAAGGACAAGCAGGTGTTGCACGATACGAGCCTGCGGATCGAGGTGTTTCCGGCGGCGGCGGAACCGGTCCGGGTCGGCGGGATTGGCGTGCTCGGGAGCCGCGGCATCGCCGAGCGGCTGGCGGCGGAGGCGGCAGGGAGCCGCATCGCTGTTGAGGAGGCCGGAGCAGGCGACGTCATCCTGATCGACGACTATGACAGCTATGCGAGCTGCGAGCCGGCGCTGACGGATGCCGTGAAGCGCGGGGCGCGGGCGATCTTCCTGGAGCTGCCGGAGGGCGACTACGCGATTGCCGGGGAGACGGTTTCCGTCAAAAGCTGCGGCATGTCCCCGCTGCACTTTGCGGCGCGCGACCCCGAGCATCCGCTTGTCCGATCGTTCCGGGCGGACGACTTCCGGCTGTGGTACGATCCGCAGGCCGACCATATCGCGCCGCTGCTCGAGGCTACATTCCAGGCGCGCGGCTTCCGCGACGTGCTGACGAGCGGCAACACGGACGTGGGCGGCGAGTGGGGCAAAGCCTTGGCAGCAGCAGAAAAAGCGGTGGGCGACGGAAGCGTTGTCATCTGCCAGGTCAAGCTGGCCGGCCGCACCGTCGACAATCCTGTCGCCCGGCGGTTCTGGGACATCTTGCTCGGCGCCGCGCAAGACGGGGCTGGGGATTTCAATGGGGAACGGGGGGATGCAAGGTGAAGATAGGCCACCATGGACATACCTTTTCGGATTACAAGCTGCGCGATGGGTTGAGGCGCTTCGGGGACAAGCTGCGCCCGGATGACGGCTCGCTCGCCGCCGGGACCGGGCGCCCTTGCGGCATCGCGTTCCTCGGGGGCTCGGTGACGGCTGGGGCGGGCGCCTCCGCCCCGGAACGAACCAGTTGGCGCGCGATGACCTGCCAGTATTTCAACCGGACCTATCCGCATGTATCGTTCCGGTTCACGAACGCTGCGGTCGGCGGGACCGATTCGACATACGGGGCGTTCCGATTCCGGCAAGACGTGCTGGAGCGCGGAGCCGTCGACCTGCTGCTGGTGGAGTTCGCCGTCAACGACGCCAGGAATCGCGCGGAATCCGTCCGGGCGATGGAGGGAATCGTACGCCAAGCGAGGGCGGCGAATCCGGACGTCGATATTGTCTTTGTCTATACGGCGCATCAGTCCGGCGTGGAGCGATTGCTGTCGCCGGGAGAGATCGACGCCAATATCGCCAGCCATGAGGAGGTCGCGGGCCATTACGGCCTTCCGTCCGTGGATTTGTCCGCCGAGGTCGCGCGGAGAATCGGGGCGGGCGACTTCGATTGGGACGCGTTCAGCGCGGACAATGTGCATCCGCGAGACTTCGGTTATGCGCTGTACGCCGAGCTGATGCAGACGTTTCTGGCAGCGGCGGCGGAGGCCGATTCCGCCGATTCCTGCGCCGGTGCTGCCGAGGTCGGGCCGGCGCTGCCGCCCCCGCTCGATCCGCTCTGCTACGAGCATGCGAGGCTGATCGGCCTCGATGCGGTGGCGGCGGATATCGCGTCGGGGTCGGGATGGACGCGGATAAGCGGCTTTGCGCCCGCTCCAGAGCGGACGTGCAATTGGACACCGCCGGCCGACATCCTGCTGGGCGAGACGCCGGGCGACAGCCTCACGCTGACGCTCGACGGAACGAAGGTCGGCTTCGTCCTGCTGGCCGGCCCGGACACCGGCGCCGTCGACATTTCCGTGGACGAGGGGCCGGCGGTTACATTCGATCTGTTCGACAGCTACTGCCCGAAGTTCTACCGTCCGAAAATCTGGCTGCTCGGCGAGACGCTAAGCCCCGGCCCGCATACGGTCCGGCTCTCGGTAGCCGCGCAGAAAAATGAAGAGAGCCTGGGCCATAGCCTGCATATCTGGAAGTTCATGGAGAACTGACTTCGCCGGCAGCTTCATCGCTAGAGGGAAGTCTTATTCCTCCGCTTCTTCTTCCATCACCTCGAACGTAGTCATATCGGAATAGGCGGAAAGCACGGCGCTCGAGCGCAGCTCGCTGAGCGGAATGCCCACTGCGGGATCGGCATTCGGAGAGGCGACGAAGTTAATGCGCAGGCTATTGTCTGTGCCATGCCGGTCACCGGATCGGCGACCGCAACGTTGATCCCGGCGTATTCGAGCCGTTGACGATGATCAGCGTATAGACGATCGTCTGTCCCGGCACGGCCGTCTTGCGATCGACGGTCTTGCCCATCGACACGCGGTAAACCGGCAGCACACTTACCTCGGCGGTCGAATCCACCGTTCCCGTCTGATCGGAGGCGGCCGTAGCGGTGTTCGTAATTACATGACCGGCAACGGTGTCGGGCGGAACGGTGTAGCTTACCGGCATTGTCACGCGCTGGTCCGGTTGCAGGCTGGCCAGCGTGGTTTTTTCACGCCCAGCAGCGGATCGGAGACGACAATGCCCGTCAGCTCGATGGCGCCCGTATTGACAACTTCGAGCTCATACAGCACAGCTTGTCCGGGAGACGCCCTCCGCGAGGTGGCCGTCTTGATGATGCCGATGCCCAACCCTGCCGGCCCCCGACAATATTGCGGGCCGGGACGTCGTTGATCTGGTTGCGGTCTCCGAAGTTAACAAAGCGGCACATGAAAGGCAATTTCCTGGAGAGCTGATTCAACTTTGATTGAATATATCAATGAATTAATCGCTTGTGGTTTAGCATGATTTATTGTTGATTGAAAGACAGGAAGCAGGTCGGTCGCTGTGGTGCTGCTCCTTGTAATCATTAAAGCAACGAGCAGTCGCACAGTTGGCATTGAGTTCATGGTAGAATATTCTAAATTCATGAATGGGGAGGTAGAAACGTGATTGAAATCGTAGAAAAACAACAGTTCTCAGTCATTGGTAAAATGGGTGAGGGATCTTCTCAGAGTTCAAGTTGGATACCTCCGTTATGGCAAGAAGCGAATAGTAATTTTGCGGAAATTAGCAGTCTTGCAAAGTTAGATGCCCAAGGAAACATTGTTGGGGTTTGGGGAGCAATGAGCGACATTGAAGGGAATTTTGAAAGATGGAAGAATGAAGGCAAATATTTAGCAGGATGCGAAGTCACTGATGATGCACTTCCTCCACATGGCTGGACGAAGTGGACTCTTCCTGCATTTAAATATGTTGTGTCGAAGTGTAATCAGGAGTCGTACCAAGACACTTTAAACTTTATGCTCTCGGACTACTTGCCTAAAAACAATTATCAAATTGTTGGAGCAATTCAAGAGTTCTATAATCCAAAAGATCGCAGTGGAGAATTATATTTATACATCCCAATCGAAAAAATCTAAGCTGACAACGCTGTTAAGTTAACTGGCAGTAGCGTTCGAAAATCATTGAAGCGCCGCTATCTGTCGGAGGACAAGAACATACATCCATAAAGTAGTCACGCCGAGCGTGGCTTTTTTATGTTATGCAAGCAAGTTCTTGTCCCAAGCGCAAGACAAGAACTTGCATTCATTCCCGCGGTTTTTCCGGCATTGCGCTGACGGGGTTAGTGAATGTTGAATTCATGCAGCTTTTACATTCAGTCGCTGGAATAGTGCAGAACAGTCAGACAATCAAGCGCATGAAAAAATCCGCAAGCGTTCGGTGATCCCGACTCATGCGGATTTTTTCATTATTCCACGTAAAGTATGTTGTCTTATTATGTTGAATATTTTATTAATTTCAGGCATTTTAATATAGAGTGTCAACGTATGATATTGGGATGGGCTTATGTCTGAGGCTGCCACGTAATTGAACGCAATCCCGAAGGATACGATTACTCAAAAGGTTACACGATTAAATGGTTCAAGAACTAACTTTTTTGGAGGGTTCTGAATGATTTATTTAGAAACATCAAGATTACGTCTGCGTGACTGGGAAGAAACTGATTTGGCCCCGTTTTATCGGCTTAACGCAGATGAACAAGTTATGAAGTATTTCCCAAAAACTTTGTCTGCAGAAGAAACAAACGGTTTTTATCATTCAATTGTAGCAGAAATAAAGGAATGTGGTTTTGGGTTTTATGCTGTTGAAGTAAAGGAAAGTAAAGAATTTATAGGGTTTATAGGCTTTCATAGAGCGACATTCGATACCGATTTCACACCATGTATTGAGATAGGATGGCGGCTGAAAAAAGAGGCATGGGGAAAAGGGTACGCAACCGAAGGTGCAACAGCCTGTTTACAATATGGATTTAACACTTTGGGGTTCCATGATATTTACAGTTTTACAGCGGATATTAATACTCCTTCAAAAAATGTTATGACTAAAATCGGCATGAGCTTTATTAAAATGTTCCATCACCCGAAGGTTGAGAAAAATAGTCCATTAAGCAAGCATGTGCTATTTCATATAAAGCAAAAGGGAGCCGTAGTTTTATAAAGATACCGGGGTAGCAAAGAGATTGAATCCAATATTATATATGAAAATGATTGGATCACATGCATACTGGATATCTCCCCGTTAAATGAGGGACATATGCTAATCCTCCTTGCAAAGCTTCTGAAATCACATTTTCAACGACGACACGATTCAAAATTCTAGCGAAGAATCTTTGGAGCATATCGAGGTTACAAGGTGTATGATCGATTAATTCACTTGACATGGAAAAAATTATAACTTATTATTTACTCAACGAACGTTTAGTGAAAAAGGAGGATGGTTTCCTATTCCTGGAAGAAAGACGAGCCGCGATCTCTTGGCGGAAGAGAGGAGACAGCAGATCCTCGATATCGCGAAGCGGCTTTTCGCGGAGAAGGGGTTTCATGCAACTTCCATGCGCGAATTAAATAAAGAGATCGGCATGGCCGAGGCGCTGACGTATCATTATTTTCCCGGCGGCAAGCAGGAAATTTTAAAGGCTGTATTGCAAAATACACAAGAAAAGCGGATGGCCAACATTCTTACGTCGTTTGACAGTACATTTCGTAGTGATGTGCCAATGCGGGATGTGTTGCTGAATGCGATCCACGGCTTCAACGAGCGGTTTATGAACGACAAGGAATACTTTCAGATTTTGATCCGTGAACATAACTTGATGGAGAAAGAGCAATTGGAATGGTTAAATCGTATGGCTGAACAGCCATCAGATGCATTAATCCGTTTTTTAAAGAAGCGTGCGGAACTTGGCGAGATCCGTCAGATGGATTTTGAGATGGCTTCGTCTCAGCTAATCTCTCATGCAGCGATTGGTGCCTTCCAATATATTTTATTTGGCAAAGAGCGAAATTCTGCAGAGCTGGAGCGAATGGTCGACTTCTATGTCGAGATGTGGTCCGTATAGGGCCCGTTCTTTTTTATCAATTTAACTCAACGAACGTTCATTTAGTTATTTGCTAATATACACTTTTCCTGCGATCGTCATTATGTCAAAGGTTTGCGTTAATGTTAAATTCTTGCCCATTAAAGCCTGAATAAATTTAGTCCATCTACCAATAACATAGGAGGAAAACAGTATGAGAAAACAAAAATATCCTGTATTGATCGTTGGCGGAGGATTGGTCGGTTTATCAACAGCCTTGTTTTTGAGTCATCACAACATTGCTTATTACGTGATTGAACGGCATCATGGAACATCTATTCATCCCAAAGCACGTGGGATCAATACACGGTCGATGGAGTTGTTTCGCCCTTTTCAGATTGAAGAGCAGATTCGTATAGCAGGTGAAGCCTTAAGCAAAGGTGGCGGCGGACTGCTCCAAGCAAATACATTAATCGAAGCAGATTTCTCAACCATTAAAGACTTGATACACCAGCTTGTCTCTGAAACTGAACAACTCAGCCCGACGCGTGGTAGTTTTACGACCCAAGATTTAATGGAACCAATTTTATTGCAGGCGATTCAAGCTTATAAAGCGGACGTCCAATTCAGTATGGAATTGGTCTCGTTTACTCAGGACGATCAAGGGGTTACAGCAATCATCCAGAATCGTGATACAGGTGTTCGCGAAACGATCTATGCGGAATATTTGATTGCAGCCGATGGTGCAAATAGCCGGATCCGCCAAGCACTAGGGATTCAAATGAGCGGACGCGGAACGCTTAGCTATAATATGAACTTGTATTTCCGGGCCAATTTGAAACCATACGTCGAAGGTCGCGAGTTTAGCATTTGTAATATTAATCACCCAGAGGCTACCGGAACGTTGGTATCGATTAATAATGACGATCTTTGGACCTTTCATGTGAATTTCGATCCGGCCCGGGGAGAAAGCTTGAGTGACTTCCCTGATGAGCGCTGTATCCAACTGGTCCGTAAGGCAGTGGGGAATCCGGAGCTCGATGTGAAGATGATCAGTGTCCTTCCTTGGGAAGCTGCGGTAAAGGTAGCGGATCGGTTTCAAGTCGGTCGTATCTTTTTAGTCGGGGATGCGGCGCATCTCATGCCACCTACTGGAGGATTTGGTGGAAATTCAGGGATTGCAGATGGACATAATTTAGCTTGGAAATTAGCTGCTGTTCTAAAAGGCATGGCCGCACCTGAGCTCTTAAGCACTTATGAGATCGAACGAAAAGCAGTTTCCCACTTTACTACCGAGCAAGCTGGTCTGATCGCGAATACAGGACAGCTGAATATGGTTAGTAGTAAAAAAGAGAGCATAGCTCCCGTTGCTAGTAATAATCATGTTATTATGCGGTACCAATATCGTTCATCAGCAGTTATCGCTGAAGACTCTGATGCAGAGAGAAGCTTATTACCTTATGTTGAACAGCTTGATGGAAAACCTGGTACACGTGCACCCCATATCTGGTTAGAACGAAATGGACACCCCATTTCCACGATTGATCTTTTCAACAAAAACTTTGTCCTTTTGGCTGATGAATACAGCACATGGATCCATGCAGCACAATATGTGGCTGCCGATTTTAACAACCTAACAATCGATATATACACCGTTGGACAAACAGGAAGCTTACAAGATCCTGAAAACCGGTGGCACAAAATCTATCGGATCCCAGCAGGAGGAGCCATGCTCATCCGCCCAGACGGTTTTGTCGCATGGCGCTCCGGTCAGGCCGGGAATTCAACCGAGACATTGTCATGCGTGATGAAACAACTGTTATCTTTAGAAAACTATAGCGAACACTGAAGCAGTGCAGTAAGGAACGCATGAAGAATCTGGAGGCAAGACGGAACGGTAGAGGAGGAAATAGTGATGGCGAAGCTTCTATTTTATTTAACTTTTACATGCTCGTTGGGGGCCGGCTTGCTTGCTGGTGTGTTTTTCGCTTTCTCAGTCTTCGTCATGCAATCGCTTGCCAAGCTTCCTGCGGAACAAGGCGCTACTGCCATGCAGAACATTAATACCACGATTTTGCAATCGTCCTTTACGGTGGTCTTCATGGGCACAACTGTACTAAGCGTCGTTTTGGGAATCCTTTCATTTATCAAATTCGGAAAAATCGGCGCGTTATACGTGATTGCCGGGAGCCTGCTCATCTTTGTCGGCGTGTTTCTGGTGACAACTTTATTTAATGTACCGCTCAACGATACTTTAGCCTCCGTAACCTCCGGGAGCGCGGAGATGGCACAAACGTGGAAGGACTATTTGGACTGTTGGATGCCGTGGAATCATGTGCGGACGATTGCTTCTATCGGGGCACTGATTTTCTTTATCATCGCAATCCGCAGGTGGGAATTCTAGCGGCAATGAGGCCGCTTGGTGCATGAAAGGAAGTTGAGGGATGGAGTTATTCTTGAAGCAGTACGATTATGTTCAACGTACACGTGAGATACTGTTTAATTATTGTGAGAAAATGACAGCGGATGAGTACATAACGGAAGCGGGGCAATTCGGTCGTGGGTCGATTCGTGAATTGCATTTGCATGTTGCGGAGTGCTACGCTTTTTGGCTCGGAGAGTTCGGCTTGGGACGTACTTTCGAATGGAGGTTGGAACCGGTCATGGATGTAGCCGCGATGCGCGGCTTATTTGCAGGAGTGAATAAATTGGCTCTCGAATTTCTGGAACACTATTCACAAAATTTTGAGACGCGAATTGAAGGTCAGTTTAGTGGACAAAAGTTTGTAGCTACACCGCTTTGGCTTTTCACACATACTGTGACGCATGAGTTTCACCACAAGGGGCAAATTGCCACGATGGGACGGATGAAGGGACATATCCCACCAGACCTGGATTTAATAATGACAGATAGATAAGAGAAAACCGAGAACTAAGACAATTTTATTAACGGGGCACGATAGTTGAATGGAGACTTAATGCCCCCTTTTGCTATTCGAGTTGTCGTGTTTGACCATAATATTGAAAATGAGCGCGCATGGTTTCGCTTTATGTCCAGCCATCTTGGGCATAGCGGTGATGGAGAACTATAGCTCAACACGACGGCAGCCGGCCAAAAGCTCGTCTGCTGTTTTCCATTAAACTAAAGGGCAGGATAGTTTAAATGACTTCGCGAATACTTTTTGAGACGGAATATTCACGAACTTCGATTATCACGTGATGTGAAATCAAGGAGGATTATATGAACACCATCATCTATATGGTTAGGCATGCTGAATCACCCTACAATGAAGGAACAGAAAGAACAAGGGGACTGACCACCAAGGGCAAGGGTGATGTTGAAAAAGTTACAGAAATTCTTAAAGAAGAAGGAATTGATGTCATTATATCTAGTCCGTATAACCGAGCAATTCTGAGTATTGAGGGATTGGCACAAAACTTGGGATTAGAAATCGAAACATTTGAAGATCTCAGGGAAAGGCATTTTTCTAGAGAAATTATTGAGAATTTAATGTCCGTCATTAGTGATAAATTTTATGATTTTGATTATTCTTTACCGGGCGGGGAGTCTAATTCTGAATGCCAGAATAGATCGATATCAGTGATAAAAAACATATTAAAAGAACACTCTGGGAAAAAAATAGCGATTGGAACACATGGACTTGTAATGACATTGATGATGAATTATTTTGATTCAAGTTATGGTTTGGATTTTTTAATTCAATTAAAGAAACCAGATATTTATAAATTAAGTTTTGAAAATTTAGAATTAAAAGAAGTAATAAGAATGTGGAATGGGGATTTTTGATTAAGCTAACTGACTGTGTTCGCCGCGCCGCCTGAGACGCTTGACAAGGCTGACGGACGCAGTGTAGAGTCCTGATAATTCGCTGCGCAGAATTTCACGCGAATTCACGTAGCACCTATAAACAAAAGGCACCGAATACTCGGAATAAAACAAATCCGGTGCCGCAGAAGCTATCCGACATACATATGTATAAAATACGGGTTTTGTGTTTATGTATAGATTTGAATAGTGGCGGAATCCGCATTAACGGATTCCGCGTTCCGGCCGGTGTTGTTTTTGGGATTATTCCGTTATTACGCGTATTACGATCTCTGGCTTATATCTCTGGCTGCTACGCTACGTGACTGCGACTACGCAGTATTTGCGAGCTGCTTTGGCCGCCGATCGTTTGGCAGCTCGAGCCGATCGGGCGAGTCGTGGTCGTTGCGGCATCGTTGCGGATTATGTTGCTCTGCTGGATGACGCCAGGCGTCGCTATATCCGTTCGTCGGGGATCTATCGGTTCTTCGTCAGCTTTGTAACATGCACTGCGGTGAACATCATTGCTTTGCTTTCTTAATTCAGCAATTTCGATAGCTTCCTTTTCTGATATTTCTTTAGCTCAGTCAAAATCCGTAATACACAAAAATAAACGGTTAGGCCAACTAGGCCTCCAAAGGCCCGAAGCAAGACATCATCGACATCCGCAATCCCGGAATGCGCTAAATACTGAATGACTTCAATCATTGCAGACACAATAACTGAAACTCCAATGGTGATACTTGCCCGACGACACCGGACAAACAGTATTGGAAGTAAAAACCCGAAAGTTATACGATTCGTGCTGGATCAAAAAGTGGCCTATTGTCTTAAACGGCGTAAAATTATAAGGATGCGCGATATTTCCCGGCTCGAACAAGCGTTGGTACCAATCGGTTCTTTGCGATGTCCATATCAAAGTATTAAGGATCAAAAATAACGTGTATAAAACGAATGTGCACCAACCGACAATTTTAACAATAAATTTTGCCGGGAACATGCTCATCTGTAATTTTGATCCTATCGCCCTACTTTGCCCAAAATCGTAGATTGCCCTACTCTCCGCTTCTTCCTCAGAAAATCCGTTTTCCACATACGATTGCTTAGACATTTGCAAATGATCATAAAGTTCATCGTACACTTCAGACTTCGTTGCAATATCGGTATCTAACGCATCGATAACTTGTTTCAGATAAGTAGCGATTCGATTCATACTGCCCCCCCCATACATAATTGCATCAATTTGTTTATTTTGTTCCATTCTGCAAGGTGCTGATCGAGTTTCTTCATGCCTGACTCCGTAATTTGATAGTACTTCCTTCTTCCCGACATAGACGGCTCATGTCCCCAGTAAGAGGTGAGAAGCCCCTTGCGCTCCAAGCGTTTAAGGACCGGATATAATGTACCTTCGCTCATTTGGTATGTATCACTGCTTTTTTTCTTTAAAGATTGGACAATTTCATATCCGTACTTGTCACCAGATTTAATTTCAGAAAGAAGTAAGATATCGATGCTCCCTTTCATTAATTCTCTACTCATCAAACTACCTCCACAGTGAAAATTTTCCTTAATTTATTATATTGTACCAATACATCGTTATACAAGTTTATCTGAACAAAAACGACATGAAAAAGCCGCAGGAAAGTTACCTTTCCTACAGCTCAAAAAATACGCCATTATCGATCAGGAACCGCCCTCTTCGTTTACTTAACTTCGGACACGAACCTGCTCCAAACCCTTCTAAAGTCCTCAGGCTTCTCGATATGGAGGGAATGACCCGCCGCCTCGATGACGACTTCTTCATAACTCCCGCCGCCCGCCTCATATTGGTCCAAAACGAATCTCATCTGCGAAACCATCGGCTGCGGCGGATATACGTCCGGACCCGGCCAATCCGGTACGTAGCCCAACTGGCCAAGGTACCCGAACTCCAGGAAGGAAGTATCGGAGACGATGGTGTCATCCGCTCCCCGGATCCACAGAACAGGCGGTTTCTCCGCGATGGAGGAGAAGGAAGAGAGATTGACGTATTTGGGAGCGATCGCATTGTTGATGCCTTCCGCTCCGGGCGCAACCCCCGGCCAATTCGCCGAGGCAACGAACGTCCCCGGATACAGCCCGGGTCCGACGTGGGTCGCCAGCATTGAGGTGACGTATTGTTCTTCTTTCTCGGCCCGAAACGGCGGTTTGATATAAAACTGGTTCAGAACGTTGCGGGGACTGTTCGGGTCCTCATCCGTCCGATCTCCGTTTTTCAGCCGTTCCACGAAAACCGGATTTGCCGTGCCCCCTCCCGAGCCTGCGAAGTCGGCATGACAAGGAGTGCCTTCCACATCCTTCGTACCGCCAAATCCGAACGGGGACATCGGATTCAGCAGCGTGAGCGAAGCCGCCGTTCCCGGCCGATCGATGAGAAGCTGCATCAAAACGCCTGCGCCCAAGGACCAACCGACGAGGTGGACAGCGCTGTCGATTCGCAAAGTCTGCAGGAAGGCGGCCAGGTCCTCCGACCAATCCCGCAATCCACGCGTCGCATCGATCGGTTCCGCCTGCGTCTCCCCATAGCCGCGCATGTCGGGAGCCAGCACCCGGTAGCGATCGGACAGGAATTCAATCGTGTCTGTCCAGAACAGACTGGATGAGACGTTGCCGTGCAGAAGCAATACCGGTTCATGCTCAGGGTTTCCGGCCTCAAGATAAGAAATCCGCAGCTTTTCCGTTTGTACCTCTTTGCGGGAAATGGTGTTCATTCACGTGCACCTCCACTGTTTTTTAGTCCTCAAGGTTCAATTGTTTTTTTAGCTCCTGAACGACGTCGAGTCCCGCTCCACGACTGGAGAATAAATTTTTGGCATAGCTGACGGCAAGCCGCCGGTCCGGATCTCCGAACGCAATCGATCCGCCATAACCGGCATGTCCGAAAATGGACGTTCGCGATCCCATCATGGGATTCGTCGGACCAAGTTGGTAGCCCAAACCTCTGTACTGATCTCCCTGACCCGGGGTCATTTGCCGGGCCGTTGCTATCTGCATCCGGGACTGCGACAAGAGCGCCACTCCCTCTGCGCCTCCGGGAAGCAGGCAGGCGTAATGCTTCGCAGCCGCCTTGGCCGTCATGATGCCGTTGCTCGCCGGAACGCAGGCGAATCTCGCCTCAGACCCGTTCATCCAATCCGCGAGCGGACAGATCCAAGCCGGTATCGCCTGAAGTCCCGTCGCGGGGAACATCTCCGGATTGAATTCGGGCTCCTCCAGCCAAGCGACACGCGGCTCTTCCGCTTCGGAGATACCGACGTACAGGTCGGGAATGCCGAGCGGACCCGTAATCTCTTCTTGCAGAACTTGCTGAAAGGAACGCCCGTCCAGTCGCTGAATAATCTCTCCGACGATCCAGCTGAACGTGACGGCGTGGTACGCCATATGTTCGCCGGGCGGCCATTGGGGCTTGAGAGCCGCGATCTGGTCCCGCATCCGGTTCCAATCCGCGACTTCGGCTCTGCCGATGCCTTCCGGCATATGCGGAATCCCTGATGTATGAGCCAGCGCGTGGCGGATCGTGGTCGCCTCTTTCCCATGAGCGCCATACGCCGGCCACAGCTCGACGATCCGCGTGTCGTAGTCGAGGGAGTACCGTTCGGCCAGCACGTGAAGCATCGTCGCCGCAATGCCTTTGGTCACCGAAAATACGGGAAACAGCGTCCGATCGTCCACCGGCCTGCCCGATCTCGAATCTGCGATGCCCGCCCATGCATCTACGATCAATTCGCCCTCATAATAGGCCGCCAGTTGAACGCCGCGTTCCCTGCCCTCCTCGACCATCCGCTCCAAAAACCGCTGCATATGCCGCTGAATATCGCGCATCCGGTTCCCCCTTTCCGGCAAGCCATTTTGACAGGCCGCTAGTGCACTACTCTTGAAATAGCCAATCCATTACAAAAGCTTCTTGTGGAAAAGGGTAATGAAGAGAAACAGCTCTTTTCCAGGGAGGTTTCTTGTATGACCACCGGACCGAAGAAAGCAGAAGTGACGGTGACGGAAAATCAAGAAAAGGTACTCCATAACCTGGCCCGCCGACATCTCACGCCGCAACAAATGG
>NZ_JAZDQE010000038.1:0-1233 GCF_037963805.1 Cohnella sp. 56 | reverse complement strand
CTAGTAGAACGCTCCAGAATTAACGCTCTAACCCGTACGACCATCGAAACGGAACCGGATTCTGGTTCACTTCCTCAAGATATCGCTCGATCCGTCGTTTGAGTTCGTCCTTTGATTTCACTCGAATATGACGAAGAACTTGCTTCGTCATCTTGGCAAAAAAGCTCTCAATGAGATTCAACCATGAGCCATGTTTAGGGGTGTGGATGAACTCGAATCGATCCGGGACCGTTTCTAAGTAACGCTTTGTTTCCTTAGAAATGTGCGACGAGTGATTGTCGAGAATGATTTGGATGCGCAAGCCTGGTGTATAATGTGCATCGAGCCGCTTCAGAAAGTTGACGAACTCGCAACTGCGGTGGCGGTCCTCAACGTTACCAATTACATGCCCTGTAACCAAATCGATAGCTGCCAGGAGACTGACAGTGCCGTGCCGTTTGTACTCGGAATCACGGCTAATGGTTGGATGCTCACCCGCTACAGGCGGCAGGTCAGCTGCCGTATTTTCAATGGCCTGAATGCCTGGTTTTTCGTCATACGACAAGTACACGTCGCAGAGTGGCCTAATTTCGTCATTCTCAATCACAAGCTCGACCTGCTGATACACAAAAAGAACTTCAACTCGCTTGGCATCAAAGTCGGGGTCTCGTCGTTCCAAGTAATACTTCACTTTATGAGGTTGAAGATCATGGGCAGCCAGCATCCGCGTAACGCTGCTGGCGGATAGTTGAGTCAAGCAAGGGTGACCTTGCTCCTGGGCATGCGCGCGTACGTGCTGTGCCAGCAACCGCTGTGTCCATGCCTCATACGAGTAGCCAAGCTCTTTAGGCTTCTGACAAGCTAAAGAAATGACCCAGGACTTGGCTTCAGGCGTAAAGACAGCTGGTCGACCGGGACGCTGCTCTTCTTCTAACGCAGCGAGGGGGCCGAACTCCAGCGCCTTGTCGACACAACGATTGACCTTGGTAACTGTCGTTCCCAGCGCTTTTGCGATCTTTGGAACACTCACTCCGTCAGCAAACTGAAGGACCATGCGAGCTCGCTCGACTCGACGGTACTCTTCTGAGCGAGCTTGACTGATACGCTCCAGGCTCTCGCGATCCGTTTGTGATAGTGCTAGAGGCTTCTTGTTTGACTTGAATGGCACGATGTCACTCCGCTCGAATTAGGCTATCCATATTGTAGCATGTTCGAGGGGAATATAGTTTTGTTATTTATGAAACGATATACTAG
>NZ_JAZDQE010000037.1:0-1309 GCF_037963805.1 Cohnella sp. 56 | reverse complement strand
TGGAGTTGTCAAAAAAAGTGCAGTTTGAAAACACCCTCATACAGAAATCCCGTTACTAAGCAGCTTGTGATAGCATTCTTTCACGATAAATAGCTGGGGGCCATCCCCCTGGATTAGAAGTGTAGATCCGGCGCCTGTTGTAGTAGACCATGATGTATCTAAAGATGATCGCTTTAATATGGGCCATCGGATAACGCGCTGTGTGGATCTTATAAAGCTTTTCTTTCTTTAGCGTCGCAAAAAAGCTTTCCATCCTTGCGTTATCGTAGCAACGCCCTGTGCCACTCATGCTCTGAATGGCATCTCGTTTAGCCAGGCACTCTCGGAATGCGCGGCTCGTGAATTGGCTGCCTCTATCGCTATGGTAAATCATTCCACGGGCATTTCTTGCGCGACAGGCGTTCTCAAAGGCTTGGATGCAGAGTTCCTTACGCATGTTGTCGTCCATGGCGAGGCCCACGATCTCTCCGTTAAAGCAATCCAGTACCGCGGACAGATATAGCTTGCCATCTGAACAAGGGACTTCGGTAATATCCGAGAGCCATTTTTGGTTGGGTGCTGAGGCTCTAAAGTCTCTTTGGATCAGGTTCTCGCTCTTTTGAGCTGCGGCATCCTCACGTGTAATACCGTTTGGATGACGCTTCGCTTTCTTCAGCAGGCCATGCTTCTTCATGATGCGATAGACAGTGCTGTAGCTGGCCTTGATCTCGACCTGTGACAGCGCCAGCAGAATACGCCGGACACCGTAATTACGGTTGTCTTCATGTTCTCCTATGATGTCTTTGATTTGGACCAGAAGGCGTTGCTGCCGCTCCTGCTTGGGCGTAGACTTTAAGCTACGGTAATAGCCCCGTTCGCTGACCGTAAGCACCTGGCACATCTCTTTGACGGGCCAACGATCCCGTCGTCCAGTGATGAACACATGGAGCTGGCGTGCCTTTACCGCTTCCGGTCTTTGGCGAAAAAACCGAGTGCGTCCTTGAGAATTTCATTGGCTCGGCGCAACTCGCCTATTTCTTTTTCTAATTCGATTTCACGCGCAGTCTTATCGGTAGGTGCGTAAGCGTGTCCGCTCCCGATATGCGCTCCGTCACCGTGCAGGGCTCTGCGCTTTCTCCAGTCCTGCAAAGTGTAATAGGCTACGCCTAATTGCTCGGCGGCTTTCTTGAGCCCAATCTCATCGCTCAGTCTTATGGCTTCTTCTTTGAATGCCTTGTCATACCTGTTCATGCGTCCTCGTCCCCTCGCTAGCTTTCATTTTATTTCATACGAGGGGGTTTTTCGACTGCATTTTTATCGTAGCACTCCA
>NZ_JAZDQE010000036.1:0-1423 GCF_037963805.1 Cohnella sp. 56 | reverse complement strand
CATCGTTATACCCATTCCTTTCGCTACGCTCAAGGCACAAAACGGCATGAAATCCGTTGGCTTTGGGCGTGTTTTTTGTATGCTGGAGTTGCAGGGATACCCGTAAACTACAAATCACGCGGAGGTGAGTGGGCTGCCTCTTCTCGAGGTAACCGCATCGTTATATGTGTCGACGGCCTTTCCAAGCACAAATAAGTGTCGCTTCGAGCACGCAGACTTATCTTTGTTAAACAACTCGTTTATGGCTGGGCCGTCAGTCCCTGCGGGCTATTCCTGTATCCTTCGGAAAGGAGTTTCTCTATGGCGCTGAAAATCGTCCATCCCATCTGTTGCGGCATCGATGTACACAAAACCTTCGTCGTCGCCTGTATCGCTTCTACCAACAGCAAAGGCGTCACCACCTACAAACGCCATCGCTTTTCAACCTTTACCAAAGGCTTGAAAGAGCTGTCACAGTGGCTTGGTGAGCATGACTGCAAGCAAGTGTGCATGGAGTCCACCGGGAAGTACTGGATTCCGGTGTTCAACATCCTTGAGCCCACCTGCAACATCACGCTGGCTCATCCGAAATACGTCAAAGCCATTCGTGGCAAGAAAACCGACAAGAAGGATGCGCAGTGGATCGCCGACCTGTTCAAACACGATCTGGTCGCAGGAAGCTTTATGCCTCCCTTGCCCATCCGCCAGCTCCGCGATCTGATGCGTTACCGCTTCAAGCTGACCAACTTTACCTCCAGCGAGAAAAATCGGCTTCAGAACAGCTTGACGGTTTCCAACATTCAGCTTGGAAGCGTCGTTTCCGATACGTTTGGCAAAAGCGCGATGAATATCATTGAAAAGCTGCTCGACGAACCCCACGCAACTTCCTTTGACCTTGAACCACTCATTCACCGCTCCATGAAAAGCAAACTTCCGGAACTCGAACTCGCCGTTGACGGGTTCATGTCGACCGAGCAAGCGGGGAAAATCAAGGTCATTAAACAGCACTGCCACGATCTGGAATCCCGCAAGGCGGAACTGGAATCTATCGTCCTTTCCCTTGCCGAGTCCTACACCGAGGAACTCAAGCTGATCTTGACTGTTCCGTCCATAAGCAACCTTTTCTCCGCCATTGCCGTGGTTTCCGAGATCGGGGTGAATATGGACGTGTTCCCGACAGCCAAGCATCTGTGTTCCTGGGCAGGACTCACGCCCACCAACAACGAGAGCGCCGGCAAGAAAAAGTCGGTAAGGATTTCGAGAGCCGGCTGCTACATCAAGCCGCTTTTGGTCCAGTGTGCGACCGCTGTCGTCAAAAGCGAGAAGCATCCCGAAATACGGAACCGCTACTTGCAGCTCAAGAAGCGTAGGGGCCACAAACGCGCCATTATTGCCATTGCGCGCATGCTCTTAACGGCCATCTACCACATCTTGAAGAACAAAA
>NZ_JAZDQE010000034.1:0-6707 GCF_037963805.1 Cohnella sp. 56 | reverse complement strand
CTCAGTCTTATGGCTTCTTCTTTGAATGCCTTGTCATACCTGTTCATGCGTCCTCGTCCCCTCGCTAGCTTTCATTTTATTTCATACGAGGGGGTTTTTCGACTGCATTTTTATCGTAGCACTCCAATGTGTGAATCGGGCGCCCGGAGCGAGGCAACGCCTCTCGTAGTACAGGCGATGGGCGAATTGGACGCCCGGAGCGGGTCATCGCCTCTCGTAGTGCAGGCGATGGGCGAATTGGGCGCCCGGAGCAAGGCATCGCCTCTCGTAGTGCAGGTGATGTGTGAATTGGGCGCCCGGAGCAAGGCATCGCCTCTCGTAGTGCAGGCGATGGGCGAATTGGGCGCCTGGAGCGCGGCATCGCCTCTCGTAGTGCAGGCGATGGGCGAATTGGGCGCCGGAGCGAGGCATCGCCTCTCGTAGTGCAGGCGATGGGCGAATTGAACGCCCGGAGCGCGGCAACGCCTCTCGTAGTGCAGGCGATGGATCGAGCGCCCGGAGCGAGGCAACGCCTCTCGTAGTGCAGGCGATGGGCGAATTGGGCGCCGGAGCGAGGCATCGCCTCTCGTAGTGCAGGCGATGGGCGAATTGGGCGCCCGGAGCGAGGCAACGCCTCTCGTAGTGCAGGCGATGAATCGGGCGCCCGGAGCGAGGCAACGCCTCTCGTAGTGCAGGCGATGGGCGAATTGGACGCCCGGAGCGGGGCATCGCCTCTCGTAGTACAGGCGATGTGTGAACCGGGCGCCCGGAGCGAGTCATCGCCTCTCGTAGTACAGGCGATGTGCGGATCGGGCGCCCGGATCGAGGCAACGCCTCTCGTAGTGCAGGCGATGGGCGGATTGGGCGCCCGGAGCGGGGCATCGCCTCTCGTAGTACAGGCGATGTGCGGATGGGGCGCCCGGAGCGAGGCATCGCCTCTCGTAGTGAAGGCGATGTGTGAATCGGGCGCCCGGATCGAGTCATCGCCTCTCGTAGTGCAGGCGATGGGCGAATTGGGCGCCCGGAGCGAGTCATCGCCTCTCGTAGTGCAGGCGATGGGCGAATTGGGCGCCCGGAGCGGGTCATCGCCTCTCGTAGTGCAGGCGATGGGCGAATGGGCGCCCGGATCGAGGCAACGCCTCTCGTAGTACAGGCGATGGGCGAATTGGGCGCCCGGAGCGAGTCATCGCCTCTCGTAGTACAGGCGATGGGCGAATTGGGCGCCCGGAGCAAGGCATCGCCTCTCGTAGTGCAGGCGATGCCCGCTCCGGGCGTGCCCGCTGCTCGCGGGATGCGTCCGCGCGCGCGCCTTAGCCCTCCTCGGGCAGCAGGCTCAGCGCCCATGCGCACCATGCGATGCTCGCTTCGGTCGACATGATCGCCTTGCGCGTGAGCAGGTAGGCGCCGAACAGCGGATGCGCTGGCGCGGGCAGGCCTTCCGCAGGCCAATCGGGCCGCCGCTGCAGCTCGGACAGCTTGTCCGCGTAAGCCTGCCGCCGCTCCTCGTGGTAGGCGAGCCGGTCGGCGAACATTTTGCGGGCGGATTTGCTCTGGGCGTAGGACATGCAGAACACCTTCAGCATCATCTCGTCGCGCAGGGCGGGCTCGGCGGCCGGCTGGTCGAACCAGGCCCGGAGCGCGTCCTTGCCTTTGGCGGTCAGGGAGTATACTTTTTTATCCGGCTTGTCGCGCTGATTGACGAGCTCGTAGCGGATGTAGCCGTCCTGCTCCAGCTTGGCGAGCAGCGGATAGATCTGGCTGTGCTTGGCCGGCCAGAACGGCTGGATGCGCAGCATCAGATCGTAGCCGGAGAAGTCGGATTGCGCGAGCAGGCTGAGCAGTCCGTAAGATAGGGTGTTCACGGCGGAGGCTCCTTTATAATAGAAAAATGCTTTGACAGGAACGGGGTCGAATAGTAGAATTATGGAGTTTTCGATATGTAAATATAGACATATATAGAATGGGTGTGGAGAGCTGTTATGCATACGGAAGAAAAGACCGCCGAGATTCGTTTTTGGCCGGTTATGCTGTCTATTTTTATCGGTTCCTTCTTGTGCGTGCTCGCTTCCGCGACGATCAACCTCGCGCTCGAGCCGCTCAAGGAACATTTTCACACGACGCTCAGTTCCGTCCAATGGACGCTGACCGGCTTCATGCTGGCGATGGGCACGACCGCCCCGATCGTCGGCTACCTGGGCGAGCGGTTCAGCTACAAGCGGCTGTACATGTTCTCGCTGATCGGGTTCACCCTCGCCTCCGCGCTGTGCGCGGCTGCCTGGAGCGAGAGCTCGCTCATCCTGTTCCGCGTGCTGCAGGGCGCCTTCAGCGGCCTGATCATCCCGGCCACGATGTCCATTATCTATCAGATCATCCCCCGTGGCAAACAGCCGATGGCGATCGCCTTCTGGGGCTTGTCCGCGATGCTCGCGCCCGCGTTCGGTCCGACGATCAGCGGCTGGCTGCTTCAGAACCTCGATTGGCAGTGGCTGTTCATCATGAACATTCCGATCGGCCTGATCGCGATCCTGCTCGTATACGCCTATATTCCGTATTATCGGCTCAGCGTGCCGAAGTCGTTTGACAGCCTCGGCTTCATCACGGTCGTCGTCAGCAGCACGGCGCTGCTGCTGGCGCTGGGGCAAGGACACAACTGGGGCTGGAGCTCCTGGAAAGTCCTCTCCCTGCTCGGCGGCGGGCTCGCCGTGCTGGCGCTGTTCATCTGGCGTGAGCTGACGGCGGTGCATCCGCTGCTCAACCTGCGCGTGTTCAAGAACGGCCGCTTCACGCTGAACACGATCATCGCCAACATCATCACGATCAGCCTGTACTCCGGCACGCTGCTGACGCCTGTCTTCCTGCAGCGCATCCAGCATGTGTCCGCGATGGATACGGGACTCATCCTGCTGCCCGCCTCGCTCGCGATGGCGCTCATGATGCCGATCGTCGGCAAGCTGTACAATGTCGTCGGTCCGCGCGTCCTGATGACGATCGGCATCGTGCTGCTCACCGTCGGCACGCTCGCGCTCAGCTGGCTCAGCATCGACGTCTCTCATGCCTACGTCATCTGGTGGATGACCGTGCGCAACCTCGGCATCGCATTCGTCGTCATGCCGTCGAGCAATGCGGCGATGGACGAGATCTCCCGCGAGAACTCGGGCCACGCCTCCTCGATCTCGAACTGGACGCGCAATGTGTTCGGCTCCTTCGCGATCGCGATCTTCACGACGCTGCTCGCCTCGCGCTCGGTCGATCACGGCACCGCGCTCGCGATGGCCGGCGACCAGAATCGCGCGCACATCGAGATGATGGCGTTCACGATGAGCGTCAACGACGTGTACCTGATCGCCACGTTCGTCGCGCTCGCCGCCCTGCCGCTCAGCCTGTTCGTCGCCAAGCTCAAGAAGCCGCACACCGTGCTCGCTTCCGAGTCGGTCAAGGCGGAGGCTACGACGGCTGAGGGTTAACCTGAACGGTCAGCGAATTGCGAGACCAAGCCAGACGATCCAACCGGCAAAAGCCGGCGCTGCAGCGGACCCTTCCGCTGCGGCGCCGGCTTTTTGACATCCGCAGCAGCGCCGCAATTTCCTGAATTCTCCCATTTTCCCTATTCTTCGAGCTTTTACAACGATTATTGCAGCTGGTATGATGAGACTTTGGCGAGACGCTCCAGTCCCGCCGGGAGGAGGTTCACGTTGGTTTTCAGCTCGGTCGGTTTTCTATTTTTCTTTTTGCCGCTCGTTCTCGCATTCTACTTTGTCGTTCCATTTAAATATAAAAACGCGGTGCTGCTCCTGTTCAGCCTGATCTTCTACGCTTGGGGAGAGCCAAGGTACATCCTGCTGATGATCCTGTCCATACTCGCGAACTACGGCTATGGCATCCGGATCGAGGCGGCGGGGAGGAGGCAGGGCAGGCGCAGGCTTGTGCTGACCTCCGCGATTGTGGTGAATCTTGGCCTGCTCGGCTTCTACAAGTACGCCAACTTCTTCGTCGACATCGTGAACGCCGCGCTCCATACCAGCTTTCATCCGGACCCGGTACCGCTGCCTGTCGGCATTTCCTTTTACACCTTCCATGCGCTCAGTTACCTGATCGACGTGTACCGGCGGACGGAAGCCGCGCAGCGCAACCTGTTCCGGCTGTCGCTGTACATTACGTTCTTCCCGCAGCTGGTGGCAGGGCCGATCATCCGCTACCACGACGTCGCGGCCCAGCTCCGCAAGCGCGTCTTCGCTTCCGTCCAATTCGCCGAGGGCATCCAGCGCTTCATCATGGGCCTGGCCAAAAAAATACTGCTGGCCAATCCGCTGGGCGCCGTGGCGGACGAGCTGTTCACCTCCCCGGCCGGGGACCTGTCGACCGCCAGCGCATGGATCGGGATCGTCGCCTATACGTGCCAGATTTACTTCGACTTCTCGGGCTACAGCGACATGGCGATCGGCCTCGCCAAGATGTTCGGCTTCGAGTTCAAGGAGAACTTCAATTATCCGTACATCTCGGGGAGCATCTCCGAGTTCTGGCGGCGCTGGCATATCTCGCTCGGCAGCTGGTTCCGGGACTACGTGTACATCCCGCTCGGCGGCAGCCGCACGGCAACGTGGAAGGTGTATCGCAACCTGCTGATCGTGTGGGCGCTGACCGGCTTCTGGCATGGGGCGAGCTGGACGTTCATGGCGTGGGGGGCGTACTACGGCGTGCTGATCGCGTTGGAAAAGGCCGGGCTCGAGAAGCTGCTGCGGCGGATATATCCGCTGAATCATATCGCGGTACTGCTGCTCGTTATGGTCGGCTGGGTGTTTTTCCGCGCCGACGACTTCGGCTATGCGACCCGCTACCTGGGCGCGATGTTCGATATCCGCGGCCGGGATCTGCTTGATGCCCATGCGCTCGGACTGCTGTCGCTGAACTGGATTTACTTCGCGGCTGCGGTGCTGGCTGCGGTGCCGATCTACCCGCGGCTCGTCCGCTTACGGCTCAGCCCTTCGCTTGTCCGCTTGCGCACCGCCATCCTCTTCGTCCTTCATTTTCTCATGTTCGGCGAAGTTATCTTGTATTTGATCAATTCAACCTACAATCCGTTCCTATACTTCAGATTCTGACGGTGCAGGGGAGACTATCTTGAACAACAAAACAGCTATCATATATATCGCTTCCTTCCTGACGGTCATCTGCGGCTTCGCGGTGATCAGCCTGTGTGTGCCGGACAGAAGCAGCTCCGCCATCGAGAACCGGTCGCTCAGCCGCTTGCCCGCGATCAGCGCGGAGACGGTGTCGACGCGGCGCTTCTTCGAGCAGATGAATCAATACTTCAACGACCAGATCGTGCTCAGGGACAGCATGGTCAAGCTGTACCAGCGCCAGCAGAACGCCAAGCTGTTCAACGTCCTGCTGCTGGACAATCTGCTGCATCCGGCGCAGCCCGGACAGCCGGGGGACGGCACCCGGGCCCGTACCTTGCGCACGGTGTCCAAGCTGATGATCATCAACAACAAATGGATCATGCCCACACCCGACCGGGTCGTGCATACCGCGCGGATCGACGAATCGGCGGCCAAGCTGAACGAGGCGGTCCGGGCGGCCGAAGCGCTGCATACCGAGACCTTCTTCATCTTCAACCCGTCGCGGACCTTATCGCTGATGCATCTGTATCCGTCCTACTTGCAGACCGATGCGTATGCGGAGTCCAAGCGCTACTTCCTGTCGAAGCTCGACCCGTCCGTGAACGTCATCGACATCAGGGACAGGCTCGGCGGCTATACGAACGCGCAGCTCGAGGAGATGTACCTGGAGACGGACCACCACTGGAACATACAAGGTGCGTTCAGCGCTTATCAGGAGATGATCGACCAACTCTCCGCGCGTTCCGCCCAGTTCGAGGGCGAGCCGCTGTCCATCGAACAGATCGACGTCTCGCGCTTGACGGACGGACGCTTCGAGGGCAGCTACAATACGCAGATCAACGGCGCCGTCAGTACGGCTAAGGCGGACCGCACGGTGCTGTACGCGCCCAGGCCGCCGTTTTCGTTCGATTCCTTCTCAGTCGTCGACAAAGACGGGAGTCCGATGGGCAAGACGTTCGACGAGTTTTACGGCTTCAAGCCGGGCAAAGGCACTTATACCTACGGTACGATCTACGGCGGCGACCGGCGGCAGATCACCTACGTCAACGAAGCGGCCGACAACGAGCTGAACGTGCTGCTGCTCAAGGACTCCTACATGAACCCGCTCACACCGTACCTGGCCCGGCATTTCCGCAAACTGACCGTATACGACAGCCGCTACTATTCGCAGTTCAGCCTGCAGCGCTTGTTGAAGGGCGAGCACTACGACATGCTGCTCATCGCCTTCCACGACGACAACCTGTTCAGTGACAACTACAATTTTGAGAAAGGGTAGATCCGAGCGGGGCGGGAGGTGTGGAGGAAGGACGGGGGAAGGGCGGAGTAGGGGCGGGCCTGCGAGGCGAGAGGCTGCAGAGGCTTGCAAATGTCTGCGAGGGCTGTAGGGGCTGCAAAGGCTGCAGGGTCTGCAGGGGCCGCGAAGGCTGCAGACCCCGCGCTCTCCGCAGACCCCGCAACCCCGCAGACCCCGCAACCCCGCAACCCCGCAACCCCGCAACCCCGCAACCCCGCAACCCCGCAACCCCGCAACCCCGCAACCCCGCAACCCCGCAACCCCGCAACCCCGCAACCCCGCAACCCCGCAACCCCGCAACCCCGCAACCCCGC
>NZ_JAZDQE010000033.1:0-13860 GCF_037963805.1 Cohnella sp. 56 | reverse complement strand
CTTCTTTGACGATTCTAATGCGCACTTCTTCTTTCCACTTCTTACCGCCCATCCCGATCATCTCCCTTATCCCCAGTTTAAATCATTGTGGGATGGGACTCCAATTGGATTAGGGGGCCTAGGAGAAAGTGCAGGATAGAGCGCCTCAGCAGCGGCATTTCGTCTGATCGTCGGTATCCATCATGCACTTTTGCGCGGTACACTCGGGCAACGTCTATCCTCGCTCGGCTATATCGCACTTTTGCGCGGTACACTTGAGCTTGTACCTTGCAATGCCATGCACGGCCCGTCTCTCATTTTCTCATCCTGTCCACCGTCACCAGGTTATAAATTCTATAATGTTAAAAAGAAACCGTCAGGGGGAAATCGCCCCTGACGGTTGTTTCGTTTCGCTTGCCTGCGAAGAGCGTACGATTTTTGCGGACCAAAGACCGCTTTATCCTTTTTTGACGATCCGGCCGAGCGCGTCCATCGTGCGCAGCACGACGGTCGCGGCTTCGGCGCGCGTGGCCGTCGCCTGCGGGTGCAGCTTGCCGCCGCTTCCCTTGAGCAGTCCGGCCTTGACGGCATAGGCGACTTGCATCCGCGACCAGCCCGACACCTGGACGCCGTCTGCAAATGCGCCCAGCAGCTGCTCGGGATCGAGATCGTCCGTGACGATGCCGAGCGCCCGATACAGCATGACGGCCATCTCCTCGCGCGTGATCGGATCGCTTGGCCTGAACTTGCCGTTCGCGCCCTGCACGATGCCCGCCGCGGCGGCGATGCCGACGGCCTCTGCATACCAGGCGTCCGCAGCTACGTCGGTGAACTTCGGCCCCGACATGCCGGGACCGCTGCCGCCCGCGAGCAGCGGCAGCATCAGCTTCACGAACTCGGCCCGCGTCACGCTGCCGTTCGGACGGAACGAGCCGTCCGGATCGCCCGTCACCACGCCGCGCGCCGCCAGCACCTCGACATCCCCGCGGCTCCAGTGGTTCGTCAGATCGCCATACGTATACTCGGCGACGAGCACCATGTAGACGCCCGGCTCCGTCACGCTCGCCTCCACCGTACCCGAGGCGCCGTCCACGATGCCGCCGACATACTTCCAGCGGGTGCTGTCGGCGTCGTCCTGACGATACAGCCCCGACTTGCGAATATCGGCGCCGTTCAGCTTAGCCATATCGTAGGCGATCGTCAGCTTGGCTGCGGCGGACAACCGGTCGCCCGTGTCGAGCTTCCAGGCGTAGGCGTCCGACAGCGGCCGCAGATGCGCATCCGCCGGAGCCGATGCGTTTTGCATTTTCGTTGCCGTTACTTTCTTGGCCGTGCCGGCCGCGCCTCCGCTGCCCGGCAGCTTCAGCTTGAGCTTGCCGCCGAAGAAGCTCAGGCTCGCGCCGGCATCTCCGATCTCGGCGCTCTCCACGTTCGGATCGGCCGGATTGCCGCCGCCTCCCTGGCCGCCCTGACCGCCCGGTTCCTCGCCCTGTCCGGACGCTCCGGTCGAAGCGGATGCGCCGACGGACTTGGACGTATTGCCCGACGCGTCGATCGCGAATACGCGCAGCTCGTATTCGGTGAGCGGCTTGAGACCGCCGACCTTGTACTCGCCCTTGCCCTTCTCCGCCTCGGCTGCCGCATACTCGCCGGTTGAACCGGCGACCCGCCATTCGATACGCAGCTTCGCCAGATCGGAGGACGGCGGATCGACCCATGTGAGCCGGATCGCATCGCTCCCCTGAGCCGATGCCGCCAGCGCCGAGACCGGCAGCGGCGGCGTCATGTCCACGACGCGCTGCGGCATCAGGCTGAATGCCGCGCCGCGCGCTTCATTGCCCGCTTCGTCTACCGCCGCAACCTTGAATTCGTACGCGGCGCCCGCGTCCAGACCGGGGACGGCGCCCCACATCGTGCCGGCCGGCACTGTGACAGGCTGGCCGTACGTCCCATCCGACGCTTTTTTCCAGTAAATCCGCACGGAAGCGAGATCCTTGTCGGACGGATCGCTCCACGTCAGCAGGACGCCTTCGTCCGTCATGCCGCCCTCCAGCGCCGAGACATCCGCCGGCGGAGTCGTGTCGGCTGCTTCAACCGTGAACGTCGCCGCAGCGTCCTCGCCCATCGGGACGCGCGCATAGCTCTGCGCCGTGCCCCGTACGGTCAACGTATAGCTCTCGCCGATCCGCAGCGCGGCAGCGGGCACGAACTCCGCCGCCATCGCGAGCGTCAGTCCGTTTTTATCCACGTAGACCTCTTTGGCTTCGACCGTTCCCTCGACGTCCGCCGCTGCCGAATCCTGCAGCGCGAATGCGTCTTCGAGCGTCCCGACATTCATCGGCTTGGTGAAGTACACGGTCACGCCCGCGCCGCCCGGAGCCGGACGCACCAGCTCCACCTCCGGCGCCGCATACGAGACGATCGGCACGTTGACCTCGAGCTGCGGCGGCGGCACATCGAGCGCATCGCTGTAGGCAGTCTCGTAGCCTTCCTTCTCATATCGGACCTTCCACTTGCCCTCCGGCACATCCCAGCCGTAGCGGCCCTCCCTGTCGGTCGATTGCGGATTGTCCTGGCCGTACCACTCGCTGTCCCATACGGTCCACACATCCCCGACCAGCTCCATGACTGTAGCGGTCGCACCCTCTACGCGATTGGAAGGCATGCCTTCGTATACATATCCGCTTGGGTCCCAGATGTACTTGGGCGACGCCGCCGGCTGGTCCTTGCGATCGGTCGGCGGGTATGGCTTCAGCTTGCAAGTATACTGCTTGATATGCGCCTCGAGTTCGTCCAGCTCATTGTTCTCGACTTCCTTGAACTTTATGGACGCGTACTCGCTCGCTGCGTTGAACAGCAATCCGGGTCCCGTATCGATCTTGCCCAAGGTTTTGAATACCTTCAGGTAGTTGGAAAACGCAAAGTGGGCGTTAATGTCGAACACCACTTCCCGTGCAAAGTTCGAATAATAATCTCTGGCTTGAGGGTCGCATATCGCCTCGGCCGCCACCAGCAAATCCTGGGCGCGCGTAAAGTTTTTCAGGTTATTGGACGCTACTTTAGCCGCTGAATAACCCTTGAACCCGGCATCCCCGATCTTGATCAGCCCGTTCAGCGAGACCCCGATGCCGCCGATCGAGGCCCCCTGAATCCCACGGGCCGAAGCCGAAGGGGCCGGCATCACGAAGCTGACTGATGCCTGCAGCGAACCATCCTGGCGCTCGGTATAGCTCTCTGTGAAATTGAAGACGGGAAGACCGGTCCGCGCTTGCCAAGCCTGATCCCGCTCGCTTGTCGTATAGGCGACCGAATCGAACTTCGCCCGTACCGTAGACGTGACGCCTTGGGCCAGTTGTATGTCCGCTTCGAATGCGCCTTCCGGCATCTTCTCGCCGCCGGGCGTCTGCTCGCCCTCCTTCGTCAGACGCGTCAATACGACGTCCCGGAGCGGCGCCGGGAGCGAACTGCGCAGCTCCGCCTCCGGAATCGCAGGGCGGCCCGCCAGCTCGGCCGAATCTGCCTTCGTCCGGTAGTCGACCCATACTTGACCGAAGTTCTGCGTGAACGGGATCACGCCCCGATAGACGCCGTCGGCTCCCTTCGTCGCCTGCGACAGCACATCTCCGTTCTGCACGCTGACGTCGTATACGCGCTCCGCGTCCCTGAATTTCAGGCTGTAGGAGATCGGAACGTGGTTCAGGACAGACAGCGGGAATACGGCGACGCCTCCTTCGGCGTTGAAGGTGACTTCCTTGCGGTTGGACACAATCGTCATCGACTCAAGCCCCGGATCGTGCGGATCGTAGACGACGACCGCTTCTTCTCCGGCCACGCGTGCCCCGTCGGCACCTACCGCCTCGGCGGTGAGCCGATGCTCGCGATAGACGCCGTCGCTGCCGCCCAGCTCTGCGTCCGCATACCACAAGCCGCTGCCGTTCGCCTTGGCGGAGCCGATCTTGTCTTCGCCGTCGTAGATGGCTACGACCGCGCCTGCCGGTGCCGAGCCGCCGAGCGACAGCTGCCGCTTGACCGTCAGCGCCGGCGCCCGCAGCGTGACGCGTACCTTGGACAGCACGGCCCCGCCCAGCAGCTCGCTTGACTGCTCGCCCTTCATCTTGTAGCGGATAGAAGCCTGAAGCGCGGGTTCTGCGCCCATCGCTTCGTCGAACCGCAGCTTGACTTGCGCGCTTTGCTGCGCGCTGTCTGCGACCTTGCCGACCGGCAGGATCAGGTTGCGGCCGTCCAGTCTGTAGGAAGCCGCCTTGCCGGCCACGATGGCCGTACCCTCGACAGGCTCGACGCCCGCCGGCAGGGCGACGACGATCTCGGCATCCTCGGCGACCAACGTCGGCGCATAATAATTCTGATACTGGACGCGCAGCGTCGTCGTGCCGCCGGGCGCCGCCTTCGAATCGGATACGGTCACGGCCTGCCTGATCTTGCCGCTCGCGAACGCGCCGTACGCTTGCAGCTTGAGCACGCCCAGATCGGTCGTCTCTCCCTGAACGGTGCTGAACGAGAGATCCGCAAAGCTGCCGTTCGCGTAGAAGGACGCTTTGTAGCTGCCGGAACCCTGCAGCTTCAGGATGCCGCGCTCCTCGCCGGAGGCAAGACTGTAGCTCGTCTCGGCTACATATTCGCCCTGGTCGTTGTACATGTATACGAAGGCGCTGGTCAGCGGCTTGCCGTCCGGTCCGAGCAGCCGGATCGCGGCTTTGGACGTCTCGTTCTTAAGACGGAGTTCGACATCGGCCTTGCCGTTCTGACCGATCACGGCCGTCTTGCATTCGGCGGACAGATTCAGATCCCGTCCGTCCGCGCATATCTCGACCGTCTCTCCCGGCAGTGCGCGCAGGGACAAGCGGGACTGATACGACTGGATGATGCGATCGGAGCCCAGCTTGTAAGTGCCTGCGACGAACGCGTCGATCGGTATCGGTCCCTGCCAGGTGCCGCCCGGCTGCAGCGTATACAGCTTCACGCCCACGTCGGCATAATCCAGAATCCGCAGCTCTTGCTGCTTCGTCTGGCCTCCGACCAGCTTGACGGACGCCTGCTGGCTCTGATAGCCCTGGACGGACGACGCCGATATCGCGCGCAGCAGGATTTGACCCTGCGGCAGTTCCAGCGAGTACGCGCCCGAGTCATTCGCCTTGGCATAGAACAGCTTGCTCTTGCCGTCGTCCAACAGTTCGGCTACGACCTGCGCGCCGGCCGCTGCCGCGCCGTTCTTGTCCTTCACGACGCCTTCGAGCTTCGCGAGCGGCTTCGGATGCACGGTCATGCTCGCTCGCACATCGAAGCTGTCGATGACGATCGACTGCTCCGCCGGCATATAAGCCGGGTCGTTAGGCACAAGCTTCAGCCGGTACGTCCCTCCCTCGGACACCCTCAGCGTCAGCCTGAGCGTGCTGTCCTTGCCGATCCCTGCGGTTCCTTCGCTGACGACGGCACCGTCCGCGTCCGTCAGCGAGTACTTCGCTGCGCCCGCCGCGCCGTCTTCGAGGCGAAGAGCGACCGCCAATGCGACGTTGTAGGCCGCAGGAATATCTACCGTATCGCTGCGTCCATACCCTGTCTGCATGGCGTTGAATTGCAGGTACGAGAGCGTCGAGCCGCTCTTCGGCATCAGTGTCGCCGCATAGTCGACGCCGGGGAACGGTACGTCGACCGTCTGCGTCAAGCTGTCTCCCAGACTGCCGCTCCAGGCAAAATTCATATATTTGTCGTTGAAGTAGGCGATCCGCAGCCAACTGCCCGTCGCGGCCGCTTCCCAGCCTTCGAGCGGCTTTTGGGGCGCCGGCATCCGCAAGGTCAGCCGTCCGGCTACATTTTGCCCGATCGGATAGTCGCGGTCGACCGCCCGGCCGTTATAGATGACGCGCACCGATTCGATCCGGGATACGCCGGCAGCGATCCGGAAGTTCCCTTCGTATCTGCCGCTTCCCTCCCGCTCGGCAAGCGTGATCCGCGCCGTCCGCTTGACCGGCTCGGCGGCGTCCTGGCTCTCCCAGATCGAGTAGCTGACGTCCGCGGCCAATTGCTGACCTGCATCCGACTCCACGATGAGCGTCGAATCGCTATCCTGCACGGGCAGCGCTTCGAACGTGCCCGTCAGCTTTTTCTCATAGTTCATGAACAGATTCCGCACGGCCGCATCGTCTTTTTTGACGATGAAGCGCAGCGTATTCGTGCCGAGCCGCAGTTCGATCCGCTGCTCCGCGCCTGCGATATAACCGGCCGGAACGGCGACCGACACCTTGAACGCCTCGCCTGCCAGATGGCTGCCGGGCAGCATCGCGATCCCGTTGCCGTCCGGCTTCACCTCGGCGACCGGCTCGTCGCTGCCGTCTTTTTTGAATACGACCTTGATATCCTCTCCAGGTTCGCCGTATACCTCGACTTTGACCTGCAATACAGCCGGCAATGTCGGGGTCAGCGAGAGCGGCGTCACGGCGCCGCCCGTCACTTGTACGTCCGCAGCCGCGGCCAGCCCAACCTCGCCGCCGTCGTCCGACTTCGCCGTCAGCTTCACGGCATAGGCCGTACCCGCCGGCAGCGGGAGGTCGTACGACTGCGCGCCGGGACGGATCGTCATCGATACGTCGGATTTGTTCTCATGACTTGCGGTCAGCGTCATCGTCTCCGGCAGCGCTGCCGATCCGGATAGCGATACGCGCAGCGTGCCCGCGATCCGGATCGGCGTCCCTGGCGCGGAGACCGTCTCTCCCGCGCCCTTCTCCCTCGCGGACAGCTTGTCGACGGCGTTCGTTCCCGCAGGCGGCTGCCACTGTCCGCGGTAGATGCCCGCCGCCTGCGCATCCTCGGTCAACCGGACGACCGTCTGCTTTTTCTCGGACGATCCCGACTCGGTCAGCGCGCTATAATCGACGACCGCCTCGACCTCCACGCCCGGCTGGCCGGACGCCTGCAGACTCAGCGTCGTTCCTTGCTTCAGCTCATTGCCTGCCCAGGCGTCGCCGGGCACGCTCCAGGACACCGTCTGAACGGCGCCGCTCGGCTCGCCGGAGCCGCATGCCTCGCTGCACTCTACATAGAGCGTTGCCACGTTCAGCAGATACAGGCGCTTGCCGTCATGATCGAGCGTATTGCGCGTCGTTGTATAGGTGGGGTTGAACGTTTGCGCGGCTGCCGCGACTGCGATCTCCCCATCCTCATTCACCGTCAGGTCGAAGCGCTCGCCGAATGCGCCGGCCTGGCCGGGCGCCTTGACGTAATGGAGCAGGTCGGCTGCGATCGTCTGTCCGTCCCCGCTGATGGAGATGTTTGAGTACGATTTGTTGCTATCTTCCTGCGAGGGACGATCATCGTTCAGATACTTGGTCTGGCCTGTGGTTCTGTCGAACACATGGGGCTTCGCGTATCCGCCGTACCTCGCCGTGAAGGCAATTCGCGAGCCGTCGTCGCTGATCGCGAGCCGATTGTAGGTAGATGCCTCCTGCGAGTAGCTGTCCACCGCACGAGCCTCTACGTCGTATACGATCATCGACTCTGTCGATCCGTCCACCGGAACACCCGCGAGATCCGTGGCAGTTGAGATGAAGGCAATATATTTGCCGTCAGCGCTAATCACGGGACGTTTGTTGAAGTCATCGCTCGGTTGTCCCTCCGCATTGACGCTCACAAGCGTACGCGTATCCGACTGCCGCTTGTACAGATAGATCTGGTCTCCTTCGTTGTATACGATCCGATCGCCGTCGGCGCTGATCGAAGTATCGATGCCGCTCACCCCCGGCGGGCTGACGGCTTGCAGGGAATCGCTGTCGATCTCGTATACGTAGACGGTCTTTTCTCCGTTCGTCGGGCCACCCTTCAAATTGTTGGCCCCCGTGGCGAACGTGATCACCGAGCCGTCTCCGCTGACGGACAGTCCTGTGATCAATCCGTTCAGTGGCTTCTGGTCCCCCGTCAAGGGCAAGGTGTGCAGGACACCTGTCGCCGGTTTGAATTCATAGATGGAGGAATTTTTGTTGCCGGCGAGCAACAGCGTCGATCCGTCCGCGCTCAAGGCCAGCAATCGTTCATCGCCGCCCATGATGGAGGCTGTCGTCAGCTCGGCCGAATACTGCGGGGAAGTGCCCGCATACGTCCGTTCGCCCGAAGAACGTTCACCTTCCTTATTCACGGCCTTGACGACGAAGGCATAGATTCGCTTGGGCGACAGATCTCCGATGACGACATGCGTGTCCTCGGTCTCTGTGATCAGCGCATTGGTTTTGTCGTCGTACACTTCATATTTCTCGATATCGGGATCTTCTCCCGTACCGTCGGACAGCAGCGGCTTTTCCCACTGCAGCTGCACGCGATTGTAATCGATCAGGGACCAGTCCAGATTCCTGACTTCCTCAGGCGGCACTCCCGTGCCCGCAGGCTCGGCTTCGGAGACCGATTGCTCCGGCGCCGACTCGGCCAGCGCGGTCCGGGGCAGTCCGCCGGGCAGTACGATGCCGACCAGCAGCGCCGCCACGACGAGCTGTCTAAGCAGCAGGTGCATATATTTCTTTCGCATAAAACGCATCACGATTCCTCCGCATTCTCCATGATTATATAAACTAGCGTAAGCCGCTGCGGCCGATCTCACCAGTGAACAGCCGTCATCGCTTTTGTCATCGGGGTCATATCTTCCCGCGACATAAGTCATAGGCCCAAGCTGCAGAAAGATCGGAATATATTGATTTCCCGTACTGCAGCCGCTCAAGGAAAATAACTGGAAAAATGTCGAATTATATGTTTAACCTGCTTGACCCGCGTTTAAGGAAACCTTGAAAGCCTTAAAAATCCAACAGAGAAGGGAACTGGGAGATGAAAAGAAAATCGTTCTTGATCATTCGGTTGTTCGTCGCGCTGCTGCTGCTGCAACCCCTGCTAGGAGGACTTGGGACCTGGGAGCGGGCTCATGCGGACAGAGGCACGCCGCTCGATCAGATCAACATGGCGCTGGAAGACGGCGGCGATACCGATGCGATGCTGGAAGCGCTCGCAAATCCGGACGCCAATTTGAAACTGCCCACAGACTTTGATAAATGGAAGGATACGGACAAGACACTGGCCGCCGAGGCCGTCATTGAAGTACTCGATATGTTCCAAGCCTCCCGCTACGAGAGCATGGCCGAGGTCCAATTGATGCTGGATCTTATCAATGTTACTTTTACCGACTACAACGATCTCAGCCTGACCGCCCTGCGCGGCAAGGTCGACCGACTGTTCGAGCTGTTCAAGACGATTCCGGCGGTATTCGCGGGCTCCGACAGCGAGCAGCAAGCGGATCAGCTGGCCCAGATGCTCTCCGGCTACGACAGCATGACGGAAGCGGACAAGGAAAACTTCATCTATCTGACGAAGCTGTGGAAGCTTCCTGAAGCCATTGAGATGACGCCCTTCAATCTGGTCAAAGCCGTCTTGGGCTATGCTTATGCGCCCTCAATTAATAGAGCCTCATCTCCCGAAGATATGATGGAAGTGCTCGGCTTGATGGCGTCGGTGCCGGACTTGCGCAAAGATTTCATTCATGACTATCCGAATGTCCCGATGGAAGAGTGGCCGCTGGACTTCAGCCGCCTGGCCGATCCGGATGTGACGGATGAAGACAGGGCAGCGCTCGTCCAGTGGATGCTGGACAAACGCCCGGAGGGCGGCTACGAGACTGTCGCCAAAATCCAGAGCACGTTCGACAGCTTCTTCTCCTCTTCGGCCCTGCACGCGGTCAATGCGGCCTTGGCCAAGGAAGACCCCAAGTATATGCTGGCTGCGCTGACCGACCCGGCGCTTGGTCTGAATCTGCCCGCAGACTTCGACAAATGGAGCAAGCAAAACCAAAAGTATTGGGCAGACGCGGTCAGAACCTTTAACAACACAAAAGGCTTCGCATACGATAATTTTAAGCAGGTACAATTCGTAGCGGATCTGGCCGCCCGCCCGTTCGCCTTGCTGAACGATCGAAGCCTGAAAAACGTCGGCACGACGATCAATGAGGTATTCGACCAGATCGCCGATATCGACACGGTATTTCCTGACCTTGAAGAGTCCAAGATGTTTGCGCAAATGGCGGACGCCTATATCGCGTTGACGCCCGTCGACAAGCATATTTTTGCCTACAGGTTGTATTTGCAGCTTGCGGTGGCCGGCGATGTCGAATCGACAGAGCTGAATCCGGCCTCGCTGTTAAGCGCCATCCTGCTCGGAGCCGCGTACTATCCCGCCGTGAACGGCGTATCGGCCCCCGAACAGATGAAGGCCGTGCTGACATCGCTCCAAGACGTACAGGCGATGGTGAAGCAGCTCAAGGAACAATATCCGGAAATTACAATCGAGAACTGGAATCTCGACCTGTCCAAGATGAACGATCCGAAGCGCTATGACGCGCTCGCCCAGTGGATGCTCGACAAGCGTCCGGAAGGCGGTTATGCAGATCTGGCTGCCGTACAGAGCGCATTCGATCGGTTCTTTGTACCTGCCGCACCGCAGGTCACCGCCGACGACAATGCGGACAAGCTGGTCGGCGCGGACGCGACGATGGAATTCTCGATTGACGGCGGCGCGACGTGGACGAGCTACGATCCCGAGCGGACGCCTTCGTTCGTGAGCAACGTCACCGTCCTCGTGCGCGTCAAGGCCAGCGGCGCGGCTCCGGCCGGCGAGACGACCAGCGTGACGTTCACGCAGCCTGCCGTCTATGTGCCGTCGCAGCCGGGCCCAAGCTCGGAGACGCTGTATGTCGACGTGCAGGGCAGCAACGGCGGCGGTCTGGCCCGCACGCCAGTTATCCGCACAACGGACGCTTCGGGCAAGGTCACCGACAGCGTGACGCTGTCGGCCGACACCGCCAAGGAAGCCGTGGCCAAGGCCAAGGAGCAGAGCGGCAGCACGATCCGCATCGTCCTCCCCGAAGCCGGCGACCGGGTGTCGGAAGTGTCCGTGAATATTCCGCAAGCCGCCTTGTCGCAGATCAACGATGCGCAGATGAATCTGGAGATCACGACCGGCGACGCCGTCGTCACGATCCCGACAGCCTCGATCACAGGCTTCGGCCAGGACTTGTACTTCCGGCTCGTGCCGGTCAAGTCGGACGATCAGCGCGGTCAGATCGAAGCGAGAGCCAAGCAGGAAAAGGCGGTTCAAGCCTATGTGCTGAACCAAGCTGTCAAACTTTACGGACGTCCGGTACAGATCGAGACGAATCTGCAGAGCAAAAAAGTAACGATCGCCCTGCCCGTGAAGGAAGGTTTGCCGAGCGATGCGACCGAACGGAATCGCCTGCTCGAGCATCTCGGCGTGTATGTCGAGCATAGCGACGGCACCAAGGATCTGGTCAAAGGAACGGTCGTTCAGGTTGGAGGTACGCCGGCCGTTCAATTCGACATCCAGAAGTTCAGTACCTTCTCCCTGGTCTATATGGACGGGCTGAACAACAACCCGCCAGCAACGCAGACTCACACGCCATATATTAACGGATTCGGAGCCCAGTTCCGTCCGGACGCGTCCGTGACCCGCGCCCAGATGGCTGCCATGCTGGCGCGCAACCTGTCCGGCATCAACGTGCCTGCGAACGCGAATCCCGGCTCCGACGTCGGCGTGGATCACTGGGCGCGAGCCGACATCCTCAAGGCGCAGACTGCGGGCATCATGAACGGCCTTGGCGGCGGCAAGTTCGGCCCCGAAGCTGCCGTCACGCGCGCGCAGATGGCGGCGATCGTCGCCCGCTGGCTGCAGCGCAATGCCGCTCAGCCGCTGACGGGCAGCGCCGACTATCGCGATGTGGCCGCCGGCCACTGGGCGGCGTCGTCCATCTCGATCGTGACGGCAGCCGGCATCATGACCGGCTACAACGGCGATACGTTCAAGCCCGACCAGCCGCTGACGCGCGCCGAAGCCGTGAAGGTGCTGAACCGCCTGTTCGGCCGCGGTCCGCTGAACGGCGCGACCGAAGTCACCTTCAGCGATGTGCCTGCGACGCACTGGGCTTATTCGGACATCGAGGAAGCCGCATCCGAGCATGCCTATACGATCGATGCGCAGGGCGCGGAGCAGATCGCCGTCAACCCATAATCGCGCTGCGATCTCCATCCTTCCCGCAGCCTTCGGCATCCTGGCCGCGAGCGTCCGACGACGCTCGCGGCTTTGTCTTGCCTCGCCGTCCCGCCCGCCAGATTCAGCCGACGCCGCTGCGCTTCCGTCCCTTTTTGAACGATATCCCCTTTGCACAGGAACAGTCACTATGGCTCTTCGATATGTCGCAGGAAGCAGGCTTGACCGGAAAAGCTCCTGAGCGAGAGGGATACCGTTCAAATGTGCAAATACGGGCTGCGGGGAGCATGCGTTCCTATCGGCTACAACCTGTACTATAATAGATACATATAGATATGGCGCCCGCGCGGCGTTCATTATTCGTACAGGAGATTAAACATATGCAAATTATCGAATTGCCCATGAAGTTGATCGACGAGGACAAGGACCAGCCCCGCTACCGGTTCGGCGAGGAATCGCTGCAGGAGCTGGTGAACAGCATCGGGGAGATCGGCCTGCTGTCGCCGATCAAGGTGCGCAAGGCCGACGGCGGTCGGTACACGATCATTTACGGCAACCGGCGATATCTCGCCTGCTCGAAGCTCGGGCGGGAGACGATACCGTGCATCGTGTCCGAGGCGACCGACGAGACGGAGATCTATCTGGAGCAGGTAGCGGAAAATCTGACGCGCGAAGGGTTCACGCCCATCGAGGAAGGCGAGGCATTCCACAAGCTGCTGAACGATCCGAAGTTCGCCAGCTCCGTGAAGTTCCTCGCCGGCAAGCTCGGCAAGCCGGAGGCGTACATCAAAAACAAATGCGAGCTGCTCAAGTTCGGGCCCGCGGTCAAGAAGCTCGTCGTCAGCGGCACCGATATTCGCAAAGGCACGCTCACCGAGGACCAGTTGCTGCCGCTCAAGGATCTGCCGATGGAGTACCGCGACCCGCTCGCGCTGATCATGGCGCGGGACGAGATGCCGGTCATCGACGTGAAGCGGATCGCCAAGCTGTTCAAGGACGCCTCGATCTCCGAGCGTACCAAGAGTCAGCTGCTGTACAAGGACGGGCCGGGGCTGCTGGACACATGGTCCGCCTACGAGGCGAGCCGCAAGGAACGGGCGCGTGCAGCGGCGGAGGCGGAGCGGCGGCAGGCGGAGGCCGAGGCAGAGCGCAAGGAAGCGGAGCGCGAGATGGCGGTGCAGCGCGAGGCAGAAGCGGAGGCCGCGCGGCGGCAGGCGGAAGCCGCGAGCGGGAGTGCGGCGGCTGCGGGCGCGGGGGCGGGCGCAGCTGGTGCTCCGGCAGGCAAGGCGCTGGACGGCTCCGGCGGGACTGCATCCGGCGCAGGCGGACAGGCCGGCGGCTCGGGGGCGGGCGGCACCGCTGCGGGCGGCGCGCCGATCGCGCAAGGCGGCACGGCGGCGCCCGGCCAGGGCAGCGCGCAAGCCGCGGTCGCCGACATGCAGGCGATGGCTACGCTGCGCAGCCTGCTCACGGCGCTGCCCGCACCGGATGTGCTGGCCGCTGAGCTGGAGGCTGCGACGTCCCTCGACCCGGAGGCGCTGCTGGACGGCCTCGACGATCTGATCGGCCGGCTCGAGGGGCATCTCAACGCCTGCCGGTCTGCCCGAGCTGCCGTAGCCAGCCGCATATAAGAGAAAAGGAACGCCAGGAGCGCGCACGCGCGACCTGACGTTCCTTTTAATGTCGGCGCATGTACGCCACCGAGACAAAAACCAGCTAATGTTTGTCAACCCTCTGGGGTTGGATTGCGACAGCGTTATTGCTATACTGTTTTTGAGTAAGACAAAGAAGCCCTCCGGTGGTACGGATGCTTCTGGGTGAATATGGTATTTAGGC
>NZ_JAZDQE010000032.1:0-21475 GCF_037963805.1 Cohnella sp. 56 | reverse complement strand
TCTACACTTCTAATCCAGGGGGATGGCCCCCAGCTATTTATCGTGAAAGAATGCTATCACAAGCTGCTTAGTAACGGGATTTCTGTATGAGGGTGTTTTCAAACTGCACTTTTTTTGACAACTCCAAGGCGATGACGCAGTTGGCACGCTCCCCAGGCCCATCGCCTCTCCTAGTGAAGGCGATGGCGCAGTTGGCGGGTCCCACTTGAACACCTCTTCGAGCGGGTTGCCCGCAACAGTTTCCATCGCCCGCAAAGTCTGGTACGATAAGAGCAATAAGCCGTATGCGACTGGCGAGATGAGTGGAATCGACCACGAGGAAGCATACGGAGGGACCCTTCCGTTCGCCTGGGAATAAGGATCCGCGATAGGACTCGTATGAATTGCGAGCCTGCCGCGGGTCCTTTTTTGTTCGAGAATGAGGCGCTTCGACATCGAAGGAGGAGATTCGGTATGTCCACGATCATGAAAGCGAAGGAAGCCGCAGAACAAGTCTACGACGTCGTCCGCTCGCGCGTAGAGGCGCTCAAGGAGGGAGGAACGCATCCATTGCTGGCCGTCGTGCTGTTGGCGGGAGATCCGGCCTCCGCCTACTACGCGCAGGCCAAGCGCAAGATCGCGGAGCGGCTCGGCATTGCGTACCGCCTGCACACGCTGCCTGCGGATACGTCGGAGCCTGCGCTGCTGGAGCTGATCGCCGGATTGAACGCGGCCCCCGACGTTCACGGCATCATGCTGGAGCTGCCGCTGCCGGCCCATCTGTCCGCGCGCCGGATCGAACGGGCGATCTCGCCCGCCAAGGACGTCGACGGCGTCACGCCCGCGAACAAGCTGGCCGTCCTCACGGGCGAACCGGGCCTCTATCCCGCCACGCCGCAGGCCTGCATCACGCTCGTCAAGCATTATGGCTACGCGCTCGAAGGCGCGAATGTCACGCTCATCGGCCGCGGTCAGACCGTCGGGCTGCCGCTGTTCCATCTGCTGCAGCGGGAGCAGGCGACCGTCACCGTCTGTCACTCCCGCACGCCCGATATCGCGTCCCATCTGGCACGCGCCGACCTCGCCTTCGTCGCCGTCGGCCGGCCGGATACGGTGACGCCGGATATGGTCCATCCCGGCCTCGTCCTGGTGGACGCCGGCATTAACGAACTGCCGGGCGGCAGCATCGCCGGCGACATCTCTCCGGCCGCCGGCGAACGCGCAGCCGCCTGCTCGCCTGTACCCGGCGGCGTCGGAACGCTCACGACCGCGATCTTGTTCCGCAATCTGATGGACGCCATCGTCCGGCAGCAAAGCGAGGTGAGCGGCGCATGAGCGACGTGTCCTGGGATCATTCCATCCGCAGCTTCCTGGCATCGGCCGGCAGCGCCAATCCGACGCCGGGCGGCGGCAGTGTGGCGGCCGTAGTCGCGGCGCTCGGCGCTGCCATGACGTCGATGGTCGGCCATCTGTCGCAGGGCGACAAGTATGCGCCGATCCGCGAGGAGGTCGAAGAGACGCTCAAGGAAATGAGCCGCTTGAGCGTCGAATACGAGGCGCTGATGCATGCGGACATCGCGTCGTTCGACGGGTATATGGCAGCGCTGCGAATGCCCAAACTCACCGGCGACGATATAGAGAAGCGCCGGACGGCGCTGCGCGAGGCGACCGTCCGGGCGATCGAGATGCCGCTGCGCCTGATCGAGCAGTGCCGGAGCGGCCTGGAGCAGACGCTTCGCATCGTCGAGGGCTCCAACAAGCACGTCGCCTCCGACCTGGGGATCGGAGCGATCTTGCTGGAGGCGGCCGCTCAGTCCGCCCTGCTGACCGCGGAGATCAACTTCGGCTCGCTTCAGGATGAGCAATCGAAGGCACGCTATGCCGACAGAGCAAGCGCACTGATGCTCAGCATAGAACGCGCAAAAGCCGAAGTGCTGAACGCCGTTCGACGGCGCATGTGCGAATGACGGCAGCATCGGCAGCCCGTTAGTGACAGGAGCTCATAGAAAAAACCGTCCTTTGCCAGCAGCTGCGCGTCGCAGTCGCTTCACAAAGGAACGGTTTTTTTAAGTATATCTACCTCACTTCGTCACCTGCACAAGCAGCGTCTCGCTTGTCGTCGCGCCTGCCGCATTGGCGAGCTCCGCGCGATATTCGTAGCGCCCGGGCGCCCGGCCGGAGAGGGAAGTCGTCGCAGCTTGCGCGGACGGCGTGCCTGCGGTCAGCTGCTGGGTGTCGATCAGCACGTCGTTCTCGTACAGACGGTATGTCTCTCCGTTCGTGCCCCACCACATGTTCATCGACACGTCATAGCTGCCGTCGCCGTCCCAGTTGTTCGCGGACAGCACCGGCTTGCCCGGGTTCGCGTCCTTGACGGTGACGACCAGCGTCTCGCTCGTCGTCTTGCCGCTGCCGTTAATCAGCTCGGCCCGATAGCGGTAGGTGCCGTCGGCCCGCCCCGAGATCGCCGTGACCGCCGACTGCGCCGCCGGCGAAGCGTTCGCGAGCGACTGCGTATCGATGAGCGCATCGTTCTCGTATAGCTTGTAGACAGAACCGTTCTCGCCGTACCAGAGATTCATCGTGATCTTGTAATCGCCGTCGAGCAAACCCGTGTCGTAGCCGTTGTCGCTCGACAGCACCGGCTTGCCGGGCGTTCCCTGCCCTTCGCCTTCGGCAGGCAAGCTTGCCTTAATATGCGCCTCGGTCAGCGTCACGGTGCCGTAGGCCGCGATCTTGCCTGCGGCGTCCAGCACGTAGACGGCAACCGTGTTGCCTGCGGCGGCCGCGAGGTCGCTGCCGGCCGCGTAGTCCGCGGCGCCGGCCGGCACCGCGCCGCCCAGACCCGGTGCCGGCGGCAGCTCCGCCGCCGACGCATACACCGCCGCCTTCAGCGCATGGCCCGCCGGCATATCGCCTGCCGTCAGCCGCGTCGTACCTGCGGCTGTCCCCGGCTCCGCCGTCACGGCGAGCGCGGCCGCCGGCTCCTGCGGCACAAGCGAGAACCGGACGTCGTCGAACAACAGGTAGCTGAACCCGCTCGCATAGAAGCCCACCTTGCCCGACGGGCGGTAGCCCGGATCGGTGCCTTCCAGCCGGAGCGCCCCGTTCACGTACACCCGCAGATGGCCTCCCTCCGCGATCACTTTCACATCGTACGTCGTATCGGCCGCCAGATCCCAGCCCGACTGCGGCGCCGTCTTCAGTACGGTCCAGCTGCCGTTGTACAGCACCCAATCCGACGTGCCGTCCGCCTTCATCTTGTAGCCGATGCGGGTCGAAGCGGTCGCGTCCTGCCGGTCGAAAATGTACAGCGTGCCCCCGCCCGTCGGCAGCGTCGGCGGCGTCCGCAGCTTGAACTCAAGCATATAATCCTCGAAGTTCCGGTTCACCAGTCCGGTCGCGCCGTTCAAAATCTTGTACCAGCGGTTCCCGTCCGCATCCAGATAGATGCTGCGGTTCGGGTCCACCGGCCAGCCGTTGCCGCCCGACTCGAAGTCGGTATCGTGGATCACGTTGGACACGATCACCTTCATGGCGGCGGTCGCATGCGCATTGTCGACCGAAGTCGCCGTCACCGTCGCTTCGCCTTCGCTCACGGCGGTGACGAGGCCGCCCGCATTCACCGCCGCGACCGACGGATTGCTGGACGTCCAGGTCAAGTCCTGATTCGCCGCGTCGACGGGATCGAATGACACACTCAGCTGCCTGGTCTGTCCGGCCGTCACGCGCACCGGATTTTCCGTCGCGATCACACCCGAGACGTCGGTCGTCGACGCCTTGAACTGCACGTCGTCGAACAGCATATAGCTGATGTTGTTGACGTAGAAGCCGACCTTGCCGGACGCATTGTGCCCCGGGTCCGTGCCCTTGAGCCGGAACTCGTCGTTGACGTAGACACTGAGGTCGCCGCCCTTCGCCAGCATCTTGATCCGGTACTCCGTATTCGGCAGCAGATCCTGGCCAGGCAGCTTCACTTCCTTGAGCACCGTCCAGGCCGAATTGTACAGCAGCCAGGACGATGTGCCGTCCTCCCGCACCTTGTAGCCGATCCGCGTCGAGCCGCTGCCGACCTGCTTGTCGAAGATGTACAGCGTCGCATACGTCGGTATCGTCTCCGGCGTACGCAGCCGGAAGGTCAGCTCGTAGTCGGTAAAATCCTTGTTGATGAGCGTCGACGCATTGTTCAGCAGCTTGTACCAGCGGTTGTCGTCCACCTTCACGATGGATCGGTTCGCGTCCTGCGGCCACAGGCCTGATCCGTTCTCGAAGTCCGTCCGGTCCATGACGCCGTCGCCGGTCCCGACATGAACCGATGACACCGCGGTCAGACTCGGATTGACGGCCGACGCGACGGTGATCGTCGTATCGCCGACCGACTGCCCCGTGACGATGCCCGCCGCACTGACGGTAGCGATCGACGGATCGGCCGAGACGAACGTGAGCGCCGGATTGCTCGCGTTCCACGGCAATACCGCCGTCTGCAGCTTCACCGACTTGAAGCGGTCGACGGTGATGTCGTCGTTGTACAGTGCGACGCCGGTCACCGGGAATTCGTGCGGTCCCGCCGTCGTGCCCGGCGTGCCCGTGGTACCGATGTCGCCGAACGGAATATTCGGGAAGCCCGGAATATGCGTGTAGGCCGGCGCGTTAGCCGCCAATGTCAGGTCGCCGCCCGCCAGGTTGACGAAGCCGGGATCGGTCGTCGTCACCCAGTTGTCCGCGTACTGGACGAGGTTGAACTTGTCGTATGCACCGTTCGCGTTCGTTCCGACCCGGGCCACGTTCGGATTGTAGACGATGTTGCCCTGGAACGTATTCGAGTCGGGATAATAGCGGTTCTCGTCGAAGAAGGTGGCGAGCTCCGGATACTTGGTCAGATACGGCGTGCCGACGAAGTTGTTGTTCGCGGCGAACAGCGCCTCCCACTTCGGCATATAGTTCTTCGCGATCTTTCCGTCCGGCTTGTCGCCCAGATAGATGTCCGCGTAGTCGTACGGCACCTTCGCATCGACGAAGATGTTATTCCGCGAGAGAACGTACGAGCCGCCGTTGTTTTTGATGGCGGAGTTGCCCATCTTGTAGAACACATTCTCCTCGATCTTGAGCCCCATCGTGAAGTTGTCCGGGTAAATACCCTCGACGCCGGCTTTGCCCGTGCCGATGTCGTGGAAGTAGTTGCGCCGGATGACGGTGCCCCGCTGCTGCGGCGTCTCGCCCGCGTTCATGTAGATCGCGCCGAGGTCGGAGAAGCTTTTGCACACGTCGTAAATCTCGTTGTACTCGATCAGATGGTCGTTGCCGAAGACGAGCACGCCCGGGTGGGGGGCGTCGTGCAGCTCGCTCCGCGACATCCGGTTGCCGACGCCCGACAGGATGACGCCGGGATTGTACGCCTTGTGATAGTAGGCGAAGTCGTGAATATGCGAATTCTCGACATAGTTGTTGCCCGGCGCGAGCGTCGTCTTGCTGCCGCCGCTCAGCGTGACTGCGGTGCCCCCGATATGGTGAATATGCGAGCCTACGACGCCGAGATCGGTGCCCGGCGCGCCGTCGAAGATGTTGTAGAAAAACCGGCTCTGCGTATTGATGAGCACGCCGCTGTTCGTAAAGTTGCGGATCTCGCTGTTCACGATGCGCACATGGCTGCCGCCGACGATGACGGCCGCCGAGTCCCGCCCGTTCTCGAGGATCAGCTCCTTGAAGTCAATATAAGAAGCGTCGATCGAATTGATCATCGGCGTCTTCAGCATCGTCACCGTGATCTCCGGGTTCGCGGTCGCGAACTCCGCATTCGGCAAGTAATAAAGCTTGCCGGCGTCGCGGTCGATGTAATACTCGCCGGGCGCATCGATCTCCTCAAGCAGATTCTGCGCGAAGTGGAAGTCCGGATACCAGTTCTTGTACAAGCCGCTCATCTCGCCGTAGCGCAGCGTGATCGTCTTGTTCGCCGTATCGATCGCGGCGATCTTGTTGTACGACCATTCCCAGCTGTAGCCGAAAATGCCGTCCAGCCAGATATCGTCCGCCTGCGTCCAGTACTGCGGCCGGTCGTACGTATACGTGAACGTGCCGCCCCGCGTCTGCAGGTCCGCGTCCTTGCGCGTCGGTCCCGGGTCGACGATGTCGCCCATCTGCACCGTGCCTTCGTTCGGCCAGCGGGCGAGCGTCATGCCCTGGCCGTTCACGTACAGCTCCATCGGCGGCACCTGGCTCAGGTCGTTGGCGAGGTAATAGCCGTGGCGGCTCATCACGCCGTAGTCGGTAATGCCGAGCGCGGCGAGGTCGATCTGCAGCACCTTGGACCTTGCGTCCTCGCTGATGATCCGGCTCAGCACCGCGCTGTCGGTCACCGGCACGAACCCGCTCTTCGGGATGTCGCGGCCGCCGGACAGGCGGACCGTCTCCCCCGGATAGGCCATGTACGTGATCGTCTTGCCGGCCTCGCCGGCGTCGGCGGCGCCGAGCTCGAAGCTCGACGTCCGCTCGTACAGGCCTTCTCTCAGATAGACGGTCACGCCGCCGTCCGGCAGACCGCCGCCTGTCTTCATGTCGCGGATGGCGTCGCGCGCCCGCTCCAGCGTCTTGAAGGGCGCGGCGATCGTGCCGGCATTGGCGTCATTGCCGTCCGTCGCGACGTACAGCACTGCGCCGTTGTCGGGCGCCTCGTCGGTGGCTGCGGATACTTGGGCCAGCGGAAAAGCGCACAATAATAGCATCAAGCCTGCGAGCAAAGCCGACATCCGTCTTTTCATGAGCATGCGATTCCATCTCTCCTCAACGTCTGAGTCTGGAACACCGCGCCCGACTTCGGCGCCTTGCACGTTGCCGCGGACCGTCTATGCGATTATTTTTTAAGACCCGACGTCTTCAGGAATTCCTCGAACTGCTTCGTGATTTCGGCCACGTACTTGTCCTCGCCCGCTTCCTTCAGCTTGTCGTACAGGCCCGGCCAGGTCTTGTCGAAGTCGAGCGTGCCGGTCACGATGCCTTTCTTGTACTCGCCCCATACCGCGTTCAGATTGGCGATCTCGGTGACGACGGGCTCGGAGTTGAACTTGAAGGCGCCGACCGGGTTGAGCTCGGCCGTCTCGTTGATCTTCTTGGTCTGCTCCCAGACGTCCTTGGGCTGGCCTTCCTTCAGATAGCTGTTGAACACGTTGCCGAAAATAAAGTCCATGTTCGGACGATACTTGGAATCCGCGACCGGCGTGATGAAGCCTTCCGCGCTCTTCGTATAGTGCTCGCCTTCGATGCCGTTGCTGATCAGGTTGTACAGCTCGGTGTCGCTGTTCATGAGATTGATGAGCATCATGGCGCGCTCCGGGTTCTTCGACGTGCGGCTGATCGACAGGTTGGTCGTCGCGGAGTAGCCGTTGGTGAACCAGTCGCTGATCGGCACGATGACGACGTCGTTGCCGCCGTTGCGTCCCTTGACCTCAGCCTCGACGCCCGGCTTCAGGACGTTCTGGAAGTCGACCGCGATCTGCCCCTTCGCCTGGTAGTCCGTCATCTTGGCCGTCGCCGCGTCCTTGTAGATGTAGCCGGCTTTGTACCATTTGCTCGCCAGTCTGAATGTGTTCAGCTCTTCCTCCGGATAGCGGTACAGCTTGTAAGTCGGGTCGCCCGACTTGATGAAGAAGTGATCGTCGAGCCCCGGCACGCCCCAGTACGTCGCATCATGCAGCACGGTGTTGTAGTAGCCGTTGAACGGAATGATGTCCGGCTCGCCCTGCTTGAGCTTCTCGAGGAACGGCTCGATGTCTTCCATCTTCTTGATGGAGGCCGTGTCGAGCTGGTACTTGTCGGCGAAGCGCTTCTGGATGATGAAGCCGTAGCGTGAGCCGTTGATCTGCTGGTTGGCGACACCGTAAATCTTGCCGTCGACCGTCAGGCCGTCCCACATGTACTGCGGCATGTCGGCCTTCAGCGCCGGCGCATATTGTTCGATGAGATCGTCGAGCGGCTGCAGCGCGCCTTTGCGGACGAGCTCCTCCGGCTTGATCAGATAGCCGGTCCACATGATGTCGAACGTCTCGCTGGCGGCCAGCACGGTGTTCATCTTCTGCACGTAGTCGCCGAGTGCAACCGGTTTCAGTTTGACGGTCGCGTTGATTTTCTCTTTGACGATCTTGTTGACCGCGTCCTCGACCTTCTGCTGGTCGGGCTGCATCTGGTTGAGCGGATAGTACCACGTCAGCTCGACCGGCTTGAGCTCCGAGCCGCTCGTAGATGTCGCCGTCGCGCCGGATGCAGCCGGGGACGATCCGCCCGCGCTTGGCGAAGCGGCTGCGCCGCCCCCGGTATTGTTGTTGCCGCATGCCGCCAGTGCGGTTGCGGTCAGCAGCGCCAGCGCCGCCGTCGTGCCGATTTTTCTTTTCAGCATTCCTGTGACCTCCTAGTTTTTAGCTCTGATTCAAATATGTTAACCCTTGAGGGAGCCAACCGTAAGTCCTCTGACGAAAAAACGCTGGAAGAACGGAAACACGATAAGCATCGGCCCGCCCGCCAGAACGGCGATCGCCATCCGCGCGGAATTGTTCGGGAAATGCGACAGATCGATGCCCAGCTGCTGGGCGAAGTCCGAGTTGGCCGTGATGAATTCGATGCTGTTCAGCGTCCGCACGAGCAAGAGCTGCAGCGGCACCTTGTTCGGATCGTCGATGTAGAGCATCGCGTTGAACCATTCGTTCCAGTAGGCGAATGCGATCAAGAGGCCCATCGTCGCCAGCGCCGGCGTCGACAGCGGCAGGATGATGCGGAAGAAAATCTTGAACTCCCGCGCCCCGTCGATCTTGGCCGACTCGATCACCTCGAACGGCAGCTTCGACAGGAACCCTTTCATGACCATGATGTTGAACGGGGACAGCAGGACGGGCAGGATCAGCGCCAGCAGGCTGTCCTTGAGATGCAAATACTGCGTGACCAAAATGTAAGAAGGAACGAGTCCCCCGCTGAACAGCATCGTGAAGAAAACGTAGAAGGTCGTGATCCGGTTGTACCGGTAGTCCGGCCGGGAGACGACGTAGGCGGTCATCGCGGTAATAAGCAGGCTGATGAGCGTGCCGGCGACGGTCACGAGCAAAGTCACCTCGTAAGCTCTGAACAGAATCACCGGCGAGTCCAGCATGTATCGGTAGGCATTGAGGCTGAACGTGCTCGGGATGAACTGGTAGCCGTGCTTCGTCAGTGCCTGTTCGTCCGTGAGGGATACGGCGACGACGAGCAGGAACGGCAGGATCATCGCCACGGAGAGGACGATGAAGAACAGGTGGATCAAGGTGCGCGGTATCGGTCTTGCTTGCTGCATATGCGATTCCTCCTTACCACATCGAGTGATCCGGGTTGATCTTGCGTACGATGCCGTTGGCGACGAGCACGAGCACGAAGCCGACGACGGATTGATAGAAGCCGACTGCGGCCGACATGCTGACGTTCCCGACCTCGCGCAGCGCACGGTATACATAGGTGTCGATGACGTCCGTGGAGGCGTACAGGAAACCCGAGTTGTTCGGGATAAAGTAGTGCAGGCCGAAGTCCCCGCGGAACATGCCGCCGATCGACAGGATGAGCATGATGATGATGAGCGGCGTCAGCAGCGGCACGGTGATTTTCAGCGCCATCTGCGCCTTGGTCGCGCCGTCGATCCGCGCAGCCTCGTAGTAATCGCCGCTGATGCCCATGATGCCTGCGAAGTAGATCAGCGTCGTGAAGCCGATCGCTTTCCACAGATGCACGACGATAAGGATGATCGGCCACGGCCCCGAATCCTGGTACCAGCTGACCGGCTGCATGCCGAGCGAGACGAGCATTCTGTTGATGAAGCCGTCCGAGTGATTGAGGAACGCGTAGGCGATGTAGCCGACGAGCACCCACGACAGGAAGTGGGGCAGGAACAGCGCCGTCTGGTATAACTTCGTGTACTTCGCCTTCAGCTCGTTCATCAGCACCGCCAGCAGCAGCGCGCCGAGTGTCGTGAGCAGCATGTAGCCGGCGTTGTACAGCACGGTATTGCGCGTGATTCTCCAGGCGATGTCCGTCGTGAACAGGAATCGAAAGTTGTCCAGGCCGACCCATTTGCTGCCGAACATCCCCAGATCGTACCGGTAATTTTTGAAGGCGATGATGAGTCCCACCATCGGCAGGTACGCGAAGATCAATTTGTAGATGAGCCCGGGCAGCGACAGCAGGAACAGCTCCCGGTTGTTTTTCAGATGCTTCAGCTCTCTTCTGATGGCGGATTTGCGCTTCGGTTTGTCGGCGATGCCGACCGGCGGTGATTCCGCATCGGGCAGTGCGCTTGGACGGCTCTGGTCGCTCAGGGCGACCGATGCTTTGTTCGGCATGACGAATGCTCCTTCCCTTGCTTCCCTTGCTCCTCTTGCTGCCTGGTTGCTCCGGCTTGCAGGTCTAACGATAGCGCAGGGGGCGACGGAGACGGTACTGTACATATGCAGGATTCCTGTAAACGCGGGCTGTACGTATGCCAGAATGCTGTAACGGCGCGGTGTGCGGGGCTGTACAGTGCTGTACAGGTGTTAGGCAGGTGTGGCGACGGCCTGTCTCGTGACGACAAAAAGGCCAGCCGGAAAGTCGGCTGACCTGTTGAAGTTTATAGGCCTTGCGCTGACGCTTCTGCCCGCTGACGGGCCCGCGCGTCGAAAGTAGTCTCATCCAGGACTTGTTTGGACCGCTGGCGGGCCGGCGCGCCGAAAGTAGTCTCATCCAGGACTTGTTTGGGCCGCTGGTGGGCCGACGCGCCGAAAGTAGTCTCATCCAGGACTTGTTGGGGCCGCTGGTGGGCCGACACGCCGAAAGTAGTCTCATCCAGGACTTGTTTGGGCCGCTGACGGGCCGGCGCGCCGAAAGTAGTCTCATCCAGGACTTGTTTGGACCGTCGGTGGGCCGACACGCCGAAAGTAGTCTCATCCAGGACTTGTTTGGGCCGCTGACGGGTCGGCGCGCCGAAAGTAGTCTCATCCAGGACTTGTTTGGACCGTCGGTGGGCCGGCGAGCCGAAAGTAGTCTCATCCAGGACTTGTTTGGGCCGCTGGTGGGCCGACGAGCCGAAAGTAGTCTCATCCAGGACTTGTTTGGACCGCTGGTGGGCCGACGCGCCGAAAGTAGTCTCGTCCAGGACTTGTTTGGACCGTCGGTGGGCCGACGCGCCGAAAGTAGTCTCATCCAGGACTTGTTGGGGTCGCTGACGGGACGGCGAGCCGAAAGTAGTCTCATCCAGGACTTGTTTGGACCGCTGGCGGGCCGGCGAGCCGAAAGTAGTCTCATCCAGGACTTGTTTGGACCGCTGGCGGGTCGGCGCGCCGAAAGTAGTCTCATCCAGGACTTGTTTGGACCGTCGGTGGGCCGGCGAGCCGAAAGTAGTCTCATCCAGGACTTGTTTGGACCGCTGGCGGGTCGGCGCGCCGAAAGTAGTCTCATCCAGGACTTGTTTGGGCCGCTGACGGGACGGCGAGCCGAAAGTAGTCTCATCCAGGACTTGTTTGGACCGCTGATGGGCCGGCGAGCCGAAAGTAGTCTCATCCAGGACTTGTTGGGGCCGCTGACGGGCCGGCGCTCGCATTCTCATTCACGTATTGCGCTCGATGGCAGACTTGAGTCTGTATTCCTTGGGGGTAACGCTGTATCGGCGCTTGAACAGGCGGTAAAAATAGCTTTCGTTGCCGAAGCCGACCCGCTCCATAATGTCCGACACCGTCAGGTCCTGCTGCTCGAGCAGCAGCCTGGCCTGGGCTAGCCGCGCAGTGTTGATCCGGTCCACTACCGTCTCTCCCGACTGCGCCTTGTAAACCTGGCCGAGATAGACCGGGTTCATCTTGAGCATATCCGCGATCTTCTGAACGTTGAGATCCGGATCGGCGAAGTGCTTGTCCACGATCTCCGCGATCGTATCGGCGAGCAGCCGGTTCTTGTCCTCCTTGCCGCTCTGCCGCTGCTCGAGCATCTCCCGAACGACGGACAGCAGCACATCGCGGGCCTCGTCCAGCGTCTCGGTGCCGACCAGGCGCCGGTTGATCGCATGCAGATCGACGGATACCGGATTCAGGTTGAACTGATTGATCTCGCCGAGCGTATTGCTAAGCGTCATGCCCATCTGCAGGAGTGCCGAGAACATATTCTCGAAGCTGAATTCGCCGATCGCCCGCTGCCATCGCTCGATCGCGTCCGTCGCCTGTGCCAGATCACCGCTCTTGAGGCCTTCGATGAGCTGCTTTTCCAGTTCCCCGGGAATCCGGTACTGGTCGCTTCGCTCGTTGGCTTCGATATCCTCAGGCTCGATGACTGCGCCGTGGCCGAGCACCATCCGGTAGTCGGATTGCCGCAGCGTCAAGGCATAGTGGCGCGAGATGTCGCGATAATGGCCGAATGGCCGGCTCAGCGCGACGGTGAACGTGACGCGATAGTAAGACGCGATCGTCGCCTGCAGCTCGCGGAAGCGCTCGCCTAGCGCCTCCGGCCGCGCGTCTCCCGTGCCGCTGACGATAAATACGAGATGGCCGTCCTTCATGTCCGCGTATTCGCAGCCGTAATCGCGGCGCAGCAGCTCCTCGCCGATGTTGGCGATCGCGAAGCTGAACAGCGCTTCGGAGCCGTCGCCCGAAGCGGCGACGAGTGCCTCCCGCCGGTCGAGCCGGACGACGGCGAGCCGCAGCGTCCCCGACTCCGCGATGTCGATGCCGTACTGCTCGCGGTTCAGGCGGAACTCGGCCTCGGACACGGCCTCGCTCCCGCCGAGCAGGCTGCGCAGATGGTACACCTTGGCGATATTGCGCTTGGACGCCTGCTCCCGCTCAAGCCCCTTGAGCTTGTCGAGCATGCCCATGTAGTTGGCGGCGATCAGCATCAGCTCGTCCTTGGCCTGCGGATGCCCGCGCGGATCGTCCGGGATGAGACTGAGCAGTCGGCCGACCGGCCGATACAGCCGCAGGGAGAAGTATACCGACAGCAGGACGGCGAACAGGACGACGGACAGCATGACGCCGATCTCCGTCCACTTCATCCGGTTGACGTTGCCGAGCACCGAATCATAATCGCGTATGCTGACGATGCGCCAGTTGTTCATTCCTTTGCCCAGATAAGCGACCTTGTACTTCTTGCCGGCGTGCCGGTAGACGAAGTCCTCGAGCGTGCCCGCCGAGGCTGCGATGCGCGGCATGACGCCATTCTTGAGTTCTTGCCGGGACTGCGTCATCGGCTCGCTCGACATGAGGACGTTGCCGTCGCCGTCGGTCACGAGCAGCAGGTCCTTCTCCCGATCCGCCAGCTTGTTGAGCGTCTTCACGTTGTCGAGCAGCCAGTCCGGCTTCACGGTCAGGATCAGCACGCTGCCGTTCACGGAGCCGAGCGCGGGACCGTCGTAGAGGAAGCAGCCGAACACGTCGATGCCGGTACCCCCGCCGTCCAGATCGAGCGGCATCAGCTGCAGCTTGGGGACGTCCTGATGATCCTTGAGGTAACGGTCCAGCACCGCGTACAACTGGTTGTTGTCCATGCCGTGATTGAGCGATGAGAAAAAACGCCGCTGATTCGGATTGTAGAAGGCCACGGCGTGCAGGTACGGCGACTCGGCGACCGTCCGGTCGAGCCGGTCGATCTTCAGGACGCTCTGCTTGTAGTCGGCTCCCGCCTTGAGCGCGATGAGCTCGTCGTCGTTGAACAGGGACACCGCCAGATCCTTGACGATGCCGTTCATATTCTCGATATTGTAGTTAATCTGGGTGAGCAGTTTGCGGTCGGCGTCGTTCTGGAGGCTCAGCACTTTGCCGCGGGCGTTGACGTTCAGCAAGTAAGCGGTTACGGCCAACGTCACGACGACGAGCATAAAGCTGAGGAGGATTCGCTGCAAAAACTTGCGCGTGCGGAGCGTTCGGAACACATTCATAAGACTTCTCTCCCGCGTGCGGTTTGGTGCACTAACTATAATCGCTCTTTCTTTTCGTTGTCAACGGATGGCGGCAGACGCTTGGCGGGGGCCAAGCGTGCACGCAGGTCAACGGTCGGCGCGCCGACAGGCGCTGCCGGGGCAAAGCATGCATGCAGGTCAGCGGCTGGCGCGCGGATGGATGCGCCGCCGCGCCAAAAGCGCCCGGCTCATATACGAGCCGGGCGCCGCAGGCGTGCGAATCAGGCGAACTTGTACGTCCAGAAGCGCTCCGTGCCGAAGCGCTCCAGCACCTCGCGGCTCTTGTGCGCGTTCTTGTCCAGCAGCTGCGGCACATAGAACTGCGACCTGTGCGAGAGGATCGAAGCGATCTTCTGCTTGAGATAGCTGCTGACATCGACCTCGACGTCGGGATCGCCGATCGACTCCCGGTGATTGTGGGAGAATGCCATGCAATGCACGGGCGGTCTCGCTGCCGGCTGGAGCTTGCCGATCGTGCGGATGACGGCGGCGCCGGTCGCATCGTGGTCCGGGTGGACGGCGAAGCCCGGGAAAAAGGTGACGACGAGCGACGGATCGAGCTCCGCCAGCAGTTCGCCGATCTTGAGGTCGAGCAGGTCCTGGTCCTCGAACTCCAGCGTCTTGTCATGGAAGCCGAGCAGACGAAGATCCTGAATGCCGATCGCCCGGCAGGACTGCTCCAGCTCGCCCTTGCGAATCTGCGGGAGCGTGATGCGGTTTGCAAAAGGAGGGTTGCCCATGTTGCGCGCGCGCTCGCCCAAGGTCAGGCAGGCGTATGTGACCTGGGCGCCCTCGGCGATGCGTCTCGCCAGCGTCCCCGACAGCCCGAAGCACTCGTCGTCCGGATGCGGCAGCACGACTAATATACGTTGTTCCATATCTTACTCCTTCCTGTGCGTCAGAACGGCTCGCGGCTAAGCTGCAGCGCGACGACGAGCTTGCCCGTGCTGTCGTGCCCCGCCATGATGAGACGCTCTTCGTCAGTCTCGTCGTAGTGCGTCAGTCCTTCGGCATAAATCCAGCCCTTGTCCATCTTCAGTCCGACTCTGTACGGGTCGCTGCCGGAGATCGAGCCGATTCCGTAGCGGACCAGGGCATTCGTGATGAAGTTGGCCGCCGGATGCTTGGTCGTATCGTGATGGGCCGCGTAGGCGCCCGTCGTCAGCTCCAAGTGTATGTACAGGTCCTGATCCCTGAGGGCATCGAGCCTGTTCTGTATCTCTACGATCTGAATCGGTAACATGCCGGCGCCTCCTTTATTTATGATTCAATATACCACAGTCTGCGCCGACGCGCATGCGGCGGATGCCGAGCCGCGCTCCCGGACTTAATATTCGTCCAATGTGGACAAGCAGGTCGAGCACGATCGGCTCCAGGCCGGCACGTTCTGCTCAAAACCGACATGTCCTGCTCAAGGCCGGCACGGCCTTGTCGCTCATGAAGCCGTGAGCCTTAGCTCCGGGATACGCCGGTACGCGATGCGGACAAGCGAGGGCGCCTTCGGGCGCTTTTTTTCATGGTCCCGAATGTGCTAGGTTTAAGGATATCATCGGAGAAAGGAACCATGCCGCATGAAAATAGGAATTCTCGATCAAGCGCCCATCGTAAAAGGCAGCACCGCCGCCGACGCGCTTCGCAACGCCGAGGCGCTCGCCATACTCGCCGATCGGCTCGGCTATCACCGGATGTGGATGGCGGAGCATCACAACACCCGCAACTTCGCCAGTACGGCGCCCGAGATCATCGCTGCGCGCCTCGCGGCGCTGACGAAGCGAATCCGCATCGGCACCGGCGGCGTCATGATGATGCACTACTCCCCGCTCAAGCTGGCCGAGACGTTCAAGACGCTCAGCGCCTTCTCCCCGGGGCGCATCGACTTCGGCGTCGGCCGCGCGCCGGGCGGCGACCACTATTCGACGCGCGCGCTCGCCGAGGGCCGGCCGCATCTGCCGGGCGACCTGTACGACAAGCTGCAGACGACGCTGCAGCTCATGAACGACCGGGCGCCCCAGGACCCGCTGTACGAGGGGCTGCTGGCCTCCCCGTACGCCGTGCCGCTGCCCGAAGCCTGGCTGCTCGGCTCCACAGGCAACAGCGCCGTCCGGGCGGGGCGGCTCGGCGTAGGATATTCGTTCGCGCAGTTTTTCAACGGGCAGATGACGCGCGAGATTTTCGACGCCTATCGGGACAACTTCGAGCCTTCGTACTTCATGCCTGAGCCGCTCATCAATGTGACCTATTCCGCCACGGTCGCCGATACGCGCGAGGAAGCCGAGTACATCGCGAAGCCGATCGACCTGCTGCGGCTGTCCCTGACGCGGGGCGCGCTGCTGCAGTTGATGACGCCCGACGAGGCGCGCGACTATCCGTTGACCGAGGCGGACCGCGCGATCATCCGGGAGAACCGCAAGCTGCATCTCGTCGGCACGCCGCGCGACGTCGCGGATATTCTCCTTCGCGACCGGGAGCTGTACGGCTTCGACGAAGTCATGATCAACAGCACGCCGCACGGCTTCGATACGCGGCTCGACGTATTCCGCCTGCTGGCGCGCGAGCTGCTGTAGCCGCAGGCAGCCGCAGGCAGCCGCGGAAGCGGACATGACGAATCTCGCAAACTTTTACAATCCACAAACGTTCCTCTGACAATCAGCCAACGTCCGCTTGATAGAGTGGACTAAATTTGGATGATAGAGGTGCGAGATGAAAAGAAAAAGTGCAGGCATGCTGGCCCTATGGCTGGTCATCTGTCAATTGCTGACGGCCGCGACCGCTTGGGCGAACGATACGTCCGCTGCGGCGCCGATCACGCTGGTCAGCCCGGGCGCCGTATGGAGCTACAGCGATACGGGAGCCGACCATTCGGCCAGCGTCACGCAGACGGTATACGACGTATCCGGCTGGAAGACGGGCCCTGCGCCGCTGGGCTTCAAGGAATTGAGCGGCGTCTCCACCGGCAATGTAGCGCCGGCTTCGAACGCCGACTTCGGCAATGCGGCCACAATCGTAAGTTATGGCTCCGATCGGACGAAGAAATATCCGACGACCTACTTCAGCCGCACGATCACGATCGATTCGGTCGCCGCGCTGGAGTCGCTCTCCGCACAATTCGCTTATGACGACGGCATCGTCTTCTACATCAACGGCGTCGAGCAATACCGGGGCAGCATGCCGGCCGGGTCGATTGCCTATACGACCCTGGCTACGACCAATCTGGACAAGCCGCAGGTGCAGACACAAGCGCTGTCCGTCGGCGCATTGAAGGACGGCGTCAATCAATTGATGGTCGAAGTCCATCAGTCTACCGCTTCCAGCTCGGATCTGTACTTCGCCATGAAGCTGACGGCGATGCCCAAGTCTGCCGGAGGAGACAACGGTTCCGGCGGCGGCACGTCCGGCGAGAGCGTGCTGCTCGCCAAGAACACCGGCTGGAAGGTCATGGACACAGGCGCCGATCTGGGTACGGCATGGCGCGATGCGCAAGCCGACGATTCGGCCTGGACGGTGAAGCAGGCGCCGCTCGGTTATCCCGTCGGCAAGTCGGCCGAGCCGTTCGGCGCGGTCGGCGGCGGCTTGATCGGCTACGGTCCGGACAGCGCTCACAAATATCCGACGACGTACTTCCGCACGACGTTCCAGGCGGGAGCCAATCTGTCCGACTATCGCAAGATCGTCGGCACGTTCGGCGTGGACGACGGCGTCGTCCTATACTTGAACGGCATCGAGACATACCGCTTCAATATGCCTGCCGGCGAGCCTACATATGAGACTTTCAGCGCGGAGACGCTGAACGATCCCGAGACGGTGACTGCGGATCTGACGGCGGCTTTTCAAGGCGTGCTGAAAAGCGGGACCAATGTGCTGGCGGTCGAGGTTCATCAGCGCAGCGCGAGCAGCTCGGATCTGTACTGGGATATGCAGCTTGTCGCAAATCCCGAGAATACGGATGGGGGAACAGGCGGCGGCACTGCTGATCCGAAGCCTTTTAACGTCGCGCTGAACTTCAACGGGGATCCGAGAACGGACCTGGGCTTCGGCTACTACACCGATCCGTCGGTCACCGGCACGAAGCTTGAGGTCGTCGAGGCGGCGCTCGATCCGGACAGCACGTTCCCTGCCGGCGTTACCGCCGTGTTCGAAGGCGCATCGACGACGGTTAATGTGTTCAAGAGCAGCTCGGACAAGAGCGGCGGCAAGGCGACCTCCTACAGCAGCCACAAGGTCAAGGCGACCGGGCTCAAGCCGGGCACCACATACCGTTATCGCCTTGGCGACGGTGCTGCGGACCGCTGGAGCGAGATGCGGACATTCCGCACGGAAGACGCGGACCTGCAGTCGTTCCACTTTATTTATGCGACCGATCCGCAAGGCACGACCGCGCCCGAATATGTCACCTGGAAGCATACGCTGGACGAAGCGATGAAGACGGTGCCGGACCCGCGCTTCCTCATCGTCACGGGCGATCTCGTTGACAACGGCGATCTGGAAAATCAATGGTCCTGGCTGCTGGATACGCCCAAGGACATCTTGCGCAGCCTGCCGATCGCGCCGATCCTGGGCAACCACGAGAGCAAGGGCTACAACAACTTCGCGTACCACTTCAATACGCCGAATTTGTCTGCGACGAACGCCTTGCCCGAGGGCTCCGTTTATGCGTACGATTATGGACCTGCGACCTTCTTCGTCCTCAATACCGAATACAGCGGGGCCAAGTCGGCCGATCTGCCGATCTACGAAGCCCAGGTGAACTGGCTGCGCAGCGAGGCTGCGAAGTCGGACAAAAAGTGGAAGATCGTCATGTTCCATAAATCGCCTTACTCGGTAGCGAATCATGTGAACGACAGCGATGTCGTGTTCTATCGCAACAACCTGACCAAAGTGTTCGACGAGCTCGGCATCGACGCCGTCCTGAGCGGCCACGATCATACCTACACGCGGAGCTATCCGATGTACGACAATGTCCCGCAGACGGATACGTACGTCGATTCGGACGGCAATGCAGTGAATCCCAAGGGTACGCTCTACATGGTCACGAACGCGGCCGGCGACAAGCGCTATACGCCAGGCAAGGGTCCATTCCCGTACGCGGCCAAGTTCGGTCAACCGAACAAGGAGATGTTCACGGACGTCTCCGTCACCGCGGATACGCTGTCGCTGAAGACCTATACGACACTCGAGAATGGCACGACCGACCTGTACGACACCTATAGTATAAAAAAGACCGAGCCGAAACCCGGTAAAGTGGCGGATGCAAAGCTGGGCTCGATCGCGGACGGAAAGCTCACATTAACCTGGAACGCGCCTTCGTCCGGGCCGGACGTTCAGGCGTACCGAATCTATGAGAAGCAGGGCCTGCTGGGGCCGAACTGGAACGCGACCGTAGGACATACGGCCGGAACGACTGCGTATGCCCTGGACGTGACGGGCGTCGACGCGGCAAGGACGTATCAGTTCGTCATCCGCGCGGTCAGCGGCAAGACGGCCTCCGACGGCGTAGTCGCCGAGGCGGAGACGATTGCGTCGCCGACACCGAGCGCCACGCCTTCGCCGACGCCAAGCGCCACACCTTCGCCGACGCCAAGCGCCACGCCTTCGCCGACACCGAGCGCCACGCCTTCGCCGACGCCAAGCGCCACGCCTTCGCCGACGCCAAGCGCCACGCCTTCGCCGACGCCAAGCGCCACGCCTTCGCCGACGCCAAGCGCCACGCCTTCGCCGACGCCAAGCGCCACGCCTTCGCCGACGCCTGTGCTGAAGGACATCGGAACACACTGGGCGGCCGGCCCGATTCGCCAGGCGCTAGAGCTTGGGTTCGTCCAAGGCTACGGCGACGGCACCTTCAAGCCGGAGCAGCAGGTCAACCGTGCTGAATTCATCACGATGCTCGTGCGGGCGCTTCAACCGGACGCGTCGTCCGCAGGCGCTTCCCCGTCGTCGTTCGCCGACGCCTCGGGCATCCCTGCATGGGCTCGCGATTCCGTAGCGCATGCGGTCGCGGCCGGGTTCATCTCCGGCTATGCCGACGGCACCTTCCGCCCGAACCGGGAGTTGACGCGTCTGGAGATGGTCGTGCTGATTGTCCGTGCCTCCGGCATTCCGGTGCCGGCCGCTCCGAAGCTTGGCATCGCCGATGCCAAAGACGTGCCGGCCTGGGCCGCGCCTTATGTCGCGGCTGCGCTCGACGCGAAGCTGATCGCCGGCGTAGGCGGCAACCGCTTCGCGCCGAATGAGATTGCCGATCGCGCACAGGCAGTCACGATCATTCTCGGCGCACTCAATCGCCGTTGATCCACCGTCCAACTTAAAGAGGCTGCATCCAGTCACCGACGACTGAGGTGCAGCCTTCTTTTATTGTCAATTCCGCTCCCACATCTCCCGCGGGTTCAACTCGTACGTTTCATTTTCCCGGAACATGAACTGATGCATGATGAACTCTCTGCGGATGGTGGCGTAGTCCTCGTGATAGCTTTGAATAAACACATTGATCTCCTTCTCGCTATACTTCCGCCCGGCCTCGAGCTTCGATACGAGATGCTCCAGCACGATCAGCTTCTTCTTCAGCTGCGCGGGCAGGTTCTTCAACCTGCCGTCCGCCGTGAAGAAGTTTTTAATGACGTTCTCTTGCAGACGAATATCTTTTTCGCTTTCCACGCTGTCCTCTCCTCCTTTCGCCTTTTTGTAGATGAGCGCCACGGCGGCGTTCGCGTTGTCCCGAATGAAGTAATCGTTCAGCGAGAAAAAAATCGTGTTCTTCTCCCTGCGCTCGTGAATCAGACTCGCTTCCCGCAGCTTGGCCGCATGATGCGTGATCGTGGCCGGCGTCAGATGCAGCCTCTCCGCCAGTTCCTGCCCGTTGAGCTCTCCCCCGACCAGCAGGATCAGCATCCGTAGCCGCGTGGGGTCCGCCAGCGCCTTGTGATAGGCGACGACCTTGTCGAGTTGCATAGGCTCCACCCCCTCCTTCGTTGTGTGTAATTGCGATCGTTTGTTGGCTATGGATTAGATTGATATCTAATTAGATGTTAATCTAATTTATTAATTGTGTCAACGCAAGGGGTGGACTCGCTCTCCATCGCCTCTCGTAGTGCAGGCGATCCGCCTCCTCGCGCCTCCGACACACCCATCGCCTCTCGTAGTGCAGGCGATCCGCCTCCTCGCGCCTCCGCCACATCCATCGCCTCTCGTAGTGCAGGCGATCCGCCTCCTCCCGCTCCCGCCACACCCATCGCCTCTCGTAGTGCAGGCGATCCGCCTCCTCCCGCTCCCGCCACACCCATCGCCTCTCGTAGTGCAGGCGATCCCCACTCTCGCGCCCCGCCACACCAATCGCCTCTCGTAGTGCAGGCGATCCGCCTCCTCGCGCCTCCGCCACATCCATCGCCTCCCGTAGTGCAGGCGATCCCCACTCTTGCGTCCTCGCCACATCCATCGCCTCTCGTAGTGCAGGCGATCTGGAGTGCTACGATAAAAATGCAGTCGAAAAACCCCCTCGTATGAAATAAAATGAAAGCTAGCGAGGGGACGAGGACGCATGAACAGGTATGACAAGGCATTCAAAGAAGAAGCCATAAGACTGAG
>NZ_JAZDQE010000031.1:0-24446 GCF_037963805.1 Cohnella sp. 56 | reverse complement strand
CGGCGTCATCTGCATGACGATTCACCTCCTGCTTTCCCCATAAAAGTGAATTCGACAAGCAAGTCGATTTTCATTCTTTAAACGAAAAAAATCTCTCGTTTTGAGCGAGGGAGGCTAAGTAGTAACTGTCGCACATCGTTATTCCAGGCCGTACGCCGGGTTTCCGGCACATAACGTTGTCGCACATCCTTATTCCGGGCCGCGCGCCGATTTTCCGGCACATAACCATGTCGCGCATCCTTATTCCGGGCCGCGCGCCGATTTTCCGGCACATAACGATGTCGCACATCGTTATTCCGGGCCGCGCGCCGGGTTTCCGACACATAACGATGTCGCACATCGTTATTCCGGGCCGTACGCCGGGTTTCCGGCACATAACGATGCCGCGCATCGTTATTCCGGACCGCGCGCCAATTTTCCGGCACATAACGATGTCGCACATCCTTATTCCGGGCCGCGCGCCGATTTTCCGGCACATAACCATGTCGCGCATCCTTATTCCGGGCCGCGCGCCGGGTTTCCGGCACATAAAGATGTCGCACATCGTTATTCCGGGCCGTACGCCGGGTTTCCGGCACATAACGATGTCGCACATCGTTATCGCCGCCGCACTGTCAGCGCGTCACTTCGCGCCCGCCGCCCAGCAGCCTGAGCATCTCTTCGCGGCGCGGCATACCTTCCCAGTCGCCTTTGAATTGCGTCGCCAGCGCGCCAAGCAGGTTGGCTCGGTCCAGCGCCGCCTTCAGGTAATCCGCCTCGCTCTGCCTCTCGTTCTCCAGCCATGCCGACAGGAAGCCTGCCGCGAACGCGTCCCCCGCGCCGACCGTATCGACGACACGCTTCACGACACGCGGCTCGGCCCTGACTGCGGCTTGGGAAGAGAATGCGATCGAGCCCTGCTCGCCCAGCTTCAGCACGACAGTCTTCGGCCCCATGCCGAGGAAGTCCGCGCCGTATTCGGCCTCGCTCTTCGCGCCGATCAGAAACTCCGCCTCCTCGAGGCCCGGCATGAACACGTCGCAGAGCGGGATGAGCGAGAGCAGCGTCTGACGCGCCTTTTCCTCGGACCAGAGCTTGCGCCGCAGGTTGGGATCGAAGGAGACCGACAAGCCTTCGTTTCTCGCGGTGATCATCGCGGCGCGTATCGCATTCTCGGCGCCATGGCTGAGCGCAGGCGTGATGCCGGTCACATGCAGATGTCCGGCGTTCGCGAACCATTCGGGTCGGATATGCTCCTGAGCGAGCGTACTGGCCGCCGACCCTCGGCGATAGTAGTATACGTTGGGATCACCGTAGCCTTTGAACTCCTTGAAGTAGACCGCAGTCGGGTGACCTTCGTCGCGCTCGGCCAGGCTCGTATCCACGCCCTCGCCAGCCAGCGTCGAGAGGATCAGATCGCCGAACGGGTCCTTTCCGAGCCTGCTGATCCACCTCACCTTGAGGCCCATGCGCGACAGTCCGATCGCTACGTTCGACTCGGCGCCGGCCACGGATCGCGTGAACAAAGGCGCATAGGCGAGCGGGCCGTCATGAATCGGCTGCAGCAGCACCATGCTCTCGCCGATCGTGACGACGTCTGCCCAGTTCGCGCTCATGCCCGTCCCCCCTCCCGCACCGCATCGACGAACGCGCGCGCCCGCTCGGCCAGCTCTTCGAACTTGCCTTCCTGGATGAGACGCTTGTCGACCAGGTTGCCGCCGAGACCGACCGCCACCGCCCCGGCATCAAAGACGGAAGTGATATTGTCCAGGTTCACGCCACCCGTCGCAATCATCGGAATATGATTGAGCGGCGCCCGAATTTCTTTCAGGTATCCTGCGCCCAGAGATGCGAATGGGAATACTTTGACGGCCGATGCGCCGGCTTTGTAGGCGCGCACGATCTCGGTAGGCGTCATCGTGCCCGGCCACACCTCGATTCCTTGCTCAACGCCGTAGTAGACGATCTCCTCGTCCAGATTCGGCGAGATCAGATACTCCGCGCCTGCCGCTACCGCTTCCTTGGCTTGGCCGATATCGAGCACCGTACCGGCGCCGATCCGCAGCTTGCCCTCGTAGTCGGCTCGGAATCTGGAGATCATGCCGAGCGCGCCTTCCGTGTTGAGCGTCACCTCCAGGAATACGATTCCCCCGTCGGCCAGCGCCTTCGCCGTGCGATCCCCGTTCGCCTCGTCGATTCCGCGGATGATCGCTACGATTTTTTCGCGCGACAGCTCCTCCAGCAACTTCTTCGTCATCTTCTCCAACCTCTCCCCTTGGCGATTCGTATGTCATGGAATTCAGTTTATCACCATCATCGGACAAATTAAAGTTAGGAATATAACATAAATGAACCTAAATAAACACAAATAAACCGCAATTCCGTATATTAAAACGGAATTGCGGTTCATAATCGCGATTTAACGCCGGATGCGGCGGCACTTGCAGGCCAAGGCACAGGCCTCTTTGCGTTCGCATGCCGTTTAACCGGCCTGCTGTGCGGCGCCCGCTCGGGCCTGTCCTCGACTCTCGCCGCCGTCCGACGCCTGGCCCTGGCCCTGGCCCTGGCCCTGGCCGCCGCGCATGCCGCCGCCGAAGCCGCCCAGCCGGATCGATTCGGCTTCTTGCGTGCCTTCCTTCAGCGTGACAGTGACGATGTCGTCGGCCTTCAGATCGCCGATCGCGATCTCCGTCTCGGTCCGCTTGCCGTCGGCCATCTCGGTCTTGTAAATCTTCGTCGCGGCGGATACCGTAATCTCCTCGGTCTCGTCCGTGAACATGTTCGACATGTCCGGCCGCTGCCCGCCCTGGCCGCCTCGCCCGGACGCCTGCCCGCCATCGGCCGACTGCGATGGCGAGGGCGGGTCGCCGCTCGGCTGCGCATCACCGCTCGGCGCAGCTCCGCCCGCTCCTTGCCCGTCGCCGCCCTGCCAGCTGCCGCCCTGCCGTCCGCCGCCTTGACCCGGCTGGAACGACGATTTGTAGATCGTGAGCGTGTTGCCCGCCACGCTCTTGATCTTGCCCATCGTGCCCATACCCATCGCCCGCATGCCGCCGCCAGGACCGCCGTTGTTGTCCCCGGCATCGCCGGCCTGCTGGCCGCCGCCGGCGTCCGCAGCCAGGGCCGTTGCCGCCGCAGCGCTGCCGTTATCCGCTTTGTCGCCGCATCCGGCGAGCAGCACCACCGACAACGCCGCCCCCGCGAGCATGGTCCATTTTTGCCTGATCATCCATCCATCTCCTCCTGTCCTAACAGGAAGGTATCATGACCAAATGAATGGATCGTGAACAAAAGCTGAAATCCGGATAAATTGTCCAGCCTGGCTCAGCTCCGACTACGACCAGACATCGACCCGGCGTCGACCCGGCTCAAGCCTTGCGCCGGCGCGCGCTTCAGCCGACGTCCGCACCGAGCCTGCCGCCCGAGAACTGGCTGTTGTACAGGTCCGCGTAGAAGCCGCCGCGTTCGAGCAGTTCCAGATGCGTCCCTTGCTCGATGACCGTGCCATGGTTCATGACGAGGATCAGATCGGCCTCCCGGATCGTCGAGAGCCGGTGTGCGATGACGAAGCTCGTGCGGCCTTCCATTAGCCGGTTCATCGCTCGCTGGATGTTGGCTTCGGTCCGCGTATCGACGCTGCTCGTCGCTTCGTCGAGGATCAGGATCGCCGGATCCGCGAGAATCGCCCGCGCGATCGTCAGCAGCTGCTTCTGACCCTGGGACAGGTTGGACGCTTCCTCGTTCAGCACGGTGTCATATCCGTCGGGCAGCGTGCGGATGAAGTGGTCGGCGAACGCCGCCTTCGCCGCGTCCACGATCTCGGCCTCCGTAGCTCCCGCCCGGCCGTACGCGATATTGTCGCGGATCGTGCCGCCGAACAGCCATGTGTCCTGCAGCACCATGCCGAACAGGCTGCGCAGGTTGCCGCGCTTCAGCTTCGAGATATCGGTGCCGTCTACCGTGATCGTGCCGCCGTTCACCTCGTAGAAGCGCATGAGCAGATTGACCAGCGTCGTCTTGCCCGCGCCCGTCGGACCGACGATGGCGACCGTCTGGCCCGGCTTGACGTCGATGTTCATATCCTTGATGAGCGGCGCGTCGTCCTTGTAGCTGAAGTCCACGTGACTGAACGCGACGCGGCCCTCCACGCGGGACGAATCGAGCTCCCTGTTATCCTCGGGAATCTCCTCGGCCTCGTCGAGCAGCTCGAACACCCGCTCCGCCGAGGCGATCGTCGATTGAATGATGTTGGCGATGTTCGCCGTCTGCGTGATCGGCATCGTGAACTGGCGCGCATATTGGATGAATGCCTGAATGTCGCCGATGTTGATCGTCCGATGCGTGACGAGCACGCCGCCCACGACGCTGATCGCGACGTAGCCGATGTTGCCGATGAAGCTCATGAGCGGCATCATGATGCCCGAGACGAACTGCGCGCGCCACCCTGCCTCGTACAGCCGGCCGTTGATATCGTCGAACTGTTCGACCGCCTTTTTCTCATGGCCGTAAGCTTTGACCACTTGATGCCCGGTGAACATCTCCTCGACATGCCCGTTCAGCTCGCCGAGATTTTTCTGCTGTCCGATGAAGTAGCCCTGCGACTTGCCCGCGATCGCCTTGATGACCAGGAAGCTGAGGGGCAGCGTCAGCAGAACGATGACCGTGAGCAGCGGGCTGATCGTGAGCATCATGACGATGACGCCGACGATCGTGACGACCGAGGTGATGAGCTGCGTCAAGCTCTGCTGCAGCGTATTGCTGATATTGTCCACGTCGTTGACGACGCGGCTTAGGATCTCCCCGTGCGTACGGGAGTCGAAAAACTTGAGCGGCAGCCGGGACAGCTTGTCGTTCACATCGCCCCGCAGCTTGTATACGGTGCGCTGGGCGACGCCGGCCATCAGGTACTGCTGGACATAGCTGAATGCGGCGCTCAGCACGTACAGGCCGATCAGCCACAGGACGATCATCTCGATGCCGTGCCAGTCGATCTCGGCGCCGGGAACCCCCTTCATCTTGTCCATGATGCCTTCGAACAGCTTGGTCGTGGCGTGACCGAGAATCTTGGGGCTCAGGATCGAAAAAATCGTGCTCGCGATCGCGGCGGCAAAAACGATAAGCAGCGTGAAGCGGAACGGTCTCAGGTAGCCGATCAGTCTGCGAAACGTGCCCTTGAAGTCTTTGGCCTTCTGCACCGGCATGCCCGGCCTTGCTCCGGGAGGACCGCCGAAAGGCCCCGGGCCGCCCGGGCCGCCGCCGCCCTGCCGCGGAGGGCCGCCTCTGCCTGCGCCTTGTTGCTCACTCATGCAATCTCCTCCTCCGACAGCTGCGACGACACGATTTCCTTGTAAATCTCGCTCGTTTGCAGCAATTCCTTGTGGGTCCCGACAGCGGCGATCTCCCCGTCGTCAAGCACGATGATCCGGTCCGCATCCATAACCGTGCTGACGCGCTGCGCGACGATCAGGACGGTCGCCTCCGTCGTCTCCGCCTTGAGCGCCGACCGCAGCTTGGCGTCCGTCTTGAAGTCGAGCGCGGAGAAGCTGTCGTCGAAAATGTAAATATCGGGCCGCCTGACGATTGCTCGGGCGATCGAGAGCCGCTGCTTCTGCCCGCCGGACACGTTGGTGCCGCCCTGTGCGATATGCGCGCCGAAGCCGCCTTCCATGCCTGCGATGAAGTCCGCCGCCTGTGCGACCTTGGCCGCATGCTGCAGCTCCTCTTCGGTCGCATCCTCCTTGCCGTAGCGGATGTTGTCGGCGATCGAGCCGGTGAACAGCACCGCCTTCTGCGGCACAAGGCCGATCTGCGACCGCAGCTCCGCTTGGGGCAGCTCCCGCACATCGTTACCGCCGATCCGTACGCTGCCCGAATCGACGTCGTAGAAGCGCGGAATCAGGTTGACGAGCGTCGATTTGCCCGAGCCCGTACCGCCGATGATCGCGGTCACCTCGCCCGGCTGCGCGCGGAAGCTGATATTTCTCAGCGCAGGCTGCTCCGCGCCCGGATAGCTGAACGTCACGCTGTCGAACTCGACGACGCCGCGCTTTTCCGGCTTCCCGCCGAGCGCATGCGGGGCATCGTTGATGACCGGCGTCATATCGAGCACCTCGTTGATGCGGACCGCCGACGCGGACGCGCGGGGCACCATGACGAACATCATCGAGAGCATGAGCATGGAGAACATAATTTGCATCGCATATTGGAGGAAGGCCATCAGATCGCCGACTTCCATATGGCCGTGACTGACCCGAAGACCGCCGAACCAGATGATGGCGATGCTCGAGAAGTTCATGATCAGCATCATCAGCGGCCATAGGACGGCCATGATCTGGTTGACCCGCACCGAAGTCTCGGTGAGGTCCCGGTTGGCATCGTCGAAGCGCGCCTGCTCATGCGCGATGCGTCCGAACGAGCGGACGACACGGATGCCCGTCAGTCCTTCGCGCAGCACGAGATTAAGCTTGTCGAGCTTTTTCTGGATCACCCTGAACAAAGGAATGCCCTTGCGCGCGACCAGCACGATCGTCAGCACGAGCACAGGGACCGCCACGACGAGCACGAGCGACAGCCGGGCGTCCTTCGATACGGCCATAATAATGCCGCCGATGCTCATCATCGGGGCCATGACCATCATTCTCAGCATCATCATCAGCACCTGCTGAACCTGGTTGATATCGTTGGTCGTGCGGGTGATGAGCGACGCGGTGCCGATCTTGTCGAACTCCTGCAGCGAGTATTGCTCGACCCTCGTGAATACCTTCGCCCTGGCGAGACGGCCGAAGCCCGCCGATATGCGCGACGAATAGAAGCTCGCCAATATCGACACACCCGTGCCGACGAGGGCTACCGCAAGCATGAATCCGCCAATCCGCAAAATATAGCCGGTATCCCCGCCCCGCTTGACGATCCCTTCGTCGACGATATCCGCCATCAATGTCGGCAGGTACAGCTCGGACAGCGACTGCAGGAGGATCAGCACCATAACCAGGATGACGAGCCCCCGATACGGCGCTAGCAGTCTGAACAGCTTCAACATGGACTACATCAGCTCCGATTTTTTAGTTTCTTGCTTTTTTGAAGACAGATACGTCTAACCTACCCTCCAATTATGAATTCAATATGAACCAAACCCGGTTTGTCCGCAAGTCTCAAATGGAATAAAATGAAATGGATGCACAACGACGCGGAGGAGGCAGACGGCATTGCTCTTTATCGACAACGGCGGAGGCAACGATCCCGCCCTTAATCTGGCCCTTGAGGAATACACCCTCCGCAAGCTGTCCGGCGACGAGCCGATCCTGCTTTTTTATGTCAACAGACCGTCGATCATCATCGGCAAAAACCAGAACACCGCCGAGGAGGTCAACTCGGCCTATACCGAGACGCACGGCATCGACGTCGTCCGCAGGCTGTCGGGCGGCGGGGCGGTGTACCACGATCTCGGCAACCTGAACTTCAGCTTCATCACCCGGGACGACGGCAATTCGTTCCACAACTTCCGCAAGTTCACGGAGCCGGTCGTCAAGGCGCTGCGCGACATGGGCGTCGAAGCGGAGCTGTCGGGCCGCAACGACATCCAGGTCGGCGAGCGCAAAATATCGGGCAACGCCATGTTCGCGACAGGCGGGCGCATGTTCTGCCACGGCACGCTGCTGTTCGATTCGCATATGGAGGACGTATCCGCCGCGCTCAAGGTCAATCCGCTGAAGTTCGAGTCGAAGGCGACCAAGTCGATCCGCGCGCGCGTCGCCAACATCTCCGAGTTCCTCGCCGAGCCGATGACGATGGCCGAATTCAGAAGCCGCATCCTCTCCTCGATCTTTGGCGGCGCCTCCGACATTCCGCAGCTTCCGTTGACGGATGCCGATCGGGATGCCGTGCGGCGGCTCGCCGACGAACGCTACCGGAGCTGGGACTGGAACTACGGCTTGTCGCCCGCATTTAATGTCCAGCAGCGCAAGCGTCTGCCCGCCGGCACGTTCGACATCCGCCTGAATGTGCAGGACGGACGCATCGCCGAAGCCGCCGTGTACGGCGACTTTTTCGGCCGGGGCGAGATCGGCGATATCATCGAGATGCTGCAAGGACTGCGCTACGACCGCGAGTCGCTCGCCGCCGCATTCGAGGGCGTCGATCTGGCGTATTACTTCGGCGCGGTCACGATGGAGGACTGGCTGGACCTGTTGATCTGAATTGCTGCGGCACCGGACGTGGCGGCCTGCGGTTGCCCGGACGCGAGCCGGATGCTCTAACCTACGACTAGACTGGAGGCTTCAACAATGACTCACTCCCTGCAATCCTGCACCACGCTGCACAACGGCGTCCGCATGCCCTGGCTCGGGCTCGGCGTCTGGAAGATGAACAACGACGCGGAGGTCGTCTCCGCCGTGCGCGCCGCGCTGGACGCCGGGTATCGCAGCATCGACACCGCGGCGATCTACAAGAACGAGACGGGCGTAGGACAGGCGCTTCGCGAATCGGGCATTGCGCGCGAGGAGGTCTTCGTCACGACGAAGATCTGGAACGACGACCAAGGCTACGACAAGACGCTGGCCGCCTACGACGCTTCGCTCGAGCGGCTCGGCCTCGCATACGTCGACCTGCTGCTCATTCACTGGCCGGGAACGGACAAGTATGCCGATACGTGGCGCGCGCTCGAGAAGCTGTATGCGGACGGACGCGTGAAGGCGATCGGCGTTAGCAACTTCCACGTTCGCCACCTCGAAGAGCTGAAAAAGCATAGCGATCTCGTCCCGATGGTCAACCAGGTCGAATATCATCCGCTGCTGGCCCAGCGCGAGCTGCTCGCCTACTGCCGCGAGAACCGCATCCAGCTGGAAGCCTGGAGCCCGCTCATGCAGGGCAACCTCGATCACGAGGCGCTGCGTTCGATCGGCGCGAAGTACGGCAAGTCGCCGGCGCAGGTCGTCCTGCGCTGGGACATCCAGCACGGTGTCGTGACGATTCCCAAATCGGTGACGCCGGCGCGCATCGCGGAAAACGCGAACGTATTCGACTTCGAACTGAGCGGCGACGAGATGGCGCTCATCGACGATCTGAACCGGGATCACCGGTTCGGCTCTGACCCGGAGAAGTTTCTATTTTAAAACAAATTAAAAGGCTGGGGATCGGTCGCTCGACCGAACTTCAGCCTTTTTCATATACGACGCCGGGCCATATCAGGTCCCAGCGCTTGGCGACGATGCGACGCTCGAAGGTGGCTCTCAGGGTAGGGTCCGTCGAGCAGGCCGGCGTAGGTCGGACCCGCATGGCGAGAGCGTCGTCCAGCCCGTGCGGCGCGCCGAGCCTCGGCCTGCCGGCGTCGTCCAGCGTCAGCGCCAGCGCGGTGGCGGTCTCCGGATAGTGCGCGACGGCGTCCAGCGAAGACCGGTAAGGCGGCCTGTCGTGCAGGACGTGCATGCGCGCCTGGTTTTTGACCGACCAGGGCATGCCCGGCAGCAGCCGTTCGAGCTCGGCCTCGAGCAGCTTCTCGCGCGCCTCGTTCAAGTCCCTGTCGTCGTAAAATATGACGTCGATGTCCGGCAGCCTCGTCGGCTCCGCCTTGCCGGACAAGACGTCCCACAGCTTGCTCCGTACGAAGCCGGCGGATATCCACCAATCGGGCAGGCGAAGATTGCGTACCGTCCGCAGCACGGACATCATCCGCTCGTCGGCCTGGACGAGCTCGAGCAGCATTCGTTCATCCACGATCCTCAGATACCCCCCAGCCGCAGCTTGTCCGCCGTACGCTTCAACAAGGGCGGCAGCGGCGCGCGGAACTCGCGGCCGTCCGGCAGCACGATCCGCCAGGCATGCAGCAGCTGATGATTGATACCGGCGAAGACGCGGCCGCCGTACTTCACGTCACCGAGCAGCGAATGGCCGATGCTCTGGAAGTGCGTGCGAATCTGATGCGTGCGCCCGCTGACAAGCTCGATCTCGACCAGACTGTAGCCGTCTCCTTGGGAGAGCGCCTGGTAGCGCGTCGTGGCGGACAGCCGTTTTTCATCCGCGCGGCTGTCGGCAGTGGCGACGCGCGTGCGATTTTTCTTTTCGTCCCGCACCAGCTCGTCCGTCAGCTCCCCTTCGCCTTCAAGACGGCCTTCGACGATCGTCAAGTAGTACTTTTGCAGCTCGTGCTTCTGAATCCACTGGTTCAGCTGATGCAGCATGCCCGCCGTCTTGCCGACGAGCACGAGTCCGCTCGTATTGCGGTCGAGCCTGTTGGCCGTCGCCGGCATGAACATCGGGCTGTCGAGCTCTCCCTTGCGATACAAATACGCATGCACCCGGTTGATCAGCGTGTCGCGCTGGTCGGTCTGATCCGGATGCGTCAGCATGCCGGCCGGCTTGAGGACGACGAGCAGCTGATCATCCTCGTAGACGACATCGATATCCGCATTTACGCCGACATACTTCGTCTTTTGCTGGCCGATGGAGGCCTCGCCGTATTGCGATTCTTCCATATAGATCGCCAGCTCGTCGCCGGCTGCCATTTCGTAATCCTGTTTCTTGCGTTTGCCGTTCACTCTCACCTTGCCTGAGTCGATCATCTTGTAGATCTGCCCGAGCGGCAGATTCGGCATGAGGTTGCGGAGATAGCGGTGCAGGCGCTTGCCGCTCTCCGAGGGGGTGACCTTGCGGTTGATCATATGTGACAACGCTCCTGTCTTCGAATGGGCGATGCGGTGATCGCTACCAGCCGATTATACTTTATTTTGACGTGGCGCGCAGCGATCGCCGCAGTACGGCTCCACTGAGCCAAATGCCTGGGCCTAGCTGTCGGCATAGCGGGTTAAGCTGATTAGTCGGACGGAAATGGGGATGGAAATGCCGCATGGGGGCGAGATAGCGATGTGCGGCATCGTTATCCGCGGGGAAATGCGGTGCAGCGGCGAGATAGCGATGTGCGGCATCGTTATCCGCGGGGAAATGCGGCGCGGCGGCGAGATAGCGATGTGCGGTATCGTTATCGCGGCGGAAATGCGGCGCAGCGGCGCGGCATTAGAATCGGGAGCCACATAGAAAAACGCCGCTTGCCCCGTAAAGGATGCAAGCGGCGTGCGCGGATGCTTCCGCCAAGCCGGCTATCGCTTCGAAGGATCGTACGGCTCCCCTGCCGCAGCCGGGCCGCGAACGGACTTGCCGACGGCGCCCGCGAGCACGATCAGGGTCAGGACGTAAGGCAGCATGTACAGGAACTCGGACGGAATCGACTGGGAAAATTCGAACCGCGTCAGGAAGTTGCGGAGCGCCTGCGCCATGCCGAAGAAGAAGGCGGCGCCGAAGACGCCGTAAGGGTTCCAGCGGCCGAAGATAAGCGCCGCGATCGCGATGAAGCCTTGGCCGGAGATCGTGCTGTGCGAGAAGTTGCTCGTCGTCGTCAGCGTGATCGTCGCGCCCCCGAGGCCCGCAAGCGCGCCGCTGATGAGCACGCCGATATAACGGTACTTGGTGACGTTGATGCCGACTGTATCGGCCGCACCCGGATGCTCGCCCACGGAGCGCAGACGAAGTCCGAACGGCGTCTTGAACAGCAAATATGCGCTCAGCGGCACGAGAATGTACGCGATGTACGTCGTCGGGTAGCTGTTGAAAAACGCCCGGCCGACGAACGGGATGTCGGACAGCAGCGGGATCGGCCACTTGGCGAACACCTGCTCGAGCTGGGCCGTGTCGCCCGCGCCGTCGAAGATGATCTTGACCAGGTACAGCGTGACCGCGACGGCGAGAATGTTGATGACGACACCGACGATCGTCTGGTCCGCCTTGAGCGAGACGGTCGCGTAGGCATGGAGCAGCGCGAACACGAGACCGCAGAACACACCGGCGATGAGGCCGACCCAGGGCGACGAGGTCGTCGCGCCGCCGTCTGTCTCCATATAGTAGCTCGCGATAGCGGCCCCGAACGCGCCGGCGGTCATCATGCCCTCGAGGCCGATGTTGAACACGCCGGACCGCTCGCTGAACACGCCGCCGAGGGCCGCGAAGATCAGCGCGACGGAGAATACGAGCGTAGAGTTGATCAGATCAGCCAACGTTCCCATTCATGCCAGCCCCTTTCCGCTCGCGCGATTTGCGCTTTTTGAAAAACGGCTGAATCACGGTGCGGATCAGGCCGTGGGACGCTACGAAGAAAATGATGCTGCCGATGACGATCCGCACGATCTCCGTAGGCACATCCGCCTCGAAGTTCATGCCGGACGAGCCGTAGGTAAGCCCGCCGAACAAAAACGCGCCGAGCAGGATGCCGACCGGGTGGTTGCCGCCGAGCAGCGCGACCGCGATCCCGTCGAAGCCGTAGCCCGCGGACGCGGCCTGCACGACCTGATAGTGGAACACGCCGAGCACCGAGAATACGCCGCCGAGTCCGGCGAACGCGCCGGATATCATCATCGTCTTGATGAAGCTGGCCTTGATGTTGATGCCCGCCGCCTTGGCCGCGTCGGCATTGTGTCCTACGGCCCGCAGCTCGTAGCCCTGCTTCGTGCGCCACAGCAGCACGTAGAAGATGAGGACACACAACAGGCCGATCCAGATGCCCCAGTCCATCCGCGCGCCGTTCATGAAGTTTTTGAGCCAGCCGATCGACAGCGAAGCCGTCTCGTCGATGTTCGGCGTCTTCTGCTCGCCCTTCTTGACGAGGAAGTCGCGCAGCATGTAGTTGGACAAGTACAACGCAATCCAGTTCAGCATGATCGCGGAGATGACCTCGTTGACGCCCCGATACGCCTTGAGCCAGCCGACCAGCGCGCCCCACAGCGCACCGCACAGCATGCCGACGATCAGCGCGAGCGGCGCGTGGATGAAGGCGGGCAGATGCACCTTGAGGCCGATGAACGTCGCGGCCGTCATGCCGATGATGTATTGGCCGTCCGCGCCGATGTTGAAGATGCCCGCACGGAAGGCGAAGCCGACCGCAAGGCCCGTGAACAAGATCGGCGTGATGGCGACGATCGTCTCGCCGAAGTCGTACTTCGTGCCGAACACCGTGTTCCAGAGCGCGCCATAAGCCGCGAACGGATCGTAGCCCCCGATCCACATGACGATCCCGCCGCACAAGAGGCCGAGCAAGATCGCGATGAATGGAATATAGGTGGACGGTTTATTGAATATATCAGCTGCTCTGTTCATGACGACGCTCCTTTGCCAGCCTGCTTTTTACCCGCCATCATCAGACCGATCTCGTCGTCTCCGGCCTTCTCGGGATCGACCTCGCCCATGATGCGTCCGTCGAAAATGACCTGGATGCGATCCGACAGCCGGTGCAGCTCGTCCAGCTCGTACGAGATGAGCAGGACCGCCTTGCCTTCGGACCGCGCCTGCAGGAGCCGATCGTGGACGAACGAGATCGCTCCGATATCGAGCCCCCGCGTCGGCTGAACGGCGATGAGCAGCCGCGGATCGCGTTCCATCTCGCGTGCGATGATCGCCTTCTGCTGATTGCCGCCGGAGAGCGAACGCGTCTTGTTATGAATATCCGGCGTGCGCACGTCGTACGCTTCGATCAATCGCGTCGCATGCCGGTCGATTTCGGATTTATTCAGGAAGCCGCCTTTAAAAAATCGATCCTCTTCGGGAGAGCCGAGAATCAAATTCTCGCCGACGCTGAAGTCGAGCACGAGACCGTGCTTCTGGCGGTCCTCCGGGATGCTGGACATTCCCGCCTTGATGCGCGTCTTGACCGGCGCGTGGCCGATGTCCTTGCCGTCCAGGCGGATGCTGCCGCTCTGCAAGGAACGCAAGCCCGTGAGCGCTTCCACCAGCTCGTGCTGCCCGTTGCCGTCGACGCCGGCGATGCCGACGATCTCCCCTGCCCGAATGCTGAAGGAGACATCCTCGACGACCGGCTTGCCCTTGTCCGCGCCTGCGACCGTCACGCCGGACAGCTCCAGCACGACTTCGCCCGGGTTCGCGGGAGGCTTCGGCTTGTCGAGCGATACGCGTCTGCCGACCATCTTCTCCGCGAGCTCGCTCTCGCTGGTCTCGGCCGTATTGACGGTGCCGACGACCTTGCCCCGACGGATGATCGTCACGCGGTCGGATACTTCCATAATTTCCTTGAGCTTGTGCGTGATCAGAATGATGGACTTGCCTTCGGCTGCCAGCCGCTTCAATATTTGCATCAGCTCATGAATTTCCTGTACGGTCAGCACCGCTGTCGGCTCGTCGAAGATCAGAATCTCGGCGCCTCGGTACAGCGTTTTAAGAATCTCTACGCGCTGCTGCATCCCGACCGTGATGTTCTCGACCTTCACCGTCGGATCGACCATCAGACCGTAGCGCTCCGACAGCTCCTTGACCTTGGCGTTCGCCTGCCGGTAGTTGATGGACAGTCCCTTGGAAGGCTCGATGCCGAGCACGATATTCTCCGCGACCGTGAACGGCTGCACCAGCTTGAAGTGCTGATGGACCATGCCGATCCCGAGCTCGATCGCCTTGCCCGGTCCGTCGATGGCCTGCGGCTGGCCGTTCACCCGGATCTCGCCCTCGTCGGGCTGATACAGACCGAATAGTATGCTCATCAGTGTCGACTTGCCGGCGCCGTTCTCCCCGAGCAGCGCATGGATCTCGCCCTTGCGCAGCTCCAGGCTGATGGCGTCGTTCGCGACGATGCCGGGAAACCGCTTCGTGATGCCTCTAAGCTCGACCACCGGTACCGCTTGCTCCATCTGATATCAGCTCCTGTCCCCATATCAAAAGCGTTAAAACGGAAGAAAGGACAAGGCTCGCGTTAAAGCGGCCTTGCCCTTGCGGAGATTCCGATCTATGCGGAATTATTCCGTCGGAACCGTGATATCTCCGCTGATGATCTTGTTCTTGTACTCTTCGACCTTGTCGAGAATTTCTTTGGATACGTTCGGGTTGTTCTCCGGCAGACCTACGCCGCCTTCGGCCAGGCCGAGTTCGACCGTCTGACCGCCGTGGAAGTTGCCTGCGAGCAGGTCGTTCGAGACGCGGTATACGGCTTCGTCGACCTTCTTGACCATCGAGGTCAGGGTGACGTCGTTGCCGAATTCGATCGATTGGTCTTTGTCGACGCCGATGACCCATACCTTCTTGCCGGCCTTGAAGCGATCCTTCGCTTCGTTGAAGACGCCGTTGCCGGAGCCGCCAGCCGCGTGGAAGATGATGTCGGCGCCGCCGTCGTACATCGTGGCGGCAGCCAGCTTGCCCTGGTCAGGCTTGCTGAAGTCGCCGACATAGTTGACTTCGATCTTCGCGTCCGGATTGACGGCCGCGACGCCGGCCTTGAAGCCGACTTCGAACTTCTTGATGACCGGCAGCTCCATGCCGCCTACGAAGCCGATCTTGTTCGTCTTCGTCGTCAGACCCGCAACGACGCCGACGAGGAAGGAGCCTTCGTTTTCCTTGAACAGTACGGATTCGACGTTGTCGAGCGCCTTGGTCGGCGTCGTGTCGATCAGCGCCAGCTTCGCATTCGGATTGTCGGAGGCGACGGTCGTAGCCGCTTCAGCGAACAGGAAGCCGATGCCCCACGTCAGATCGTAGCCGCCCTTGACGAACTTCGTGAGGAGCGGGATGTAGTCGCTGTCCTTTTTGGACTCCTGGTACTTGGTATCGGCGCCCGTATCCGTAGCGAGCTTCTGCAGCGCTTCCCAGGCTTGCTGGTTAAAGGACTTGTCGTTGACACCGCCGAGGTCGGTAACCATGCCGATCTTCTTGCCCTTGCCGTCGGCAGGCGCAGCCGATTCGCTCGGAGCTGCCGAAGCGGACGAGGACGGCGAAGCGGACTCGCTGGCCGGCGCGCTCGCGCTGGCGGATTCGGACGCGCTCGGCGATGCGGCGCCCTCGTTGTTGTTTTTCTTGCCGCAGCCGGACAGCACCAGCAGGATCGCCATCATGGCGACCAGCATCAGGCTCAGTGGCTTCATCGTGCTTTTCTTCATGCTTGATTCTCTCCCCGTCTCTTGTACTTGTATTTGCATCGACGGCGCGCGGCTTGGTTCCGGACCGCAGGGAATGCCGGCCGTACGGCTTCGCGAACCGCTGTAGCCTGTCCTTAAGCTTGCTTGAGCAGCTCCGTCATATAATCGAAGAAGCCGTCGCGATCTACATTGAAAATCAGATTGACCGGCCGGCCGGATTCGGACAGCTCCGTCCGCCCCTGCGCCGTGCCGTCGGTTCTGACGATGCTGTTCACCGTCTTCACTTCGACGAGATCGGGCTTGCCGACGTATGCGGCCGTGAGCACGTCCCACAGATAGTACGTCGAGTTGGTCGCGTGGAAAATGAGCGGCGGCACCAGCGCGTAGCACTGGCCGACGAAGTCGATCGCCTCATGCTTCCTGAGCTTGGCCCAGGCGTCTCTGGCCGCGAGCGTGAGCGGAACCTGGTTCGTGCTCTCCAGGGCGACCATATCGATCTGCAGACTGCTGGCCCATACGCGTGCCGTACCCTCAGGGTCCCAGAACGCATTCCACTCGGCCGTGCCGTCATGCTCGGGCTCCTCGACGTTGCCCTTCGGCAGGAATGTGCCGCCCATCCATACGACCCGGTCGATCCGCTCCTCGATGTCGGGCGCGATGTCCAGCGCGCGCGCCAGATCGGTCAGCGGTCCGGTGAAGACGAGGGTCGTCTTGCCCTCTCCCGACCGCACGCAATCGATCAGATGCAGATGCGCGGGCTTGTCCGAGATCGGCGTATGCACGGTGTCCGCTTCGTTCAGAATCGGGAAGGCATCGACATAGTAGGACATGATCCGCCATGCCGAGGGAAACGGGTTCTTGCCCCTCGAGTCGGACCGGGCGACGCTCAGGCCTTCGCGGGGCGCTCCGCCGAAGCGGTCGATAATCTTGCGGCTGGCTTGTGTGGACGGCTCCAGATAACCGTCGGCGCCGATGACGGATACGCCTGTCAATTCGACTTCGGGCATGCGCAGCAACAGCAGCAGTGCGACAAAATCGTCGCCACCGCCGTCATGATTCATGTAAATTCGCAACGTTCGACCATCCTTTATGAACCTTTTTGCAATGCTTGATGAACGGATGTCCCGTTATCTTTTATAACCCATAAATTACACAAATACCAGACCCAATTGAAAGTGAGAGCTGCTTCAGTGATCGATTTGTGAAAACGCCTCAAATCAGGCCGCACAACTTGGCATTTGACGACAAATCTCGTTTAATCCGCCCGGAATTCAATGTGAACATTTATGACAGACTACAAGAAAATGTCCGCGCCAACGCCTTCAATCAACCGTTTAACTCATGCTACAATGCTATAATAACACAAGCCAAGGATGGTGGGCAGATGAATTGGATTGTCTCCATTGCCGAGCAAAAAATACGCGAAGCGGAAAAATCGGGTCTTTTCGACGGCATCTCCGGCAAGGGCAAACCGCTGCCGACCGACGAGCTGGCAGGTGTGCCGGAAGAGCTCCGACTCTCCTACAAGCTGCTCAAAAACGCGGGGGCACTGCCGGAGGAGCTTCAAATTCGCAAGGATCTCGTGACGTTGTCCGACCTGCTCGGCGCATGCCGGGAGCCCGAAGCGGCGGAGAAGCTGAAAAAGGAACTTAACGAAAAACGGCTGCGCTACCGGCTCATGATGAACGAGCGGGGATGGTCGCATTCGGACGCCTACGAGCAATATGCGGACGCGGTATGCGCCAAGTTGACGCAAGATTAGAACCGACATTAACCTGCGAGCGCAACCGAAGGAGGAATCACGATGGACAATTGGATAGAAGCGCTCCCCAAGGCGGACCTGCATCTTCATCTGGACGGCTGCGTGAAGCCGGGCACGCTGCTCGCGCTCGCCGAGGCGCGGGGCTACCCGCTGCCGGCGGACCGGCCTGGAGATCTGTTGCCGTACATGCAGGTCGAAGCCGACTGCGACAGCCTGAAGACGTATCTGGACAAATTCAACTTCGTCCTGCCGCTGCTTCAGGACGCCGAAGCCTTGATCCGCATCGCCGAGGAAGCGGTCGAGCAGGCTGCAGCGAGCAACTGCCTCTACATTGAAGTGCGGTTCGCGCCGGCGCTCCACACGGACGGGGGCTTGAGCGTAGACGGCGCGATTCAGGCCGCGACCGAAGGACTCCGGCGCGGCGAAGCCGCATACGGCGTCGTCGCCCGGCTGATCGTCATCTGCATGCGCCATCATGACGAAGCGACGAATCTGTCCGTCGTCCGGGCCGCTGTCGCGCGGCATGGCCAAGGGGTCGTCGCGGTCGACCTCGCGGGCGACGAGGCCTCCCATCCCGCCGAACGATTCCGCGGCACGTTCGCCGTCGCCCGCGAAGCCGGCATCCCGATCACGATCCACGCCGGGGAAGCGGCGGGTCCCTTCAATGTCCGCGAAGCGATCCTGAGCTTGGGCGCGGTCCGCATCGGTCACGGCATCCGGCTGCGCGAGGACTCCGAGCTGCTGGAGCTGGTGCGCGAGCGGCAGATCCCGCTGGAGCTGTGCCCGACGAGCAACATCCAGACCAAAGCGATCGCGGACTGGGACGATTATCCGATCCGCAGCTATTACGATGCGGGCCTTTATTTGACCGTCAATACGGACAATCCGACCGTATCGGGGACGAATATGACGCGCGAATGCGAAGCGCTCGCGTCGCGCTACGGCTTCTCGCGAAGCGAGCTCGCAGCGCTGATGCGAGGCGCGCTGCTGGCCGCCTTCGTCGAACCTCCCGTCAAGGAGGCGCTGCTGGGCCGGTTCGACGAACAGGTCGGGCGGCTGCTGACGGATGAGACCCGCGAGGACTGATAGGTACGCATATCGAAGTCCGGCTTCCCCGAGAGGAGCCGGACTTTATCTCTTCATTATAGTAACGCGACTGCGCGTTGCCGCTGCGCCTATTCGTCCAACCGGTATTTCTGAACCTCCTCGTTCAGCGAGAACATCCGCTTGTCGAGCGAAGCGATCAAGTCGGCCGTGTCCTTGAGCTGCACCCCGATGTCACGCGGAACCTGGGCGTTGAATTTGTAGTAAATCTTGTGCTCCAGGCTCGCCCAGAAGTCCATCGCGATCGTGCGGATCTGGATCTCCACCGGCACCTGCTCCATCCGGTCGGTCAGGAACACCGGCACGAGAATGATGAGATGCAGGCTCTGGTAGCCGTTGGGCTTCGGATTCGCCACGTAATCCTTGACCTCCAGCACCGTCACGTCCTGCTGCTTGCTGATCATCTCGTACATGAGGTAGATATCGGTGGAAAACGAGCAAATAACGCGGATGCCCGAAATATCGCGGATATGCTGCCTGGCGTTGTCGATCGTGACCGCAAGACCTTTGCGGATCAGCTTGTCCCGTATGCTCTCGGGCGACTTGATGCGCGTCTTCATATGCTCGATCGGATTATAATTTTGAATGAAATGGAGTTCCTCGTTCAAAATGTTCAGCTTCGTGCTCACTTCGTCAAGCGCGAACTTGTAGGTCAGCAGCATCTTGCCCCACTCGCGCATGCTGCTCGGATCGATTGCCATCTTCGAATGTCTCCCTTAACTGCGTGTTAGCCAAGTGTTCTATTCATGCCTGTGGCGCCATACCCGCTTCGACCGCCAGAACGACAGCGCCCCGTATGCAAGGAACAGCAGTCCGAGCACATACGGCAGCACTTCGGCCAGCGCGGGCGCGGATTCGTCCAGATAATCGCCGATCCACGGATCGCCGGTCAGCATCTCGCCCGCCGAGTAGCCGAGCAATCCGGCGCCGACCCATACGAGCGGCGGAAAACGCGTCATCAGCTTGGTCAGAAACTGGCTGCACCAGATGATCAGCGGCACGCTGATCGCAAGGCCGATGACGATCAGCGCGAAGCTGCCGTGCGCTGCGCCGGCCACGGCGACGACGTTGTCCAGGCTCATGATGAGATCGGCGACGACGATCGTCCGAATCGCGCCGCCCAGCGTCGGCTTCGCCTCGATCCGTTCATCGTGCGTCTCGCCGGCGAGCAGCTTCCAGGCGATGAACAGCAGCAGTACCCCGCCGCAAGCCTGCACGAGCGGGATCTTCATCAGCGTGACGGCGGCGAACGTCAGGACGATGCGCAGCGCGACGGCGCCGAACGTCCCCCAGAATATCGCTTTGCGCTGATACGCGGCTTCGAGATTTTTGCTGGCCATCGCGATGACGACCGCATTGTCTCCGCTCAAGACGATGTTGATCAAGATCATATCCAGCAGTGCAAATATCCAATCGTTTTCCATATTGTGCCCCTTGTCCCGATGACCCTTGCCGCAAGCCGTAACGCATCGGCAAATTGCCATAATGCCGTTCAATTCACCATTTTACCCGAATCAGAGGCGCACGAACAAACCCGTCCCTCCCGGAACGGGTCTCGATCCGGGCCCGAATGCCCCGCGAGCGTCATGAACTACGCGTCCATGCTGCGTTCGTACGGACATCCTAGAAGCCCGCTCGCTCCCGCAGCGCCGCAATGTGCGCCGTATGATGGCGACCATGCCAGGCGTACATGCCGAGACAGCGGTCCAGCCGGACATGCTCTCCGCTGCCGGGATGATAGAACTCCCGGGCGAACTGCTCGTCCGTCATCGCATCCAGCAGCACGGTCCATCTCGCGTGCAGCGCAGAGATCAACGCGAGCGAAGCCTCAACCGGCATGAGCCGCGAATCCGCAAGCTCGGCCCACAGCTGCTCCTCGTACGGCTTGATCGCAGGCCGCTCCTCCGTGAGTGCCAGCTTGAAGCGCATCAGGCTGTTCATATGGCTGTCCGCCACATGGTGCACGACCTGCCTGACCGTCCAGCCGCCGTCCCGGTACGGCGTGTCGAGCTGCGCTTCGCCGAGACCGCGCACCGTCTCGGACAGCTCTCCGGGCAGCGCCGCAACCTCCTGCATCCACAGCCTGCGCTGCGCGGTTGAGATGTCGCCTTCGAATGCGAACTTGCCGATCGGATAACGCAAATCCTCCATATTGGTCCGCTCCTGTGCCGCGTCCGGGCCGACAGCCTCCGCCCGAAGCGCCTAATTTGATTTGCCGCCGCAAAACCGCCGGTCGTCCGAGACAGCCCGCAGGCGCCCGCAGCCGGCTTGTTCAGTCAGTATAACACATTCTTCCTGACGCCTACCGATCGGCAGCCTGTGTCCGTTTTTTCCGCTCAAATGAACCTTCACGTGAAAAAATCCAAAAAAACCTGTGCAAACACACAAAAAAGCTCTAGCCAAAGCAAAGGTTTATGCGTTATAATGAAAGCGCTACCAACCACACTTTCGATGACAGGGGGATACGAAAAGATGGATGCAGCGATGAATTTGTATGAGCAGTTCGATCCGGTGAACGATTGTTACTTTTTCCGCATCGGCGCCCAGGGGCAAATCTGCTGTCACGCTCGCAATTATACGATAAAGAAAAGAATGCCGGCGGACCAGGCGGAAGCGCTGATCAAGGATCCTTTGTTCGTGCGCATCTCCTCTGACTGCTATGTGAACGTCAGCAAGATTACGTACGTGACAGACGGCGCCGTATACTTCGGCGACGGTCCCGCCCTCAACCATATGCTCCCGGTCCCCAAGCGCAAGCAGCAGCTCATCCGCCAGGGCATCTCGCAGCTGCAGCGGCTCCCGCTCAGCGTCTGAACAGGCAAAAGGCCATCCGCAGAAGCGATTCTGCCGCGGAAGGCCTTTTTTGTATGCGGTGCCGGCTCCGTCAGGCGGAGGCCGCGGTCGCGCCCAGCCGCTCGAGCTCCGCACAAGCCTCGAGCAAGCCCGCCACCGCGCGCTCCAGATCGGCGGACAGCCGCTCCTGCTCGGCCGCATGCGCGGCCATGCCTGCCACCTCGCCGCTCGCGGCATCCGCCTCCTCGCTCCACCGCCCGACCGCGCGGACGATATCCGCCATGCCCGCCGCGATCAGCCCGGCAGCCTGGTGCAGCCGCTCGACGCCGCCGTATACCCGCTCGCTCTGCTCCGCCACGCCGGCGAACGATCGTCCGGCCTCGCGCGCGCTCCCTGACGCCTCGTCCATGACATTCACGAACCGCTCCGCCGCGCCGGACATGGACGCGAGATGATGCTCGACGGCGAGCATCACGTCCTGCACCCCGCGGGAGAACGCATCGGTCCGGCCCGCCAGCGCGCGCACCTCGTCCGCGATGACCGCAAAGCCCCGGCCGTCGCCGCCGGATCTGGCCGCTTCGATCGACGCGTTCAGCGCCAGAATGCCCGTCTGCCTGGCGATGTCCCGGATGCCGAGCATGGCGGCATGCGCCTCGGAGAAGCTCGCGGCCGACGCCCCGAGCGTCAGCCGCAGGCCGTCCAGCTCCGCGCCGGCCGCTTCCAGCGCGGCGTTCATCGCGCCGATCACGGCGCCGCCGGAGAGCGCGAGCCGCTGCGAAGCCGACGCCCGGTCGCGGATCTCCTCGGCGGAGCGGCGCAGCGCCTCGGCTCCTTCGGACGACCGCTCGGTGACGTCCGACACCGCGCCGGTCGCGGCCCGCTGTCCGAGCAGGCGGGCGCGCGCGACCGCGGCGAGCCGGTTGACGGACAGCGAGCTCCGCAGGTTGGCCTCGCTCCGCTCGCGGATCACTTCGCCGATCGCCAGCATCTTGGCTTCGGCCCCGGCGCTCACCTCGCGATGCTCCCGCAGCCGCTGGCCCATCTCGGCCAGATACCGTTCGATCGCGCCGAATTCGTCGCCTCTCACAGCCGCCGCCCCATGCTCCGGACGGCCCTCCTCCACTGCGCGGATACGCCGCAGCACGCTCGCCGCGCCGGCCCGCACGCTGCGCCCGAACAGCGCCGTGCCCAGCAGCGACAGCGCCAGGATCGCGGCCGTCACGGCCAGCGCCTGCCGGGAGCCGCGCTCGCTCGTCCGCCTGAAGCCCGCGGCATTGTCCGCGATTCGCGCCGCCAGCGTCTGCCGCAGCTCCGCCTCCACCCGCTGCGCGTTCGTCGTCAGACGGCCGAGCCTCATGCGGATGTCCGGCGCGTTCAGCTCCTCCGGCAAGAACGGCGCCGCAAAATAAGTGTCGTACAGCTCGGCGTAGCCGTCCGAGAACTGCTTGAACCAGGCCGGATACGAAGCGAGCTCCGCATCGTCCCGCCAGTCCGACTCGGCCTGCGCGGCCGCGCCGCCGGCCTCCTCCAGCTTGGTCCGGTAAGCCTCGAGCTGACGCTTGTCGTAGCCCTCCGTCAGCAGCCGGTAGCCGATCGCCGCCAGCTGGGCATAATCGACCATCAGCCCGCCGACCGTCCGCTCTATGCCGAACAGCCGCTCCGTGCGATCCGTCTGCTGCGCGACCTCCCGACCCGAGCGGAATATGAGCAGCATCGTCAGGACGCTTCCCACGATAAGCGCGAGCACGAGCAGCCCCAGCTTATGCACGATTTTGAGCGACATCGACAACCATCCCCTTTTTTGAATCCATCATACAGGAGATGTCCGCCCGCGTTCTGCCTCGTTTGTGACTCCGAGTCGCAATTATATGACTACTCCAAAATGGGGCACATCGGGCGACGCGACCGAGTCGCGCAGACGGGATCGGGCGATGCGGCCAAGTCGCGCAGACGAGGCAGGGCAGTACGGCCAAGTCGCGCAGGCGGGGACAGGCGATGGGGCCAGCTCGCGCAGACGAGGCAAGTCGGTGCGGCCAAGTCGCGCAGGCGGGGACAGGCGATGGGGCCAGCTCGCGCAGACGAGGCAGGGCAGTACGGCCAAGTCGCGCAGGCGGGGACAGGCGATGGGGCCAGCTCGCGCAGACGAGGCAGGGCAGTACGGCCAAGTCGCGCAGACGGGGACCAAGCGCAACGAAGAGACGCAGGGTATCCCGATCGCGAAGACGCGGCCAAGTCGCGCAGGCGGGGACCAAGCGCAACGAAGAGACGCAGGATATTCCGGTCGCGAAGACGCGGCCAAGTCGCGCAGGCGGGGACCAAGCGCAACGAAGAGACGCAGGATATTCCGGTCGCGAAGACGCGGCCAAGTCGCACAGGCGGGGACCAATCGCAACGAAGAGACGCAGGATATTCCGGTCGCGAAGACGCAGGCGGGGACCAAGCGCAACGAAGAGACGCAGGGTATCCCGGTCGCGAAGACGCGGCCAAGTCGCGCAGGCGGGGACCAAGCGCAACGAAGAGACGCAGGGTATCCCGGTCGCGAAGACGCGGCCAAGTCGCGCAGGCGGGGACCAAGCGCAACGAAGAGACGCAGGATATTCCGGTCGCGAAGACACGGCCAAGTCGCGCAGGCGGGGACCAAGCGCAACGAAGAGACGCAGGATATTCCGGTCGCAAAGACGCGGCCAAGTCGCGCAGGCGGGGACCAAGCGCAATGTTGTCAGGTTAACTGCAAATATACAGTTAATCTCCGTGGTAGCGGCATTTTTCGGAGCGATAGCTGCGAATACTCCTAGGCCCCCTAATCCAATTGGAGTCCCATCCCACAATGATTTAAACTGGGGATAAGGGAGATGATCGGGATGGGCGGTAAGAAGTGGAAAGAAGAAGTGCGCATTAGAATCGTCAAAGAAGCG
>NZ_JAZDQE010000030.1:0-46347 GCF_037963805.1 Cohnella sp. 56 | reverse complement strand
CCGTGCCGTTCGCCGGATCGGTGACTTTGCTGTACGTCAGCGTGTCCCCGTTCGCATCGCTGGCGCTCAACGTTCCGCTAACTGCGGTATTCATGTTCGTCTGCTTCGTATCACCCGTCGCTACCGGTGCGACGTTCGCTGCTGCGATCGGACCGGCTGCTGCGCTCACGACCGGCGAGCCAATCAGTACGCCCGTCTTCGCCTTCGGCGTCACTTCAAAGAAGATGTACTTGCCTTGGTCTTCGGCCGTTAGCGTATAGCTTGCCGACGTCGCGCCCCCGATCGCGGTCTTCCCCGTGCCGTTCGCGTTATCTCCGCGATACCACTTGTACGCCGGTGTGTCCTCCAGATCGTTGTCTGCGTCGCCATACGTGTAGCTGCCTGTCAGCGTTTCGCCGACCGTCGGCGTACCGCTAACTTGTACATTCGTCGCCACTGGCGGTGCGTTGACTTCAACCGTCACCGTCGCCGTGTTCGAGTAGGCTTTGCCGTCGTACGCTTTGAACGTGAAGCTGTCCGGGCCGGTATAGCCCGCATTCGGTGTGTACGTGTACGTGCCGTTCGCATTCACCGTCACCGTGCCGTTCGCCGGATCGGTGACTTTGCTGTACGTCAACGTGTCCCCGTTCGCATCGCTGGCGCTCAACGTTCCGCTAACTGCGGTATTCATGTTCGTCTGCTTCGTATCACCCGTCGCTACCGGCGCAACGTTCGCTGCCGCGATCGGACCGGCTGCCGCGCTCACGGCCGGCGAGCCAACCAGTACGCCCGTCTTCGCCTTCGGCATCACTTCAAAGAAGATGTACTTGCCTTGGTCTTCGGCCGTCAGCGTATAGCTTGCCGACGTCGCGCCCCCGATCGCGGTCTTCCCCGTGCCGTTTGCGCTGTCTCCGCGATACCACTTGTACGCCGGTGTGTCCTCCAGATCGTTGTCTGCGTCGCCATACGTGTAGCTGCCTGTCAGCGTTTCGCCGACCGTCGGCGTACCGCTAACTTGTACATTCGTCGCCACTGGCGGTGCGTTGACTTCAATCGTGACCGTCGCCATGTTCGAATAGGCTTTGCCGTCGTACGCTTTGAACGTGAAGCTGTCCGGGCCGGTATAGCCCGCATTCGGCGTGTACGTGTACGTGCCGTTACTGTTCACCGTCACTGTGCCGTGCGCCGGATCGGTGACTTTGCTGTACGTCAGCGTGTCCCCGTTCGCATCGCTCGCGCTCAACGTTCCGCTAACTGCGGTATTCATGTTTGTCTGCTTCGTATCACCCGTCGCTACCGGTGCGACGTTCGCTGCCGCGATCGGACCGACTGCTGCGCTCACGACCGGCGAGCCAACCAGTACGCCCGTCTTCGCCTTCGGCGTCACTTCGAAGAAAATGTACTTGCCTTGGTCTTCGGCCGTCAGCGTATAGCTTGCCGACGTCGCGCCTCCGATCTCGGTCTTCCCCGTGCCGTTCGCGTTGTCTCCGCGATACCACTTGTACGCCGGTGTGTCCTCCAGATCGTTGTCTGTGTCACCATACGTGTAGCTGCCCGTCAGCACTTCGCCGACCGTCGACGTCCCGCTGACTTGCACATTCGTCGCCACCGGCGGTGCGTTTGTGATCTCGGACGTATCCGTAGCCGGAGCCGACGGATTGCCGTTTGCATTGACGACACTCGCCGTCACCGTGATGGCGCCAGTCGCCAGCGAGGACAGATCGACAGTTTTTGTGTAGCTGCCTCCACTTTGGATATTCGTCGTAAAAGTAAGAACTTTTCCCGATGTATCCTCGATTGTGAGCGTGACCACATCATTTACGGCAGCCTTCGTTGTCGTGCCCGAGATAACGACTGCAGACTTTTCAGCAGCGGACAGCTTCCCGTCCCCTCCGTCATTGACTGTCACATTAATTGTAGGAGAATCTGCATTGTTAATAATTTGCGGATCTCCAAAAACGCCGCCAGGAGCGCCAAAATTAAGCGAGAATTGCCTGCCCAAGCCATTGCCATTGTTCAGTGTGCCGGTGTTGCCGATGACGACGGTGATTTTCTGAACCGGCGCCTCATAGTGAGCGATGAACGACGCCGAATTGTCGAAGTTCACATCCGGGAGCGAAGAGAGAATACCTTTAAATCTCGTTCTCCCGTCGCTCGGACGATCGCTGGTCGGCGTAGTGTTGGCATCATAGATGGTCAGTTTGGATCTGTAGTTCGAATTGCTTGAATTTTTATTGCCGATCTCATAGCTTGAGAATCCGCCGACTTCGGCATACTCCTGATACGAGTTGTTGCCGTCCAGGTCGATGGCGGTCAAGTAGAATCCTTTCAAATATACTGGATCGCTCGTTCCGCTTTTAACGAAGCTGATCTGGAACAAGATGCCGCCCGCGCCGCCGCTGGTCGATACAGTAGGATTGAATCTGCGGAGGATATCGGCTGACTTGCCGGCCGGATCGTCGTCCAGTAGATTAAGTGTCGCCGTAGAATCCTTGCTTACGATCTTGACCAGCGCATCGACTGTGTTGCCATTTTTGGATAACACACTTTTATATCGATACACGTTGCCGACTGCATAACCTGAAGAACTGCCCGACTCCAGCGCAGGGTTGTTCGTGGCAGTGTTGGTCGTAAAGTCCAAATAGTCGGTGCTGCTGAGCTGCACCAGCAACGGCTCGGGAGGAGCGGCGCTCGCAGCCGGAATAATGCCTGAATAAGAGAATTGCGACACGAGCATTGCCATTGCCAAGAACGGAATGGCCAACCATTTTTTTAACTTTGAATTGCCATAGGGACTAATCGTCATGATGTACAATTCCTCTCTACAAGTATTTATATGGATTCGATCTTGCGCCGTCTTGATCGCTTGTCTATTCGTTCTCTGCAGCTCGGCTACAGACCCATTTATTATGACGAATAGAACTAAACAATTACTGAACAACCGCAATTCCGACAAAAACAGAAAAAACCGCTTCACGAAGAAGCGGAATGTACGAGCGGACTGTTCGCGGTGCTATATGACTCTATTCTGTGCCGCCCAACCGGCTTGGTCCGATGCCCAGCAGAGAGGCCCGAATGGCGATGCGTATATCGGAAAATGCCCGCTGCAGCACCCAGGCCGAGTCGGCAGCCGCCAGCACGATCAGCCCGTGCCGCCAGGTCATCGCTGCGCCGGCGTATAGTTGTTCCTGCGGGATCCCGGACGTCTCCAGCTTCGTCCGTACAGCCTCCAGCAACGCGGTTGTGACACGGTCCGAGAATACGGCGAAGGTGCCGACATGACTGAACGCGCGCCAGGCGCCAGGCTGACCGATCCGATGCTCGCCGGGCCGGATGAGCTGCCGCTGATGGTGGATCAGCTCGCCCTCGTAGCGGACGGAGAGCCGGTTGTCCCATGCTTCGTATTGAAAAGCTTCACCCCGCAGCGTTCGGCCAGGGCAAAGGATATCGGCCTGCATCCATATGGCGCCGCGAGCCAGATCCACGCTGACGCCGCTCTCGTAGGAAGCGCCGCGGTACAGCATCGTCGGCTTCATCATCGTCTCGATGCAGGCATCCGTACCTGCACGGTAGCTAGCGATAGATGACGCCCCTTGTCCGGGCTTGCTCGGATGCACCTTGGTGAAGCCCTGGTTCGTCAGCGACAGGTGCGCGCCGGCCTGCGCCTCCCAGTCCAGCTCGTAGCGATCGCCCGCCAGCATGCCGGGGGAGGCATCCATCAGCATGACGCACAGCTCACTTCCCTGCTGAAACGTCTTGGCGATCTTGATCGGGGAAGTGCTGTAGCGATGAACCAGCGCTGTAGCGTCCTCGCGGCGCGCCGCGACAGCCTCCAGCACGGCGGTGCGGCGGCGCCCTGCGTCAGCCGTGGCTGTGCGCGATGCCATGTGCATGCTCGAACTCATGCGCTAGCCAGGCGACGATCTCGTCCACGCCCTCGCCGCCGCGCAGATTGGAAAAGACGTAGGGCCGATCGCCCCGCATGCGCTTCGTATCGGCCTCCATCACCTGCAAGCTTGCGCCGACATGCGGCGCCAGATCGGTCTTGTTGATGATGAGCAGGTCGGACCGCATGATGCCGGGGCCGCCTTTGCGCGGGATCTTCTCCCCCTGGGCGACGTCGATAATATAGATGAAGCGATCGGCCAGCTCCGGGCTGAACGCGGCGGCCAGATTGTCCCCGCCGCTCTCGATCAGGACGAGCTGCAGATCGGGAAACCGATGCTCCAGTTCATGCACGGCCTCGAAGTTCATCGAGGCGTCCTCGCGCACGGCGGTATGCGGACAGCCGCCCGTCTCCACACCGATGACGCGTTCCTCCGGCAGGACGCCCGTCGCGAGCAGGATGCGGGCGTCCTCCTTCGTGTAGATGTCGTTCGTGATGATGCCGAGGCTGAAGCGCGACTTCAGCTCACGCGCGATATTTTCCAATAGCGCCGTCTTGCCGGAGCCGACGGGCCCGCCGATGCCGATTCGCATCGGCCTCGAACCGTCGAATTCGGGCTTGGACCATTCGGGGTGGTGATGATGTCCTTTGCCTTGGCACATCGCGCATTCCTCCAATATAAGATAAGGTTGGTCTCAAGACATGAACAACCGCGAATACAGCGTCTCGTGCCGAATCGCGCCAATCTCGGACAGCGGCGCATTCGTGTACGCCTCCTCCGGAACCAGCTCCCTGGCGATGCGCCAGCCCTCGTCAATCGCCGTGCCCAGCCGGGCGATGAGCGCCTGGCATTCGGTCTGTCCGACGGGCAGCAGCCGGAGTGCGCTGCTCGTCGCAGTGACGACGCAGGCGTACAGGTAACCCTGCACCGCCTCCTCCAGACTGAGGCCCATCCGCCAGCAGACGAAGCCGTGCACGAGAGGATGCGTGGCCAGACAATCGCCCGCTTCGCATGCCGCGAGCAGCGGCGACCAGTCCAGCTGCGGATGGATCGATACGACCAGCTGGAGCAGCCGCCGGCCCATCTTCTCGACGCCCGCACGGGACTCCGCGCCCGCCCGCTGCAGATGAACGAGCCGCTCCACGCGCCACAGCCGCGGCCAATCTCCGCTGCCGGCCGTCTCGTACACCGCCTTGACGGCCATCGCATCGGCCGTCGACCAGCTCTGCGCGATCATCGTGCGCATATACTGCTCGAGCTCGCGCATATCGGCGACCATGCCGTCCTGTACGGCGGCCTCGAGGCCGAACGAATGCGCGAACCCGCCGATCGGCAGCGCGGAGTCGAGCAGCTGCTGCGCCGCGAGCCATCGGATCATAGGCGCCAGTCTCCTCCCGCCGCTAGAATAAAAAGTACCGCTGCGCCATCGGCAGCGACTCGGCCGGCTCACAGACGGCGGGCTCGCCGTCCACTGTCACCGCGTACGTCTCCGGGTCCACCCGGATGTCGGGCGTCGCATCGTTCAGCACCATGTCCGCCTTGGAGATGCCGCGGCAATGGCGCACCGGTTCGATTCGCTTGCGCAGGCCGAGCCGCTCGGCGATGCCGCTCTCGTATGCGGCCTGCGACACGAACGTGATCGCGCTCTGCTCCACCGCCTTGCCGCAGGCGGCGAACATCGGCCGCCCCATCACCGGCTGAGGCGTCGGGATCGATGCGCCCGGATCGCCCATCTGCGCATATGCGATGCTCCCGCCCTTCAGCACGAGATCCGGCTTGACGCCGAAGAACGCCGGCGACCAGATCGCCAGATCCGCGAGCTTGCCCGGCTCGATCGAGCCGACGAGATGCGAGATGCCGTGCGTAATCGCGGGATTGATCGTGTACTTGGCGATATAGCGCCTGATCCGGAAGTTGTCGCTGTCCGCATCCGGCCCGAGCGGGCCGCGCTGCCGCTTCATCTTGTCCGCGGTCTGCCATGTGCGCAGGATGACCTCACCGACGCGGCCCATCGCCTGCGAGTCCGAGCTGATCATGCTGAACACGCCCTGATCGTGCAGGATATCCTCGGCGGCGATCGTCTCGGGGCGGATGCGCGAGTCGGCGAAGGCGACGTCCTCGGGAATGCGGCTGTCGAGATGATGGCAGACCATCAGCATATCCAGATGCTCCTCGATCGTGTTGACGGTAAAAGGCCGGGTCGGATTGGTCGAGGAGGGCAGCACATTCGAGAACGATGCCGCACGGATAATATCCGGCGCATGGCCGCCGCCTGCGCCCTCCGTATGGTACGTATGGATCGTCCGGCCGCCGATGGCGTCAAGCGTGTCCTCGAGAAAGCCCGCCTCGTTCAAAGTATCGGTATGGATGGCGACCTGCACGTCGTATTCGTCGGCCACGCGCAGGCAGGTGTCGATCGCTCTGGGCGTCGTCCCCCAATCCTCATGGAGCTTGAGCCCGATCGCGCCCGCTTCGATCTGTTCGATGAGCGGCGCGGAGAACGACGCATTTCCTTTGCCCGTGAAGCCCAGATTCATCGGAAAAGCCTCCGCCGCCTCCAGCATCCGCCGCATATGCCAGGCACCGGGCGTACAGGTCGTGGCATTGGTGCCCGTGGCGGGCCCCGTGCCGCCGCCGATCATCGTCGTGACGCCGGACGCCAGCGCCGTCTCGATCTGCTGCGGACAGATGAAGTGGATATGCGCATCGATGCCGCCCGCCGTCACGATCCGGCCTTCGCCCGCGATTACCTCGGTGCTCGCGCCGACGACCATAGCGGCATCCACCCCGTCCATAACATCCGGATTGCCGCCTTTGCCGATGCCGACGATCATCCCGTCCTTGATGCCGATATCCGCCTTGACGATGCCCCAGTGATCGATGACGACGGCATTCGTGATGATCGTATCGAGCACGCCCTCGTCCCGCACGGCATGGGCAGACTGTCCCATCCCGTCGCGGATGACCTTGCCGCCGCCGAACTTGCATTCGTCGCCATAGACGGTGTAATCCCGCTCGATCTGCGCCCACAGCTCCGTATCCGCCAGCCGGACCGCATCGCCCGTCGTCGGGCCGAACATACCGGCATAATCTTCGCGACTCATCCTAGCCATGGTCCGCCTCCCAACCTGCGAGCCGCCCGGCCGCCGCTTCCGGCAGCGGCCCGGCCGGCGCCGGGCCCTCGGTCAGCCCGTTCAACCCGTACGCCAGCCTCGCGCCGCCCAGCGCAGTCAGCTGCACCGGCTTCTCCTCGCCGGGCTCGAAGCGCACGGCCGTTCCGGCCGGAATGTCGAGCCGCATGCCGAACGCCTGCTCGCGGGAGAATCGCAACTGCTTGTTGACTTCAAAAAAATGAAAATGCGAGCCGACCTGAACGGGGCGATCTCCCAGGTTGGCCACCAGCACCTCGGCCTTCCTGCGGCCCTCGTTCAGCTCGATCTCTCCGGCCCGCACGCGATATTCGCCCGGTATCATCCTGTTCACCCCGTTTTTCCGACAATCTGTTGGTCAATGCCTTGTATCAGCCGATGGGCTGGTGTACGGTCACGAGCTTCGTCCCGTCCGGGAACGTCGCCTCGACCTGCACCTCGTGAATCATCTGCGGGATTCCCTCCATCACTTGATCGGCGGACAGAATCTGCCGCCCGTAGGCCATGAGCTCGGCCACACTTCGCCCGTCCCGCGCGCCCTCCATGATCTCCGACGTAATCAGGGCGACGCTCTCCGGATAGTTGAGCTTCACGCCCCGCTTCATCCGGTCTCTCGCGAGATTGGCCGCCACCGTAATCAGCAGCTTTTCTTTCTCACGCTCCGTCCACTGCATGGCTGTGCCTCACTCCTCTCCTGATCGTCGCGAATCCGATCCAGGTCAATGCGAACAATCCGACCAGGCCGCAGCCGAGATAGACGAAGTCGATACGATCCGTCCAGGCCAGCCATGCATGCGGCAGCCGGTCCTCGAGCAAATGCGACAGCTGGAGGAGACCGACGAACAAGGCGGAGACGACGGAGACGCCCGTCACCGTGAGGTTGTAGGCGAGCTTCTTGCCCGGAGAGACGGACGACCAGCGGTAGGCGCGGCTCATGAGCATGCCGTCGAGCGTGTCCAGCAGCGTCATGCCCGAAGCGAACAGCAGCGGCAGCGACAAGATGCCGATGAGGGAGGCCGACTGGCTGGCGGCCCCCGCCGACAATGCCAGCAGGCCGATCTCGGTGGCGGTGTCGAAGCCGAGGCCGAACAAGAAGCCGAGCGGGTACATATGCCAGCTGCGGCTGACGAGGCGCAGCACCGGACGCAGCAGTGCGGCGAGCGGTCCCGCCGGACGGGCCGCATGGTCGGCATCGCGCCAGCCGGACCGGCGGGCGCCGGACAGCGCACGGAGCAGGACGACGAGATTGACGCAGCCGATGACAACCAGGAACAGGCCGGAGACCGACGTCCCGATCAGGGCGCCCGCCTCGCGCAGCGCGGCATTGTCGAAAATGTAAGTATCCGCCGTGAGGCCGATGGCCAGCACCATCAGCAGCACGACAGAGGAATGTCCGAGGGAAAAGTAAAGACCGACGCCTCTCGAATCGGAGCGTCCCGATACAAGCTTGCGGACGGCGTTGTCGATGGCGGCGATATGATCCGCGTCGAAGGCGTGCCGCAGTCCGAATGAATAAGCCAGCAGGCCGAGTCCCCAGAAGGCGGGCTCGCCCAGCGCCGCATACACGAAGCCGGTCAATCCCAGCACATGCAGCAGGCCCACGATCCACCAATGTGATTGTCTGCGTTGTCGTTCCATGGGATCAGCTTCCTCTCTCTCTAAATCGTCAGATAACGCATGACGGCAGGATCGTCCAGCTCCGCCTTGCCGCCGGTCCATACGATCGCGCCTTTTTCCATAATGTAGAACACGTCTCCGACGCTGCGCACGAAGTCGAGGCTCTGCTCGATGAGCAGGATCGACGTCCTGCCTTCGTCCGCTATACCGCGGATGACGTCCTGGATCGCCTGCACGATAGATGGCTGGATGCCCTCCGCCGGCTCGTCGAGCACGAGCAGCTCCGGCTCCGCGACGAGCGCGCGGGCGAAGGCAAGCTGCTGCTGCTGCCCGCCGCTGAGATCGCCGCCCCGGCGACCGTACATCGACGGCAGCACGGGGAACTTGGCGATCGCCTCATCGGGAATCTCGCTCGATCTGCGCCGCTTCGGATCGCGGCTCGCCTCCAGCCCGATGCGCAGATTGTCCAGCACGCTGAGCTGTCCGAAAATCTCGCGGCCCTGCGGCACGTAACCGATGCCCGCTCTGGCCCGTTCGCCCGACGCCGCACGCGTGATGTTCCTGCCTTTGAACGAGATGCTGCCCTGCCTCGCCTTCAGCACGCCCATGACGCTCTTGGCGAGCGTCGACTTGCCCACCCCGTTGCGGCCCATCAGACAGACCACCTGGCCGGGCTCCACCCGGAGGCTGACATCGCGCAGGATGACACTCTCTCCGTAGCCCGCTTCAAGCGCCTCAACCGACAGCATGCGCATCCCGCCTTTTGCCCAGATATACTTCCGCCACCCGGTCGTCGCTCTGAATCTCGTCCATCGTGCCGTCCTTGAGCAGCTTGCCCTCGTGCATCACCGTCACCTTGCTGGCGAAGTTGCGCACGAACTCCATATCGTGCTCGACGACGACGACCGTGCGCCGCTTGACGATCTCCTGCAGCAGCTCGCCCGTCTTGTCGGTCTCCCGGTCCGTCATGCCGGCCACCGGCTCGTCGAGCAGCAGAATCTCGGGCTCCTGCAGGAGCATCATGCCGATCTCGAGCCACTGCTTCTGCCCGTGCGACAGCAAGCCGGCCCGCGCATGGCGGTGATCGCCCAGACCGATGAGCGCCAGCTCCTCGTCGATGCGCTCGGACTCCCGGCGGGTCAAGGAGGCGCGCAGTGTCGCCCAGACGCCGCGGTTCTGCGACATCGCGATCTCCAGATTCTCCATGACGGTCAAGCCTGCGAAGATCGACGGCGTCTGGAACTTGCGGCCGATGCCGAGCTCCGCGATTTTGTGCTCTTTGCGCTTCGTAATATCGACGACGCCGGCCCGGCTGCGGAACGATACGGAGCCCGACACGGGCTTCACCTTGCCGCAGATGACATCCAGCATCGTTGTCTTGCCTGCGCCGTTGGGCCCGATCAGGAAGCGCAGCTCGCCCGGCTCCAGCGACAGGCTCATGCCCTGAACAGCCTTGAACCCGTCAAACGCTACGGTTACTTCCTCGCAGGACAGGATGGACGCCTGACTCATGTTCGTTCCTCCTCCCGGTCTTGTTACGCAAGCTCTCGGCTCCCTTGCGGATCAGGCCGGCGATGCCGCCGGGCAGAAATACCGTGACGACGATAAACAGCAGGCCCAGGAAGATCGTCCAGATCTCCGGATACGCCTCCGACAAGCCGCTCTTGGCATAATTGAGCGCCAATGCGCCGATCAGCGCGCCGACGAGCGTGCCCCGGCCTCCGATCGCGACCCACAGTATCATCTCGATCGACGGCACGATGCCCATCATCGAAGGCGAGATGATGCCGACATGAAGTACGAACAGCATGCCTGCGAGGCCCGCCAGCGCGCCGGATACGGCGAATGTGGCCATCTGGTACGTCGCGGGGTTGTAGCCGAGGAAGCGCACGCGGTTCTCTCCGTCCCGGATCGCGCGCAGCACCTTGCCCATCCGGCTCTTGGTCAGGTAGCGACAGAGCGCATAGGCCGCGATGAGCGCGATGACCGTGGCGAGATAGAGCGCGGTCTTCATGCTATCCGAGCGCAGCGGGCTGCCCAGCAGCTTCGTGAAGCCGGTCAGGCCGTTCGTCCCGCCGGTATAGGCCTGCTGGCCGACGAACAGCGTCGTGACGATGATGACCAGCGCCTGCGTCAGAATCGTGAAGTAGACGCCTTTGATCCGGTTGCGGAATGTGAAAAATCCGAGGAACAGCGCGAGCAGCGACGGGATGAGAATGCCGAGCAGCACCGCCACGGGGAAGTACTTGAACGGCTGCCAGAACCAGGGCAGCTTCGCGAGTCCGCTCCAATCCATAAAGTCGGGAAGCCTGCCGCCGCTTGCCGTGAGCTTCAAGTGCATGCCCATGGCATAGGCGCCGAGACCGAAAAATACGCCGTGGCCGAGACTCAGTACGCCGGTATAGCCCCACAGCAGGTCCAGGCCGAGCGCCACGATCGCGAATGCCAGAAACTTGGCAAGCAGGTTCAGACGAAAATCGCTTAAATAGAGCGGTGCGGCGAACAGCGCCGCAGCGGCGGCGGCATACCCGAGCAGCAGCCACACACGCCTGCGGTCCGACCATAACCCCGTCCAACCTGTCATAACAGCCTCACCTTCTTTTCGAGGAAAGTGGTTGTCGAAGCTCTCTCGATGTCAGTCAAGCTGTCGCGTGCGAACGGCGAACAGCCCCTTGGGCTTCCACTGGAGAAAGGCGACGATGCAAATAAATACGAACACTTTGCCGAGCGATGCGGTCGACCACCATTCGAACATCGTGTTGAAGACGCCGATGCCGAGCGCGCCGAGCACCGTCCCAACGAGCTTGCCTACGCCGCCCAGCACGACGACCATGAAGGCGTCGACGATGTAGTACGTGCCGATGTTCGGACCGATCGGACCGATCAGCGTCAGGGCGCAGCCGGCGATGCCGGCGATGCCCGAGCCGATCGCGAACGTCATCCCGTCGACGCGCCGCGTCGAGATGCCGAGGCATGCGGCCATCTCCCGGTTCTGCATGACCGCCCGCATCCGTCTGCCGGAGTGGCTCCGGTTGATATACACGTACATGGCGGCCAGACAGATCGCGACGAGCGCGATGATGAACAGCCGCTTGTAGGGCAGATCGATGCCGTCCATCACATGGAGGCCTCCGTTCAGCCAGGAAGGACTGTTCACCGCGACGTTGGGCGCGCCGAAGATGGAGCGGGCGATCTGCTGCAGGACGAGTCCGACGCCCCATGTCGCGAGCAGACTGTCCAGCGGCCGCCCGTACAGATGGCGAATGAGCAGTATCTCAAGCAAATAGCCGATCGCGAACGCGACGAGGAAGCTCGCCAGCAGCGCGACGAGAAAATAAGAATCGAACGCGCTCTTGGGCAGCAGCTCCTTGAACAAGTTCTGTGTCAGATAGGCCGCATAGCTGCCGATCATGATGAACTCGCCGTGCGCCATATTGATGACGCCCATCAGTCCGAAGGTAATCGAGAGTCCGAGCGCGATCAGCAAGAGAATGGAGCTCACGCTTAACCCGTTGAACAGCTGGGTGATCCACATCTCCAAGGAAAATCGCCTCCTCGTTGTACTGAAGGCAACGCGGGGCGCTCACCCGGAGACTTGGGGTATCTCCGGGCGGCGCTCCCGCCGCTGCATGCTCCCTTGATTCAAGCAGCCGTCATGAACCGGCGCTCAAGCTTTTGGCCCAATCGTAGCCTTTGAGATACGGGTCCGGCTTCACCGGACTGCCGGAGTTCCACAGCTCCTTGATCATGCCGTCCGGCTGGATCTCGCCGATGCGCACCGTCTTGTAGATGTGCTGATTGTCGCCGTCGATGGTGACCTTGCCTTCCGGCGCGTTCCATTCGATGCCCTTGGCGGCTTCCTTGACCTTGTCGACGTCGAAGGAACCTGCCTTTTCAACAGCTGCCGCCCACAGGTAGACGGCCGTATAGCCCGCCTCCATCGGATCGCTCGTCACGCTGCCCGCGCCGTACTTCGCCTTGAAGTTCTCGACGAACGTCTTGTTCTCCGGCGTGTCCGTCGTCTGATAGTAGTTCCAGGCGACGAGGTGGCCGGCCAGGAAGTCCGGACCGATGCCCTTGACCTCTTCCTCCGCAATGCTGACGGACAGCGTGGTCAGATCCTTGGCGGAGATATTCGCGTCCTTCAGCTGCTTGAAGAAAGCGACGTTGCTGTCTCCGTTCAGCGTGTTGTATACGACGTCCGGCTTCGCCTCCTTGATCTTGGCGATGATCGTCGTGTAGTCGGTGTGGCCGAGCGGCGTGTATTCTTCGGCGACGGTCTCTCCGCCCTTGGCAGCCAGCTGCGCCTTGATGATCTTGTTGGCCGTGCGGGGGAATACGTAATCCGAACCGAGGAGGAAAAATTTCTTCTTGCCCTGCTCCAGCAAGTAATCGACCGAAGGCACGATCTGCTGGTTCGTCGTGGCGCCGGTGTAGAAGATGTTGGGGGACGACTCAAGCCCTTCGTACTGAACCGGATACCACAGCAGTCCGTTCAATTCCTCGAAAACCGGCAGCATCGCCTTGCGGCTCGCGGAGGTCCAGCCGCCGAATACCGTCGCGACTTTGTCCTCGGACAGCAGCTTGCGCGCTTTCTCCGCGAACGTCGGCCAGTCCGAGGCGCCGTCTTCGATGACGGGCACGATTTTTTTCCCTAATACGCCCCCTTTTGCGTTGATCTCTTCGATCGCCATCGACTCCGAGTTTTTAACCGTTACTTCGCTGATGGACATCGTACCGCTGAGGGAGTGCAAAATGCCGACCTTGACGGTGTCTCCGCCGCTCGATGCGGCAGAAGAAGCAGGGGCCGAAGATGACGAGCCCGACGACGCGGCGCCGTTCTCGTTTTTGCCGCCGCAGCTCGCCAGGATCAGACTCAACGATACGGCCAGCCCTGCGCTTTTGAACCAATTGCTCTTCCTCATGGCTCCACTCCCTATTCATATCTCTTTAGATTCCGAACGTTTGACCCGGTTTTTGGATTGTGCGTTCGTGAATCATATTATAAAGTCGGTCGAATTTATATGTCAACATACATAACATAAAAATTAAATTTATTATTTTTTTACGAACATCAGATTGATTTATGGAATATAACATGCATAAAATGAAGAGGGACTGGATCTTTTTTGTATCCTTTCTTGAGACGTATTTGGATTCATGTAATGTTTATTCACAAACCCTTAATATAAGTCCGTGGATCGGCGCCGAGGCGCCAATGCACGCAAAAACCCCCGGCTGCAAGAGCCGGGGGCTGCGATTAAAACTTATTTATGTGCGAGTCTCAGCTTCTTCTATTACTTGCTCGATGCCGATGAGCTGGCAGGCGCGCTGGACGAAGCCGATGGCGCTGCCGAACCCGATGCGGAAGGAGACGGCGAAGGCTCTGCGGGCAGCGTCACCTTGATGCCGAGCTTGTCCGTTTCTTCCTGCATGAATGTCTCCATCTTCGGCGACACGAGCGCGGAGACGATCGCATCCTTGTCGGTCTGGGACAGCTTGTCGTAGCTCGCTTCCTCGCGGGCTTCGACCTTGATGACGTGGTAGCCGTAATCGGTCTTCACCGGATCGCCGATGACGCCGATCGCCTGCGTGTTGGCGGCTTTCTTGAATTCTTCGACCCAGGTCTTGGCCTGCGTCTTTTCGTACAGACCGCCGTTTTCCTTGGAGCCGGTGTCGTCGGAATATTCCTTCGCCAGCGCAGTCCAATCGCCGCCGTCATCGAGCTTCTTCTTCACATCCTGCGCGCGCTTCAGGGCGTCCGCGTCGGCACGCTCCTTGTTCGTCGCGGGATCGGTGAAGGCGACGAGGATATGACGCACCGTATCGACGTTGTAGTCGGCAGGCTCCTTGTCGAACTCGGCCTTGATGTCGGCGTCCTTGATCGTCGCCTTGATCTCGGTCTCCTTGGCGGTGGTGATCTCGCCGCCGGTGGCCAGGGTGACCACGAGCGCGACCATCTCGTCCTCGGTAATGTTGTTGGTTTTCATCGATTCCTTGATTTGCGGACCGTTGGTTGCATCCTTGAGCGCGTCGTCGAGCTGCTTCTTGAACGCGTCTGCCTGGTCCTTGCCGGCTTTCTTCTGCGCATCCGTCGCACGAGCCGCGAATGCCTTTTGCAGCAGATATTGCTTGACGATCTCTTCCTTGTATTGCGGGATCGACAGATACATCGCGTACTGCGGATTGGTAACGTTCATGAACGCTTCGTACTTGGCGAACTCGGCTTGCTTCAGCTCTCCGCCGTCGTAGGTGGCGAGGACGGTATCCGGATCTATGCTAGCGGTCGCGCTGGCCGAAGCCGAGGCAGTGGGCGAACCGCTTGACTCCTCATTTTTTTTCTTGCCGCAAGCCGTAGCCGTGGCGGCGAGCAGAACGACAGCCAGCAGCAGGAAAGCGAACCGGCGATACGCTCCGCGTTTATTGTACAGCATTTTGCAATTCCTCCTTGGATTTTGTCGCTTCTTTGTATTGTAACAGAAACTCTTCGATGAGCGCCAACATTGCGTCGTCGTCCAGACCTTTGACGCGAATCCGCACGAGCAGATGCGGCGTCTGCTGCACGAGCTGTACGCGGCCCTGATAGCGGGCCTCGAGCGCCTTGAACTTCTTGGCGTCGAGGTCGGCGCTGCGGCGCTCCTCGAACTTCATCGCGATGTCGTCGTTGCGGTTGACGATCGACTCGATGCCGTAGGTCCGCGCGAGCGCCTTGATCCGCGCGACGCTGAGCAGGCTCAACACCGGCTTCGGCGGATCGCCGAAGCGGTCGACCAGCTCCTCGAGCAGGTCGCTGACATCCTCGCCCGAAGCCGCGGCGGCCACCTTCTTGTAGATCTCGATCTTCTGAATGCTGTCGTAAATGTATTCCGGCGGCACGTAGGCGTCCACGCCCAGGTCCAGCTGCGTATTGACCGGCGGCGGAGGCGGCGCCTGCTCGCCATGCCACTCGGCCTTGCGGGCGTTGACCTCCTCGGCCAGCATCTGCGAGTACAGGTCGAAGCCGACCGAGGCGATGAACCCGTGCTGCTCCGCCCCGAGCAGATTGCCCGCGCCGCGGATCGACAGGTCGCGCATCGCGATCTTGAAGCCCGAGCCGAGCTCGGTGAACTCCTTGATCGACTGCAGCCGCTTTTCCGCCACCTCGTTCAGCACCTTGTCCCGCTGATAGCCGAAGTAGGCGTAGGCGATCCGGTTGGAGCGCCCGACGCGGCCGCGGAGCTGGTAGAGCTGGGACAGGCCCATCTTGTCCGCATCGTGCACGATAAGCGTGTTGACGTTGGGGATGTCCACGCCCGTCTCGATGATGCTCGTGCTGACGAGCACGTCGTATTCGCCGTCGAGGAAGTCGAGGATCGTGCGTTCAAGCTCCTGCTCGGACATCTGGCCATGCGCGACGGCGATCTTGGCGTCCGGCACGAGCGCCGAGATCTGCTCGGCCATCTGGTAGATGCCCTGCACGCGATTGAACAGGAAGTACACCTGCCCGTCCCGCGCCAGCTCCCGCTCGATCGCCTCCCGGACGAGCGTCGGGCTGTACTCGACCACATACGTCTGCACGGGGAACCGGTTCTCCGGCGGCGTCTCGATGACCGACAGGTCGCGCACGCCGAGCATCGACATATGCAGCGTCCGCGGGATCGGCGTCGCGGTCAGCGTCAGCACGTCGACGCTCGTCTTGAGCCGCTTGAGCTTCTCCTTGTGCGAGACGCCGAACCGCTGCTCCTCGTCGACGATGAGGAGGCCGAGATCCTTGAACACGACGTCCTGCGACAGCAGCCGGTGCGTGCCGATCAATACGTCGACGGTGCCGGCCTTGACGCCCTTGATCGTCTCGGTCTGCTCCTTGCGCGTGCGGAAGCGGCTCAGCACCTTGATATTGAACGGATAGCCGGAGAATCGCTCGCGGAACGTCTCGTAGTGCTGCTGCGCGAGGATCGTCGTCGGCACGAGCACCGCCACCTGCTTGCCCTCGATGGCCGCCTTGAACGCCGCCCGGATCGCCACCTCCGTCTTGCCGTAGCCGACGTCGCCGCAGAGCAGCCGGTCCATCGGCCGGGGCTTGCGCATGTCGGTCTTGATCTCCTCGATCGCGCGCAGCTGGTCCGTCGTCTCGTCGTAGGGGAACATCGCCTCGAACTCTTGCTGATACGGCGTATCCTCGCCGAAGCCGTAGCCCGGCGTCGCCTGGCGGTCCGCGTACAGCTTGATCAGATCGTCGGCGATGTCCTTGACCGAGGAGCGGACCTTCGACTTGACCCGGTTCCACTCCGCGCCCCCGAGCTTGCTGACCTTCGGTTCCTTTTCGTCCGAACCGACGTACTTCTGGATCAGGTCGAACTGCTCGACGGGGATGGACAGCTTGTCGCCGCCCGCGTAGATGACATGCAAATAATCCTTGTGGATGCCGTTAATCTCCAGCGTCCCGATACCCATGTACTTGCCGATGCCGTGATTCTGGTGGACGACATAATCGCCGACCTTCAGCTCCGTATAGCTCTTGATCCGCTCGGCATTGTCCATGCGACGGTCGACGCGGCGCGCCTTGCGCTGCTTCTGTGTGAACATCTCGCCCTCGGTGATGACGACGAGCTTGACGGACGGCAGCTCGAAGCCGCTCTGCAGGTTGCCGGTGACGATGTCGGGCGTCTCGATCTGATAGTCGTCGAGCACCCGGCGCATCCGCTCGGCACGCTCTGCGCTGCCTGCGAGCATGACGATGTGCGCGCCGCCCTTGCGCCAGCGCTCCATCTCCGCCTTGAGCACATTCATCTGCCCGTGGAAGCTCTGCATCGAGCGGCAGACGAAGTTGACGATGTTCTGCGGCTGCGTATGCGGGATCTGACGGACGAACAGGGACAGGTACACGGTCTGGAAAGTCCGCGGATACAGCGCCTGCTCCGCCGGCACCGTCAGCGTGAATCCGGGGAGCGACTTGCCCTGCTGCAGCAGGTGGGTGGACCATTCGGTCTCGTCGCGCTCCAGCTGCCTGGCCGTCTCCGCGAGACGATTGGGCTCGTCCATGATGAGCAGCGTGTCCTTGGGCATGTAGTCGAACAGCGTTTGCCGTTCGGGATAGAGGAGAGAGATATATTTATAGATTTCGGCAAAATACATGCTCTGGCGCAGATCGTCGATTTCCCTGGAAATCTCGGACTTGAGACGCTCCTTGGCCTGACGGTCCGCCATCTTCTCCAGCTGGCGTTCGAGCAGCTCGAAGGCATGCTGCGCCGCATTCGCGAAGCGCCGCTCGTCGGCGATAATCTCGCGGCAGGGGCGCACGGTATAGCTGTCCAGCTTGTCTATCGAACGCTGATCCGCCGGATCGAACGTGCGGATCGAGTCGATCTCGTCGTCGAACCACTCGACGCGGACCGCGCTCGCGCTCGTCAGCGGGAAGAAGTCCGCGATGCCGCCCCGCACGCTCAGATGCCCCTTCTGCTCCACGCGGTCTACGCGCTCGTAGCCGAGGCCGATCATGCGCTTCAGGAATTCGTCCATCGGCAGCGTGTCGCCGGCCTTGAGCGTGACGAAGGCGCCGGCCATCGTATCCATGCTCGGCTGGAAGCGGCGGACGCCGGAAAAGGGCACGACAATAACCCCGCGGAAGCCCTCCGCGAGTTGCAGCAACACATCCATGCGTCTGGCCGACGTCTCGGGACTCGAGATTGCCGTCTCCGCCGCGATCAGCTCGTTGGCGGGATAGAGCAGCACTTCCTCGGCGGACAGGCACTCCTGCAGGTCCTCCGCCATCTTCTGGGCGGCGAACATATTGTGCGTCACGACGAGCACGGGCCTCTCCAGCTCCCGCACGGTCGCGGCGATCATCACTTGCCTGGCCGAGCCGGACAGCCCCGCCACCAGTTGCTCGCGCATGCTGCCTCGAAGGCCCGCGAGCACGGACTGGAAGTCGGGATCGGTAGCCAGCGTATTCATTAGCGGCTTCATCGCTTTTCCCCTTATAGGTCGAATCTGAATTCGGCACTCATTCAAAAAGAAGCCTGGGCGTAAAGCCGAGGCCTCTTCTATCGGTCGATATTGCAGCGGACGGCGGCGCTATTGGAGCGGATTGCTCAGCAGCGCCAGCTCGGGGTTGTTGTCCAGCGCCTGGCTGCAGTAGTCGCAGACCACTGACACCGTGACGTCCCCATTTGAATTATAGGCTATTATACGCCTTCGCTCATCGGGGGTCAAGGAATGGAGACCGAGTCTGTATTCGGATACGTCGGCGCCCTCGAACCGCCCGAGCGGCGTACGGCAATGTCGGCAAACGTAGTTCACAGCCATAAGTATGCCTCCTGAAGGCAGATTATGCGGCCTAATGCCGCGCTGCTCTCAGTATGCCCTGCGGGAGGCGTTTTTAAGCGCGATTGGATGGGACTGGTACCGCTGCATGCTGCCTTCCGCTGCTTTTCGGGGCTCATCCCCTTCGCTCAGCAAATTTGTGGATTACCTTCCCGCTGCTCCTTTTCGGGGCTCATCCCCTTCGCTCAGCAGCGGGTCAGCGGTATTGAACGAAAGGGATAAGCCCCGAAAAGGCGCAAAAGGCCCTATACAGCGGCATCGGGCCCCCCCTATGGTCGCCCTCCACCAAGCCGCACCAGCCCAGTCTGTCGCGCCCATCCTATCAGATCCAAGCCAGATCCAAGCCAGAATCAAACCAAGCATATTTGCCTGCTTATTTGCCGTTGAACTTCGCCATCGTCTCCTCAAACGGATGCGAGAGCGCATATTCGATCGCATCGCACGCATCCGCGATCATCGTCCGCAGCGCCTCCTGCTCGCTTTTCGGAAAGTTGCCGAGGACGTAATCCACGACCTTCATGCCGCCCACAGGACGCGAGATGCCCATGCGTACGCGATTGAACACCTGTGTGCCCGTATGCTGAATGATGGACTTGATGCCGTTATGCCCGCCCGCGCTGCCCTGATAGCGCAGCCGGATCTTCCCCGTCTCCGTGTCCAGGTCGTCGTAGACGATGATGCCGTCCTCCAACGGCGCCTTGTAGTAGTCCATCAGCGCCCGCACGGATTCACCGGACAGATTCATATATGTCATCGGCTTCAGCAGCGCCACCTTCTCGCCTCCGACACGCGCCTCGCCGTACAGGCCCTTTAGTTTTTTCTGATCAACTTGGGTATTCCATCGCCTGGCCAGCTCGTCAATGACCATGAACCCGGCATTGTGCCGCGTCGCGGCGTATTCCGGTCCCGGATTGCCGAGCCCTACGATCCATCTCATGCGGAATTCAACTCCGTTTAATAAAATTTTACTGGCACGATGCAACGAATCTGTCCACTGCCGTGTCATCTAGATTACAAAGCTCAAACTTTAGGGGGTCGGGATCATGATGTACATTAATGGCCAGACATTGTCTCACGACAGACACTTCGCTGATCATATCGTAGCAGAGGTGCCCGTCCAGATCTACAAAGACCGACAGCACAGCGATATCGGGTTCATCGAATATTATGGCAAAGAATTCGTGAAGGTCAACAACCATGTCTATTGCCGCAAGGAGTTCACCTTCGTATCAAGGCCTGGCTATTAACCAATATAGTTATCCACAACAAATCCACAATCGTGCATAAATTTTATGTAGATCAACAGCTCAACAACCCTTTAAACACAAGAAGCGCCGAGGCTATCCACAGCCCGGCGCTTCTTGTTCACATATGTGGATAAAACAATGCGACGCGTACCGTTAGACGTCCGTTTCTACAGCATTGGCTGCATCCGATTGCTTCGCGTTCTCCTCGGAAGCGTCGGCCGAAGCATCCGCTTCGTCGGCGGAGATATCCTTCTGCGGCGCGAGCACGGCGATGACGACAGTCTCTTCGTCCTGGACGGGCTTGACGCCGGCCGGGAACGACAGCTGGCCGATCGTCAGGTTCTCGCCGAATGCGAGCGAGCTGATATCCGCCGTGACGGATTCCGGCAGGTCGCGGGCGACGCACTCCACTTCGATCTCGTGGAGGACGACGGTCAGCAGGCCGCCTTCCTTCTCGCCGGGGCTCGTGCCCGTCACTTCGACGCGAATCGGCGCCTTGATTTTCTCATTCAGGTTGATCTGGTGGAAATCGACATGAAGCACCTGGCCGCTCAGCTTGTCCCGCTGAACGTCCGTCAGCAACACCGACTGGCTCCCGCTACCCGGTACTTCGAGCTGGAGAACCGCATGCGCATGTCCGCGCATCAGGCTGGAGAGCTCCTTGCCGTCAAGCGCGATAGGGCTTGGAGCCTGCAGGCCTTTGCCGTACACAACGCCGGGCACCCGCCCTTGTATCCGAAGCTGCCTAAGCGCGCCCTTCGTGGACCGCTGGCGTGTTTCCGCACGCAATGTCGTCGTCATACCGATTCCTCCCGATTGCAGCAAGATTTAAAGACATACATGTATTTTACCCGACGGGTAGACGGGCTAAACAAATCAGGAAAATGGAGGCGTCCGGAGCATCGATCGCAGCGATGGAGGACGAGGGAGATGGTTCGAAAACGGATGATTAAAGGCCGCCCCTCTCAGGAGAGAAGGGCGGCCTCGCGTTGTCAGGCATGCGGTTCAAAAAGCTTGCTGATGGATTGCTGCTCGTGGATGCGCACGATCGCTTCGCCTAGCAGCGGCGCTACGGACAGCACGCGCATCTTGGTCGAAGCGCCGGGCGTCCGCAGCGGAATCGTATCCGTCACCGTGACCTCGGTAATCGGAGAAGACTCCAGCCGCTCCATGGCTTGTCCGGACAATACGGCATGCGTACAGCAGGCGTAAATCTCACGCGCGCCCGCTTCCTTGAGCGCCTGGGCGGCCAGGGAGATCGTCCCGGCCGTATCGATGATGTCGTCGATCAGGATGGCTGTACGGCCGGAGACGTCGCCGATAATATTCATGACCTCGACGACATTGGGCTCCGGACGGCGCTTGTCGATGATGGCGAGCGGCGCCTGGAGCTCGTCCGCCAGCCGGCGCGCTCTGACGACGCCGCCATGGTCCGGAGAGACGACGACTGGCGCGATCAGGCCCTTGCCCTGGAAGTAGTCGCCGAGAATCGGGACGCCGAGCAGGTGATCGACCGGGATGTCGAAGAAGCCCTGGATCTGCATGGCATGCAGGTCCATCGCGATCACCCGGTGCGCGCCGGCCGTCTCGATCAGGTTGGCGACCAGCTTCGCCGTGATCGGATCGCGGGACCGCGCCTTGCGGTCTTGACGACCATAGCCGTAGTAAGGGATGACGACGTTAATCGTCTTGGCGGATGCGCGCTTGAGCGCGTCGACCATGACGAGCAGCTCCATCAGATGCTCGTTGACCGGCCAGGAGGTCGACTGGACAACGTATACGTCCGCGCCGCGCACGCTCTCGTTCAGACGGATATGGATCTCGCCGTCGCTGAACCGGGTGACCTTCACATCGCCGAGCGGCACGCTGATATGTCTGGCGATGGCTTCGGCCAGACGCGGATTGGAGCTGCAGGAGAATAGCTTCAAGGTATTGTCAGGGTAACTCATAAGCGCCTCGCTTTCTATGAATGACGCGGGTCTGGCGGACCGCATCGTCCGCTCGGAGCAGTCGATGCAGTCCGTCCGCTGCCGCGCCGGATGGATTCCTGTTGCTATTCGCGGGCGCCGCCCTTTGTCTTGTCCTTGGCTGCGGCTTCCTTTTTGGTCCGGGCTCTGCCGCGAAGCTTATCCGCGTAGCCTTCCTTGGTTACCTGGCGTGCGCGGGCAATCGCGACGGCGCCGTCCGCGACGTCGTGCGTCACGGTCGAGCCGGCTACGACATAGGCGCCGTGGCCGATGGTCACCGGCGCGATCAGATTCGAATTGCTGCCGATGAAGGCATCGTCGCCGATGACAGTCTTCGATTTATTATACCCGTCGTAGTTGGCAGTAATCGTGCCGCAGCCGATATTGGTCCCGGTGCCCACGATCGCGTCGCCCACATAGCTCAGATGCGGGACCTTGCTCCCTGCGCCGATCTCGGCATTCTTGATCTCGACGAAGTCTCCGATCTTGACGTGGTCGGCGAGCCTGGTACCGGGTCTGAGATATGCGAACGGGCCTACCGCACAGTCGCTGCCCAGCTGCGCCGATTCGGCGACCGACTGGCGAATGGCGGTGCCGCTGCCGACGGTCGTGTCGGTCAGGTCCGCCGCAGGCCCGATCACGCAGTCTTCTCCGATGACTGTGGCGCCGCGCAGCATCGTGCCGGGATAGAGCACGGTATCCGGGCCGATCTGAACATCGGCTTCAATATAAGTGCTGGCGGGATCGATGATCGTCACGCCGTCGGTCTGGTGGCGGCGCGCGATGCGCAGGCGCATGAGCCGCTCGGCCTCGGACAGCGCGATGCGGTCGTTGACGCCGATCGACTCGGCCGGGTCCGACGCGACCGAAGCCGAGATGCGCTCGCCACGGCCCTGGAGGATGCCGATCACGTCGGTCAGGTAGTACTCGCCCTGCGCGTTCTGGTTGGTGACCGCGCCGAGCGCCTCGAACAGCTTGCGGTTGTCGAAGCAGTAGGTGCCGGTATTGATCTCGCGGATGGCCGCCTGCTCCGGCGTGCAGTCCTTCTGCTCGACGATGCGATGCACGCTGCCGTCTTCGCCGCGGACGATACGGCCGTATCCCGCGGGCTGCTCCAGTTCGGCGGTCAGGATCGTCGCAGCCGCGCCCTCGGCCTCATGCAGGGCGATGAGCGCCTCCAGCGTCTCCGAGCTGACGAGCGGCGTGTCGCCGCAGACGACGATCGTCACGCCCTCTGCGCCCCCGATCACAGGCGCCGCCTGCAGCACCGCGTGACCGGTGCCCAGCTGCTGCTCCTGCAGCGCATAGACGGCTGCATCTCCCAGCGTCTGCTGCACGGCTTCGGCGCCGTGGCCGACGATGACGACAGGCCGCTCGCAGCCGATCCCCTTCACGGCCTCCAGCACGTGGCCCACCATCGGCTTGCCGCATACGGGGTGCAGCACTTTATATAATTTGGACTTCATGCGCTTGCCTTGGCCGGCAGCCAGAATCACAGCCATTCTCGTCATCTTGCGCATATGCCTCCTTCTTCCCGACGCACACGGTCTTTTGTCACTTGTGATCATAGCTTATTACATGAAAAATGAAAAGAGAGCCGTCCCCGGCTCCCCGTGAAGCTGCCTCATATTCTTGGATGCGCATAGCGTCTAAGCGCGAACACAAGCACTACGCACCTTCGACCAGCACCTCTTCTTCTTCAACGGCAGCGCGCTCATACTCTGCGAGTACGGCGGACTGAATCTTCTCCCGCGTTCCCGAAGAGATGGGATGCGCGATATCTCGGAACTCTCCGTCGGGCGTACGCTTGCTCGGCATTGCGACGAACATGCCGTTGTTGCCGTCAATCACGCGAATGTCATGAACGACGAACTCGTTGTCGATCGTGATAGACGCGATGGCTTTCATTCGCCCCTCGGAATTAACGCGGCGGAGTCTGACATCTGTAATTTGCACTTGTGTTCACCACCTTTGCCCCATCAGAAGACTTGGTGTAATATTCCACAAAATCGTGCGGATTCCTTCTTGAAACTGGTAAAACTAGTCCATTATTTTAAATATTTTTTTAATACCGGATATTATCGACAGCGGGCGCCGCAATCGGCTTTTATTCGACAAAATTCTATCGCCATGGCCTCTGCAATCGTCGGCCGGCGATCCGCGCGGCGGCCCGTATCAAGGCGTCAGCGCCATCTTCCGAGCAAGCCGAGCATCAGCGTCAATCCGCTCAAGACCGTCCGCGGCTTGTTCGTGTGCATCGTCCTCAGCTTCCACGCTTCGCGATTGAGCGCTTCAAGCTCGCGCGTATGCTGGCGGACCTGCTCCTCAAGCATATGATGGTGAAGTATCATCGTCATGGTCATCTCCCTTTCCCAACAGGAACATATGTACTTATTATAAAAAAAGAAGTATGACAGCTGTCTGTCATACTTCCTCATATCGCGCGAGTAAATTTGCAATTCTGTTCCGGACTTCCTCTCTCAGCCATGCCGGCTCCTCGATATAGGCGCTCCCTCCGTAGCCGAGCACCTTGGAGATCAGCCACTCGGCATCCGTCGGATTCACGACCCGCACCGTCAGCCCGCCGTCCCTGCCGAATTCCTTGTGCTCCGCGTAAAAAAGGTCCAACGCCGTCGCGACGGCGCTCGCATCGAATATGATCACGACGTCTTGAATGTCTCGCCGGCTCCAACGGCCCGCGCCGACATTCAGCCCATCCGGGCTGTGCTCGCGAACCGCCGGCTCCTCCGTCACCGTCGCCTCCATCATCCGGGACAGCTTAAACACGCGGTAGTCGCTGCGCGATCTGCAATAGCCGTGCAAATACCAATCGTAATACTTAAATTGAAGGGTGACCGGCTCTACCGCGCGCTCCATGCGGTCATTGTTGCCGTTGATATAGACGAATCTCACGACCCGCTTCTCCTTGATCGCGGAGCGAAGCGCATGCAGCAGCCCGTTGTTCATCCGCCAGCTGCCCAGATCCAGCGTCAGACTCGGTATCCGTTCGCCGGATTGAACGGTGCGCAGCCGATGCAGCGTCCGCTCGGCCAGCTCATCCTTGAACACGGTAGCCGTGCTGCTCAGCAATGTGATGAGACTGCCCAGGTCATCCTCTCCCAGCAGGCTGCGATCCATCTTGTACTCCTCGATAATGCCGAATCCGCCGCTCGCTCCCTGGTAGGATACGACGGGAATGCCGGCCGCGCAGATCGCTTCGATGTCCCTGTAGATCGTCCGCGGAGATACTTGGTACCGCTCGGCGAGCTCGGTTGCGGAGACGACATCCTGGTTCAGAAGGGCGTATGTAATCGAGATTAACCGTTCGAGCTTCATCGGAGCTTCACCGCCAGGGGAACATTTGATCCCTTTTATTATAAAGAGGGATATGTCCCCGGTCGAGAGTGTCGACGATAATTGATCGGATGGTCCCGGCTTGCCCCGCATCCGATCGAGCGGCTGCACGGACAAAAGACCGCCGGCCGGTTGCCTGCGGTCTCTTCATACGCGATAGATGCCCCGTTCACGATCAACGGATCAAGACTGAAAAAAATTGCCCGGCTGTACTGCAATATGGCGCGTCTTCATGTCGACCTCGGTCAGACGGGCCAATGAAGTGTAATCGTGCAGCAGCCGCTCCTCGTTGTCCACCTCGCCGGATTCGACCAAGACGCCGACGCCCGCGACGATCGCCCGGAATTCGCTCAGCAGGTCGACCATGCCCTGGATCGTGCCGCCGGCCTTCATGAAGTCGTCGATGATGAGGACGCGGGATTGCTCCTTGAGCGCGCGGCGGGCGAGCGACATCGTCTGAATCCGCTTGGTGGAACCGGAGACGTAGTTGATGCTCACGACGGAGCCCTCCGTGACCTTGTGATCGCGCCGCACGATGACGACGGGCACATTCAGGTATTGGGAGGCGGCATGCGCCAGCGGGATTCCCTTCGTCTCTACGGTCATGATGACATCGATATCCCGATCCGCGAAGGCGGTCGCGAACATGCGGCCGAGCTCCTGCAGCAGCCGGGGCTGTCCCAGCAGGTCGGTCATATATAGATAGCCGCCCGGCAGCAGCCGGTCCGGCTGCTCGAGCATGCTGCATACTTCTTCGATCTTGTGAAGCGCTTGCTCTTTGCGGCACTTCGGGATGAAGCGCACGCCGCCGGCCGCACCCGCCAGCGTATGCAGCTCGCCGATGCCCTCGTCCTCGAACACTTCCTTGATGATGGCGAGATCTTCGCTGATCGAAGACTTCGCGGACTGGTATCGTTCGGCGAATGCTGTCAATGATATTAACGTGTGAGGTCGATCCAGCAAATATTGGGTCATTTCCACGAGCCGCGCGCTGCGCTTTAATTTCTTCACGAGACCAACTCCGTCCAAAACCGAATATTATAAGGCTATGATAACATCTTCATCCGGTTTTGGGCAAGAAGCCGAAAATTCGATGGCAACCTATCTCACACCTTATGGTATAACCGGGTCAATTGCTTACGTTAGCATGCGTACGACGTACACTTCCTTGCAAAATCCGCGCAATCCGTTGTAAATCCGCGGGAGCTTGGATGCCTTGGATACGAGACCGAACACGGTCGGACCGCTCCCTGACATGAGAACGCCGTCCGCTCCGAGGCGCGTCATCACATCCTTGATCTGCCGAACCTCCGGATAGTGCGCCAGCGTGACCTTCTCCAGCACATTGCCCAGCGAATCGCACATCCGCTCGAACGAGCCTTCCCGCAGCGCGGCCAGCATGTCCGGTACGGACGGATGATGCTCGACCTCGCTCGCGCGGAACCGTCCGTACACGTCCGCGGTGGAGACGTTGATCGGCGGCTTGGCCAGCACGACCCAGCATTGCGGCGGACTCGCGACGCTCTCCAGCCGCTCTCCCCGCCCCGTGGCCAGCGCCGTGCCGCCCCGTACGCAGAACGGCACGTCGGAGCCGAGTTCGGCTCCGAGCGCCTCCAGCTCCGGCACGCCAAGATTCAGCCCCCACAGCCGATTCAGTCCCCGAAGCGCCGCAGCCGCATCGCTGCTGCCGCCGGCGAGGCCGGCCGCGACGGGAATCTGCTTGTCGAGATAAATATATACGCCCTTCTTGACGCCGTATCGCTGCTTGAGCAGCCGTGCCGCCTGAAAGGCCAGATTCTTCTCGTCGAGCGGGATAAATCCGGCTTGGCTGGCCAATACGATCTGGTCGCGCTGCAGCTCCTCCAGTTCGAGCCGATCGGCGAGATCCACCATCGTCATGACCATTTCCACTTCGTGATAGCCGTCTTCCCGCTTGCGCAGCACATCCAGCACCAGATTGATTTTCGCCGGCGCCTTCTCATATATTTTCGTCATTATGTCCCACCTGCCAGACCTTCTGCTTGCCTGCATCCTGACTGTTCCAAAGCTTAACATATTATAACAAACGGGCGGCCTAATTGCGATTTTGGCAGCACACATCCTCTATATGGAAAAGCCGGGGATATCCCCGGCCGCATCTTGCCACTGTGCGTCAGTCCTGCTGGCGCGCCAGCGATTGCTCGGCGAGCTGGATCGCGCGCTTCACCATATTGCCAGCGTCCTTGGTGCTGATGGCGCCCCATCCCTCGCGCTCGACCTTCCCGTAGAATCCCAGGTCCTTGGCGAGCTCCGTCTTGAGCGACTCGGTCATCGTACCTCTGCGTCTACGGCTCATCTGGCTCCCTCCCCGCGAATGACGACGCCGCAGCCGGCTGGCGCGTGCGTCTGCCTATAGCCTCTCCCGGAGAGGTCCCGCGAATGCAAAACAGGCAGCCGAGCCGATGACGGCGCGACTGCCTATGGCGATTCCCGAAAGCGTTAGTGCTGCAAATAGTCGATGCGGACCTGCCCCTGTTCATTGCACAGCATGACTTCGACGGACTCGGTGAGAATGTCGGCATAGCTGTATGAAACACGCTTGAACGCATTCTGCTCCTGGTCCAGCTTGACGATGAACACCGACGGGTAAATTTCTTCGAGAACTCCCGTGCGTTCGATGGTTTTACGGCGGCCACCGTTGGCGCGGAGCATGATCTTGGATCCGATGTGCGGCTCCAAGCTTCGTTTGATATCCAGAAGCGTGTTCTTGGACATGTCCACTACCACCTCTTTCCCTGTAAATTATACCTAAAAACAGGGGAGGTGTCAAACGGTTAAATATTATAGCAGCGGACAAGAAATATTGTCAATAATGTTTTGGAGATATCGCTTTATTTTTAAATAAATTGAGTCTTGAGAAATAAAAATCAGCCAAAATCTGCAGCAGCGAGCGTCGGGACGATCAGGGTCGGCTTGATGTTCGGGAGTCCGATCCGGTACTTGCCGAGCGACTCCACGCCGCCGACGCCGCGCATGCCGCTGATCGTGTTGGAGATGACGTCCGGCAGGTCGATCGTCTCCCTGAACGGGGTGAAGGCGGCGCGCACGGCCACGTACACCGGATCGAGCGCGTGGATCATGATGCGGGCCGGAGAGCTGGCGAAGTTCGCGCCGGCGGACATGAGCGCTTCAAAGTGCGACTGGCAGGCGCCGGCAACGACGATCAGGGAATCCCGGCTCTTGTCGTAGCGTCTGGCATTGCGGACAGCCTGGATGAAGTTGCTCGAATTTTTGTAGCTCGTGAGCAGCTCGTAGTTGCTCCTGTTCTTGAAGACGCCGTCATGGCCGGTGATGACGACGATATCGGGGCGTACCTTGGGCAGCAGGTCGGCGACCGCGTCCGCCATCTGCGACTCATGGCAGTGGATGCCTTCAGCCGGCATGCGGAGCTGACCGTACACCGCCATGCTCTTGCGCAAATAGTTGGCATCCCCGTCCAAGTGCAGCACCTTGCCCGGCAGCTCGAAGTATGGCTTGCCTGTACCGCCAGTAGCCGCCGCGCCGGGATCGCCCTTGTCCTCCCTCGCGTGCATCCGCTCCTCCTGCATCCGCTTCATCGATTCGCTGGCCTGCACACGCGCCGTTCGGGGGCCGCGCAGCTCGTCCGGATTCTCCACCTGCGCGAGGTCCTTGACGGGCGCGTCCGCGAGCAGCCGATAATCCGTGCCCCGCAGCACCGCCGTATTTTGCAGCAGCGCTGCGATTCGGAACAATACATCGCCGCCGTATGATTTTCGGACGACCAAGTCCCCTAGCTTCATGGGCGAATCACCTCTTCGTCTATCGTATGGAGAGGCGGGCCCGATGGTGCAAAATAAGACGCGCCGAGGGCTCCTTCATAGTCGAAGGAGCCCTCGTTCTATTCGATGAGTCCCGCGTCCGCGAGCCCGTCGGCGAGCGTCGCGAACTCCTGCAGCGACAGCGTCTCGCCGCGCCGCTCGGGCTTCACGCCGCAGGCCTCGAGCACGCCGGCCAGCTCGCCCTTGCGCTCCTTGCCGATGAGCGCGGCGAGGTTGTTGTGCAGCGTCTTGCGCCGCTGCACGAAGGCGGCATGCACGACGCGGAAGAAGCGGTCCTCGTCGGACACGTCGACCGGCGGCGCCTCGCGCCTCGTCAGGCGGATGACGGCGGAGTCGACGTTCGGCGCCGGGATGAAGGCGCCGGAAGGCACGATACAGACGATGTCCGGCACGCAATAGTACTGGACGGCAATGCTGAGCGTGCCGTAGTCCTTGCCGCCGGGCTTCGCCGCCATGCGCTCGGCCACTTCCTTCTGCACCATGACGACGATCCGGTCGAGCGGCAGCCGCTGCTCGAGCAGCGTCATGACGATCGGCGTCGTCACGTAGTAGGGCAGGTTGGCCACGACGCTGACACCGCTGCAGTCTGCGAACCGCTCCGCCCACAGCTTCGCCAGGTCCGTCTTGAGCACGTCGCCGTGCACGACCGACACATGCGGGTAGGGGGAGAGGACGTCGCTGAGGATCGGGATGAGACGGTTGTCGATCTCCACCGCGGCGACCGTGCCAGCTTCCTGCGCGAGCCGCTCCGTCAGCGCACCGATGCCCGGTCCGATCTCGAGCGCGCCTTTGTCCTTGGAGAGCGCGGCGGCGTCGACGATCTTGTCCAATATATTTTTATCGATCAGGAAGTTCTGACCGAGACTCTTTTTGAAGGTAAAGCCGTGCTTGCGGATGATATCCTTCGTCCGCGTCGGCGTCGCGATATCCATAGCGCTTCCGGCCATGCTGCCGGCGCTTCGGGCGCTCCCGGCCGGACGGCCGGTGCTGCCGCTCTGCCGCCGCCCTGCGCTTCCCGCCCGGTTGTCCGCTCCCTGCTTCGTCATTCGCCTACTCCCTCTCTCGTCAATTGCCTGAGCGCTTCGGCGAATTCGGTCCGCGTGATCCTGAACATCCCCAGGCGCTTGTAGAACTGCTTGCCGTTGGCATAGCCGATGCCAAGCAGCTCGCCCATCCGCTCCCTGCGGCTCGCCGCCGCAGGATGAACGATCAGGCCGGCGTCGATCAGATCCGGCCACGAGATCTCCGGCTCCGCGTGCGCAGCCCCGCCCGCGACGGCCTCCGCCCGGACCGTCGCTGCTGCCTCGTCGGCCCCCGCATCCGCCGCCGCCCTGCCCGCCTGCACCTGCGCCGCACTCGCCGCGCGCGCCTCCATCGCGGCCGCGCCACTCGACGCCCGCACCCGGGCGAGCGCGCCGCGGATCGCGTCCGGGCTCGCGTGCTCGACGCCGATGCCGTCCTTGCCCCGGGCGTCGGCCTTCGCGAGGAACGCGTGCTTGCAACCCGGCACGCGCGCCTCGATGATCTTGCGGATCTTCTCCCCGGGCACGTCGGGATCCGTGAATACGATGACGCCTCGCCGCTCGCGCGCCAGCTCGATGCGCCGGAGCACGGCTTCGTCGATCGCCGAGCCGCCGGTCTCGATCGTATCCGCGTCGACCGCCCTGCGCACCGCCACCGTATCCTCCTTGCCCTCGACCACGATGATCTCCGCCACTTTTATTTTTTCATCGCCTGACTTACCGATGATCCTTCACTCCGTTCGCCTGCATTCCAATCGCTTGTATGCACTCGCCTGCATTCCGCATCGCCTGCATTCCGCATCGCCTGCATTCCGCATCGCCTGCATCCCATTCGCCTGCATCCCGTTCGCTTGCTTGCCTATGCCTTATTATAGCCCACATTCCGCCAATGACAAAGGGAAGGAGCATATGCCCCTTCCCTGAACGCGGCAGCCCGACCAGGCCGCCGCCAAAAAAATTTCAGCCGCTCCGCCATAATAAAGACACAAATGCCATATTTGCGGGTAAAAAATAACTAAGAAAACTTAATCGGCGGATGGTTTGACCGGGCCGATCACATACACGGTATGACCGCGCTTGGTGCCGAACTTGTTCGCATACTTCTCACTGTCGTAGTATACGTCGATCTTTTTGCCTTTGATCGCGCTGCCGGTATCCTCGGCGCGGCGCAATCCGATGCCTTCGATATACACCCACCAGCCCAGCGGCACGAGCTTCGGATCGACCGCAACCGTGCGGCCCTCCACGACTTGGGTGCCGGATGCGGTGATGCCGTATCCCGGATCGCCTACATCCTTGCCGGTCGATGCCGGACCCGCCGAATAGGCGGTCAGCGTCACACCCGACATGACGCGTTTGACGTTGACGGTTTTGCCGTTCAACTGGAGCGTCTTGGCGCCTGCTTCTTCGCTGTAAGCGAGCGTTGCGACGGCGGCTTTTTTCTTGGCGCCGACCGCCACGACCTGCTGCACCGCCGGCTGTGCCAGCGACTTGTAGACCAATTGCTCGTCGACGAGCTTGCCGTCCTCGTAGACGCGCTCGAACTTTTTCACCAGCAAGCCTCTTTGTCCGGTCTGTACGACCTTCTGCTTGCCCTCAAGCATCGTCTTATCTTGTGTCTTGACGACCTTGTATTCAAGCGGATGCTCTGTCGTGACGACCTCGCGCTTGACGCGGACGATCTTGATCTGTGTGCCCTCGTCAATGCGGGCCGACACGGCCGGCGTTACTTTGTCTTCGGGGGAGAGCGCGATGCCCTCCGCCTTAAGCAGATCCCCTACCGTATCGACTGTTGTATATTTGGTCTCTATCTTCCCGTCCGCGACAAGCTGAATGCCTATTGCGCGATCGATGACGACGCGCGTGCCGTCCTCTACGGAAGACGTCAGCGCTGCCGACAGCTGATCGTTTGGACCGACCGTGATGCTCTGCTCCTTCAGCAGGGCCGAGACATCGGTAGTGCGGGTTTGGATGACGGTAGATTTCCCGCCGTCCACGACGGTCACGCTCTTGGCGGACGCGCCGTGCAGCAGCATGATGAGACAGATGGTAAGAGCAAAGGACAAGATTGCGCTCAAGAGAATCAAACGCAGATGCTCATGCAACCATCGCGCTGCGGTAAGCTTGCCGGTCGGTCGTGGATCATGGGTCCCTTGGATGGGGATTGCACCCATTTCTCTCGTTCCTCCTTCATAGCCTCGCCGTCGACTGTTCTACATGATTTCGTCTGACGCGACTATCCATTTGTGATAACGGCGCTGGAGGCACGGTGTGGAGCGGCTTGCACACCGGCTTAATGCGCCGCCTTGCCCAGCTGTCGAGGTCTGTTCATGCGCCTCCGTAGTCCCGGGATTGCTTCAGCGAGAGCGGTCCGCGCCGGCCTTGAGCACCGAATACGTGAATTCGGGCACAAAAAAAGCCTGCGACAGAGGACCTGGTCGTGGCTTCCGCTCAACTGGACGAGGGACGATAGGGCAGCACGAGGTTACCTCTCTCTACTACGCTTGCGAGGTTAGCTGTCGGGTTCGGACGTGGAGAGTCGCCCTTCGCATCCGATCGATGCGATTCACCCCTAGATTGCTCAGCCGCATGGATGACGCACCAAGCCGGTCATCGTCCGCGTCGGGTCCCCCGCTCCCCTGTTCAGGGAGATTAAGCGTACTGGAAAAGGAATGTCATATTCGGACTTCTGGATAAGATAATAACCCGCCTGCCCTAAACGTGTAAAGAACGTGCAAAGAGCGAATTTCAGCGTTTTTAGGCAAATTTAAGCCGAATTTTTTCAATTTGATGTTCAAATACTAGTTTTATCTTAGAAAATATTTATTTTTCATCGATTGTTAGCGGTTTTTCTTCGAGTCGGAAACAGGCGTAAGCATTTCGGCTCGTAATTTCTTCTATTTTTTTCCTAGAAAGGCCTGTGATTTCCGCAGCTGCGTCGGCGACAAATCGGACGTAGGACGACTCGTTGCGCTTCCCGCGGAAGGGGTGCGGAGTGAGATATGGGGCATCCGTTTCGATGAGCAGACGGTCCAGCGGTATACGCGATAATACCTCTTTTGGCACCCTCGCATTTTTAAAAGTGACCGGTCCTCCGAAGGATATATAGAAGTTCATATCGAGGCATTGCTTGGCCGTCTCCCAGCTGCCCGAGAAGCAGTGCATGATGCCGCCAACCTCTGCGGCGCCCTCCTCGCGCAAAATGCGGACAATATCCTCGTGCGCATCCCGGTTATGGATGACGATCGGCTTGTTCACACGCTTGGCCAGCCGAATCTGCTCGCGGAATACCGTATGCTGGACGTCCTTGGGCGAAGTATCCCAATAGTAGTCGAGCCCGATCTCGCCGATCGCCACCACCTTCGGGTGCGCGCACAGCGACGCGATCCAGGCCAGATCCTCTTCGAGCCGCATGTCGACGGCATCGGTGGGGTGCCAGCCGACAGCCGCGTAGATGAAGTCGTATCGCTCGGCGAGCGCGATCGTCGTCGGGATCGTCTCCCGGTTGAAGCCGATGTTCACGAGCGCACCCACGCCCGCTTCCTTGGCGCGTGTTATCATTTCTTCCCTATCGTTGTCGAACTTGGGCGAGTCCAGATGAGCGTGCGTATCGAACAGCATGTCGGGACAGGTCTCCTTTTGGTTATAGATTCAGCAGTTCCCGGATCTCGGGCTTCAGCCGTTCCTTGTGCGGGAGGATGAGATCCTCGGGATAATAGATATAATACTTGCCCGTCTGGAGGCCCGCGATCGATCGGATGATGTCGCTCTTCAAGGAAATCTCCGTCAGGCGATCCTTGTCGTCCAATACGAGGATGGGCGTCTTTTCCTTCGGGTCCTGGTCCGGCGAGATGCCGGGCTTGTATACGTCGTAGGACAGATTCGAGGGCGTGTCCATCTGCAGATGATAATCCGGATGAAGCCCGATCAGCTCCCATTGCGCGCGCAGCTCGGACGCCAATGTTTCGTGCGGACTGTCGAGGGGTACATACTTGTACAATCTGCGGTTTAAGAAGCGGCTACATAGGTCTGCCAATATCTCGTCGTCCTCGTCTGCCCATTGGCCGAATGCAGTCTGCACCATGGCTTCATCCAGCGCCAGATAATCCTCGAGCCCGATCGATCCGTTCAGCAACTGCGTTAGCGGCGGCAGCAGGAACTTGAACGCATGTCCGTGTCGGTACAGCTCGCGGGCCCTCATGAAGATCTGCCTCAATACGATATCCGAGCTCCGTGTCACCGGGTGGAAGTATATTTGCCAATACATCTGATAGCGTGACATCAGATAGTCTTCCACGGCGTGCATCCCGCTCTCCTTCACGACAATTCTGCCCTTGTAAGGACGAAGTACGCGCAAAATGCGGTCCAGGTCGAACGTTCCGTAGTTCACGCCCGTGAAGTATGCGTCGCGCAGCAGATAATCCATCCGATCCGCATCCATCTGGCTGGAGACCAGGCTGATGACAATCGGCTTGTCGTAGGATTTGCAGATGACATTGGCGACCTTCTGCGGGAAGTCCTCGCTCACCTCGCGCAGCACCCGGTTGATCTCCGTCTGTCCCAGAATAATCGCGCACGACCATTCCTCGTGATCGGTCTCGAATACCTGCTCGATCGCGTGAGAAAAAGGGCCGTGTCCGACATCATGCAACAAAGAAGCGCATAAACAGACCATCTTCTCCTCTTGCGGCCAATCCTGATATCCGTTACGCTCAAATTGACTGATAATTCTGCGCGTTATATCGTACACGCCCAGGGAATGAGAGAACCGGCTATGCTCTGCCCCATGGAACGTCAGATACGACGTGCCCAACTGACGGATGCGCCTCAGTCTCTGGAACTCGCACGTATTGATGAGCTTCCAGATCGACGCTTCCTGTACATAGATGGACTGATGAACAGGATCCTTGAATACTTTTTCCTCTAGCAGACGATACATGTTCGAATCACCTCGTAAGTTCGTCTTCGTATTCTATCTTCATTCGACAAGCATATTAGAAATTTGTCGAATTGTGTCCTCACCTTAAGTTTGTTAAAATACCGATGATTACCTTATATATGTCTTAATTAGGGCAAAACTATAGCTTTTTTTATATTTTCAGTTAAAATTAAGCTAAAGTGACCCTAAAATCTGGTTGACTTATTTGGGAATCGTTGGTACGATAGTGTACGGAAAACAAAGAATTTTGTCGAATGATGACGAATGCGCAAATCATTTCCCGGCATTCGTTTAATCTTATTTTACGCGAATGAGGGAGGATTTCCAAATGTTGAAGTCAACGGGTATTGTACGTAAAGTGGATGAACTGGGTCGTGTGGTTATTCCGATCGAGCTGCGCAGGACGCTCGGCATCGGGGAGAAGGATGCGCTGGAAATCTATGTGGACGGCGAGCGCATCATGCTGAAGAAGTACGAGCCGGCATGCATCTTCTGCGGCAATGCGGACAATGTCATTTATTTCAAGGGCAAGATTGTCTGCAGAGAATGCTTGAAGGATTTACCTGCAACTGTGTGACAAATTAGAGAACTTCGTTTATAATGGAAGAAGCACTTACCAACAACGTTATTTCTAACCTTTTTATATCTCCTTGCAACCCCTCCCGGATTAATCCGCGGAGGGGTCTTTTTGTTCAGCTAGCAGCATCTGGTAGATATCTCTGCGCGATATGCCTCGGTCGCGGGCGGCCAATCTCATCGCTTCTTTGCGGTCGCCGCCGTTGTCCTGCTCGTATCGGGCGACTTGATCGGCGACGGGCAGCCCCGTCCACCATGCCGCTCCGTCTTCATTGGGTACGGCCGTCCGCTCGCCGGCTCCCTCGATGACGAGACAGCATTCACCGAGCGGCGGATGCGCTTCGATATGATGAAGGCATGCCTCCGCGGTGCCGCGCACGATCTCCTCGTGCCGCTTGGTCAGCTCGCGCACGATCGCGAGGCGGCGGCCGCTCCAGCGCTCGGCGATCGCCTGCACGGTTTTCTTGAGCCGGTGCGGGGATTCGTACAGCAGGAGCGTGGCCGTCTCCCGATCCAGGCGGGTGAGGAAGCCATCCATGCCCTTGCGATCCCTGGGCGGGAAGCCCGTGAACAGGAAGCTGTCCGTCGGCAGGCCCGAGACGATGAGCGCCGAGAGCGCGGCATTCGCGCCGGGAATCGGGACGACCGGGATGCCTTGGGCCGCGGCCTCGGCTGCGAGGTCTGCGCCGGGGTCCGAGATGGCGGGCATGCCAGCATCGCTCACGAGCTCGGGACCGCTCGCCCGCTTGTTGTGCTCATGGTAGCTGACCAGCCGTGTCGATATCTCGAAGTGTGTCAGCAGCTTGCGCGTCTGGCGCGTATCCTCGGCCGCGATCATGTCCGCTTCCTTCAGCGTACGGATCGCCCGGAAGGTCATATCCTCCAGATTGCCGATCGGCGTCGCGACGAGATAGAGCGTACCCGGTCCCTTGCCTTCACGAACAGCGAAGCTCTTCTGCACTTGCGCCTGCGGCTTGTCCTCGCGTTGCTCCGTCATGCTCCATCGCCCCCTTGCCGCCGCCCCGCATCTTCGGAACCGAGCAGCTCTTTTTTCCGACCGTAGAATACATCCAGCAGCTCAGCCGTGTATGTGCGCCCCTGCCCCTCGTACACCACGAGAGGCGGCAGCAGCCGCAGCTCCGGCCGGCCGCCCAGGCTGGCCTCGATCAGCACCATGTTCGCTTCGGCATCCGCGCGCGAATGTACGAACCGCATCCGCTTGGGCTCCAGCCTGTGCCTGCGCATCGCGTCGATGATCTCCACGAGCCGCGCCGGACGGTGCACCATGGACACGCGCCCGCCTTCGCGGACGCTCCTCGCCGCAGCCGAGACGACATCCTCGAGCGTGCATCCAATCTCGTGCCGGGCCAGCGCCTGGTGGATGTTGCCCTTGTGCTCGCCCGAGCCGACCGGCTTGTACGGCGGATTCACCGTCACCGCATCATAAGCGTCCGCCCCCTGCAGCGCCGGGAGCGTCTTGAGGTCCGCCTCCCGCACGGAGATCCGCGCCTGCAGACCGTTGCAGTCGACGCTTCGGCGCGCCATATCCGCCAGCCTCGGCTGCAGCTCGACCCCTTCGATATGCGCCTCGGTCCGCGTCGCCAGCAGCAGCGGGATGACCCCGTTGCCCGTGCACAGGTCGAGGATCTTCCCTCGGGGCGGCACGCCCGCGAACCGGGCCAGCAGCACGGCATCGAGCGAGAAGCTGAATACTTCCCTGCTCTGTATGATTTTGTAGTCATGCGTCAGCAAGTCGTCCAGCCGCTCTCCTTCCAGCAGCGAAGGCTTTTTTTGCGCGATGTTATCGTTTTCATCCACTGACCCGAGCACCGTCCCGATTTTTTTCTTCTATTATATATGCGTCATTTCGTACCGCTTTTGCAGCCTGCGATTTACGTCTTTAAGCTTACTTGATTTGCCTCTTGGATGCCAGTCGCTCGTCCGACAGAGGGGGTCCGGACTTCGTAAAAAAGCCGGCTCTCCCGGATTGGAGAGTCGGCGGTTCGTACTAGGGCTTGCTGAGGAAGGAGAGGCAGAACAAGCAATCTCCCTCCATACGCAGATGCCCGTAATATACGTTGCAGATGTGAAAGCCTTCGTGGTACAGACGGGCGAGATTGTCATAGCCTTCGCCGGTCGGCGATGATGCTGCAGTCTCCGCGCGCTCCTGGCTGCGGGCATCGGCCGGTTCCTCCGAAGCCTCCGGCTCAGTATCGACGGCGACTTCAATGGTCTCTCGCTTGAAAATCTTGCGCAGCTGCTGATTCTCGATGCGCAGACGCTGATTCTCTTCGACCAATTCCTTAATCTTGAGCTTGAGCGAGCCAAATTCCGTATGAAGACCACCCAGCTTCGCCTCAAGTTCATCCACGCCTAAGTAAATATCCTTCATGGGCAAGCTCCACCTTAAAGAATTACTTAACGACGACCTCTTCAAACGGAAGCTCCTTGACCTTGCCGATCTCGAACAGCTGTACGTGGACGGTTCTGCTGCCTGCATTGAGGCCGACAACCTTGCCGTCGCCGAACGAGGTGACGACCATCTTGCCGACGGCGGGCATCTCTTCCTTGGCGCTCTCGTAGTTGTCGTGCTCGAACTTCAGACAGCACATGAGGCGTCCGCACAGACCTGAGATCTTGGTCGGATTCAGCGACAGGTTCTGGTCCTTGGCCATCTTGATCGATACGGGCTCGAAGTCTCCCAGCCAGGAGGAGCAGCAGAGCACACGGCCGCAGGGACCGATGCCGCCCAGCATCTTGGCTTCGTCCCGCACGCCGATCTGCCTCAGCTCGATCCGGGTGCGGAATACGCCGGCCAGATCCTTCACCAGCTCGCGGAAGTCTACGCGCCCCTCCGCGGTAAAGTAAAAAATAATTTTGTTGCGGTCAAACGTGTATTCGACATCCACCAGCTTCATACGGAGCTGATGATCCTTGATTTTTTGCAGACCAATGGCAAAAGCGTTTTTCGCCGCATTCCGGTTTTCCTCGACTGCATGTGCATCGCTGTCCGCAGCGACGCGTATAACCCTCTTCAGCGGGAGGACGACATCGGCTTCGCCGACGGTCTTCGGCCCGATGACGACCGTGCCGTATTCGACGCCCCGCGCCGTCTCGACGATGACATGCTGATCCTTGGCTACCGGATGCTCGGCGGGGTCAAAATAATAGACCTTGCCCGCCTTCTTGAAGCGGACGCCGACAACCTCGTACAATACTACCCCTCCCGTACGTCCGCGAACAGACGCTCCGGCGCGGGTCAACCCGCCGTCTGCGCGGACGCCACTAGAAATTGCTCGAAGGCGAGCTGCGGCTGTACGTTCGCCTTGATGCGGCGAACGGCAGCGAGCGCCGCCTCCATGGACCGGGTCCAATCGTGAACGCCCCGGGTCCAGGCCTGCTTGGAGAGCCACTCCGCCTGATCGGGGAATACGAGCCTCTCCTCGCGGCCGGTCATGACGTAAATCATATCTCTATACCATAAAGCAAACAGTTGCAGCAAAATATCGGTATGCTCGGCGAGCTCCGTCTTAAACACCTGTTGCTGCGCGGTAAGCAGCACGCCAGGGAACCGGGACGGTATCTCCCTGCCTAATTGTATCACTACGTTCCGAACTTCTGCAAACCAATTCTCGGCCGCCAATGCCCGGCAGGCTTCGAGCCCTGCGGACAGATGCACGACCGACTTGGCGATGAGGGACGACGTTCCCTCGGAGACGAGCTGCCGCTCCATCGCCACCGGATCGCCCGGCGTGAACGGCACGAGCTGCGTCCGCGAGACGATCGTCGGCAGCATCGCCTGATCGCTGGGCGCGAGCAGGATCGCCACGACGGGCGACGGCGGCTCCTCGAGGAACTTGAGCAGGCTGTTGGCCGCCTGGACCGTCATCGTCTCCGCCGCCTCGATAATATAAATCTTGCGCTGCGCGCCCGCGCTACGATAAGAGAGCTCCCGCTGGAGCTCTCTTATCTGATCGATCTTCACGGTCTGCCCGTCGGGCACGATCCGATGCAGATCCGGATGATTGCCGTGCTGAACCTTGCGGCAGGTCAGACATTCGCCGCAGGCGTCGTCGCCGCCGCGCTCGCAGAGCAGCGCCATCGCGAACGCCTGCGCCATCGCGCTTCTGCCGGTGCCGGACGGCCCGGCGAACAGATACGCATGCGCGACCTTGCCGCTGCGCAGCATGCCCTGCAGCAGCCGCTTGGCCCGCTCCTGGCCCGGGACTTGTCCAATTGCCATTTTCGTGCCGCCTTCTCTCTTGCTTAGAATACCAGGTTAATCAGAAGTCCGCGGATCTCGCCGACCTTCTGCAGGAGCTCCAGCCGGCCTTCCTCGCTGCCGAGCAGCTCCTCGCCCATGGCGATGAGCATCGAATCGACTTCCTCCAATATTTTGTACCGCTTGCCGCGTCCGCGACGGTCCCAGCCCTTGGTCTCCTTCAGGGCGACCCCGCGCTTGAGCGTATCCTCGAGGAAGCCCTTGACCATCGACCGGTACAGCTTCAGCTCCCGCACCGTCATCGACCGCATGAGACGGTCGCCCTGCAGGCGGATATCCTCCAGCTTGCGCTGGAGCTCCTCCTGGGTGCGGCCTTCGTCGCTCTGCTGCATGAAGTCGCCGAAGTTCGGCATCTCCCTCGGACGTGCGTTCGCATCGCTGCGCTGAATCTTATTGTTCGGGGGAAAATAACCCGGCTGGATCTTCATCCCGCTTCACATCCCACTAATAGTTAGAAGTGCTCGAACCGTTCGACCGGTACGACGAAGACGGCTGCACCGCCCACCTGTACCTCTACGGGGAATGGAATATAGGAGTCGGCTGCGCCGCTGACAGGGGATACAGGCGTTACCAGTTGATCTCGCACCTTGCAGTTGGCGCGGATGACGTCGAGCACCTGCTGCACGCGTTCGTCCTCGATCCCGATCAGGAACGTCGTATTCCCCGCCTTGAGGAACCCTCCGGTACTGGCGAGCTTCGTCGCCCGGAACCCTTCCTTGATGAGCGCGTTGGAGAGCCTGTTGCTGTCCTTATCCTGTGCTACGGCAATGACCAGCTTCATCCATCATTCCTCCCAATTCAATATAATAATAGCCCTCTTTATAAAATTAGACGCGGTGACGGCAAATCCTGCCCGTCGGGTTAATTTAGCAACCGCTATCTTCCCGCCGCATCCTCCGTCTTGCCGAGAAAATCATCCAATACCGACCTGATCTGCGCCATAACCGCCTCGATGTCCGGATTCGCATCCACGCGCTTGATACGGTCCGGGAACTGCGAGAGCACGCTCAGGTATCCTTCCCGAACCCGCGTGTGGAAGGTCAGCGATTCCAGATCCAGCCGGTTGATCTCTCTGCCGCCATGCGCATGAATCCGCTCGATGCCGACCTCGGGATCCACGTCCAGATAGATCGTCAGATCGGGCATATGGCCGCCGATCGCGAACGCGTTGATCGACCATACCTCCTCGATGCCCAGTCCCCGCGCATAGCCCTGGTATGCCAGACTGCTGTCGATGAAGCGATCGCACAATATGGTCTTACCCGATTCGAGCGCCGGCACAATCTTCTCGACATAATGCTGTCTGCGGGCGGCGGCGTACAGCAGCGCCTCCGTGCGGCCGTCCATCGTCGTATTCTTGTTGTCCAGCACGATGGCGCGGATCTGCTCCGCGATCGATATGCCGCCCGGCTCGCGTGTGGCTACGACCTCCAGACCCCGGTCCCGCAGATCGGCTTCGATCATCGTCGCTACCGTCGATTTGCCGGCACCCTCATTGCCTTCTATCGTTATAAAATAGCCTTTGCTCATATTCGTATGCTGCTCCGATTCATGTGATAGATGGCTCGCCTGCGGTCACTCTTCTTTATTATAGCCTGAAAGCTCCGCCCTGTGCATGACAATCGTGCCTCGCCGAGCTCTCCCGCTCCTCTCCGTCAAAGCGCGGGCCGCATACAGCAGACCATAGGAAGCGGCAGCCAGCACGCCGGCAAACATCATATCGAAGGAAACGTTAAACATAAACAGATGCTTCGCCATGTCCGCCTCTCCGTCTCCCATGAGCGATACGATCACCGCCACGATGCCGGTCAGCCCGATGACCGCCAGCATCTCCGCGAGCAGCCGCCGATGCCTGCGCCCCCCGCTTCTCCACCACCAGACGCCCAGCAGCGCATAATAAACGAGATACCAGACGGTGAACCATGACAATGTGTTGGGCATATGCTTATGCTTCCACTCGCTCCATGTACTGAAGGCATAGGACAGCGCGCTTCGCTTCCGGCCCTCCGCCTCGGCATAATTTCCCAGGTAATAGGGACGGATGGCCGTTCCGTACGCTGCGGCCTTCTTCAGCTTGCTCACGAACCGATCCGGATGCCTCACATAGTACAAGGCAATGTCGCGGTGTGAGAGCCGGTCGAGGACTTCGTGCTTCAGCACGGGGTCGTTCTGCGGCACGATCGTATCCTTCTGAAAATAGTTCGTGCCTGCCAGTCCCGCATACTTGTCCGGAATGCCGAGCTCGCGCATGTCCCGGCTCACATCGGGCGAATCCTTGAGCACACCGAAAAAAATCGATTGGTACAGATTGATATGCCGCAGCTCTACCGGAGCGGCGACCATCATGAGCACCGCGGACAGCGCCAGCACGCCGGCGCCGATCCTCGTCCGCCGGCGCCAGGCGGCATCTGCGCGAAGACCGGCCATACGCCACGCCAGACAGGCGAAGAGAAAGCCGAGCGGCGCGTTCTGTATCTTGGAGGTCGCCAGCGCTACGCCGGCCGCCACGAACAATCCCAGCAGCCAGGCGGACGGCGGACGGGCGGTACCGGCCGATCTGGCTGCCATGGCGATGGCGGCGCCGGCCGCCAGCATGATGGCGACCAATGCATACGGCTCTCCAAAAAAGGATTGATAATAGGCCGTATAGGCGACATCGCAAAATATAACGATCAGGATGATCGAGAGCAGCGCCCCGGCGATGGCGGTCATGCGCTTGCCCCGTATCTCAGGCGCATGACGAACGATCAGCCAGATCGCCGACAGCATCAACGCCATGTAGACGAAGCCTAATACGCGAATATCAAACGTGTGCAGATCGATTAATCTGCCGATTCCTCCGGCCAGCGCGACCAGCAGCACATGCGTGGATACATACCCGCCCGTGGTGAAGCCGCCATAATGGAAAAAGGAATGCGCGTATCCGAAGTATCGGGAGGCATAGGACTCCTGCGGATCGGCATAAGCGATGCCCGCGGCACCCATGACGCGATGGAAGTCGCCGTTGTCCGCCACCCCGATGACGGGAGGGACAAACAAGAGATAAGCCACGATGCCGGCCGCCAGAGCAACCGTGAACCAGGCGATGACCACACGCGGCTCCGTCCAGCTTGTTTGCATGTCTCTTTTCATCTAAAGCCGATCTCCTTCCGATAGAACCTGAATCTCGTTCAGTGAGACGTCGGTCGCGCCTTGGAACCTGGCTCCGGCATCCCTTAGCCGCTCTAGCTTGGCCAGGACTTCCTCTCCGATCGGCTCGCCCGGATAGAGGAGCGGGATACCCGGCGGGTAGGGAATGACCCATTCGCCGCATACGCGTCCTGCCGCCGCCTTTAACGGTACCGGTGTCGTCGCTGCGATTCTTCTTTTGATGGTGACCGGCTCGGAGATTAGCGCCTGTCTGCTCCATTCTTCCACTCGCTCTATATTTGCATTCGCTGCGCTCGCTTCGTCCGGCTTCTCCTCCAATTCCTTGGCGATATCCGTCAACGCTGCGATCAGCGCTACCCCGTCCTGCTGCCTCGTACCCGGACCGAGCGCCAATACGACGTAGGATGCGTCCGCCATCTCGGCGAGACAGCCGCGGCGCTCCAGCATGTCCTGCAGAGCTACGCCCGACAGTCGGCCGCTGGCATCCTTGAGCGACAGCTTCAGCGGGTCGTCTGCGTGTAGCAGCTCGAAGGGCAGACCGGCTGTCGCCCTTCTTATGGAGCGGGCTACGTCCAGCGCCGGTTCAAACAGGGCGGCACCCTGTGTATGCAGTTGCCGACGGGCGAGGTCGAGCGAGGCCATGAGCGGATAGGACGGGCTGGAGCTCTGCACCATGCGCAGAGCCTGCCGAATCGCGGGCCTGGGGGCGAGCTGGCCCTGCATATGCAGCATCGCGGTCATCGTCAGCGAGGACAGCATCTTGTGCGTCGATTGCACGACGACATCGGCCCCCATCTGCAGCGCGCTCTGCGGAAGCTCGGGATGATGGCCGAAGTGCGCGCCATGCGCCTCGTCCACGAGGACCGGCATATCGGCGGCATGCGCCAGCTCGACGATAGTCCTCACATCCGCCGTCATGCCGTAGTAATTCGGACTGCATAGAATTATAGCCTTGGCTTCAGGGTACTGGGCGATTGCAGCCGATATCGTTGCCGCGGTCGGTGCTATCGCAATCCCGGATCTTGTGTCTACTGACGGCTCCAGGAATACGCATCTGGCGCCGGAGAGCGCAAGACCATGAATAATCGATTTATGTACATTGCGCTGCGCCAATACGAGCTCGCCCGGCTCGCATATGCCGAGAATCATCGCCAGATTTCCCGACGTGCTGCCCCCGACGAGGAAACGAGTCTCATCTGCGCCATAGCAGTCTGCCGCAAGCTCCTGCGCCCTGGCGATCGCCCCGGATGGATCGTGAAGATCGTCCGTGCCCGATAGTTCCGTAATATCGATAGACATCAGCGTATCGAGGGCTGCTTGTTCTTCATGGAGTCCGTTGTAAAACGGCTGGCTACGCTGCTTATGACCTGGGACGTGGAAAGGGGTTGTCCGCTTAAGAGCATGCGCGATGAGCATCTCGTAGATCGGCGCCTTCTCCTGTTCCTTTTCTGACTCGTTCATTTGTGTTCCCCATTTCATAAGCTCAATTTACATAATTTTCATTATACCAGAGGGCGTACAGCGCAAAAAAGCGCCGGAAGGGCTGCCGACACTTTTCTGCGCTTATTCGAACTTCATCATCACAGCTCGCCTGTTATCCTTCTGTGGAGACCCAAATTTGCTTGAGTTGCTGCACAAAAAACGGATACCGGACGTCCTCGACCGGTGTCTTTACCATTTCCGACTCGCATAAATGACAAATGAATGCGTCCATAATCCGAATGCCCAACCGATCGTTGTGTCCGCATACGATGCAGGCTTTGCTCTCCGTTTCATTCATGGCATTCCCGCCTTTAGTTGGCTTTATACGGTTAGTATGCCTTAAACTCTATGAAAATATACATACTGATAGCCGCCCATTCAATATTTTTAACATTTACGACGGCTTGCGCCGATAGTAATATCAGGTACGAGCCAGCTTTGACAGAGGAGATACCCTATGAAATCAGCGCTTACCTCGCCGTCGACTGAGGCGACGGTCTATCATTACAAGCTCGTCCGCAAAATTCCGATGCGACCAGAAACCAAATATAGCTATATGACGACCGCATTGCTGGGCGCCGGCTTCGTGACAGGCTTCTATACCTGGACCGGGCTGCAATATGTGGCTCTCGGCCTGCTCGTCATGATATTTATCCATGCCGTCGTCCTGCGCATCACGCTGCGCCGGGTAGACGCCGCTGCAGGCAAGCGCTGGAGCTTCCGCATCGATTGGCCGTGGATCGGTCCACTGCCGGTGATGGATACGAGCCTCAGGCTGTTCAGGCGGCTGCACTATCACCTTATACTCGTCGGCTGCTGCGCGACCGCATTGCTGTATCCTTGGGCGCATCCCGCATTTCTTGTCTCGCTCTTCTACTGGCACTTCTGGCTGCTCTCCCCCCGTCTCACGCTGCTGCTGCGCATGCGCAAGGAACGCGGAGACGGCGTGCTACGCCTGTCCGAGACTGAAGTGTCCTACTATCATATTTAAACGCGTTTCAGCACCGATGACAATTACATACGCCAAAGGGTTGATCCCCCCCCCCACCAATGACATTTCGTCCATCAAGCGGTATCAACCCAGCATTTTGGCGCGGTACCCTCGTTCATACACCAGCCACTTCCCGTTTTTTTGCATACCGCCCATCACCGTCAAAAAAAATCATCCTCCGAAGAAGGTGTCACCTTCCAATGCTTCACCTCCAGGCGCCGAAGCTGACCGGCCTAGCCCCAGACAAATAACCGTAAAGCCTGCAACAGTGCAGGCTTTAACTGGACGCAATGAACCCCCACCCTCAGGCGCCGGAGCTGAGCGGCCTAGTTCTAGACAAACAACCGGAAAAACCTGCAAATATGCAGGCTTTAGAAGCGCCGGTGGACATCGCATCCCAAAACCTGCAAATATACAGGCTTTAGCCACGCCGCCGGTCCATACACCCCAAAACCTGCAAATATGCAGGCTTTGGGGCCGAAAGGCTACTGCTATTCGCGCCGCGCGCCTAAAAGGATGCATAATTGCAGGCATTTGCTCCAAAACCGTGCATTTCGGCCGAAA